>JBBSEI010000005.1:0-105182 GCA_038239865.1 Chthoniobacterales bacterium
GATCCTCCGGCACCCAGTCGCGCAAATCCGGCGGCAGGAGCATCGGGGTGTCGTGATCAATCGAAACGAAGCGCGCGGGCATCCTCCTTCAACCCGCAATTTCAAAATCCGTAGCGCGGAAAGTCCGACAGGCTGCTAGTGGGCTTGCTCACGCAGCAGACCCACGAAACCCGGTTGCTTGAAATGACGGTCGCCCGTCATCGCGTGCCAATTCACCTCAGATAAACTGCCCGCCAGCCGTCGTCATATTTTTTCATATCCGCTTTATGAGATCCTGCGCTTTTGTTTAGATATTTCGTTACTGGCCTCAACTCATCTGCGAACACCCATTCAGTGTTGAATTCTACGTGAGCCTGGGTCCCGTCACCATTCATCGCTATGCCTGTCCCTTCTACCACCTTTTCGGTTACTAAGCGGCTGGCACCATCGGCAGGGATAGAAGTTCCAGGCCGGACTCGAATAGGCGTCTGTCTAAATCCGTATTTGTTGAAAAAATCGGCACCTTTCTTATTCAACTCCCCAGTCCCATCAGGGTCAATCCTGACCAGCCCGTCGTCATAGAGATCTTTCAAGGCAGCTCCATTGAGGCTGATGTATTTGTCACTGCTGTTCCGATTGACGTCTAGTTTGCTCTTGGACAAAATTTCCATCGCAAGCTGGCGCGTCAGTTGGGTTGTCGGGACATTTCCAGTCTGGGCTGGCTTTTGCTCACACCCAATCATGGCGAAAGTAACGATGAGACATGCAAATAGGCTGTGGTTCATAAGGATTGTTTTTTGATCATGCTCTTCATCTCCCGTCAGCGTCCAGTGTTTCTAGTCGCCTCTTCACGCCGGTGTGCCGACGTCCGAACTGAACGGGAGGGAATCGCGCTCATTCATCGGGCGTGGAGGAGAATGGGCCATGCGGAGTTTGGCAAGATGAAATCTTCAAGTGCCCGCCTCCTTCCGTCGGCGACTACGGTATTTCGCTCGCCTCGTTGCACGCTTCGCTGTTTTGCTCGGCGGGCTATGCGCAAATTCTTCCTTGCTTCGCTTGCTGCTTTTTCCTTCGCGTCAACCACGCTTGTTTTCGCTGCGGATGATTTTGTCGAGTCGCCCGATCATCGGGTGGACGAGAAAATCCCGCACGGCACGGTCACGCAGATGCCGGTGTGGGAGTCGAAGATTTTCCCCGACACGGTGCGCGACTGGTGGGTGTATGTGCCTGCGCAGTTCAAGCCGGATGGCTCGGCGGCGGTGATGGTTTTCCAGGATGGCAGCGGCTACAAAAACACGACCGGCGACTGGCGCATCCCGACCGTGTTCGACAATCTTATCGCGAAGGGCGACATGCCGCCGACGGTCGCGATTTTCATCAATCCCGGCACCACGCCGCTGAAGCCCGGCGAGCCGCCGCGCAAGCGCCCCGATGGCCGCCCGGCATCGCCGAGCAATCGCAGCATTGAATACGATTCGCTCGGCGATCGCTTCGCCAAGTTTTTGATCGAGGAGATTTTGCCCGAGGTGGAGAAAAAGTGGCCGCTGTCGCACGACCCGGAGAAGCGCGCGCTTTGCGGATCGTCGAGCGGTGGCATCTGCTCGTTCACCGTCGCGTGGGAGCATCCCGAGGCGTTTCGCAAGGTGCTCTCGACCATCGGCAGCTTCACGAATATCCGCGGCGGCAACGCGTATCCGTCGCTCATTCGCAAGACGGAGCGGAAGCCGGTCCGCGTCTTTTTGCAGGACTCGTCGGGCGATCTCGACAACCAATTCGGCAACTGGCCGATCGCGAACCAGCAGATGCACGCGGCGCTGAAATACATGGGCTACGATGTGAAGTTCGATTTCGTCGAGGGCTTCGGGCACAACTCGAAGCGCGGCGGCAGCATCATGCCCGACGCGCTGCGCTGGCTGTGGCGGAAGGAAAAATACACACCCGTGATCGACACGAAGGGCGACCTCGGCGGCGACATGACGCTGCACCGCCTGCTCATCGAGGGCGAAGGCTGGCAGCCGGTCGTCGAGGACCTCGCATTTTGCGACGGGCCGATGTCAGACGCGGAGGGAAATTTCTATTTCTCCGACATGAAGGGCGACGGCGTGGGCATCTACAAAATCTCGCCCGACGGCAAAAAGACGAAGCTTTCCAGCGAAGGTGTGAGCGGATTGAAGCTCGGCCCCGATGGCCGGCTCTACGCGTGCCAGGGATCAAAGAAACGACTCATCGCGATCGATCTGAAGACCGGCGCGATTGACGAACTCGCGACGGACGTGCAGCCGAACGATCTCGTCGTGGACTCGAAGGGGCACATCTATTTCACGCACACGGGCAAGAAGGAGATCGTTTTCGTGGACGCGAAGACGAAGGAGAGGCGCGTGGTGGATGCCACGCTCATCGAATTTGTTGGCGAGATGAAACGGGTGCATATCGACACGAACAAAGGGTATAACCCAAAAGCCGACCCTGAGACAAAAGGGGGCACGGTTGTGCATGGCATCAACGCGCCGAACGGCATCACACTTTCACCCGACCAGGGCACGCTCGCCGTGAGCGACTACAAGGGCGCGAACGTGTGGACATTCCGCGTGAACGCCGACGGCTCGCTCGACGCGAAGATGCCCTACATGACCATGCGCCTGCCGATCGATCCGAAGGGCGAGTTCAAGATGGCCGAGCCGCCGCCCTACAATCCCGCGAGCGGCGGCGACGGGATGTGCAGCGACGAGCAGGGCCGTTACTTCGTCGCGACCACGCTCGGCGTGCAGGTGTTCGATCCCACGGGCCGCATGTGCGGCGTGATCACGCGCCCGCAACTCGACAAACCGCTCACAAGCTGCGCGCTCAGCGGCGAGGGCCGCGCGTATCTCTACGTGACAAATGGCGACAAGATTTTCCGCCGCAAGGTGCAGGCGACGGGGAGCATCTTCTACGTCGCGGGGAAAAAGTAACCTTCTTGTAGCCGCGCTTATGAAAGCGCGGGCTGACCCGCAACGGAAAGCGTATCGGCGTTCTCAGGAACTCGGCTACGGAATTTTTTCCGCGCTCCGCGTGGCTGCGCGCAGGCCCTGCAGACCGACCACTCGCCGCGAACTTCCGCTCGCGCCTACCCGCGCGGCTTCGGGCGGTTCATCGAGAGGATGCTCGTGCCGCGCGTGATGAGGCTGCCACCGACGATGAGGCGGCGCACGGGTTCGCCGGTCTCGGGGTCGTTCGTGAGTGCGGGATCGTTCATTTTTTGCACATGCTCAAACTGGCGCGGCTTCTGGCCGGGTTTCTGCGGGATCGTTTCGTAGAGGTAGGTGGCCATGCGGCGAGGATAGCCGACGTGAGCGGGCACGGGGCAAATTTTTTTTTCTTCGCGATGCGCTCGCGGGAATCGTTCACCGCGGCGGGCCCTCGGAGCGGCGACATTCCTGTCGCCGGCTTCGCGATTCCGGGAGAGGCGCGATTTTCCACCACGCGCCGAGCCGCACGCCGCGTTTCCGTGAAGTGTGCGCCTCCCGCGCATCCGCAGGGCAGCGACAGGAATGTCGCCGCTCCCACGCGACGCCGCGGGCGTGTGCATGACCGCTTGCGGGCGCGGGCGGCGCGGCTAATTTCGCCGCCGTGATTATTTTCCTGAAGCTCCTCCTCGCGGTCGTCTCGGGCGCAGCGATTTTTGCGCTGCTTTGAAAGCGGCTGCCTTCCGGTACTGGCGCGATCCGCTGTGCCTCGCGGCGTGCGCGGCGTACGCGGTGAACCGCTGGCTGCTGAAGCCGCACTTCACGATGGGCGCTATGGGGCCGTTCATGCGCGGGCATTTCAACGACACGCTGCTCATTCCCGCCGCGCTCCCGCTCGTGCTTTGGCTCCAGCGGCGGCTCGGGCTGCGCACGCACGACGATGCGCCGAGCGGTGCGGAAATCGTGACGCACCTCGCGGTGTGGGCGTTCATCGCCGAGGGCGCGGGACCATTTCTCACGCATCATGGCACCGCCGACTGGTGGGACATCGTCGCGTATTCCGCAGGCGCGGCGGCGTGTCACGTTCTGTGGCACTGGCGAGAAATCCCTTGCCGCGCGCCGCGAACCCCCGTACCTCCCTCCGCTGATGCGCAGCAAAAATTGCGCATCCCCCTTTCGTGACGGTCGCTCGCGCGGATGGGACAGGAGCCGCCAGCGAACCCGGCATGAAAACCGGACGAGGGCGTGAGCGACACGACATTGAAATGGCCCGCCCCGACGCTCCACGGTGCGCGGACCAACGCTGACAAGACCATCCAACTCCAATCCATTCGAATCAATCAACGGATCCGCGCAAAAGAAGTGCGTGTGGTCCTCGCGTCCACCAGCGAGCAGCTCGGGGTGATGAAACTGCAGGACGCCCTGCGGAAGGCCATGGAACTCGGTCTGGACCTCGTGGAAGTCTCGGCGAACGCCGTGCCCCCGGTCTGCCGCATCGTGGATTTTGGCAAGTTCAAGTACGAGCTTTCCAAGCACGAGAAGGAGAAGAAGCAGAATGCGGCTTCGAAGATGAAGGAGGTCAAATTCCGCGTGAACATCGGCACGCACGACTACGAGACGAAGCTGCGCCACGCCGAGGAATTTTTGGACAAGGGCAACAAGGTGCGGATGCTCCTGCAGTTCCGCGGACGCGAGATGGCGCATCAGGAACTCGGCATGGGCCTCATGGGCAAGATTCGCAAGAATCTCGAGACGATGGGCACGCCCGAGGCCATGCCAAAACTGGTCGGCCGCAATATTTTCATGACTCTCGTCCCGCTGCCGCCCGGCAAGCGCAAGCGCCACTTCTACGGCCCGCATGACATGGTGCTGCAGGAGCCCGACGAGCACGACGAAGCGGACAAGGACGTCGAGGAGACGGAGACGGAGAAAAAGTAGGCGCAGACGTAGCGCCGACGAGTCGTCGGCACCCGGCGCGAGAGCGGAGGCCGCGTCGAGACCCGGCGCTTGCGTCCGGCCTTACCACTTTGCCGACGACTCGTCGGCGCTACGTGACCGCGCGGCTTTACTCGCGCGCCTTTCACTGTTCACCTGCCGCCGCATTGCCGCGCGATCTGCATTTTAATCACCCCATCCGACCATGGACAACGACGCCAAGACTTTCCTCTTCGACCTCCTCTCCACGCCGAGCCCCACGGGCTTTGAACTCCCCGGCCAGCGCAAGTGGGCCGCGTATGTCCGCAGCTTTTCCGACCGCGTGGAAAACGACGCCTACGGCACCACTTGGGCCACGCTCGACGGGCGCGGCCAAAAGCCCCGCCGCATCATGATCGAGGCGCACGCCGACGAAATCGGCTTCATCGTGAAGCACATCACGAAGGAAGGCTTCCTCCGCGTGGATCGCATCGGCGGCAGCGACACCGCGACTGCGCGCGGACGCCGACTCGACATCCTTGGCGACAAGGGTGTCGTCCGCGGCATCATCGGCAACACTGCCATCCATCTCCGCAAGGACACGAAGGACGATGAGAAGGCGCCGAAAATCCATGAGCTGTATGTGGATGTCGGCGCATCTTCCGACAAGGAGGTGAAAAAGCTCGGCCTGCGCGTCGGCCACCCCGCCGTGTATGCCGACACCGTCGAGGAATTCGGCCCGCACCGCATCGTCGGCCGCGCGCTCGACAACCGTCTCGGCAGCTTCGTCCTCTCGCAAGTCCTCGCGCGCCTTTTCAAAAACCGCACGAAGCTCCGCAGCACCGTCATCGCCGTGAACGCCGTGCAGGAGGAAATCGGCGGCCACGGCGCGAAGATGGTCGCGCACCGCCTCATGCCGGATGTCGCCATCGTCCTCGACGTGACGCACGCCACCGACACACCCGGCATTGATGCGAACATTCACGGCGACGTGAAATTCGCCGGCGGCCCGAGCATCACGCACGGCACGTGCAACCACCCGAAGGTCATCAAGCGCATCATCAAGGTCGCCGAGAAAAACAAAATCCCGCTCCAACACGAGAGCAGCTCGCGCTACAGCGGCACGGATACCGACGTCATCTTCGACGTGAAGGAAGGCATCCCCAGCGCGCTGATTTCCTTTCCGCTCCGCTACATGCACTCCGTCGTGGAAATGGCGGACCTGCGCGACGTGGAGAAGACCATCGAGCTCATCGCCGCCTTCATCGAAAGCGTGACGGACGACGACGACTTCGCGCACAAGCTGTGACCGTTTCCGGGAAGCCGCGGCTGTGGACTGCGCTTGGCGTCGCCGTCCTGCTTGCGCTCGGCGGGTGGTGGTGGCGCTCCTCGCACACTGCTGCGCTTCCTGAAAAGCAGAAGGCCGCAGAGACGAATCCAAACTTTCCGATCAACGACGAACTTGAACTGCCGTGCATCGGCAAGGTGCGCTGCCACAGTCGGCAGGAAGAAATTTCCTTCGAGGCCAAGGGCCGAACGCTGAAGTGGCCGTTCAAAATGTATTACCTCCCGAGCGGCATGTTCGTTCGGGCGGAGTTTTTCAAACCGGGTGCGAAGAATTACGAATTCGAGGCTAAAGAACTCGAGGAGATATATCGTTCAGGGGGGCAAATTTTGGCTGGATTTCCAGAAAAGGCCGCGCCCGCGTCGCTCGTGAAGGTAATGGAAAGCCTCTATACGAATGAGGCCTTCGACCGCGCGACGAAAATCAACATCATTTACGTGCTCTTGGATGAATCCGAGTTGGGCGGCAAGATTCAGCCTTGTTTCATCGCCAACATCTGGGGTGTGTCTGCCGGCTTCATGAGCGACCGCGTGTCGGAGGATGATGAAGAGTTCTTGAAATATCGTGTCATTCTGGACCAGAACGGCGTGGCCACATTTTCAGACAACGGTCTGTGAAGCAAAAGCGCTGATCTGCACGCCGTCTTGACGGCACCGCGCTCGAAGCGCAGCGTTTGCGCGCATCGCGACTGACGCGATAGCATGGAAATTCAGGGGTTTTATGCGCAAAACGAAAATCATCGCCACGCTCGGGCCGGCCACGGAATCGCCCGAGATGCTCCGCACGCTCATCGAGACGGGAGTGAATTGCTTCCGGCTCAACATGAGCCATGCGACGCACGACTGGATCCGCGCCATTGTCCCGCGCATCCGCGACGCTGCGCGCGCGACGGAGAAAATCGTCGGCATCCTCATGGACACGCAGGGGCCCGCGATCCGCACGGGCGACTTGCCGGCGAAGCTGAACCTCCGGCCCGGCGACATTTTTGAGTTCACGGTGCGCGGAGAAAAAAGCGAGGAGCAGTTCAGCGTGGACGTGAATTACGACGGGCTGATCGACGACATCGGCGTGGGCGACACGGTGCTCGTGGACAATGGCGTCATCCACATGAAGGTGCTCGCGAAACGCGGCAACAAGCTGCGCTGCGAGGTCCTCACCGAGGGCGTGATGGGCTCGCGCCGGCATATCAATTTGCCCGGCGTGAAAGTGAACCTGCCGCCGCTCACGGCAAAGGATCTCGCGGATGTCGAACTCGGCGCGGAACTCGGCGTGGACTTCGTCGCACTGAGCTTTTGCCGCGAGGCGAACGACGTGGCGGTGCTGCGCAAGGTGCTCGATGAGCACGGCAGCACGGCGCGCATCGTCGCGAAAATCGAGGACCAGCTCGCGGTGAAAAACATCGTGTCCATCATCGATGCGGCCGATGTGATCATGGTCGCGCGCGGCGATCTCGGCATCGAGTGCCCGATGGAGGAGCTGCCGATCATCCAGCGCCGGATCGTGAAGCGTTGCCTCGAATTCGGGAAGCCCGTCATCGTCGCCACGCACATGCTCGAGAGCATGATCGTGAACCCGGTGCCGACGCGTGCCGAGGTCACGGATGTCGCGAATGCCGTCTTCGAGCAGGCGGATGCGATCATGCTCAGCGGCGAGACGACCACGGGAAAATATCCCATCCACTGCGTGAAGGTGCTCGACAAAGTGGCCGAGCGGATCGAGCGCTCCGGCGGCCTCGGCTTTGCGGAAAATGCGGTGCTCGAAACCGATCGCGAGAAGACCGTGCGCAGCGCCGTCGTCCTCGCGAACAGCATCCCCGACACGAAGATCGTCATCTTCACGCGCCGCGGCACGATGGCCGCATTCGTCGCGGGACAGCGTCCGCTTTACGCGCCGATCTTCGCCTTCACGCCGACATGGGAATTGTGCCGCAAGATGAGCCTGCATCGCGCCGTCGAGCCGATCCACATGCCATTCGAACTCACGCCGGAAAAGACGATCGCCTCCGCGGAACGCCTCCTGATGGAACGCGGTCTCGTGAAAAGCGGCGATCACCTCGTGATCGTGAGTGACATCTTTGCCGGGCACGATCGCTTCGACAGCATCCAGCTCCGGCGGATGCCGTGAGCGCAGCGCGCCCTCGTCCCAAGCCTGCCTGAAACATTCCGTCACCGACAGGTGCCGCACAGGACGGATGAAAACGGGAGCGCACGCTTCCAGCGTGCCGGTCCGCGCATCTTGCGCGGACCATCGGGCAACAGCTTGGTTGCAATTGAGCAGCGCGCCCTTGGGCGAGCGACTTCCGCGGGCCGTGTGTCCGGCAGGGATGCCGGACACTGCACGCTGGAAGCGTGCGCTCCCGTTTTCCTTCGCGATTTCCGCCCGCGCTCTTTCAACCGGTTGCGGGAGACCCAAAGGGAATCTCAAAGGGAATCTCGCAATCCGCCCCGTCCGCTCACTGCTGGACAGAACCGCGCATCAATCTGAAACTCCGCGCGTGGCCGCCGACCGACTTGCCGAGCAATTTTTCGATCACCTCGAGGTGGAGCGCAACGTCTCGCCGAACACGCTCACGAACTACCGGCATGCGCTGGAGGAATTCCGCCGCGTGGTCGCGACGCCGCCGTGGCGCGAGCTCCGCGCGGATCATTTTCGCCGCTACCTTTTTGAGAAAATGAAGGCCGGGCTTGCGAAGCCGACGGTGCGGCTGCACTTCGCGGCGCTGCGGACTTTCTTCCGCTTCCTCACCGAGCGCCACGGGCTGATGGACAATCCGCTCAAGCAGGTGCAGCTCCCGAAATTGGATCGCGGCCTGCCTGTCGTCCTCACGCGCGCGCAGATCGACACGCTGCTCGCCGCGCCGCTCGCGATGGAAAAATCGGATCGCGCTCCAGTGTGGATGCCGCAGCGGGATGCCGCAATCCTGGAACTTTTTTACAGCAGCGGTCTGCGGCTCGCGGAACTCGCGATGCTCACGGTGCGCGACGTGGACATTTTCAACGAGACCGTGCGCGTGATGGGCAAGGGGCGGAAGGAGCGCATCGTGCCCGTCGGCGCGCTGGCGCTGGAGGCGATCCAGAAATACCGGCAGGCCGCGCGTGTGGATGCGGGGCCGCTGTTCATCAACAAATCGCGGAAGCGTCTCGGCACGCGCTCGGTGTGGCTCACGATGCGGCGCTACCTCGCACACGCGGGAATCCCGCAGACGGTTTCACCGCACAAGCTGAGGCACAGCTTCGCGACGCACATGCTCGATGCGGGCGCGGACCTGCGCAGCGTGCAGTCGCTCCTCGGCCACGCGAGCCTCTCGACGACGCAGATCTACACGCACGTCACCACCGAGCGGCTGAAGAAAGCCTACGACGACGCGCACCCGCGCGCGTAGCGCAGACGCGCGTCTTTGAAGTGTCATTGAAAATAGCCCAGTGCTTCAGCACTGGGGCGCGGAATGCAAAAGAGGCAAAGTCCCGCAAGGGACGAAAGAAATGTTCTGCCGTCCCTGCGGGACTCGTTTCCCTCAGGCACGCGATACCCAGCGCTGAACCGCTGGGCTATTTTCGAGCACAGCCAACCGTTTTTCACGGTCTCTACGCCCGGAAGAGCGCGCCCATTTTCTTGCCGAGGATGCGGCTCGCGACGGCGATGGTCAGGCCGAGGAAAACCATCGCCCAGACGCCGAGGGCGGCGGCGAGGAATTTGCCGTCGCCGATCATCTGGAACAGCTCGTAGATGGCCTTGGTGATCGGGAAGTGCTGCTGCTTTTGCGCGAGGATGAGCGAGTCGCTGACTTCGAGCATGGCGAAGCTGAATGCGAGCAGCGCGCCGGCGAGGACGTTCGCCGCGATGAGCGGGAAGGTGATGCGGCGCAGCGTGCGGAGCGGGGGGCAGCCGAGATTTTGCGCGGCCTCTTCGAGCGTCTCGCTCGTCTGCTGCAGGCCGGCGACGGCGCTGCGCACGACGTAGGGCAGGCGGCGCACGGAGTAGGCGATGACGAGCAGCAGTGTGGGATCCTTGCCGGGATTCAGGAACTCGAAGAAGCGGCCGGGCTGCGTCATCGAGATGTAGCCGAAGGCGAGCACGAGGCCGGGGACGGCGAGCGGGAGCATCGCGACGGTGTCGAGCGTCTGGCGGCCTGGTAATTTTGTGCGGACGATCACGTAGGCGATGGCGAGGCCGAACACGATGTCCACGACGACGGAGAGACCCGCGTATTTCAGCGAGTTCATGATGCTCGGCACGGTGAGGTAGTGGCCGAGCGCGTCCTGGTAATGCTTCGTCGTCCATTCGGACGGCAGCACGGTGCGGTACCAGTCCTTCGAGAAGGATTCGAGCACCACGCCGATGTGCGGCACGAGGGCGAGGAAGGTGACGCCGGCAAATGCGGCCGCGCACAGCCAGCCCGCCGCGCCGCCGAGCGTGCGTGTGCCGCCAGCGATGCCCGCTTTTCCCGACATCGCATTTTCGCTGCGGCCAAAGAGGAGCTTGCTCGCCATGTAGAGCAGCGCGGTCGCGCAGAGCATCACGACGACGAGCGCGAAGGGGAACGGGTTGCCGGAGATTTCCTTGATGCCGTAGAAAATCTGCACGCTCGTCACGCGCGAGTAGTCGAAGATGAGCGGCGTGCCGAGTTCCGTGAATGCAAAGATGAACACGATCGTGCCGCCCGCGAACAACCCCGGCATGATCAGCGGCAGCGTGATGCGGCGGAATTTCCGGAAGCCCGTGCAGCCGAGATTTTCCGCAGCCTCCTCCATCGCGGGATCCACGTTTGCGAGCGCGGCGGTGAGATTGAGGAAAAGGATCGGGTAAAGGTGGAACGCATTCAGGATCACACAGCCCCAGAATTGCCCGCGCCCAAGCCAGTCAATCGTGCTGCCGGGATCGAGCAGGCCGAGGTGCGTGAGGAGCGAATTCAGCGCGCCGTATTGCCCGAGCATTTGCCGCACGCCGATGGCACCGACGAACGGCGGCAGAATCATCGGCACGAGCAGCAGCGCGGACAGCGCCTTCTTCCCCGTGAAATCGTAGCGGTCGCTGAGAAATGCGAGCGGCAGCGCGATGACGAGCGTGAGCGCCGTGGAGGCGAGCGCGAGGAGGAAGGAATTCCGCAGGCCCTCGACATAGATGCGGTTTGCGAAGACCTCTCGGATGGCGAGCAGCGAAAAATTCCCACTCGGATCAAAAAACGCCCGCTGCACCGTGGTGAGGATCGGCCAGACGAAAAAGCAGCCGAGCAGCAGCGCGGTGATCATCCACACCGTCCAGACGAGCGGCTTTGACATCGGACCGCGCAATAGCCGCATTTCTTCCCGAGACCAACTGCCGAATTCCGCGCGTTCCCGCAGCGCGACTGCTGGAAATCTAGCATTGTCATCCGGACCGTGATCCCCTAGAGGGATCGCCGATCTATGAACCGATTCATCCTTTCCAGTCTTTCACTCGCGCTCGCGGTCGGATTTTCCGCGTGCGACAACGGCAGGATCAGACCTCGTCAAAAACCGGCCCAAGGCCCGAAGATCGTGGAGGAAGGCCCCCCGCATTCGAGGGATCTGGATGGCATGGATGAGCCGCCCATGAAGAAAAAGCGCGACGAGGTCGTGGATCCCACGCCCGTCGTGAGGAACGAAAAAGTCCCGCCGGCACCCGTGAACAATCCGGAATACGCCATCAAAGTGGCCGACAAGCCCGGCTACGTGAAGAGCCCGTATGACACGCAGGGCCGCCTCATCGATGTGCGCGGCCTGCCGCCCGGCACCGAGGCGGAATGCCCGTACAGCCACCGCACTTTCCTCGTCCCGCCGTAGGCCGTGAGTTAGAAAATCGCGCTTCGTTTTCATCCCCGGCTTGTCGGTTTTGCACCGCAAGCCGGGGTCTGTTTTTCAGGGAAGAAATGACTCCCGGCCTACCCTTCAAAAACTGCCGCCGCCTCCCGCTTTCGCGCTCCGCATGAAATTCAAACGCGAGCGCTCCGCCTCTCAACTCGAAACCCTCACCTCTCCACTTCGCGTGCCCCGCATCGCCATCCTCGGCCCCGGTCTCATCGGCGGCTCCATCGCACTCGCGTTGCGCCGCCTCGGCGGCAGCCATGTCACGCTCTGGGCGCGGCGCGATGACGCCGTGCGCGAAGTCATCGCCTCCGGCTGTGCGGACGCCGCGACCGCGGACCTCGCCGCCGCGGTGAAAGACGCGGATCTCGTGGTGCTCTGCGTGCCCGTCGGCGTCATGCCGGGCCTCGCGGCTTCGATCGCAAAATCGGTGCGCAGCGACTGCGTGATCACCGATGTCGGCAGCGTGAAAGCGACGGTCCTCGCGGAACTGCGGCCAATTTTCCGCGGGCGCGGACGCTTCGTCGGCAGCCATCCGATGGCCGGCAGCGAGCAGACCGGCCTCGCCGCCGCGCGCGCGAATCTCTTCGACGGCACGACGTGCATCGTCACGCCCGACGCCGACTCGGATGGCGCGGCGCTCGCGAGCGTCTGCGACTTTTGGAAAAGCCTCGGCTGCCGCGTGGTCGAGCTGCCCGCGGCGGAGCACGACGAGTGCGTCGCGCTCGTGAGCCACCTGCCGCACCTGCTCGCCGCCGCGCTCATCAGCACCGTCGCCGGGCGCAACGAGCACGCCTTCCGCGTCGTCGGTCCCGGCTTCCGCGACACCACGCGCGTCGCCGCCGGACCGCCCGCGATGTGGCGCGAGATCCTCCGGGAAAATTCCGCCGCGGTGCTGCCGGCGATCGATGCTTTGATTGCCAAGCTCTCCGAATTTCGCCAAACCCTCGCGCTCGCCGGCGACGGGCGGGAGATCCACGACCTCCTCGCCGCCGCCCGCGCCACCCGCGACCGCATCACTTTCCCGAAATAGAAAATGCCAGACTGGAACATCGAACCCGCAGCGGGCATCCACGCCGAACTGACCGTGCCCGGCGACAAGAGCATCTCGCACCGCGCCATCATGCTCGCCGCGCTCTCGAATGGCCGCGGCGAAGTCACCGGCTTCCTCCCGAGCGAGGACTGCCTCTCGACGATGAAGGCCTTTCAGCAGCTCGGGATCGAAATCACGCGCCCGGACGAAACGACCGTCGTCATCGAGGGCCGGCGCGGGCATTTCACCGCGCCGACCGCGGACATCGATTGCGGAAATTCCGGCACCACGATGCGCCTGCTCTGCGGCATCCTTTCGGCGCAGCCCTTCCGCAGCCGCCTCACCGGCGATGCCTCGCTGAGCAAGCGCACGATGAAGCGCGTGATCGATCCGCTCACGCAGATGGGCTCGAAAATCACCGCCGAGGGCAGCGGCGATTGCGCGCCTCTGGTCATCGAGGGCGGGCCGCTGCAGGCCATCGATTACACTTCACCGATCGCGAGCGCGCAGGTGAAAAGTGCGATCCTCCTCGCCGGACTTTTCGCGAAGGGCTCGACGAAAGTCACCGAGCCCGAGCAGTCGCGCGACCACACCGAGCGCATGCTCGCGTGGCATCTCCTGCGCCCGCGAAAAAACGGCCTCAGCGTCTCCGTCCACGGCGGGCAGACGCTCGAATCGCGCGACTTTGCCGTGCCCGGCGACATTTCCAGCGCAGCCTTCTGGCTCGTCGCCGCCGCCGCGCATCCCGGTTCGCGCCTCATGGTGAAAAATGTCGGCCTCAATCCCGCGCGCACCGGCGTGCTCGCCGTGCTCATCCGCATGGGCGCGCACGTGCATGAGATCGTGGAGAACGCCGACTGCGAGCCGCGCGGCACCGTGGAAGTCCGCGGCGCACGCCTCCGCGCCACGACGATCGGCGGCGCGGAAATCCCGAACGTGATCGACGAATTGCCCATCCTCGCCGTCGCCGCCGCCCTCGCCGAAGGCCGCACAATCATCCGGGACGCACGCGAACTGCGCGTGAAGGAAACCGATCGCATCGCCGCCGTCGCCCGCAACCTCCGCGCCTTCGGCGTGACGGTGGACGAGCGCGAGGACGGCATGGAAATCAAAGGCGGCGCGCCGCTCTTCGGCGCGGAAGTCGAGAGCTTCGGCGATCACCGGATCGCGATGGCCTCCGCCATTCTCGCGCTCTTCGCCACCGGCCCGTCGCTCATCAGGGACACCGACTGCGTGAACACGAGCTACCCCGGCTTTTACGCGAAGCTCCGCGAACTCGCGAAGTCCACGCGCTCCGAGATCCCCGTCATCTCCTCGATGCGCACCGTGTGACCATGCCGGCGCACATCGTCATCGCGATTGATGGTCCCGCTGCGAGCGGCAAGAGCAGCGTCGCCCGCGCACTCGCGCGCCGCCTGCGCTACCGCTACGTGAACACCGGCGCGATGTACCGCGCCGTCACCTGGCTCGCCGTCTCGCGCGGCGCTTCACCGAAGGACGCCGACGCAGTCCGCCCGCTCCTTGAGGCGACGCGCATCGAGTGCGGCTTCGATGCGAGCGGAGAAAGTACGATCCTCATCGACGGGGAAGATCCGACTTTGCACCTCAGCGACGCTGCGGTGAACGCCAGCGTCTCCGCCATCGCCAGCATCCCGGATGTGCGCCGCAAGCTCGTCGCGATCCAGCGCGCGTGCTGCATGGAGACCGACGTGGTGATGGAAGGCCGCGACATTGGCAGCGCCGTTTTCCCCGAGACGCCGTATAAATTTTACATCGATGCCACCCTCGACGTTCGCGCCGAACGCCGCCGCAAGCAGGGCGTCGCCGACCGCATCGAAGCGCGCGACCGCCAGGATTCCTCGCGGCCGATGAGCCCGCTGATCATCGCCGAAGACGCGCACGTCGTGGACTCATCGCATCTCACGATCGACGGCGTCGTCGGCGAAATCATCGGCCGGCTGAAACTCAAGAGCCTCGCGCTGCCCGAGGGAATCTGAGAGCCGGACATGGGTTTCACGTACGCAGCCTGCTACCAGTTTTCCAAATTCGTCGCACAGTCGTTTTTCGATCTCCGCGTGTTCGGGCAGGATCACATCGTCGAAGAAGGCCCCGCGCTCCTCGCGATGAATCACCAGAGCTTCCTCGACCCGCCGTTCGCAGGGATCAGTTGCCGCCGCGAAGTCTCCTACCTCGCGCGCAAAACGCTCTTCGACATCCCCGTCGCCGGGCCGATCATCCGCCGGCTGAATGTCATCGGCGTGGACCGCGACGGCTCGGATGTCGCCGCGCTGAAAGCCGTCATCCGCGTGCTCCGCACCGGCGGCTGCACCGTCGTGTTTCCCGAGGGCACGCGCTCACGCGACGGCAAGCTGCAGCCCGCGCGCGCCGGCGCCGGTTTCATCATCGCGAAGACCCTCGCGCCCGTCGTGCCGATGCGCATCTTCGGTGCGTTCGACGCCTTTCCGCGCGGCGCAAAATTCCCGCGCATGACGCCCGTGACCGTCGTCGTCGGCGAGCCGATGCGCTTCACCGCCGACGACGTCGCGGGCGATCCGCGCCTCGTCTTCCAGCGCCTCAGCGAGCAGGTCATGGCAAAAATCGCCACGCTCGAAAATCCGCGCGAAGCGTGACGCTGATCTGATTTTTCTCGATGCGAAACCTCCTCGTCCTCCTCGTCCTCACTCTCGTCGCCCGCGCCGAAACGCCTGCCGTCTCGAAATGGAACGGCTTCGACAAGTTCGACTTCACCGTCGCCGATCACGCCGGCCTTCTCGTGCAACCCGCGAACGCCGCGCCCGGCAAGCCGTGGATCTGGCGCACGGAATTCTTCGGCCATGAGCCGCAGGGCGATCTCGCGCTGCTCGCCGCCGGCTGGCACGTCGCGTACTTTAAAGTGAGCGACATGTACGGCGACCCGAAGTCCGTCGCGCTCATGGAAAAATTCCACGCGCACGTCGTCCGCGAATTCGGACTCTCGCCGCGCGCCGTGCTCGAAGGCTTCAGCCGCGGCGGACTTTACGCGGTGAATTTTGCCGCCACCCATCCCGGCAAGACGGCGGCACTTTACCTCGATGCGCCGGTGCTCGATCTCCGCTCGTGGCCGGGCGGCAAAGGCAAGGGCAAGGGCAGCGCGACGTGCTGGAAACAGGCGCTCGATCTTTACGGGCTCACCGAGGAGACGGCGAAGAACTTTGCGGGCAATCCGCTCGACCATGCCGAGGCGCTCGCGAAGGCGCGCATCCCGATCATCGCGGTCGTCGGCGATGCGGATGATGTCGTGCCTCTCGGGGAAAACACGAAGCCCTTCGCGGAGAAATTCCGCGCCGCGGGCGGCACGATCGAGGTCATCGTGAAGCCCGGAGTGAACCATCACCCGCACTCGCTCAAGGATCCGAAACCCATCGTGGATTTTCTCCTCCAGCACGTGAAGTGAACGCGCGCCGGGGCGCGCGCTCCACCAGCTTGCGTGGGACCGCGGACGTCCGCGCCATTTTGCAAAGGGAACCCGTCCCGCCTCAGCGGCCGAGCTGCGCGAAAAAATCCTCGAACAAGCTCTCGTACCCGGCACCGCGTTCGGGATGGTATTGCACGCCGAGCGACCACGGATGATCGCGAACGCGCACCTGCTCGACGATGCCGTCGCCCGCGTGCCACGCCTCGACTTCGAGCGCATCGGCCACGCGATCGAGCGCCTGATGATGCGAGCTGTTCACGCGTTCAAAACGATGCCGCGCGCCCGCCGCGTGGCGCAGCGGCTGCACGTCGGCGGTTTTCATTTCCGGCAGATTGTGTCCGGGAATGTCGAGATTCAGCGTACCGCCGAGCGCGACGTTCAGGATCTGCATGCCTTTGCAGATGCAGAAGATCGGCAGCCCGTGCTCGACGGCAAATCGCACGGCGGCAAATTCCCACGCGTCGCGCGCGGGCTGCGGATCACGGATCAGTGAGGCGTCGCTCGGACGCTCGGCGTGAAATTCGGCCGAGATGTCCGTGCCGCCGGTGATCATCACGCCGTGCGCCGCGGCGAGATCCACCGCGCCGCGCCGCGCATTCGCAATGCAGATCCCCGGATGCCGCCGGTGAAAGCGTGCGAACAGCGGCTCGTCACTTTCCCGAATCCACGAGGCGATCTCGCTCATGCGCCAGGGTTCGTTTTCGCCCGCGCGATGCGCGGACCCTGGGCGCGGCGTCCCGGCGACGCAGAACACGGGATTGGATTTCGCGGGGCGATTTGTTTCGCTGCGGGCTCCGGCATGACTCCCCACACTCCGTTGCTCCGAAAATTGATCGGCCTGCTGCGCCGCGCCGCGCCGCGGGCGGAGGGCATGAGCCGCCGGGATTTCCTCGGCGCATCCGCGGTCGCGGCGGCCGCGACGCTGCTCGCTGCGGACACCGCGGACGCCCGCGTGCCGAAGGCTCCCGTGGCAATCCTCGGCGCGGGCGCGGCGGGACTCACGGCAGCGCTGCGGCTCGTACAAGGCGGCGCGCAGGCCGTGATTTTCGAAGGCAGCAATCGCATCGGTGGGCGCATCTTCACGCTGGATCGTTTCATCGCACCGGAGCTGAACGATGGAAAGCCGATGTTCTGCGAGCTGGGCGGGGAACTGGTGGATTCAAACCACACTCCTCTGCTCGATCTCGCGGGGGAACTCGGCGTGAAAATCCAGGAACTCAAGCGCGGCGACCACGGCGTGGAGTACTATTTTTTCGACGGAAAAATCCGCACCGAAGCGGACCTGATCCCCGCCTTTGCCCCGCTCGCCAAGGGGCTCGCGCGGGATGCTCAGGGACTTGAGGACGCGGGAAAAAAGTACACGGCAAAGGCGCGGCATTTCGATCACATGAGGCTGCGCGATTACCTGCGATCCTTCCGCGCGACGGTGAAGCCGTGGGTGCTGCGCATGCTCGATGTGGCGTACGAAATCGAATACGGTCGAGCGACGAGGGAGCAATCGGCGCTGAACCTCATCAGCCTGCTCTCGCCCGACACGAAGAATGGGTTCGAGCTGTTCGGCACGAGCGATGAATCGAAGCGCGTGGCCGGTGGAAATTCGCGGCTGATCGAGGCGCTCACCGTGGCCATCGCGCGCCGGGTGAAGATCCGCACGCAGCACCGGCTCACCGCCATCGCGGCGGAAACGGGAGGCAGCGTGCGGCTCACTTTCGCCACGCCGGAGGGCACGCGGGAATTCGTGTTTTCCAAAGTGATCTGCGCGCTGCCTTTCACGATGCTGCGCGGCGGTCGGGTCGCGGGCATCGCGGCGCTCGGGCTGAGCGAGGGCAAGCGCAGGGCGATCGAGGAACTCGGCTACGGCACAAATACCAAGGTGATGATCGCTTTCAAAAACCGGATCTGGCGCACGGCGAAACCGGTGAACAACGGGAGCACGTACACCGATCAGAGCTTCCAGACGTGCTGGGAATGCAGCCGCGCGCAGGCGGGGCCGGTGGGGATTTTGACGAATTTTCTCGGAGGCACAACCGGCGTGAAGGCCGCGCCGAGTGCGCGCTTTGCGACGACGCTGCGGGAGCTGGACAAAATTTTTCCCGGCGCAGAAGCGGCGTATCTCGGCCGGCAGGTGATGATGCATTGGCCGACGGCCGAGTTCATGCGCGGCTCCTACACGTGCCCGCTGGTGGGGCAGGTCACCGGGCTCATGGCGCACTGCGCGACGCCCGAACTCGAGGGCCGGCTGCTCTTCGCCGGAGAGCACACGAGTGAAAAATTTTCGGGCTTCATGTGCGGCGCGATCGACAGCGGGAACCGCGCGGCGAAGGAAGCGCTCGGCAAGCCGTGAACGCCATTCCCTCACTGGCCAAAGTTACAGGCGGCCCATCTCCTTGCAACCGATCCGGAAATTGATCTTTTGCGGCCCCGCCCCCAGGTCGAGATTTCCGGCCAGCGTCACCCGCGTTCTTTCGTAATCCACCGTGATCTGGCCCTTGAAATTGTTCGCCTTGTCTTCTTCCCCGTCGGAAATCTCCCTGAGTGTGATCGGTCCGGAATCGGTGTCCTTCAGTTCACCCACGAGAAGATGCACCCCGTAAATGAGGGTGACGCTCGTCGCGCGGCCGGCCCCGGCCCGGTGTTCGTGGGTGCTCACGGCGATTTTTCCATTATCCCCAAGAAGCCATGTGCTGTCAGCCGCACGCGCCGCAGAGGAGGAGGCCAGAATGGCGACCATTCCAAGAATGAAAGTTTTCATTCCTTTCGTGATCTGCTTCGCGAATGCGGGGAGTTGGGTCTTGATGGTGTTCATTTTATGGGGAGAAATAATCAAACCGCCCGCGGGGCAAGCGTTTTCCCAAGCAGGAAGGAACCCGGCTGCTCGGCATTGGCTCCATTGCTCATGGTAAACGCGGCTCGTTGTTTTCGGCGTCCACTTCCGCGTCATTTTCATGAACACACTTCCTCGCGCCACATTTTCCGTTTAGACAAACTGCCTCTCCCGCAACGCCACTCATCGCGCAACACATGACCAGCACTCAGGAAATCACCGATCGCGTCAAAGAACAAAGCACTTGGGTCGCCGCCCTGCAGGAGGAAGTCGGGCGCGTCGTCGTCGGGCAGAAATACCTCGTGGACGGCCTCCTCGTCGGGCTGCTCACGAATGGGCACGTCCTGCTCGAAGGCGTACCCGGTCTCGCGAAGACGCTCGCCGTGAAGACGCTCGCCGCGGCGATCAAGACGGGCTTCCGCCGCATCCAGTTCACGCCCGATCTGCTGCCGGCGGATCTCATCGGCACGCTTGTTTACAATCCGCGCGAAGGCGTTTTCACCACGAAGCAGGGCCCCATTTTCAGCAACCTCATCCTCGCCGACGAAATCAACCGCGCGCCCGCGAAAGTGCAGAGCGCGCTGCTCGAGGCGATGCAGGAACGGCAGGTCACGATCGGCGATCAGACCTTCAAATTGCCCGATCCTTTCCTCGTCCTCGCGACGCAAAATCCGCTCGAACAGGAGGGCACCTACACGCTGCCCGAGGCGCAGCTCGACCGCTTCATGCTGAAGCTCAGCATCACCTACCCGAGCAAAATCGAGGAGCGGCAAATCCTGGATCTCATGGGCACGAGCGCGCCGAAGCTGAACGTGAACGCCGTCGTGGACCCCGACCAAATCATCCGCGCCCGCGAGCTCGTGAACAGCATCTACATGGACGACCGCGTGAAGGACTACATCGTGGACATCGTCTTCGCCACGCGCGAGCCCGCCGCCTACAAGCTGCAGCTCGCCGGCCTCATCCGCTGGGGCGCGAGCCCGCGCGCGACCATCGCCCTCACGCTCGCGGCCAAAGCGCGCGCATTCCTGAGCGGCCGCGGCTACGTGACTCCGCAGGATGTGAAAAGCATCGGCCTCGACGTCCTCCGTCACCGCGTCGCGATCACCTACGAAGCCGAGGCCGAAAACCTCACGAGCGAGAAGATCGTGGAGAAGGTCTTCGCGACTCTCCCAGTGCCGTGAGATTCCGTGTCCTAGTTTTCCTTTTAGCCAATTTGATCGCCCTCATCCTCATGGTGGGTGGCGGTGTATTGTGCTTTTTTTCCAAAACCCGCGACATTGGGATTCCCGCGTTCTTCTGCGGTCTCTCCATTCTTATTCTTTGCAGTTTTGCAGAGCTTCTCATCAAACGTGATGTGAGGCGAATGAGAGAGGAAAGTGGACGTAGCTCTGAAGAGAAAAAAGACACTCTATAAATCGCCTCGATGGACAGCGCACGCGACATTCTAAAAAAAATCCGCCACATTGAACTGAAGACTCGCGGCCTCGTGCAGACGGCTTTCTCGGGTCAGTATCGTTCCGCGTTCAAAGGGCGCGGGATGAACTTCGAGGAAGTGCGCGAGTATCAGCCGGGCGATGATGTGCGGGCGATTGACTGGAACGTCACGGCGCGGATGGGCGATGCGTTCATCAAGAAATTCACCGAGGAGCGCGAGCTGACGGTGATGCTCGTCGTGGACGTGAGCGCGTCGGGGGAATTCGGCAGCGTGCATCTCAGCAAGCGCGAACTCGCGGCGGAGGTCGCGTGCGTGTTTGCGTTCAGCGCGATCAAGAACAACGACAAGGTCGGCTGCATCCTGTTTTCCGATCACGTCGAGCTTTTCATCCCGCCGGCGAAGGGCCGATCGCATTCGCTGCGCATCATTCGCGAGATCCTTTTCTTCGAGCCAAAGGGCCGCGGCACGGACCTCGCGGGCGCGCTGGAATTTCTCAACCGCGTCACGAGCCGCCGCGCCGTCGTGCTCATGCTCTCGGATTTCCAGGCACCGGTCTACGCGAAGCAGCTCCGCGTCACCGCGCGCCGCCACGATCTCGTCGCGATGCCGATCGCCGACCCGCGCGAACTCGAGTTGCCCGATGTGGGACGCATCGTCATCGAGGACCCGGAGACGGGCGAGCGGCTGCTCGTGGACACTTCGGACCGCCGCACGCGCGTGCGCTATGCCACCGAAGTCGGCGGGTGGCACGAGGATTTGCCGGCGAGCTTCCGACGCTACGGCATCGATACGATCGGTCTGCAAACCAACCAAGACTATGTGCCCGCGCTGCGCCGCTTCTTCAGCACGCGCGAGCACCGGCTTTCGATGGCATGAAAACGACGCCTGATTTTGAACCACGGAGGACACGGAGCGCACGGAGAAGCCGTGATTCCCGGCCTTTTCGGACAAGCACCGCATCCATTGCATCGTCTCCGTGCCCTCCGTGGTTGAATCCGTCTCGGGAGTGCCGTCGATGATCCTCGCTGCAATCCAACCCGCAAAACCAACCGCATCCGCGCCAGTGCCGGGTGGTGCGCCCACTGCGGCGGATCCACTCGCCGATTTGCGCGACATCGCCCCGCCCGTGGATGTGCCTTGGCCACCGTGGGTGTGGTGGGCCATCGGCGTCGGCTCCGTGATCGTTCTCGCGCTGCTCGTGTGCCTCATCGTGTGGCTCGTGCGCCGCAAGCCGAAGACGCCGCCGCCGAGTCCGCGTCAAATCGCGCTGCGCGAGTTGGAGGAATTGCGCGCGCACCTTTCGGAACTCGATTCCTACGCGTTCAGCATCCGCGCCTCCGATGTGCTGCGCACCTACGTGAGCGCGCATTTCAAGTTGCAGGCGACGACGCAGACTTCGCCGGAATTTCTCGCGAGCATCGCAGACTCGCCGCGATTTTCCCCGGTGGATCGGCAGCTTCTCGCGACGTTTCTCGAGCGCTGCGACATGCTGAAGTTCGCGCGGATTTCCGCGCACGCGGAGGAAAATGGCGAGCTGCTCGGCGCCGCGGCGGCGTTCGTGCAAGGAACGCGCACATGAGCTTCGATGCCTTCAGCTTTGCGCAACCGTGGTGGCTGCTCGCGCTGCTCGCCATTCCGCTCGCCGCGTGGATGCAGGGCGGGCGCGGACCTTCGCCGGCGATCCGGTTTTCCTTCGTCGCGCCGTTGCGCGGCTTTGCGCAGGTGCGGCGCGCGGGTGCGGGCGGGATCGGTTCGCTGCTGCTCTGCTCGGCGCTTGCGATCTTCGTCGTCGCGCTCGCCCGGCCGCGGCTCGGCAAGACGCAGGACACGATCGAATCCAGCGGCGTGGACATCATCCTCGAACTCGACGTTTCCAGCTCGATGCTCGCCGAGGATTTTCAGCTCGGCCGCGATCGCGCGAGCCGCATCGAGGTCGTGAAGGACGTGACGAAGCGCTTCATCGAGGGCAGGCCGAATGATCGCATCGGCATCATCGCCTTCGCGGGCCGGCCGTACCTCGTGAGCCCGCTCACGCTCGATCACGACTGGTTGCTGAAAAATCTCGATCGCCTGCGCATCGGCCTCGTCGAGGACGGCACATCGATCGGCTCCGCGCTCGCGAGCGCGGCGAACCGGCTGAAGGAAAAAAAGGCGAAGAGCAAAATCATCGTGCTGCTCACGGACGGCGATGAGAACATCACCACCATCCCTCCCGCCACCGCGGCGGAGGCGGCGAAGACGCTGGGGATCAAAATCTACACCATCGCGGCGGGGACGAACGGCACCGCGCCGTATCCCGTGGGCCGCGATTTTTTCGGGAACAAAGTGTATCGCGATGTGCCGGTGAGCGTGGACGAGGGGCAGCTCCGCAAGGTCGCGGAAATTGGCGCGGGGAAATTCTTCGTGGCGATGGACACGAACTCGCTGAACAAAATTTTCTCCGAGATCGACCGGCTGGAGAAGACCGAGGTGAAGATGAAACGGAAGACGGACTGGCGGGACATTTTCCCATGGTTCATCGGCGTGGGCGCGGTGCTCGCCGCGCTGCACGCAGCGCTTTCGCAGACGCTCTGGAGGACGGTCCCGTGAGCGAGATGCACTTTGCCCATCCGCATTTCCTGTGGGCGCTCGCGGCCCTGCCGCTGCTCGCCGGGCTGATTTTTCACGCGGAGAAAATGCGCCGCCGCGCGCTCGATAAGCTGATAGCTGCGCGGCTGCAGCCGCGGCTCGCGGGCAGCGTGAGCGTGGCGCGACGACGCGCAGGTTTCGCGCTGTTGTTGCTCGGGCTCGCGCTGGCGATCGTGGCGCTCGCGCGGCCGCAGTGGGGCTTCACCTGGGAGGAGAAAAGGCAGAGCGGGCGCGATGTGATTATCGCGATCGACACCTCGAAATCCATGCTGGCGACGGACCTTCTCCCGAACCGCCTCACGCGCGCGAAGCTCGCGGCGGAGGACCTGCTCGCGAAGATCGAAGGTGACCGCGTGGGGCTCATTGCGTTTGCCGGCTCGTCATTTTTGCAGGCGCCGCTCACGTCGGATTTTGGCGCGGTGCGCGATTCGCTGCAGGAGCTCGACACGGAGATCATCCCGCGCGGCGGGACAAATCTCGCGGACGCGATCAAGGCGGCGGACGAGGCCTTCGGCAAAGGCGAGAGCGAGCATCGTGCGCTGATCATTTTTTCCGATGGCGAGGAACTCGAGGCGGACGCGATCGTGGCGGCGCGCGCGAACAAGGATCGCTTCCACATTTTCACGGTGGGCCTCGGCTCGTCGGACGGTTCGCTGATCCCGGTGGCGACGGCGGGCGGCGGCACGGAATTCCTACGCGACGATCAGGGGCAGTATGTGAAGTCGAAACTCGATGAGGCGCGGATGCGGGAAGTTGCGGAAGCCGGCGGGGGCTTCTACGTTCACCTCCAAAGCGGCCCGGCGGAGATGCAGCAGATCGTCCGCGATGGCCTCGGCAAAATGAAAGAACACGAATCCGACGCACGTTTCACCAGGGTGCCGATCGAGCGCTACCAGTGGCCGCTCGCGGCGGCAGTGGCGGCATTCGTCGCGGCGATGCTGATCGGCGAGCGGAGGCGGGCGGCGAAAATCACGAGGGTCGCGGCGGCGGCGCTGGCGGTCTTTTCTGCGAGTGCGGAGGCGCGGCAGGCGGGGATCGAGAAATTTGCCGCGAAGGATTTCGCGGGATCGCTCGGGGCATTCGACAGTGAGCTGAAGAAGCGCGATGCCGCGGAACTGCAATACGACGCGGGCGCGGCGGCGTACGAGCTGGGCGACTACGCGCGGGCGGCGGATGCCTTCAGCCGCGCGCTCGGCACGGCGTCGCCGGAATTGAAAAACCGCGCGGCTTACAATCTGGCAAACACGCTCGCACGGCGCGGGGTGAAGCGGGAGAAAAAGGACGAGAAGCTCGGCGATTTGAAGGACGCCGTGAGGCAGTACGACGAGGTGCTGAAATCAGAGCCGAAGCATGAGGACGCGCTGCACAACCGCGACCTCGTGGCGAAGCTGATCGCTGACCTTGAGAAGGAGGACAAGAAGGACGAGAAGAAGAAGGATCAGGACAAGCAGGACTCTTCAAAGGGCGGGAAGGACGACCAGCAAAAGCAGCAGCCGGATGCTTCGCAAAAGGATGGCTCGGGGAAGGAGCAGAAGGACGAAAAGCAGCAGGAGCAAAAATCCGGGGAGGGGAAGAAGGACGGGCAGCAGAAAAATTCGCAGGACAAAAAGGACGGGCAGCAATCCGATCAGAAGGACGGCAAGGACGCTCCCGGATCGGAGGAAAAGGGCGGGCAATCGCAGGCTCCCGATGAGAAGCAGGGCGACAAAAATCAGCCGCTGCCGCTGCCAAAGGTCGGAGACGAAAAGGAAAAGTCCGGCGAAGTGAAGGCGGCGAATGCCGGCCAGCAGGAACCTGCGCCGCAGGATCCCGCGGCGGAGGCGGCGGAAGCCGCGCAGGCGGCGAAGGAGGGTCGCATGACGGAGAAGAATGCGGTTCAAATCCTCGAGGCGCTGAAGCAGATCGATCGCCGCGTGCGCCTGCTGGATCCGAAAGATGAGCCGGTGAAGAATCCGAATCGGCCGTTCAAGAATTGGTAATCCGTCCGATGTTGCCGCGCATTTTTTCCCGACTCCCGATCCGCATCGCCACGCTGCTCGCGCTGCTGCTGCCGCTGTGCGCGGCCATCGCGGAATCGAGGGTGCGCGGCACGCTTTCGTCGGGCAGCGCAAGTGTCGGCGAGGCGGTGGATTTTGAAATCGTGGTGAGCGGTGACGAGCGCGGCAGCCGGCCGGAGGTGCCGGTGGTGGACGGGCTCGACATTGCATTCGGAGGCGGCGGCGAGCGGAGCACGATGATGTTCGGCGGGAAAAATTCGGGCATGAAATTCGAGCAGACGTACACGTACCGCATCGTGCCGCGGCGCGAGGGGAAATTCACGATCCCGGCACTCGATGTGCGCGTCGGCGGACGCGTGGTGAAGACGCTGCCCGCGACGCTGACGGTGGCACCGGGCGAGACGATGAAGGAGGCGGGCGATTTCGCCTTTGCGAAAATTTCGCTCGCGAAAAAGACGCTGTACGTCGGCGAGGTCGCGCCGATGGAGGTGCGATTTTTCCTCGATGCGAACGCGCGCTGGGAACTGCGCTCCATGCCGGCGCTGACGGGCGATGGCTTCACGACGCGGCCTTTTGGCAAGCCCGTGGAGCGCACCGTTCAGCTCGCGGAGAAGCCGTACAATCTCGTGACCTTCAGCACGGTGATCACGCCGGGCAAGGCGGGGAAAATTCAGATCGGTCCGATCCCGGCGAATCTCGTGGTGTCGAAGCCGCTGCGGAATCAGCAGCGGTTCGACATTTTCGGACGCGGCCTCGGACCGGCGCAGGAAATGACGCTCATCGCGCCTGCGCTGGAGATCGACGTGCAGCCGCTGCCGGTGACGGGGAGGCCGAAGGATTTTTCCGGCGCGATTGGGAAGTTTGAATTTGAGGCCACGGGCACGCCGGCGCGCGTGAAGATCGGCGAGCCGGTGAGCATGAAGCTGACGATCCGGGGGAGCGGAAATTTCGATCGCATCGCGCAGCCGCCGCTGGCGGAGGCGGACGGGTGGACGACGTATTCGGCGAAGCAGGAATTCCAAGGCAGCGACAACGCGGGGACCGAGGGCGTGAAGACGTTTGAGCTGCCCGTGACGCCGACGGCGCGGAAGACGGCGATGCCGGTCTTTGCGTTCAGCTATTTCGATCCCGAGGCGGAAAAATACGTGGCGCTGAAAAGTGCCGCGGCACCGCTCACCGTCGAGGGTGCTCCCGCGATCGCGGCGGCACCGCCGGCTCCCGCGGAGGAGAAAAATCCCGCGCCGCCGAAGACCGAACCGAAGGTGCCCGCAGTGCAGGACCTCCTCGCGAATCTGCCGGATATCGGCGCGGCGAGCACGGCGTTCGGGCCATCACTTTCGCCGGCGATTTTTTTCGCGACGATGTTCGCGCCGGTGCCGTTCGCGTTGGCGTTCGTGGCGTGGCGGCGGCGGCGCGGCGATGAAACACGCGTGCGTCTCGCAGCGTTGCGGCGCGAACGGGCGGGGCTGCTCGCGCTCGTGAAAAATGCGGACAGCCGCGCGGAGGTGTTCGATGCGGCGGTGAAGATTCTGCGGCTCCAGTCGATGATCGGAATGGGCGGCGCGCCGATGGACGACGATGTGGACGCCGTGCTCGCGTCGCGGCGGCTCGATGCGGAAACAGAAAATGCGCTGCGCGAAATTTTCCATGCGCGGACTGAGCTGCTCTACGCGGGGGCGACGCGGGAGTCGGATCGCATCAGCGACAGCGAGCGGGACCGCGTGACGGATGCCATCGCGAGTTTTGAAAGGAGTCGGCGGCGATGAACGATTCTCAAAAGCGGCCTGATTCTGGGGCACGCAAAGACGCGAAGTCGCAAAGGACGGCGACGCGATCCTCCTCACTTCGCGTCTTTGCGCCTTTGCGGGACGCACTTTTTGCACGGCATCTGACGCGCGCGGGCTGCGCCGCAGCGCTCTGCCTGCTCACCGCAGCTTTCCTTGGGATGCAGGCATTCGCCGGGGCGGAGGGCGATTTTGCGGTGGCGAACCGCGCGTACGCGGAGGGCGATTTTGCATCGGCGCTGCGCGCGTATGAGCGCTCGCTCGCGGATGAACTGCATGCGAACGCGCTCTGCAATCTCGGCAACGCGTGCTTCCGGCTCGGCAAACTCGGGCCGGCGGCGCTGAGCTACGAACGCGCGCTGGTGCTGCAGCCGCGGCTGCCGGAGGCGGTCGCAAATCTCCGGAGCGCGCGTGAAAAATCGGGCGCGCGCGTGTTCGATCTCCCGTGGTGGGAAAAGGCGCTCGGGTGGTTTTCGGCCGCGGCAGCGACGGAGATCGCGATCGGCGCGGCGTGGTTTTTCATCCTCGCGGCGACCTCGCTCGCGTGGCGAAAGCGGCGCGGCGCGACGTTCTGGATTTCGATGTTCGGAGTGCTCGCAGCGGCGGCGTACGGCGGTGCGAATTTTTGGATCGCTGCGGAACGCGGCCAGATCGCGATCGTGATCGCGGAAAGCGCAGTCGTGCATGCGGAGCCGGCGGAGCACTCGGCGGCGGGCACATCGCTGCCGGCCGGCAGCGAGCTGCGCGTGCTCGGTGAGCACGGCGAATGGGTGTATTGTCGGCTGCCCGATGCGCAGCGCGGCTGGTTGTCGCGAGCGGCGGTGGATTTTCTCCTGCCTCGCAAGAAAACGGGAGGCGCGCGTAGCGGTGGCGCGAAGGGCGTGGGATTTCCCTCGCTCGCGCAGGCGACGGCGCTTCCAGCAGGCGAGAGCGCGCCGGACTGGCGGGGCGAGATTTGGAAAAAGCCGGGCTCTTTCGCGACGCTGCGACCGGCGTTTTTGCGGTACGCCTTTGGCTGGGGCGGCCTCACGGCGGCGGAGGCGGAGGTGACGACGGGGCTATCGCCCGAGGGCCGATGCGTGCTGGATTTCTCCGCGAAGACGACGGGCGTCGTGCGGGCGATGTGGAAGATGGATGCGCGCGCGGTGTCGGAGTGCGAGGCGGCGACTTTCCGCCCGGTGAAGCTCACGCAAACCGAGACGTATAAAAAAAAAGTGGTGACGACCGTGGTGGATTTTCTGGCGGATGGCCCGGTGCAGCATCGCACGCAGGAGCCGCCGGAAACGGATCGGCAGGCGGTGCGCAGTTTCCATTTTCCCGACGTGCATGATCTGAACAGCGCGCTGCTTTTCATCCGCAGCCAGGCGCTCGCGCAGGGCGATGCGGTGAAGCTGTGCGTGTTTCCCGGCGGCGCGCCGTATCTCACGACGGCGACGGTGACCGGACGCGAGGCGGTGAAAGTCGCGGGACGGGAGTGGCCGGCGATCAAATGCGATCTGCAACTGAGCCGCATCGAGGACAACTTCACGCTATCGCCGCACAAAAAATTTCGGAAGGCGACGGCTTGGATTTCCGACGACCGCGATCGGCTGCTGCTGAAAGTCTCCGCGGAGGTGCAGGTCGGCAGCGTGTGGGCGGAGATGCAGAGCGTGAGTTTTTCGGCGAAGCTGTGAGCACGCTGCTCCGCCGCGATCGCTACTCGCCGGAGACCGAACGGTCGCGGCGGCGGTTCGGATTGTAGAAAGGTTTCAGCAGCGGATTTCCGCGTGCGGGCTGCGGGAGGAGTTTCATTTCGGCGAGCGTGTCGGGATCGAGCCGGCCGGTGCGCCGGAGTGCGGCGTCATCCTGAAAAAGAAAAATCGCCTCGCTCGTCGCCGGGCTGGCGACGCCATTGAGCGGACCGCGATAGAAGCGCCGCGCGGCCATGAGCGATTGCGCGCGGCGGACGATGTCCATCTGCACTTCGCGCGGCACGGCGGCATACGGCGTATCGCGGAACATCGTGGAAAATGCGCCGGCGACGGGGGCCGGGAGCGGCGAGGGCGGTTCGATCACGGCAGGATCGAACGGCTTCGGGAAGCGCACCGTTTTTTGCGCCACCGGCTGCGGGATCGGCGGGCGGCTGGCTTCGGGCGGAAGAACGCCGGCGCGCTGGATCGGTTCGCCGGGTTTTGCGGCGGGCGGCTTCGTCGGCGCGGGCGGGTTGAGTTGTTGGTCCGCGGCGGCACCGGGCGCGGACTGCGGAGCGATGGCCACCGGTTTTTTTTCCGCGAGACCCAGTGCGGCGAGCGTGTCCGGAGTCAGTTTTCCGGTGACCTTGATGCCGCTGCGGATCTGGAAACGGCGGATTGCGGCTTCCATTTCGGGCGTGTCACTGCCGGTGATGTCTCCGTAAAAAAATCCCTTCGCCTTGAGCAGGCCTTGTGCATCGCGCGTGCGATCATCGGCGGACGCCGGGGCGAGCAGGAGGGCGAAGAGGACGAGCCGGAGGAGCAGTTTCATTTTTGCCGATGCGGGAAGGTGGACGCAAACGGCGCGACGTCAATTCCGCCGCGACGGCGCGAGGGTTGCAGCGAAAAAGCCGCACAGCCTGGAAGGCGGGTGTTCCGACTACATCGCGGCGATCATCGCGGTGCCGAATTCCGAGCACTTGATCTCGGTCGCGCCGTCCATGAGTCGCGCAAAATCGTAGGTGACTTTCTTCGCGCCGATCGCGCCGTTGATGCCTTTGACGATGAGGTCCGCGGCTTCGTTCCAGCCGAGGTAGCGCAACATCATTTCGCCGCTGAGGACGACGCTGCCGGGGTTCACCTGATCCTTGCCGGCGTACTTCGGCGCGGTGCCGTGCGTAGCTTCGAAAATCGCGTGGCCGGTGAGGTAATTGATGTTGCCGCCGGGCGCGATGCCGATGCCGCCGACCTGCGCGGCGAGGGCGTCGCTGAGGTAGTCGCCGTTGAGATTCAGCGTGGCGATGACGTCGAAATCCGTCGGGCGCGTGAGCACTTGCTGGAGCGCGATGTCGGCGATGGAGTCCTTGATGATGAGGCCGCCGCCGGGCTGGCCGTCGGGGATGCGGCACCACGGGCCGCCATCGATTTCCACCGCGCCGAATTCCGTTTTCGCGAGTTCATACGCCCAGTCGCGGAACGCGCCCTCGGTGAATTTCATGATGTTGCCCTTGTGGACGATTGTGAGGCTGCGGCGCTTTTGCGCGATGGCGTATTCGAGGGCCGAGCGCACGAGGCGCTGCGTGCCGGGCTTCGAGACGGCCTTGATGCCGATGCCCACGGACTCCGCGGCCTCGCCGGCGAAGCGGATTTTCTTGTACTCCTTCGGAAAATTTTGCGCGAGGAATTCGAGTGTCTTCATCGCCGCCTCGCCGCCCGCCTCGAAGTCGATCCCGGCGTAGATGTCCTCGGTGTTTTCGCGGAAAATCACCATGTCCACTTTCTCGGGATGCTTCACCGGGGAGGGCACGCCGGTGAACCACTGCACGGGGCGCAGGCACACGTAGAGGTCGAGCATCTGCCGCAGCGCGACATTCAGCGAGCGGATGCCGCCGCCGACCGGCGTGGTGAGCGGGCCCTTGATGCCGACGAGGAATTCCTTGAACGCGGTGACGGTTTCATCCGGCAGCCACGAGTTGAATTTCTTAAACGACTCCTCGCCCGCGAAGACTTCCATCCACGCGATTTTGCGTTTGCCGCCGTACGCCTTTTCCACCGCGGCGTCGAAGACGCGCACGCTTGCGGCCCAGATGTCCGGCCCCGTGCCGTCGCCGCGGATGAAGGGGATGATCGGATTTTCCGGGACGGTGAGTTTGCCCTTTTGGATCGTGATCTTTTCACCGGCGGGAACTGTGCAAGTCTTGTATGGCATGTGGATTTTTTGGGAAAATGTGCGCGCAGCTAAAGCAGACGTGCGGCGCGAGGTCGAGTGCGGGTGTTGCGAAATTGCGCGCGTCCGCGGCGGGGTGAGAAGGGCGCATTTCGGGCGCGTTCCATGCCGCGCCTTCGATCGAAAAATCGCGTCTCCGCGGATTTTTACGGCCCGCGCTCCGCGGCAAGCACGTACGCGAGGACGGCCCGCTCCTGCTCGGGCGCGAGCTTCGCGCGCGGGGCCATTTCGCGGATGATGCCCGGCCACTTCCCCGCATGCTCGAGCACCGTGACCGGAGCGTGGCAGGAGGCGCATTTCGTGAGGTAAAGGCTGCGCCCCGCGCCGAGAGTGGACGCATCGGCATGCCCGCGCGCGACGAGCATGGGCGTGATCGGCGGTGCCGCAGTTTCCAGATTTGCGCAGCCGGCGAGCAGGAGCACGGCCGAAAAAAGGATGCCCTGCGCGGACAAGCACCGCCATTTTCCGCCGGAGAATCGGCGGGGCTCGCTAGAAATTGAGGCCGAAAATGACACGGGTTTGGATTTCAGGTTCGTCCTTCACGCCGGTGCATTGGAAGAGCGTGGCTCCGGTGATGTAGCCGCGCTTGAAACGCCACGCAACGTTCGGACCCGCGAATAAAACATGGGGGCCGGATTTTGACCAATCATCAAGTGACACCTCGTGGACAAGCTCCGCGCCCGCGCTGAATTTCGGCGTGAACTCGTAGCTGACGCCAAAAGTCTGCTCCAGATTTCCGACGCGTTCCTGCAAGCCGCGGCCTGTCCATTCCGCCTCCACCACGCCGTTCCAGGCGACGATCCATTTGCCGAAGTTTTTTTGCAAAAGCAGTTTTCCTTCGAGGGCGAAGAGGTCATGGCCGGCTTCGACTTCCAGATACACCGCGGAGCCCAGCGCGTCCGTCCGCGGATCGGTGAGGCGATAGATCAGTTCCGCGGCCGCACTTTCATACCGGGTGCTCCCGCGATGCATCGCGTCGTAGGCCAGGGTCCAGTTCGCGACATACACGCCGAGTTGCAGCCGGTCGGTGATGCCGTACTCGATTTCGTGACGGAATTTCCACAGGTTCGAATTGTCGCCGCCGCCCCGCCAAGTCTCCCACGTCACCCAATTCTCAAGCTCGAAACTCCCCTTTGCCGCGGTCGTTGTTTCGTAATTATAGACGAAATGGCGGTCGCCGCCGTGGGCTTCCGCACTGATCGCAGCGAGGCTGAGAAGGATGAATTTGGCTGATTTCATGAGATCGAAGGTTCAACGTGACTGCGGGCTGTGCGACTGAGACTCATTCGCATAGCATCGAGAGGAAACGGAAAACAGGTTTTGTTGTCAAATGTTTTTAGGACTCAATCTCAACCACGGGGCGCGCCGGCCCACGACTTTGAAGTTCGGGCGGCGAGTCCCACCACTTTCCGCGTCCCCATTTGACGGATAAAACGGCTATCCAAAGGGAACATCTGTCCGCTATTTTTTGCCGTGCAGGGCGGCTTCTGCCCGGGTGCGATCGATGTAGAGTTTCCCGCACAGGCCGCCGAGCAGGGTGATCACCGCGACCAGCGCGATCAGCAGCGCGATCGTTTTTTTGGGAAAAAGGACCTCGCTCGCGGCCTGCGCGGATTCCGGGTCCGTCTGCGCGCCATCGTGCGGGCTTGCTTGGAAATTCTGCATGGCGGCCTGCAATTCCTTCACGGTCTGGTACCGGTCTTCTTGCCGCATCGCCATCGCTTTGCGCGTGATCGCCGCGAGCGGCTCGGGGATTTTTCCGCCGGGGATGTGCGGCAGCGCGCTGAGGGGTGCCATCCGCTTCGGTCCGTGCGCGGCGAATTGCGCGGCGACTTTTCCATCCGCCACACTTTGCAGCATCTGGCCGACATCGTCGCCGCTGATCGGCGGCTCGAGCGTGAGCATGTGGTAGAGGATCGCGCCGAGCGAATATATGTCCGTGCGCGCGTCGAACCGATCCGTCTCCCCGCGCGCCTGCTCGGGCGGCATGTATTGCGGCGTGCCGAGGACCATTCCCACCGTGGTCATCATCGCCTCGCCCTCGTCCTGCCTCGCGGAACGCACGAGCGTCCGCGCGGGCTCGCTGCCTTCCGCTTCATTCCGGCCGGAGGCGCGCGCGAGGCCCCAGTCCATCACGAGCACCTCGCCGTACTCGCCGAGCATGATGTTCGCCGGCTTGAGGTCGCGGTGGATCACGCCCTTCGAGTGCGCGAACGCGATCGCGTCGCACACTTTTTGGAAAATGGTGAGCAGTTCCGGCAGGGAATATTTTTCGGCGGCACTCGAAGCGCCGACATCAATGAACTGCAGCGCGTCGTGCAGCGTCACGCCGCGCACGAGTTTCATCGTGTAGAAGACCTGCTCCTGCTCATCCACGCCCAGCTCGTACACCGGCACGATGTTCGGATGCTCGAGCTGCCCGGTGATCTGCGCCTCCTCGATGAAACGCACAAGTTCCTCCTGCGAGCCGCTGTGCAGCATCACCTTCATCGCGACTTTTCGCCGCAGCAGTTTTTCCTGCGCCTCCATGATCGCGCCCATGCCGCCCTGCGCGAGCATGTGGCCGATGTCGTACTTTCGCTCGCGCAGAAAATCCGCCGGCAGGTGTCGCTGCACGGCGGCGCTGTGCGGCGAGATGGAATCCGGCGGCACCTCGTATTTCAGCCGCTTGAGCTGCATCTGCGCGGACCCGAGGCGGATGATTTGATTCGGGAAAAGACGCGTGTTTTCCGCAATCTTCCGATCCGCGACATACGTGCCATTCGAGCTGCCCAGATCCTCGATCAGCGCGTGATCGAAATTGACCGTCAGCTTCGCGTGCCGCCGTGAAATGCCATCCACGGCGAGCACAATGCAGCACCCCGCCTCGCGCCCGATGACGTAATCGCCGGGCACGACTTTCCTGCGGAAAATTTCCGCCCCGTCTTTCATGACGACGATGTCGGTTTCAGGAGCGTTCATGGGAGATGCGCCAGCGAGCGGCCTCAGCTACCATTTTGCGCGGTCGCGACAAAGTGAATTCAGCCCGTACCTCCGGGGGAAGCACGCGGGTCTTTTTGATCACGCAAAGACGCGAAGACGCAAAGGCGGACACACCTGCGAAAATGGAACGATGGCTTTCCACCGCCGAAGAAACTCGCTTGTGAGAGCGCGGACGCGGCTCCCGCAGCCACCTGCGATCAAGTGCGTTCGCGCCTTCGCGTGACAAAAATTTGCGACCGAGAAATGCAACGCCGACGGTCGGAAACCGCCTTGGCTCCCGTCTTTCATCCCTGCCATGCTGCGCGCGTGAACCTCCGCCGCCGCCTGCGAATTTACCTGCTGCCCGCTGCAATTTTCGCATTCTCAGCAACGCGGGTTTTTGCCGCGCAGCTCGAGGTGCTGGAAGTCCGCAGCGTGAAATTGAAAAGCAATCCGCTCGGCGATCCGTCCGTCCGCCGCGTCGCGATGATCGTGCCGGATGCGACGAAGCACGACACCCCGCTGCCGCTCGTGATCTACCTGCCGGGCTGGGGCGGATCGTCCGAGGATGTGATCGCGCAAGGCGGCGGCTGGCTCGCGCACGCGGTGGATCGCATGGCGGCCGCGGGACTCGCGCTGCGGATCGCGGTGGTAGACGGCCGGTCGCGTTACGGCGGCAGCCAGTTTTTGAACTCCGGCGCGACAGGCGAGTATGCGGATTACGTCGCGGAGGAAATTGCGCCCGCCGTCGAGGCGCGGTACGGCCTCGCGAAGGACGCCGCCTTTCCGCGCATCATCGCAGGCCATTCGAGCGGAGGCTACGGAGCGCTCATGCTCGCGATGTCGCGGCACGCGCAGTTTGCCGCCGTCGTCGCGCTCTCGCCGGACAGTGATTTTGAAGTGACGCACAAACCGATCGTCTCGCAGCCCTCGGTGCGCGCGATCGCGCCCTCGGATCTCGAAGCCGTCATGACGCCCGGAGCGGAGGCCCGCCTGCCCGGCGACGGGCTCGCACACATGGTCCTGGGCCTGTGCGCAAACTATGCGCCGATCGCCGGCCAGCCGGGGCACTTCGAGTGGCTGTACGATGCGCGCGGGAATTTCCGCGCGGAGTCCTGGCAGCGCTGGCTCGATCTCGATCCGCTCGTCGTCGTGCGGAGACGCGCGGATGCCTTTGCGCCGGCGCAGCGCATTTACCTCGACGGCGCGGAGCACGATGAATTCGGCGCGAACATCGGCGCGCGAAAAATCTTCGAGGTGCTGCGCGAACGGAAGTCACCCGTCACTTTCTACGAATCACCCGGCCACCACAGCGACCGCCTCGCGGAGCGGCTCGTGCGCGGGCTGGGCTGGGTGATTGGAAAATAGGGGGAATACCGGGCGCGAAACCCAAGCAGGAAAACATCTCGTCGCTCCCTGCCTTCGACCGGCGCTCAGAAAAAAACAAAACGCCCGCCCTCCGGACTGGAAGGCGGGCGCTGTGTGAGTAAATGCAGATGGTTTGCCTACTCGCGGTCGTCGGATTTTTTCACGTGTTTCGCCTCCACGATCACGCCCGCGGAACTGCACGTCCAATACACATCGCCGTCGCCGTTCACGGTCACGTCCGTCGGTTCGGGGACCGCGCGGGAAAGTTCCCGACGTTGCGAGATTTTGAAAAATAATGGTCCGCCCGAGCAGATCCTCCAGTTGGCATTTGCCAAGGCGATGGCACCGTAGTGCGGACGATTTCAAACGCGCCGCGCCACTTTCACCTCCGGGAACATGATGAAACTTCTCCTCCTCTCAGCACTCCTCGCAGTCGCGGGCTTCTCCTGCAGCGCAAGACATCCGGCGCAGCCGGAGGAGGCCGGCGCCGTCGCGTGGGGCCGCGATCTGAATAAGGCGCTGACCGCGAGCCGGCAATCCGGGCGCCCCGTGTTTGCGCTGTTCCAGGAGATTCCGGGCTGCGCGGGCTGCAAGCAATTCGGGCGCGATGTCCTCTCGGATCCGCTCATCGTCGGAGCCATCGAAGCCGCGTTCACGCCGCTGCTCATTCACAACAACAAACCCGGCACGGACGCGGAGGCCATGCAGCGCTTTGGCGAGCCGGCTTGGAACTATCAGGTCGTGCGGTTTCTCGATGCGGATGGCGGCGACATCATCCCCCGCAAGGATCGCGTGTGGGAATCCGGCCCGCTCGCCGAGCGCATGATCGCCGCACTCGAAAAGGCAAAGCGCCCGGTGCCCCCGTATTTGAAACTCGTCGCCGCCGAAAATTCGCCGCGGCTCCGGCAGGCCGTCCTCGCGATGGGTTGCTTCTGGACCGGCGAGATGGAGCTTGGGAAAATCGAAGGCGTCATCACGACCGAGGCGGGATTCATGGAAGGGCGCGAAGTCGCGCTCGTGCGCTACGATCCCGGAATCATCGCGCTGCCCAAGCTGATCGCCGCCGCGGAAAAAGTGCGCTGCGCCAAATCGGTCCACGTCCCCGCCGCCGAATTGCCGGATGCCCGTGCAGCGGGACTGCAAATCGGGACCATCTCCGGCTACCGCGCAGCGCCCGCAGACGATCAGAAAAAACAGATCCCCGGCACAGCGGTGGAAAAACTCGGCCTCACCGGCGCGCAGGCCACCAAAGTGAACGCCTGGATTCGCACCGATCCCGCGAAGGCGCTCGGATGGCTCACCGAATCCCAGCGGGCGCGGGTGAAGTGAACCCGGCGGCACGGCGCGCTCCGCCGCGAACACATCGGCTCAGCGCACGACTCCGAATTCCGCGCGGCGATTTTTCGCCCACGCGGAATCGTTCGAGCCGGCATCCGCGGGCATCTCCGCGCCGAAGCTCACCGTCTGCAAACGGCCACCGGACACGCCGAGCTTGATCAGTTCCTCCCGCACCGTGAGCGCGCGGCGCTCGCCGAGGCCGCGGTTGTATTCGGGCGTGCCGCGCTCGTCGGTGAATCCGGCGAGGATGATGCTGTTGCGATTGCTGCGGCAAAATTCCGCGACCGCCTGCAGCTTCGGCCGCTCGGGCGCGCCGACGGCCGAGCTGTCGAACGCAAAATGCACGGGCGAAAAGCGCGAGCGGTCCACATTTGATCCGAGGAATGATGCGCCCTCGGTGCGCTCCGGCAGCGCGGTGCCGAGCGGGGTGCCGTTCACCGAGTCGCTGTCCGAGCCGCCGCCATTTCTCCCTCCGGTGGTGGAACAGGCTCCGAGGGCGAGGGCGGCGAATGAAACGAGAAGGCGGTGGGATTTCATTGCGCAGACTGATGCCGCACTTTCGTCCTCCCAGTCGAGGCAAAACCCCGCGCGCGGCCGAAGTTCCGCGCGATCGCGCGAACGCCGCTTGCGGGAATTTTCCGCCGTGCTACGCTGCGCTCCGCTTCAGCCCCCACTGAATCCTCATCCCCCATGAGCCCATCCCAAAAAAGGATGCCGTCGCGCGAACTCCCCTGCGTGCGTGCCTTCCTGCTGTCCGTGCTCGCGATTTTTCTCGTCGCGCAACCCGCTCGCACGCTCGGCGTGAACGACCCGGAGGCCGTTCCGAAAACAGGGTCGCTGCGCAACAGCATCCTGATCCTCGTCACGCGGAGTCCCGGCGATCCGTGGGCCGCATCCGAGGTCGAGGGGATGCTGCGTTTTTTCCAGGGGCAAGTGCCGCCGCTGCTGCCGGGCATCGAATACATGGATTGGCGCAATGGCATGGGCGAGGCGCAGGAAAAACGCCTGGCCGATTATTTCGCGGAAAAATACGCGGGTGGAAAAATGCGCGTGGTCATCGCGCAGGGAGCGCAGGCGGTGCCGTTCCTCATCAAATATCGCGACCGGATTTTCCCTAGCGCGCAGGGTGTTTTCTGCGGAGTGAATCGCGCGGAAAAGGAAACGCCCGCGTGGCTCACCGGCGTCCTCGAGGCGAATGATGCACCCGGCACCTTCCAACTCGCGCGCATGCTGCAGCCGGATCTCCGGCGCTTCGTCGTCCTCGAGAATGCGACGAATTCCGGCCGCGGCGCGCAGCAGACCATCCTGGAAGCAGGCGCTGCGGAAGCGCCGGGCATTCGCATCGAGCTTTTGAAAACCGAGAACGCGCAGGAGATCTTCGCGGCCGTGGAATCGCTGTCGGCGGATGCGGCGGTGCTCCTCACGCGCCGGCAGCACGCGCGGCAATTCCTGGTGGAACTCCGCGAGCGCTGCCCGGTGCCGATCTACGGGCTGCGCGCGCCGGTGCATCTGCCGGGCATCCTCGGCGGCTCGCTGCTCAGCGGCGAGGAGCACGGCGCTGCCGCCGCGGAAATCGCGCTGCGTCTTTTTCGCGGCGAGCGCGCCGATGCGATCCCCGCGGTCGCAAATCCGGCGTCGCGTTTTGTGGTGCAATATGATCAGATGGTGCGGTTCGGATTTCCGCTCAGCGCTCTGCCCGAGGGCACCGAAGTGCTGGGCCGCCCGCCCGGCATCCTCGCGGAGCACGGGCGCATGATGCTCATCGCCGGCTCGCTGCTGCTCGTGCTGCTCGGCGCCGTCGTCTCGCTCGCATGGATCCTCCGGCAGAAACGCGCCTCGGCAAGAGCGCTCGACCACTCGCTCTCCGCGCTGAACGCCACTTTTGACTCCATCTCCGACGGCGTGCTCGTGGTCGATCTCCGCGGCCGCGTCACCAATTCGAACGAGCGCTTCCTCGAGATGTGGGGCATCCCGCGCGATTTGCAGGACCACTTCCGCGACGAAATCCTGCTGCGGCACGCGCTCCAGCACCTGAAGGATCCCGCCGCCTTCATCGCCCGCGTGAAGAGCCTCTACGCGCATCCCGGGGAGTGCAGTTCCGATCTCGTCGAGTTCACGGACGGGCGCGTCTTCGAGCGGGATTCGCGACCGCAGCGCGAAGCGGACACGATCGTCGGCCGCGTGTGGTCGTTCCGCGACATCAGCCAGCGCATCGCCGCGGAGCGGGAAAAGCATCACTTCGTGGAAGTCCTCGCGCAGAGCCAGAAGATGGAAGCCATCGGCACGCTCGCCGGCGGCATCGCGCATGATTTTAACAACATCCTCACCGGCGTGATCGGCTATGCCGAACTCGCGCGTGCGCGCCTCCCCGCGAAGCATCCCTCCGCGGTCGATCTCGGCGACGTCCTCAGCGCCGGCGAACGCGCGCGCGATCTCGTGCGCCGCATCCTCACCTTCAGCCGCAAGCACAAGCCGGAAAAGCACGCCGTTTCACTCAAGCCCGTGATCGGCGAAGTCCTCAAGCTGCTCCGCGCGACCATCCCGGCCTCGATCGAAATTCACGCCGATTTCCAGGAGGCGGCGGACTGCGTGCTCGCCGATGCCGCGCAAATCCACCAAGCCGTGCTGAACCTCGCGACCAACGCCGTCCACGCGATGGCCGGCGGTCCCGGCACGCTGAATGTGCGCCTCGAAAACATCTCCGGCGGCCCGCTGCTCGCGCGCGAAGATGCGCACCTGAGCGCCGGCGAATGGGTGCGCGTGAGCGTGAGCGACACCGGCCACGGCATGGATCCCGTGACGGTGCGGCGAATCTTCGAGCCCTTCTACACGACGAAGCAGCCCGGCGAAGGCACCGGCCTCGGCCTCGCCGTGGTGCATGGCATCGTCACCGCGCACGGCGGCGTCGTCACCGTCGCGAGCGCACCGGGAAAAGGATCCACCTTTCACCTTTGCTTCCCGCTCGCGCCGACGCCCGCGGTCGCATCCGCCGCGTCTGCCGGTCCCTCCGCCGCGACCCCGCGCGGCCGCGGCGAGCACATCCTCGTCGTGGAAGACGAGACGATCGTCGCCGATGTCGCGCGGAGTTTCCTCACCGCCCTCGGCTACCGGACGACCATCTGCCTCAGCCCCGAGCATGCGCTGGAAAAACTGCACACCGATCCTTCGCGCTACGCGCTCGTACTCACCGATCTCAGCATGCCGCGCATGACGGGCCTCGACCTCATCCGCCGCATCCACGAGACCGATACGCGCATCCCCTGCGTGCTTTGCACCGGCTTCGTCGTCTCCGCCTCCACCGAGCGCGAAGCCACGCAACTCGGCGTGAGCGACGTGATCACCAAGCCGTATTCGCGGAACGATCTCGGCCTCGCGCTCGACCGCGCACTGCACGCGAAGCAAGCGGACTGAGCGCGCCCTTTTCCGCTGGAAAAATCGCGCCCGTCGCACCGGGCTTGCCAATCAAAAGCCGGCCCGTAGTCTCCCGCACCATGTTTCGCCGCCCCTTCCTCGCCCTCGCCTGCGCCACCGCGCTCGCGACTGCCCAGGAGGCGTCCGTGCTCTCCGATCAGCCCACGTCCTTCTCCGTGTGGCTCGACCTGCACCTTCTCGCGAAGCCCGGTGCCGCCAAGCCCGCGCTGCCGATTTGGTTTGAGTCCTTTCAAAATGAACCCGTCGCGGCAAAGGATGGCGAGCCCCCGCGCACGGTGTACCGCCTGCGCCTGCGCCGCATGCCCTCGTTGCACCGCGAACTTTTGCTGCGTGTGTTTTTCGACGACGTCGCCGGCATGTCGCCCGTCGTCACCGCATGGACGGAGAGCGGTCGCGAACTTTTCCGCGGCACGCCGCTGGGTGCCGGCGCGGGCCTGCCCTCGAGCGAAAGCCTCGTCGTCCCGCTCGATGGCGCGGATTACCTCGACCTCACCGTGCCCGGCGACGGCAGCAGCATCCGCGGCGTGTTCGCGAGTTCGCTGAAGGACGCGACGACGAAACAGACGATCGATTTTCAGGCCGTGGCGGAAGTGCAGGATCCCTTCGGCAATCTTCCCGCCGCGCAGCCGAACGAGGAGGACACGAAACTTTTTGGCCGCGTGAAAGCGACCGTGGACACCGCGCTCGTGCGGCTTTCGCGCAAAGGCGAGAGCGCGGCGCAATGGCAGTTCGACCTCGCCGGGCAGCCGCTCACCGCCGTCGTCACTTTTGAAGTCCTGAACGCCGACCTCGCCGCGCCGCCCGTCGTCTCCGCGAATGAAGGTGCGGCCGGCTTCGCGAGCGTCCACTGGCCGGACTTGTCGGACCCCGGGTTCCGCGGCGAATCGCGCCCCCTTGAGCCCGCGATGCGCTTCCAATTCACCGGCTGGGTGCGCGCGCAATTCGTCATCTCCGGCAACCTCCTGCACTCCGGGCGGAACGCCGTGAACATCGGCCTCGGCGACGACAGCGGCAGCATCGCGATTCGCAACGTCGAGTTGCAACTGAAGCACAATTGGAGACAGTTCGACTACATCCTCACCCCCGCCAGCAAATGAAACGCCTCACTCCAAACTCCCGCGCCGGCTTCACGCTCATCGAGATCCTGCTCGTCATCATCATCGTCATCGCCCTCATGGCCGTGCTGCTGCCGAATGTGCGCACGGCGATGAGCGATTCGAAAAAGGGCACGGCGGAAATGTACGTGAACAAACTCTCCGGCGATCTCGCCCTGTACGAAGCCCAGAATGGTTTCCCGCCCAGCACCGCGCAGGGCGTGAACGCGCTCATCGCCAAGCCCGCCGGCGAGCCCATCCCGCGCAAATGGAGCCAGCGTGAGGAAAAGCTCGAGCCCGATCCGTGGGGGATGGAGTACCACTACGAGTATCCCGGGAAGCACAACAAGAACGGCTTCGACATTTACAGCAGCGGCCCGGATCGCACGCCCGGGACCGAGGACGACATCGGCAACTGGTAGCCTGCGCGGAAAACGCAGGCGGGTGCGCTGCGGCGCACGCTGCGGAATTGAGGCCTGCGCCAAAGCCCGCCTTTTTGGCGCGACATTTTCCCGCAGGGCACATAGCTCCTCCGCATGGCCTTCGCGGTGTCCATCCCCGTTGCTCGGATGCTTTCAAAGTCGCACCTTCCCGCCCTCACCCGTCGCGCGGCGCTCGCGCGGATCGCTGGCGTGCTCTTTCTCCCGATGCTGATCGCGCGACTCAGCGCGGAGGAAAAGGGAATCACGCGGCAAACCGTCGAGTCCTCCGTGCTCGCGACGGTCGGCTACGACACGGCGAAGCGGTTGCTGGAAATCGAATTCCACTCTGGAGCGATTTACCGCTACCGCGACGTGCCGGAGGAAATCCATCGCCGCCTGCTCGCCGCGGAATCGAAGGGCCATTTCTTCGGCGCAACGATCCGCGACAAATTCCGCAGCGAACGCGTGAAGCCGCGGGCGGCCAAATGACGAAGGACGAAATCAAGCTCGTCGTCTTCATCCTCAGCGCCCTGCTCATCGGCGCGCTGGTGCAGCACTTTCGCAGACCACTCGCGCTGCCCTCCGCAGCCGCCACGCCCGCGCCGCACGGCTGGGCGAAGCCGCCCTACGTGCTGAAGGAAACAAAGAGCCGGCACTCCACACCGGTGGAAGCTACGGCGGCGTCAGCTTCCGAAAATTGAATCGTCCCGCTTTTTCGTGCGCTCGTTTTCGAGCAGCGGCGCGAGTTGTTCACAGCATGATCAGTACGTTTTTAAATACCGCCGTAGATCCTTATTCATAATAAGCGTGTGAAGAACTCCGGCGGCGGTCGTTCCACACAGCAGCCATGCGGGTTCCCCGCTGAATGATGCCTGTGAAGAACCGCGCGGCGACCAACGAAGTGCCGCGAGAAAAGGGTGCACCGCTTGGTTGTTCGTCATTTGCTGGCAGTTCTTGGTCTCTTGTTCGCACTCTTTTTTCGCGGTGCATCCTCGACGAATCCCGCGGCCTGCCATTTCTTTTTGGCGAGTGCATCCCGCGCCGCCGCCGTCTCCGCGTCCTTTTTGCTGAGCCCTTTTCCCTCGCCGAGTTCGCCGCCGTTCCACGTCACCTGCGCGATGAAATGTTTCTGATGTTCCGGACCTTCCGCGGAGAGGATCGGGTAAACGGGGCTGACCGGCGAGATCGCCTGAAGCACTTCCTGGAGCTGCCCTTTCGGATTTTGATCCGGCGGATCCACCTCGAGATTTTCCAAATCCTCCCGCGCCTCCGTGAGCACGATGCGCCGCGCGGTGACGTAGTCGGAATCGAGATAGATCGCGCCGATGAGCGCCTCATACGCGTCGGCGAGCGCCGAGCTGCGTTCGCGTCCGCCGGAGGATTCCTCGCCGCGGCCCATCATGAGATGCTGTCCGAGATCGAGCCGTTCGGCATGGATTTTCAACCCCTCGCGGGACACGAGACCCGAGCGCATTTTCGTAAGCTGCCCCTCGCTGAATTTCGGAAAATGATCGAAGAGCCACTCGGTGAAAATGAGCTGGAGCACCGCGTCGCCGAGGAATTCGAGGCGCTGATTGTCGAAGTGATGCCGCTGCGTCTCATGGCCGATCGAGGGATGAGTGAGCGCCTCCGCGAGCAGGAGCGGATTGCGAAATTTGTATTTGAGGCGCTTTTCGAGGGGATTCATCCGAACGCAGTTCAATAGCAACGCCAGAGCGAATTGCTTGGGAAAAAGTGCGGGGTGAATGGAAATGACATCTGCACGGGCATGTTGACTCAGCCCGCCAGCCGCACAGCGCGCGAAACCGTGGCGACCGCGCAACTCTCAACTTTCAACTCTCAACTCCGTGGTGCAACGTGCGCGCCCGCGTGAATCCAACCGCCCGCAGCCTGTTCTTACTTTCCCTCGCGATCACGCTGCTCTCTGGCTGCGGACGCCCGCCGGACCGCGCTGATCTCGTGGTGATCAACGGCGGCGAACCGGACTCGATGGACCCCGCGAAAATCCGCGGCCAGCCCGAGGGACGAATCGCTTACGCGCTTTTTGAAGGCCTCACGCGCTACAACGCCGCGGGCAACACGGAGCCTGGCATGGCAGAAAACTGGGAGATTTCGCAGGACGGATTGAATTACACCTTTCATCTCCGCGAAGGCGTGCAGTGGAGCAATGGCGACCCGGTGACGGCGGGAGATTTCCTGTGGTCGTGGCTGCGCGCACTCCGCGAACCGGAAGCCGAGTACAAGTATCAATTTTACTACATCCGCGGCGCGGAGGCTTACGGCGAGGCGAAGGACAACGCGTCGCGTCCGCCGGAGGAGTCCGTGGCAATCCGCGCGCCGGATGCGCGGACGCTCACCGTCGGGCTGAAGAATCCGACGCCGTTCTTTTTGGACCTCAGCGTTTTTTACACGCTCATGCCGATCCATCGCGCGAGCGTGGAGGCGGCGGAAAAAGCGGGCGAGTCGTGGCTGCGTCCGGGAGTGCTGATCAACAACGGGCCATTCCTCCTCACCGAATGGCGGCTGGGCGATCGTATCCGGCTCACGCGCAATCCGCGCTATTGGGACGCCGCGAATGTGAAACTCAAGACCGTGGACGTGCTGCCAGCGCCGTCGCCGAACACGGCGTTCAATTTTTACTACAGCGGCGTGGCGGACCTGATGCTCGACAAATCCATGGTGCCGACTTCGCTCGTGCCGGACTTGAAAAAGCGGAGCGACTACCACGCGATCCCGATCCTCGCGACGTACTTCATCCGCTACAATGTGAAGCGCGCGCCGTTCGACGACGTGCGCGTGCGCAAGGCGTTCTCGATGGTCATGGACAAAGTGCTGCTCACCGAAAAAGTCACGCAGGCGGGCGAGCCGGTCGCCGACGCGCTCGTGCCGCCGGGCACCGCGGGCTATCAGCCGCCCGCCGGTCTCGTGCGCGATCCGGCTGCCGCGCGGAAGCTGCTCGCCGAGGCGGGATTTCCCGGAGGCGCGGGATTCCCGATCGTGCGCTACCTCTACACAAACAAGAGCGAGACGGACGAAAAAGTAGCCGTCGAGGTGCAGGCGATGTACCGGCGCGAACTCGGAATTTCCGTGCTGCTGGTGAAGCAGGAGTGGGCCGTGTATTTGAATTCCATTTCTGCGCTCGATTACGATTTCTGCCGCTCGTCGTGGGTCGGCGACTACAAGGATCCGAACACCTTTCTCGACATGTTCGTGACCGGCGGCGGCAACAACAACTGCGGCTGGAGCAACAGGCGCTACGATGATCTCATCGCGCTCGCCGCGAAGGAAGCGGACCCGGCAAAACGGTTCGACGAATTTCGCGAGGCGGAGACGATCCTCATCCGCGAGGAGGTGCCGATCTGCCCGCTGTTCAACTACGTGGTGATCATGTTTTACGGGCCGCGGCTCGGCGGCGTGGAGGGGAACCTCGTGGACGAGCATCCGTTCCGCGCGATGTACTGGAAGCAACCGTGATGGAGCGGATCGTCATTCGTTCTTCAAACTGGCTCGGCGACGCCGTGATGAGCGTGCCCGCCGTGCGCGCGATCCAGCGCACCGGCGCGCACGTCTCCGTGCTCACGCCGGAAAAACTCGCTGACGTGTGGCGACTCGTGCCGGAGGTGGATGAAGTGATCGCATTTCCTGCGGCGAAAACTTTCGGCGTCGCAAAGCTGATCCGAGGACGGAAATTCGACACCGGGGTGATTTTCCCGAACAGCCTGCGGACCGCGCTGGAAATGTGGCTCGCACGCATCCCGCGCCGCGCGGGCTTCGCCGGGCATTCTCGATCGGCCCTGCTCACGCAGGTGCTCCGCGAGGAAAAATCCGGACGTGCTACGGCGCCAGGACGGCATCAGGTGCATCACTATCTGCAGCTCGCGGAATTGCTCGGTGCGAAGGTGGAGGCGGATGCGTCGTTCGGTTTTCCGGCGGCGATCACGCGCCCTCGCGCGGCGGGTGCGCCGGCGCGGATCGCGGTGTGTGCGGGCGCGGAATACGGGCCGGCGAAACGCTGGCTGCCGGAGAAATTTGCGGAGGTCGTGCAGTGCGTGAGCGACGCGGGCGCAGCGCGCTGGCAGCTCGTCGGCACGGCGAAGGATCTCCCTATCGCCGAGGAGATCGCCGCACTTTGCGAAGCTCCCGCGCAGGTCGAAAACCTCTGCGGGCAGACTACGCTCGCGCAGCTCATCGCCGTTTTGCGGGAGAGCGATGCGCTGCTGACGAACGACACCGGCACGATGCATCTCGCCGCGCTGCTCGGTGTGCGGACCATCGCGATTTTCGGCAGCACCGAGCCCGCGTTGACCGGCCCGCTCGGCAGCGGCCACACGATCGTGCGCCAGCGCGCGGAGTGCAGCCCGTGCTTCCTGCGCGAATGCCCGATCGATTTCCGCTGCATGAGGGAGATCGAAACCGCGACCGTCATCGCCGCCGTGCGCGCCGCACTCGGCGGCGCATTTTCGCCGTAAAAAAACGTGCGCTCCCGCAAAAAAAGGAATGCCCCAGCCTGGGCGAGTGGCTGGGGCAATCGATCTGGCCTGCGGAGATCCTCAGGGCCGGAATCCGTGGGGCGGATTACAGCTTGGATTCGTATTCGACCAGGCGTGCGAGTGCTTCAAGGAAGTCCTTAAAGGCAGCCGCTGGCAGCATGATGGTGTCACGCCGCCCACCGACGTCTTCGGTGATTTTCATGAAGCGCCCGCGCTGGTTCTCCTTGAGGTCGATGAAGAAGACCTTGCGGTCTATCGTCACTTTTTCAGAGGCGATCGGCTCGGAGGGCATCCTCGGTCCGGCGTTCTCTTGCATGTTTTTCTGTGTTGTTTTTTCAGTCCTCGAGAGCCACCCCGCGATGTGCGGGATGCGAGGTGATGGGGAGGAGCGAATTTGTAAAGCGATCCGATCGCGCGCAAGTGCTAATTGCACCCGCACCGGAGCGGGATCAGCTCTGCCGCAGCCCAGTGAACCGCGGATTTCCCGCCCGTGCGGCGGAGAATTTTTACCGCAAGCCGACCGCCGAACGGACGCGCTCCATCGTGCGGACTGCGACGGCGCGGGCGCGTTCTCCCGCGGCTTTCACCACGGCGTCCACGCCGCCCGGATCGGCGGCGAGTTCCGCGCGGCGCTGCCGCATGGGGCGGAAAAATTCCCACAGCGCGTCGAAGAGCCGCTTCTTGAAATCGCCGTAGCCGGTGCCGCCTGCGCGGAAGTCCGCCTCCATTTTCGCCACGTCCGCCTCACTCGCGACGAGCCGGTAAAGTGCGACGATGCTCGAGCCCGCGGGATCCTTCGGCGACTCGACGGGCGTGGAGTCCGTGACAATGGACATGATCTTTTTCCGCAGCGGCTTCTCGTCTTCAAAGAGGCCGATCGTGTTGCCGTAGCTCTTCGACATTTTCTGCCCGTCGAGCCCGATGACCGCGGCGACCTGCTGGATGATGCTTGGCTCCGGGATCACGAAAAGACCCGCGCCATAGACGCGGTTCATCGTCGCCGCGATGTCGCGCGTCACTTCGACGTGCTGCTTTTGATCGCGCCCGACGGGGACCACGTTGGAATCGTAGAGCAGGATGTCCGCGGCCATCAGCACCGGGTAGGCGAAGAGCCCGTGGTTCGGCGTCCTATTGCGCGCGAGGTGATCTTTGAAGGCGTGGCAATTCTCCAGCATCGGCATCGGCGTGTGGCAGCTCAGCAGCCACGCGAGTTCCGTGTGCTCGGGCACATCGCTCTGGCGAAAAAGCACGGCCTTCGCGGGGTCGAGTCCGCACGCGAGAAAGTCCAGCGCCACGGCACGCGTGTTTTCGCGCAGCACCTTCGGATCATGCACGCTCGTGAGCGCGTGGTAGTCCGCGATGAAATAAAACGCCTCGCCCTTGTCCTGCCATTCAATGGCCGGCTGCATCATGCCAAAATAATTGCCGAGATGCGGCGCGCCGGTCGGCTTGATGCCGGAGAGGATTCGTTTCATGCGGCGGGAAAATGGGAAGCCGCGCGCGGCGTGTCGAGCGCGGGCGTGACGCGAATTTTTCCACCGCGCCGCGGCCGCCGCTCAGAATTTGTAGTGATCCAGCCCGCCCGAATTCAGCGCGCCGCCGAGGAAGCCGACGACGCTGATCAGAAATGCGCCGAGCAGCAGTGCCCCGCGGAAACGCCGCCGCGCCACGGATCCTTCCTCGCACTCGGACATGCACACGAGCACCGCGCACACGAGCGCCCACACGCAAGTTGCCGTGCCGAGGATCTGATGAAAACGGTAGATCGTCTCGAGCTGACTCCCGCTCACGATCGGGAAGGCCGTCAACCAGCCGAGCACCGTCGTCGGCACGCTGCTCAGCGCGCCGAGCACGGTGAGGAAGCGCACGAGCAGCATCCATTCATCGCGCTTCAGCCACCACGCCACCGCCTCCGCGAGCACCGCCGTCATGAGCAGCGCGACTGGGAAATGCGTGGACACGGGATGAAACTTCCCGAGCCAATTCCCCATCCGGCGCACGAAGGTAATCTTCACCTCCGGCGTTTTTTTTTCCATCGGCACATTTTCAAGTGAGAATCCCTCGGGCAATTCGTGCGGCGCGCCCGCGAGCACCCAGGCCTCGACCAGTTTTTTCTCCTCAGACGTGAGCGGCGGCACGTCCGCGTCCTCGCCCGGCATCTCCTCATTTTTCACCATCTGGAAAAGTTCGGATTTTTCCGGATTGCCGCGCACGATGTAGTCGGGATTCGCCGCGACGCGCTTCAGCTCGAGCACGTAGCCGAACTTGCCCTTCGGCTTGGGCAGATGACTGTCATGGCAGTCCGTGCACTTCGCGTAAAAAATCTTCGAGACCTCCGCCGCCAGCCGCAGCTTTTCCTCCCTGTCCGGCCCTTTCGCCGGCGATTTTGCCGGAGCGGAAACAGCGCGCCCACCCGCCATCGAAAGCACCGCGAGGAGCAGATAGAGCAGAACGCGCATCATGGAGTTGCCAGTTTCAATTCAACCATCACGGCCCTCTTAGCAGGAACCGGCGGCGTTTGCACAGCAAAGGCGCGCGACCTTAGATGCTGTCGCCGAGAAACGTGTGGATGCCGCACTCGGCCTTGTCGAAGCCCGTCCAGCGGCCCGCGCGCTCATTGTCTCCGCTGGCGGTCGGATTCGTGCATGGCCAGCAGCCGATGCTGCGATAGCCGCGATCGTGCAGCGGATTGTATGGGATGCCGTTCGCCTTGATGTAATCCCACACCGCCTCGCGCGTCCAAGGGGCCATCGGGTTTGCCTTCAGGATGTATTGATCGCGCAGCACGTCGAAGTGATACAATTCGAGGATCTGCGCGCCCTCGCGCGAGTCGCTTTGCTGGCGGCGCAGCCCGGTGATCCACACGGCGAGCGTGCCAAGTTTTTTTTGCAGCGGCACCACCTTGCGCAGCGTGCAGCACACATCCGGTGCTTTTTTCCAAAGCTCCGCGCCGTACTCCGCGGCTTGCTGCTCGACGTTTAGCTCCGGCAGCAGCGCCTCGATGGCGATGCCCCAGTGCTTTTCCAGCCGCGCCTTCAGCTCGTATGTTTCGGGGAAAAGCAGATTCGTATCGATCGTGAAGACCGGGAATTTCAGCCCGGCTTTCACCGCGTGATCGATCATCACGAGCCCCGCGCCTTGGAAGCTCGTGCCGATGGCGGCGCGTTCGCCAAATTTCTCCCACAGCCAGCGCAGCACCTCGGTGAGCGGCACGCTCTCGAATTCCGCAGCGAGCCGCTTCACCTCGTCGCGATTGATTTCAGAAGGCTGGAGCGACATGAGAAAAAATGGGCGGCACCTATCGTGGCGCGCGCGCGTTTTTGCAAGCACTCGCAAGCTCCGCGCTTGCGTCTCCACCAGTCACCGATCACCGATCACCAGTCACATGCCAAAACTCGGCCAACTCCTCATGACTGGCGTCCCCGGTCCCGTGCTCGACGCACAGACCGCCGCGACCTTCCGCCGCATCCAGCCCGGCGCGTTCATCCTCTTCGGGCGGAACATCGAGTCGCCCGCGCAGCTTCGCAAACTCTGCGACGATCTGCGCGACCTCTCGGCCGTCGAGCCGATCATCACGATCGATCAGGAAGGCGGGCGCGTCTCGCGGCTGAAGCTCATCGGCAACGAGCCGCCGAATGCGAACAACCTCCGCGACCGCGGCGATCTGAATTTGATCCGCGACCACGGTCGCATCACCGGACGGCTGCTGCGCATGTTCGGCTTCAATCTCGATCTCTGCCCCGTGCTCGACATCTCGTTCAACGACGAGGCCGACAATTCGCTCCGCGGCCGCTGCTACGGGAACGACGCCGCGCAAGTCATCCGCAACGCCGGCGCATTCAACGACGCGCTGAAGTCCGAGGGCATCGCGACGTGCGGCAAACATTTCCCCGGCTACTCGCGTGCCCCCGCCGATGCGCACCACGAGCTGCCGAGCATCCCGCTCACTCGCGCCGAACTCGATCCGCACGAGCTCGCCGTCTTCAAATATTTCTCCGCGCCCGGCAGCGCGAGCATCGTGGACTCGATGATGATCGGCCACGCATTCTACCCCGCGCTCGACGACAGCGGTGTGCCGACTTCGCTCTCGCGCCGCATCATCACCGATCTGCTGCGCGGCGAATTCGGCTTCCGCGGCCTCGTGATGACGGACGACCTCGACATGGGCGCGATTTTAAATCCGTACGGCACCGGCGATGCGGGATTGGAAAAAGTGATCCAGCTCGCGATCACCGCCGGCAACGACATCGCGATGATCTGCCACCGCGTCGAGGTGGTGGAAAAGGCCCACGCCTTCCTCGAAAAAGTCCCGCGCACTGATCTCGATCGCGCACTCGCGAACGTCGCCGATTTCAAGCGCAAACTCGTCCAGCCCGACCCGTGGGACGAAGCCGAGTTCCGCTGCCGCGATGCGGAAGTGATGGACCTGCGCATCGCCACGCTCGGCGCCGAGCGCGCAGCGCAGCGCAGCACCGAGGACGGCAAGCGCTCGCCGGTGGAAATTTACTGATCTGCGACTCTCCTCAGTCGAGGAACGAGCACACGTATTCGCAAATGCCGTCCGCGACCTCGATGTCGAATCCGCTGTTCGCCGCCACCTCGAACTGCGTTCCCGCCGCGTAGTCGCGCGCGTCGGATGCGCCGTCGAGTTTCACGCGGCACGCGCCCGCGACGATTTCCATGCGCTCGGCCTTGCCGGTGCCGAAGTGGAAAGCGCCGGGATAAATCAGGCCCAGCGTTTTCTTTTCCCCGCTCGGAAAAAGGATCGAGTGGCTGACGACGCGGCCCTCGAAATACACGTTGGCCTTGGCGATTGCGGTGACGTTTTTAAATTCCATCGCGCCGCGAATATCAGCCCGCGCCCGGCGGCTCAAGGCTTCGTCTTCTGCAGCTTCACATCGGTGAACTGCGCCGTCGCGAGCTGCCCGTTGTTGTGCGAGCACACGGCGAGGCCGACGAAGGCGAGCGGCCCGAGGCCGGCGATCGTCTCGTGTCCGGACTCGCTCCATTCCTTGCCGTCGGCGGAATCGTAGCCGGTGATCAGCGTGCTCTTGCGCACGAGTTTCAGCCAGCGCGGGACGGCGATGCCCGGTTTGTCCTTCGCGGTGGTCTGCTTGCCGTTCGCGACGCGGCTGAGAAATTGCAGCTTCCCCGAGAAGGCGAACACGCCGCCGTAGCTCACGTCGCGTCCGAAATCCGAGCGGATCATGAGCCCGGATTTTGCCTGCGAGTTTGCCGGCGGCGCCGCTGCGACGCGCGCGACGATCTCGCAGTCGCCGATCACCGGCTGCCACACAAAGTGGAACGCATCCGCATTGCCCCAGATGTCGCCGCCGCTGCCTTTCACGGTGAGTTTTCCGTCGTCGCCGAGCTGCGCGCTGCCGAGCATGCCGACATCGCCGACGGGTCCGGCGACGAAATCCGTCCTCAAGGAAAACCGCACGGCTGCGTTTTGCGCGGCATCGTAAATTGGCTTCGCCTGATCCGCGGCGGGGCCGAGCACGAGTTCGTGGATGCGTGCGGTTTTGTCAGCCGGCTTACGCGTTTCCTTCGTCACGAGGATGCGCACTTGCTTCGCGGTGAAAGGTGCGACCACGCGATCGACGATCGCGCTGCGGTTGTCCTCAACCTTGTCCACGTCGGTCCACGCGGTGCCGTCGTCGCTGCGCTGGAGTTTGAAGGATGCGAGATTTTGCTCCGTCTTGCCGTCCGTGATTGAGGACGTGGTGAGCGTCCAGCGCGAAATATTCCGCGGCGCGCCGAGATCGACGGCCAGCCATTTTTCGCCGTTGCCGCCGCCGCTCCAGCGCGAGCCGGGATCGCCATCCACGGCCTTCTCCGGGCCTTCGTTGGGATTCGAGACGCTCGCTCGCGCCTTGGCTTTGAAGGCGAAGTTGGACTTGTTTTTTTCGATGCGCAACGCGTCCACTTTCTTCTGCGCCTCGGCGATCAGCGCCATCGCGCGCGGGAGCAGTTTGCTGTCCTTCGGCAGTTTGCCGGGCAGCGCTCGCAGCGCGTTGAAGGCCTGCATTTGCTCGCGTTCGTTGCGCGCGGTTTTCCACGCGTCCGCCGCGAGGCTGAAGGTGACGAACTGATCCTCGTACGGCTTCGCGAGCCGCTTGTAGTCCGCGAGCCATGCCAGCTCGGGCTCCGGCGCAAGGCTCGTGAAGTGGCTGAAAATCGGGCCGGCATTCTCGATGTTTCCGAGCGCGTAATCTTGCACCGCGAAAAACAGCGCGCCGAGCGATTCGTGCGTGGCCAGGTTGAAATTCGCGGCCTCCGAAACCGCGATCACGTCGCCGCTCGCGAGCTTCGGCCGGATTTGTTCGACGAAGAATTTCCGCACCGGCGTCGTGCTGTCGGGCAGCTTGCCGAGGATCTTCGCGGCCGACTCGCCGCCCTCGGCGAATTGCGCGGCGAGCGCCTCGTGAATGATCGCCCAGTCAGCCCCCTTCGAGCCGCGCGAACTTTTCCCCAGGAGCACGGCGAACGCGGCCTCCGCGTCTTTCCACCGTCCGTCCATGAGCAGTTGCTTCGCCTCCGCCCAGCCCGCGCCGAACGACTCGATATTCGCCGGCCCGGTCTGCGTCTCGCCGCCGCCGCGCAGCGCCTTCACGGCGAAATATCCGCCCGTCCCGATGGCCGCGACGAGCACCGCGAAAATCACAAGCGTGATGCGGTTCATCGCCGCCTTGCTGCCCGCGTCCTCGATCACCACGCGCGATTTTGGAGCGCCGCCGCCCCCGCCTTTGCCTCGCGCCATCGCTTCATCGCGCGCAAACTGAAGCTGCTCGATGAACTCGTCGTAGCTCGCCTGCCGCTCGTCTCGATTTTTGCACAGCGTGCGATTGATCACGTAGGCCGTGGCGTTCGAGACGCCGGGCGCGAAGGACTGGATGCTCACCGCCTGCGTGCGCAGATGCTTCAGCGCGACTTGCGAGGCATCCTCCGCCTCGAAAGGCGGCCGTCCCGCGATGGCGTGGAAAAGCGCCGCGCCGAGCGAATAGATGTCGCTGCGAAAATCCTCCTGCTGGCGGTTCAGCCGCTCGGGCGAGAGATAGTACGGCGTGCCCCAGATGTCGCCCGTCTGCGCGGCCTCCTGCTCGTGGAAAACGGCGAGGCCGAAATCCACCACCTTCGCCGAGCCGTCGCTCGCAAAGAGGATGTTGCCCGGCTTCACGTCGCGATGGATCAGCCCATTTTCAAAACCCGCGCGCAGCCCCTGCGCGACCTGAATGCCGATCTCGAGCACGCGCGCTTCCGGCACGCAGCCGATCTTTTCCATGAGATCGTCGAAAGTGCCGCCGTCCACGAGTTCCATCGCGAGATATACGCGGTCATCCACCGTGCCGAAGGAGTACACGCGCACGACATTTGGGTGGTTGATCGACGCCGTAATCTTTGCCTCGTGCTCGAAAAGCTTCACAAACGCCGGATCGCTCCCCTGGTCGAGCCGCAGCACTTTCAAGGCGACCTGCCGATCGAGATTCAGATCGACCGCGCGGTACACCGTGCCCTGTCCGCCCTGCCCGAGCAGCGCGATGATTTCGTAATTCGCGAACAGCCGGCGGACGTGGATTTGATCATTGCAAACCGGGCACGTCCGGTCGGCGAAAAGTGGCGCTCCGGTGACATCCAACAGCGATCCGCAAGAGGTGCAGGGCTCGGTTTGTTCTTCGGGCATCATGCGAGGGGGGAACTTAATCAAGCAGATGTCCCGCCATGTGGGAAGGAACGAGACGGGAGATGGCGAAATATTCAGCCGCCGGAATTTCCTTGGACGTTGGATGTTGAAAAGCACTCACCGCCCAACGCCGAATGCCGAAGGACCGCCGCGCTTTCCCCCTCGACGCTCCCTGCCGCCTTCTGGCATTCGATCCCGCCCATGCCCACCGAACCCCAGCGGCTGCGCGACCTCTCGCCGCAACAACTCAAGAGCGGTCTCGCCGCGTGGCTCGGCTGGCTCTTCGACGGGCTGGACATGCACATCTTCACGCTCGTCGCCACGTCGTTCGTCGCGATCCTCGTGAATGTGGACACGCTGCGCAGCGGCTTCGCGGCGGCGGATAAAAATGGCGACGGCTTCCTCGATGCGACCGAGTGGACCGCGTCCGATCCGATCGCGGTCGCGGACAAGAATCACGATGGCCGCATCAGCCACGCGGAGTACGAGGTGTACGAGGCCCGGCTGCACACCGGCGATGCGGAGGTAAAGCAGAAATCCTCGTGGATTCAGGCCGCATTTTTGATCGGCTGGGCGCTCGGCGGCGCGTTCTTCGGGCGGCTCGGCGATCTCATCGGGCGCAGCCGATCGCTCTCGCTCACCGTGCTCACGTACGCGGCCTTCACCGGCCTCTCTTTCTTCGCGCACACATGGTGGCAGCTCATGATTTTCCGCTTCCTCGCCGCGCTCGGCATCGGCGGCGAATGGGCCGTGGGCTCGACGCTGCTCGCCGAGACATGGCCGAAAAAATGGCGCCCGTGGACCGCTGCCGTGCTGCAGACCGGCGTGAATCTCGGCGTGCTCGTCGCCGTCGTCGCGGGCAATCTCCTCGCCGGCGAGCACCCGCGGTGGATTTTCCTCATCGGCGTCGCGCCCGCGCTGCTCGTTTTCTACATCCGCCGCCACGTGCCGGAGCCCGAGACTTGGGCCGCGGAACATTCGCACCGGCCGCAGCCGGGCGTCCTCGATCTTTTCCGCGGGCCGACTTTGCGGATCACGCTCGTGAGCGTCGGCATCTGCGCGTTCTCGCTCACGGCGTGGTGGGCATTCATGTTTTGGCAGACGCAGCACGTGCGCTCGCTCCCGGAAGTCGTCGCGATGTCCGCCTCCGCGCGCGACAATCTCGTGAACACGACCTTCGGCTGGGTCATCGGCATCAGCATCATCGGCAATTTCACCGCCGGCCTCCTCGCGCGGCTGTTCGGGTACAAAAGTGCGATCCTGCTCATGTTCGGCGGCTTTGTCGTGACGATGACCGCCGCTTTCGGCAGCGAGCATTCCGTCGCGGCGATGACGGGATTTTGGCTCCCGGCCGTGGGCTTCTGGAGCGGAGTCTTCGGGCTTTTCACCATGATGCTCCCGCCGCTTTTCCCCGTGCTGCTGCGCACGACGGGCGCGGGATTTTGCTACAATATCGGCCGCATCGCCGCCGCCGTGGGCACCATCTTCGCAGCGCAGATCACGCAAGGAGGAAACTATCGCCAGACACTCCTGTACGACGGTTTCCTTTTCATCCCCGCGATGCTTTTCACGCTGCTGCTCCCGCCGCCGCCCGACGAATCCTGAGCCATGCGCCTGCTGTTCATCTCGCATATTTTCCCGGATGGAAATGAGCCGTGGCGCGGCATCGAAAATATCGCGCTGCTCCAGACGCTCGCCGATCGCTGGGACACCCGCGCCGTCGTGCCCCGCCCCGTCGGCGCATGGGCGCGCGGCCACGGCTGGCACCCGCGCGCCGCGGATGTCGCGTTCCATCCGCAATTCGTCGCCGCGCCCGCGCTGCGGATTTTCGGTGCGGGCTGGGATGTCCGCCGCACGGCGAGCGCACTGCGCAAGCCGCTCGATCGGCTGCGGCGCGACTGGCATTTCGACGCCGTCCTCTGCGCCTCGCTGCTGCCGGATGCGTGCGCGGTGGCGCGACTCTCGCGCGAATTCCAGTTCCGCTTCGTGGCGCTCGCGGTCCGCGATGAATCAGAAAAACTGCTCGGCTCAGCCGGTCCGCGGAAGCTCGTCGCTTTGCATCTCGCGCGGGCCGCGGGCGTGGTCACGGACAGTCCCGCCCTGAGCGCGCTGCTCTCGAAAACCGGATTCCGGAAAGAGCGCCTCACGTCCGTCGCGAATCACGAAAACGCCGCCGAGGCCTGCCACCGCCTGCTGCTGCCCACGCGCGGCTGAATCACTGCGGCCGGCGCCGCGACTCCGCGATCGCGTTGCGCACCATCAGCATCTCGCCGATGTTTTCCATCGTGAAAAGGCCGACGAGTTTCCCCTCGCCGTCCGTCACCGGCAGCACCGTGCTCGCGTGCTGCTGCATGAGGCGGAAAGCGTCGTCGAACGGCATCCGCGGATCGACCGTCGGGAAATCGTCGCGCATCACGCCGAGCACCGGAGCCTCCGGGCCGGAGAGCCGCAGCGCCGCCACGAGTTCGCTGCGCGTGAAAATCCCGCGCAGCGTGCCATCCGGATCCGTCACGGGGAATTCGTGCTGCGAAGTGTGCAGGAGCACGTCCGCCGCTTCGCCGAGACTCGCGTTGCGCGGCAGCGCCTTGAATTCCGTGACCATCGCCGCCGAGACGGTGAGCCCGCGGATGACGGACTGCATCCGCACCGCGCCCGCCTCATTCGCCGCCGCCATGAAGACGAAAAACGCGACGAGGATGAGCATCGGATTCGGTGGATAATGCAGCGCGCTGATCCCGAACACGCCGATCAATCCGATCACGACCGCGAGGCCTTGCCCGATCTGCGCGGCGATGCGCGTCGCGCGCGGGTGGCCGAGCCGCATCGCGAGCAACGCGCGGAGCACGCGCCCGCCATCCATCGGAAATGCGGGGATCAAATTGAAAAGCAGGAGCATCACATTCAACGCAAGGATCTGCATCGCCCAGGATCCCTGCATCTCCACGGGATTCATTTTTCCGGCCAATCCCAGCACCGTGAGGGCGAGCCACAGGACCGCCGCGATGACCACATTCACCGCCGGTCCCGCGAGTGCGATCACGATTTCCTGCCGCGGATTTTCCGGCATCCGCTCGATGCGCGCCACGCCGCCAAAGGGAAACAGCGTGATGTCCGGCGTGCGGATGCCGTAGTGCCGCGCGGCGAGCGCGTGGCCAAATTCGTGCAGCAGCACGCAGAAAAAAACGAGGCACACGAGCACCGTGCCGTGCAGTGCCGCGCGCATTCCCTCCTCCTGATATTCGGCGATCCCGAACCACGCGAGCAGCAGGAAAAAGGTGAGATGGATCCGGACTTCGGTTCCGGCGATTCGACCCAAACGGATAGCCCAGCGCATTGTCGTTTTCATGTCGCCCACCGCGCTGCGGAAGTCAAACCGCGTCGCACATTCACCGGGAAAAGAAAACGCCGCCCCGGCGAGCGGGACGGCGTTTTCGTGGAGACCTTGCGAGACTTTTTCGAGTCCCGGAAGAGGTGTGATCGTTACTTCGTCGGGACCGTCGCGATCGTCTGCAGGATGCGGCTCGCGATTTTGTACGGATCGCCCTGCGAATTCGGACGCCGGTCTTCGAGGTAGCCCTTGTAGCCGCTGTTCACGAAGCTGTGCGGGACGCGCACGGACGCGCCGCGATTCGCGATGCCGTAGTTGAATTTATCGATGGACTGCGTCTCGTGCAGGCCGGTGAGGCGGAGGTGATTCTCTGGGCCGTACACGGCGATGTGTTCGTTTTTGTATTTGTCGAACGCGGCCATGAGCGCCTCGAAATAATCCTTCCCGCCGACGGTGCGCATGTGCTCCGTCGAGAAGTTCGAGTGCATGCCCGAGCCGTTCCAGTCCACGTCCTTGCCGAGCGGCTTGCAGTGGAAATTCACGTCCACCTGATATTTTTCGCAGAGCCGGACGAGGAGGTAGCGGGCCATCCAGACTTGATCCGCCGCGGTCTTCGAGCCCTTGCCGAAGACTTGGAATTCCCACTGGCCCTTCGCCACTTCGGCGTTGATGCCTTCGTGATTGATGCCGGCCTCGAGGCAGAGATCGAGATGCGCGTCCACGATTTCGCGGGCGACGTCGCCGACGTTTTTGTAGCCGACGCCCGTGTAGTACTCACCCTGCGGCGGCGGAAAATTGCCGCCCGCGGGAAAGCCGAGCGGGGCGCCATCCTGATAGAGGAAATACTCCTGCTCGAAGCCAAACCACGCGCCGGGATCGTCGAGGATGCCGGCCCGCGAATTCGACGGATGAGGCGTGACGCCGTCGGGCATCATCACTTCGCACATGACGAGGGCTGCGTTGGTCTTGGTCGGGTCGGGATAGACCGCCACGGGCTTCAGCATGCAGTCGGAGTTTTTTCCTTCCGCCTGCCGGGTCGAGCTGCCGTCAAAGCCCCACATCGGCAATTCATCCAGCTTCGGGAAGCTGGCAAATTCCTTCACTTGCGTTTTGCCGCGGAGGTTGGGGACGGGCTCGTAGCCGTCGAGCCAGATATATTCGAGTTTGTACTTCGCCATGTTCTTGTTGGTTGTTGTCTGTTTTTGAGCGGTCTGCGCGATTTGTGACCGCCGATCTTGTGGTGTTTGACCCTTTGACAGGGATGGGATTGGGCGCGTCTCAGAATTGAGCAATTGGAGTGCCAAATTTGAGACAGCAGGAGAGATACCACGGAAATCCCGCCGCCGGTCAAGGTCTGCGATCCCAAATCATTTCGGCCCGATCCGGGCTTGCCGCGAGGCGGGTCGCGGGCACTTTCAGCGCACATGCGCGATGTGAAGGATACTCTGCGGGCTCTCGTCCGGATCGGCTACGATGGCCGCGTCTTCAAGACCTTCCGCGGACCGAAAGCGGACGAGCGTTTTGCCACAGAGGTGCGGGTGCTGCGCCATCTCGAGGAGCGCGGCTGCGCTTTCGTGCCGCGGCTGCTCGAGGCCGATCCGGCAGAACTCCGCATCGTGACCTCGAACTGCGGCTCGCGCGTGGAGCACCTCGACGACGGACGGAGGGACGAGATTTTCGCCGAGCTGCAAAAATACGGCGTGCGCCACGACGATGCGGAAATGCGCAACATCACCTACCGGCAGTTCGACGGCCGTTTCTGCGTGATTGATTTCGAGTTCGCCACGATCCTCGGCGACTCCGAAAAATCTCCCGATGCGGCTCCAAAATGATCCCATGACGTCCGCGCTCCTGCGTTGGTCCGGCCTCTCGGACCGCGGGCGCGTGCGGAAGAACAACGAGGATTCCTTCCTCGGCGTGCAGTTCGATGCGCAGGAGGCGCACCTGCTCGGCAAGGACGGAGAGTCCTCGCTCGGCAATGCGGATCTCGCGTTTGCGGTGAGCGACGGCATGGGCGGCGCGATGGCGGGCGAATTCGCCAGCCGCGTCACGGTGGAGAAAATCACGCGCCTCCTGCCGCGCGCGTTCAAGCAGTCGGCGAGCGGCCTCGAGTCGGGCTTCGGCGATGTGCTGGCCGAGCTTTTCACCGAAATCCATCGTGCGCTCTGCCGCCTCAGCGAGAGCTACGAGGAATGCGAGGGCATGGGCGCGACGCTGAGCCTGTGCTGGTTCGCGCCGGGGTGGATGTACTTCGCGCACATCGGCGACAGCCGGATCTACTTCCTGCCCGCCGCCGGCGAAATGAAGCAGCTCAGCGAGGACGACACGTACGTCGGCTGGCTGCGCCGCAACGGCAAACTCAACGAACGCGAGGCGCGCGATCACCCGCGGAAAAACGTGCTGCAAAAAGCGCTCGGTGCGGGGCATCAGTTCGTGGACCCGCAGATCGGCGCGGTCGCGTACGAAAAGGGCGACACCTTCCTGCTCTGCACGGATGGCGTGATCGACGGCCTCTTCGACCGCGCCATCGCCGACTGCCTGCGCATTCCCGAGCCCGCCGACGCCGCGCTCGCCCCTGCCCCGCGCCTCGTGAAAGCCGCGCTCGAACGCTCCGGCCGCGACAACACGACCGCCCTGGTCGTCGAGGTGCGGTGAGCCGCGCGCGCTGCAAGTTTGATTTTGGTCAGCGCGGGCAACCTGTGTAACTTACGCGCATGAATCCCCCGGACAGCGCCACGACCGAGAGAGCCGAAATCCGGGAGAACTATTACAACAACCCGATGCACCCGGTGCAGATCGCCGGGTTTCGCAGAATGAGCATTGCCCAGAAATTCGACCTCATCACGACGATGCGCGAGACGGGCATCAAGCTCCGCATCGCCGGGATGCGGATGCGGCATCCGGACTGGGCTGAGGAAAAGCTGGAGACCGACGCACGCAAGGCGGCGATGTATGCCTGCACCCACTGACTTTTCCGTGTTCATCGCGGCACTGGAGACGAGCGGGCTTCCATATTGCGTCACGGGCTCCGTCGCCTCGGGCATTTACGGCGAACCACGCCTCACGGTGGACATTGATTTCCTGCTGCTCCTGCGCGTCGCGGATATCGGCAAACTGCGCGCCGTTTTTCCCGATGAGGACTATTACATCCCGCCGACCGAGGTGCTCATCGCCGAGGCGCAGCGCGGCGAACGCGGGATGTTCAATGTGATCCACCACGAGGGAATGCTGAAGGCCGACGTGTTTGTCGCCGCGCGCGATCCGCTGCACCACTGGGCGCTGAAGCATCGCCGCCGCGGCCCGCTCAGCAGCGGCATCGAACTCTGGGTCGCACCGCCGGAATACGTCATCCTGCGCAAGCTCGAGTATTTCCGCGAAGGCGGACGCGAAAAGCATCTGCGCGACATTCGCTTCATGCTCGCATGCACGGATGTGGAACGCGCGTTTATGGACGAGCATGTCGCCCGGCTCGGCCTCGGCCCGCAATGGGCGGAGAGCCAGTTGCCGGAACGCTCGTGAGCGCGGAGGAAAATCGCGCACGCCACACGCAAGTCTGCCCGCCCTCGCTGCGTCCGCCGCGCGCCGTTGAAAACCTCGCCTGCATGGTTTGTCGCGTCAGCCCTGTTCGCTCGCCAGCGGCGCTTGCGCACCCGCGCCGCGTCCCGTAGCGTCCGCGCCCTTTCACTTTTCAAAAAATGAGCCAGCCGCAGACCGCCATCACTCCCACCCGCGAACAGGATTTCCCCGAGTGGTATCAGCAGGTCGTCCGCGCGGCGGATCTGGCGGAAAATTCCGACGTGCGCGGCTGCATGGTGATCAAGCCCTGGGGCTATGGCATTTGGGAAGCGATGCAGCGCGGGCTCGACGGGATGTTCAAGGCGACCGGGCACAAGAACGCGTATTTTCCGCTCTTCATCCCGCTCTCGTACCTCGCGAAGGAGGCGGCGCACGTCGAGGGTTTCGCAAAGGAATGCGCTGTCGTGACGCATCACCGGCTGGAGTCGGATGGCAAGGGCGGCCTGCGCCCCGCGCCTTCCGCGCAGCTCGCCGAGCCGCTCGTGATCCGGCCGACGAGCGAGACGATCATCGGCGCGACTTACGCGAAGTGGGTGCAGTCGTACCGCGACCTTCCGATCCTGATCAACCAGTGGGCGAATGTCGTCCGCTGGGAGTTGCGCCCGCGTCTTTTTCTCCGCACGGCGGAATTTCTGTGGCAGGAAGGGCACACCGCGCACGAGACGGAAAAGGAGGCGCGCGACGAGACGATGCAGATGCTCCGCGTGTACGAGACCTTCGCGCGCGACTGGCTCGCGCTGCCGGTTTTCACGGGGGAGAAAAGTGCGGGCGAGCGTTTCCCCGGCGCGGTGCAGACGCTGTGCATCGAGGCGATGGTGCAGGATCGGAAGGCGATCCAGGCCGGCACGTCGCACTTCCTCGGGCAGAATTTCGCGAAGGCGAGCGAGATCAAATTCATTTCGCGCGAGAACAAGCATGAGTACGCGTGGACGACTTCCTGGGGCGTGAGCACGCGGCTCGTCGGCACCGTGATCATGGCGCATGGCGACGACGACGGCGTGATCCTGCCGCCGCGCGTGGCACCGGAGCAAATCGTGATCATCCCGATCACGCCGAAGCCCGAGATGCGCGACGCCGTCTTCCCCGCGTGCGATGCGCTCGCGGCGGAATTGCGGAAGCAAACTTTCGGCGGCGAGCCCGTGCGCGTGCATGTGGACAAGCGCGACTTTGGCGGCGGCGTGAAGAGCTGGGAGTGGATCAAAAAGGGCGTGCCGGTGCGCGTGGAGATCGGGCCGCGCGATTTGGAAAAGGGCAGCGTCGCCGTCGCGCGCCGTGATCGCGGGCACAAGGAAAAGACGTTTCCCGCGAGCGCGGATTTCACCTCCGGCATCGCCGCGCTGCTGCAGGAAATCCACGACGCGCTGCTCGACCGCGCGACGAAACTCCGCGACGCGCAGACGGTGACGCTGGAGACGAAGGAAGACTTCGTTGCATTTTTCACCGCGAAAAATCCGAACAAGCCGGAGATCCACGGCGGCTTCGCGTCGGCGCACTGGGACGGATCGGCGGAAGTCGAGGCGGAGATCAAGGAGCAGCTCAAGGTGACGATCCGCTGCATTCCATTCGACGCACCGCACGAGGACGGCGCGTGCGTGTGGAGCGGCCGGCCGAGCACGCGGCGCGTGATTTTCGCGAAGAGCTACTGAGGCTCGCAGGCCCGCTCGGAAACGTGCGACCTCGGGCTTCCGCCCGCGCCTACTTCGATTTCGCGGCGGCGACCTTTGCCTTCAGTTCATCGAAAAAGGTCGCGGAGTAGCCGCCCCATTTATTGATCGCCTTGCCGTCCGCATCGACGAGCACGAGCGTCGGGAAGCCGCTCACGCCGTGCTCGCTCTTGAGCTTCGCATTTTGGTCCACGGTGTGCTTCGGCAGTTTCTTGCCGTGCGGGAAGTCGAGCGTGACGCCCACGACGTTGTCCTTCGCGAAGGCTTTGAAGTCCGCCTTGGAAAAGACTTCCTTGTCGAGCTTGATGCACCAGCCGCACCAGTCGCTGCCGGTGAAGTCGAGGAGCACGAGTTTCTTTTCGGTCTTCGCCTGCGCGAGGGCTTTTTCGTAGTTGTCCGTCCAGCCGGCGGCGGCGAGTGCGGAGTGAGTGGCGAGGACGAGTGAGCAGAGGAGGGTGAGGAACGTTTTCATGGAGTGAAGTCTGCGTGGGCGGCACGGCGGTTCAAACGAAAAATGTGCGTCGGCTGGCGAGGTCGCCGCGCTTGGCGGAGCGCCCGCTCCACCGCGCGCTCAGAACTTCAATTTTCCCGAAGCCGCGGCGAGCGCGACGACTCCGGCCACGGCGATGACGCCGCCGAGCACCGTGCGCCGTGTGGGGTGATGACCCTCGATTTTCCACGCGAGAAACTGCGTGAGCACGGGCACGGTCGCGACGATCGGCATGAGGATGCCCGTCGGCGTCGTCGCCACGCCCCACTGGTAAATGGCCACACCGATGCTCGGGCCGGCGAGCGCATTGCCGATGATCCACGGCCACGCGCGCGGCCATGCGCGGGGCTCGCGGCTTTCCGCAGTGCGCTTCGTGAGGAGGAAAAACGCGAGCGCGACGAGGATGCCCGGCAGGATGCGCTCGTAGGCGGCCGTGGCTCCGCCGATCATGCCTTCGGTGATGCCGTGCGTGGCCGGATAAAATGCGCTCGCCTTCCTGCTGAGCACGCTTCCGAAACCCTGCCCCGCCGCGGATCCGAGACCGCAGAGCACGCCGAGCCAGAAGGTGCGGCGCGGAATTTTCATGCCGTGATCCGGCGCGAGGGCGAGCGCGACGCCGCTGAGGATCACGAGTGCGCACGCGATTTCCTGCCAGCCGAGCCGTGTGCCGAGCCAAAGCCATTCGGTGATCGCGGCGAGCGGCGCGGCGAGGCAGTGCGTGAGCAGCATCGTGAGGCGCGGGCCGATGCGGCCGATCGCGCTGAACATCGCGACATCCCCGAGCCCGAAACCGATGAAGCCGCTCGCGACAAACCACGGCAGCGCGGGCCCGCCGAGCAGCGAAGCGCCCGCGGTGTGCGCGCACATTCCGAGGAGCAAGGCCGCGACGATCATGCGTGCGAGATTCGCCGGCGCGCCGCCGACGATTTTCGCGGAACGCCCCGCGCAGATCGCCGAGCAGCTCCAGAGCAGCGTGGTGAGGATGGCGGGCAGCATGGGGCGCGGAGTAAAGCGGCCCCGCGCAACCCGGGCCAAGGAGAAAGCCTTGCGCTTCCCGCGTTGACCGCGCGGCTGCGCGTGGCATTCACTGCGGCATGCCCGAGACGAACGAACCCGCGAGCCAGCCACCTGAAAAAAATCCCGTGGGCGACTTCGTGGAAAGGTCTGCGGAGGAAGTTCGCCAGCAGCCCGTGAAGTCGCTCGTGTGGGCGTTTGCCGTCGGGATTTTTCTCACGATCTTTCCGGTCGGGCGGATCGTCGGGCTGGTCGCCGACATCATTTTTGCACTGCTGCGCCCGGCGCTGATGCTGCTGGGGCTGGTGAAAATTTCGGAGCTGCTCGGCGAGAGGCGCAAGTGATGGAGCCGCCGGAAATCGCAGACCGCGCGCGCAACGCCGCGGGTGGAATCAAGAATCTGGCCGGACGCGCCTTCAGCAATCCGGTGTCCGCCGTGCTCACCGCGCTGGCGGCGGGCTTTGCGCTCGGGCTGGTGCTGCGGTTTTTCGAGCGGCGCGAAAAGTAACGCCGCGACCGGAGCCGCACTCTCAAGACGTCGCCCTGCGCGGGCTTGTTTGCGGGCCTTTGGCCCTGAGCGCACCGCGCCTCAGAATTGCACTACAGGCTCTGCGTGCGGCGGAAAAGCGTCTGCACGTCGGTCGCATCCATGTCGCTCAGATCGAGCGCGGTCTCGCCGCGGGCGCTCGCAGTCTTGAGCTGCTCGCAGATATTTTTCACCGCGGGCGCGGCGTAATATTTCATCGAGCCGACGGTCTGGTCCGTGCCGAAGATGAGCACGAGGATGCAGTTTTCATCGATGTTCAGGATGAGCGCGCTGTACGTCTCGCCCTGCTGGTACATGCTGGTGAAATTGTGCTCGTTCACGAGCTGCGCCATGAAGTGCGTGGCGTTGTAGGCATTCGAGCCGAGCGTCGCGAGCGTCGTCGTGTCGAGCGCCTCGGCGTTGCCGTGCTGGTGGATGAGGTAGCCCGCCTTCTCGACGACCATCGTGAGCATCGCCTCGCTTTTCCGGACGAGGTCTCCGAGGACCTTGTCGAAGAGCAGCATGTCTTCCTCAATGAGCTGTGGAAAAGCCATCGTGTAAAATCGCGTTCGGGGTGGGGGGATTACTTGTTGAGGTATTTGTGGATGAGCAGCTTTGTGATCATGTTCAGCGACTCGAAGACGCCCTCGCATTTGCTCGCACTCGCTTCGAAAAATGGGACGTGGACCTCGCGGTTGTTCAGCACGTATTCGAGATACTCGACCGGCGCGACTTCGTCCATGTCGCGCTTGTTGTATTGGATGACGTACGGGATGTCCTCGAGCGAGAGGTTCAGCGACTTCAGGTTGTCCTGCATGTGCTGGAAGGTCTCGATGTTCTCGCCCATTTTGTCGTACTGCGAATCGGCGACGAACACGATGCCGTCCACCCCGCGCAGCACGATCTGGCGGGTGGCATTGTAGATCACCTGGCCGGGCACGGTGAAAAGGGAGAACTTCGTTTTGAAGCCCTTGATCGTCGTGGCCTCGAGTGGGAAAAAATCGAAGAACAGCGTGCGGTCGCTGCTCGTGGCGAGCGAGGTCATCTTGCCCTTCGTCGTCGTGTCGGGGACTTGGACATTGGCGTGGACCTGCTCGAGATTCGTCGTCTTGCCGCTTTTTGCCGGACCGTAATAAACGATCTTGAGCTGCAGTTCCTTGGTTGCGCGATTGATGATGGCCATGTTTGTGAAAAGTTACGAATTGTGGGCTGCGAGCTGGTTCGCGAGGTTCGCGAGGTTCTCCGGAAGTTTTTCCCCGGCGCGGCCGAGGGTGCCGAAATAGATTTTCCCGCGCCGGGCGATGTGGCACGGGCCATGTTCGGACTGGATGGTGATTTCGTGCGCGGCACCGAGTTGCATTTCCGAGGTGTAGCGCTCGAGGCGTCCGAAAATCTGCGGCATGAACGCTGCGAAGGTGTCCGCCGAAAAACCGGACGGCAGGCTTTGCGCGATGACGAGCCCCTCTTCGAGCGCGACCACGGCGCCGGCGACTCCGGGCAGCGTGCAGACGTGCGCGACGACCTCCGCGGGCGAAGAAGCAGTCACGATCGCAGTCGGAGCGACGGGCGAAGTTTGCGGCACATCGTCGGTGTTCGGGACTGGCTCCTCGCGGACGATCGTGAATTTCAGCGGCGAAACCATCGGCGCTTCCGGCGCCGGCTGCTCGATTTCCGGCGCGGCGGGAGCGGCGGCGAGCGCGGCGAGCAGCAGTGCCGTGGATTCGGGTTCGGTCGCGGGTGCCTGCTCGAGCTTGAGCGCGGGCGTCGCGGCGGGGCCGAAGAAATCCGGCAGGCTGTGATCGATCTCCGCGGCCTCGCGGCGCTTCGTGGCGCCGGTCGCGGCGACAAACGCGGGAGCCATGATGCGCAGCGGGAAGATCAGCTCGAAGTCGTCGGCAATCGCCGGCGTGCCGGTCATCGCCGGCCGCAGCCACATTCGCACCTGCGACCACGGGAAGGACACTTTGCCTTTCTGCAATCCGGCGCTCACCGACGCCGCGGGGATGACGAGCTTCGTGTCGCCGGGCAGCAGCGAAAGTTCGCTGCGGATACCCTCGGGCCAGCCGGAGGCGAGCTCGACAAAAGAGATCACCAGTTCGCAATTTTGTCCCATGCCCGCGGTGGCTTTTGGCGTGAGTGCCGGGCTCGCGGGAGCGGCGTGTCCGTTGCCATTTGCCGTGGCGGGCGCGGGCGCGATGCCGGGCATTTTCACCACTCGCTGCGGCGCGATGTGCGGTGCCGGTGCGGGCGCTGGCTCCGGCCGCATGCGCGGTGCAGGCGGCTCGGAGATTCCGCTGCCGGGCGCGCCGGCGTTCACGCTGCGAGTCGCGCCATTTTTCCCGAAGAGTCCCGCGGCATCCTCGGGCACATCGTAGCGTCGCTGGTCCGTGCGGCGCGCGAGGCGCGAGGCGTCCACGGATTTGAAGACTTCGCCGAGCGGCACCTCGACCATCTGCTTTTCCTCCACGGCAGTCTTTTTAAAAGTGCCCTGCGGGGCCTGCCGCAGGAGACTCGCGAGCGACATGCGCACCGCGCCGGTCGGCAGTTGCTTCAGGATCGTGTTCACCGGAAGCATGATTTTCACCCCCGCCTCCGGGAGCTGATTCACGATGGCACGAAGTTCCGGCGGGAGCTTTTCGAGAATCGCGCGGAGCGAAAGCGAGGCGACTTCGACCCCGCCGCCCGCGGATTTTTCCACCACGCGCGGCACCGGGACGTGGGCGGCGGGGCGAATGCCCGGAGCGGGGGTTTCGCTCGCGGCGCGGTTGCGATTGAAGAACCGTTTGAGGAAAGTGAACATCATCGTGGGAGTTTCAAAAACGAAGGAAGCAGGGGCGATGCCATGCGGTGCGAAACTCGGACTTCAACGGAGAATGATGGAAAAATTCTTTTTTCGGCCCGCCCCGGCCCGCGGTTTGCTATTCTCATCCCGCCGACACCCCAGTCTGAGCCCGCTCAGTCCTCCCAAAAAACCAGCCCAACCCAGCCCAATGGCAGCACGCCAAAAAATCCTCATCCTCGACGACGAACAGGACCTTCTGGAGATTTACCAGGAGATCCTCGCGCGGCTCCCCAGCCAGCCGGAAATCCGCACGGCGAGCGCCGGACAGGACGCGATCGCGATGCTCGAAAACGAGCCTTTCGCGCTGCTGCTCGTGGATCTGAACATGCCGACGATGGATGGCTTTCAAGTGCTCGCCATCGTCCGCCGCCGCTTCCCCGCGCTGCGGACCGTGGTGATGACCGGCTCCACGGAAGACGACCTGCGCGCGCGCGCCTACCGCGTCGGCGTGGACCTCTACATGGAGAAGCCGAAGACCGGCCGCGAGATCATCTTTTTCGTGGACTGCATCGAGAGCCTGCTCGAGCGCGAGAGCCAGGGCGGCTTCCGCGGCGTGCAGAGCAAGACGCTGCTCGACATCATCCAGATGGAATGTCTCACGCAAAATTCCTGCGTGCTCAAAATCACGAGCGCGAGCGGCGAAGGGCGCATCTGGATCCAGAAAGGTGAGATCGTGGATGCCGCCGTGGAGGACAAAATCGGCAAGCCGGCCATCGTCGAAATGATCGGCTGGAAGGCGGGAAACTTCGAGGTGCTCCCCGCCGGGCTGCCGCGGCCGCGCACGATTTTCGTGCAGTACGAGAGCCTGCTCATGGAGACCGCGCAGACGCTCGACGAGGCGGAGCAAATGAATGGCTCGGAGAAGCAGACGCCGGAGTCGCTGCTGAGCGCGTTCTCGCGGTTCACCGGCGTGCAGTTCGCGATGGCGGTGGAGCTCGGCGAGACGAAAAAATACGAGCACTGGGGCTGCGATGATCCCGCGCCGCTCGCGGTGTGGATTCACCAGACGGCGCATGCCTTCAAGGGCCTCGGCACCGATCTCAAGGCGGGCGAACTCCGCGACATCCAGGCCTTCGGTGCGCAGCGAAATCTGGCCATTCTTTCCGCCGATGACGAAGTCCTCGGCGTCGGCTTCACCCGTGCGCTCGCCACGCAGCAAATCCGCGAAACCCTCAGCCAAATCGAAGCAAGATGGGCGTCCTAAAACCATTCGTCCGCACCACCATCCCTGTCGAAGCCGGGCGCATGCCCTCCGGCTGCTTCGCCGTGCATCGCGAAGGCGGGATCATTTGCAGCACGCTGCCGCACTGGTTCCCGGCGAAGACCGCCGTCGAGATCGGTCGCGTGGTCCTCGCATCCTTCCGCGTCGCGGCGGAGACGAACGTCGCGCTGAGTGAATTTTACATCCACTACAGCGGGCTCACGATCCTCGCGCGCGACTTGCGCGGAGGCGCGCTCATCTTCCTGTCCCCGAACGAAACCCACTTTGTCCGCAAACCGCCTGCCACGCACATGAACTACAAGAACCTCGAAGACTTCATCCTTCACCTCGAGACGCACATCGAATGCTGGAAGCAGTTCAACTCGTACGTGACCCTCGCGCGGGACAAAAAATTCACGGCGGAGGACGACGCGCAATTTCTCGATCTCAAGAGCCTCATCACGCAGGGCACCGAGATCATCCAGGCCAGCGAGATCAAGGGCGGGCTGCGCAAGGAGGATGTGCTCATGCTCTTCGCCGGCGCGCCCTCGCTGCGCTACCTCTCGGAAATGAGCGACAGCATCCCCGCCGTGGAAGGCCAGTGGCACCGCATCTACCTCCACCTGCAAAGCCTGCTCGGTCAGCTCAAGGTCCAGCAAAACAAGCAGGCCGAAAAGGTCGGCGGCGGCTGGAGTTTGTTCGGGAAAAGGTAGCGCCGCTCGTCCTTCGGTTGCGGGCGTGCGGCGGCATTTTTTTTCAACCGCACGCTGCGATCTCCGCCGCCGCCGCGCGCGTCATTTTCCGATCGAGATGAGCTGCGAATACGTGCGCACGTAGAGGTGCCCGCCGCTCACCGCGGGCGTCGCGTAGCTGTTTTTTTCGTTCAGCGGGAAGCGCTGGATGAGCCGGAATTTGTCCGCCGCCGCGAGGACGACTAGCTCGCCGGCGCGCGTGAGATTGTAGATGCGCCCGCCTTTTCCACCGACGCAGATCGGGCTGGAATAGTACGGCCCCTCGGCGCGTTCGCTCCATACTTGCTCGCCCGTCGCGGCGCGCGTGCAGGTCACCGTGCCGTTCTCTTTCCAGAGGAAAAGCAGATCGCCCACGACGATCGGCGTCGGCACGTAGCCGCCGATGCGCACGATCTCGTACGCCTTCGCCGGCTGCTTCGTCGCCGCGCCTTTGATCACCTGGATCTCGCTCGCCGCCTGCCCCTGACCGCACTGCGCGACGATCATGCCTTCATTCGTGATCACCGGCGAGGCGACGCAGCGCAGTTTGAAAAGGTCCGGCATACTCCAGAGGCTTTTGCCAGTCACGGGGTCGAGGCCGAGCAGGCCGTTGTCCGTGCTCAGGCTGATGAGTTGCAGGCCGTCCTTCCCCGCGAGAAAGCACGGCGTGGAAATGGCATGCTGTCCGCCCTTGAGTTCATTTTTCCACAGCGGCTTGCCGCTCGCTGCGTCCCACGCGCCGATGAAAGATCCCGGCCCGTCCTGGCTGCTCTGCAAGATCACCTCGCCCTTTTCCACGATCGGCGACGCGCCTGCGCCGTGCTGCGAAATGAACGGCCCGAGATCCACCGACCACAGTTGTTTCCCGTCCGCCTGCGCGAGCGCGATGAGCTGGCTTTTGTCCGGCCCGGCGATCCACACGAAGACGCGTTCCGCATCCACCGTGCACGACGGGCTCGCGAAGCTGTTGTCCGCGTGCTTGCGGTAGATGCCGGTCGCGTATTCGCGCTGCCACTGGATTTTTCCGTCCTTCGCGCCGATGCACGCAACGATGCGTTTCGCCTCCGCATCCGGCGCGGCCGCGGGCGTGCAGGTGAGGAAAATGCGATCGCCCCACACGACTGGCGACGAGTGCCCGGTGCCGGGGAGCTGGCTGCGCCAGTTGATGTCCTTTGGCGCGAGCTGCTCGGGCAGATTCGCCTTCGCGAGGCCGGAGCCATTCGGCCCGCGGAAGCGCGTCCACTCCTGCGCCCGCGCGGTGAACGTGATCGCCGCGAGTGCGGCGGGCAGCAGGAGGCGGTGGAGGAAAGTGCGCGTGTGCATCGTGCGCGCGTAGAGTCGTGCAGGCGGAGAGTCAAGCCGGGCTGCGCGAAGCGGTCTCGTCGTCTTGCTCCTGCTCACGCTCTGGCGCTCACCGAACCTCATTCCGCGGAGAGCGAGAGTATGAGGAAGAGAAAGCGAAAGTTGAGATCGGCATTTTCGCCTCGCTGGATCCGCGCATCACTTGACTGCCCCCGCACTCTCACTAGCGTGCGCCATGCTTCCGCAGCGCGATTCGATCCTGTCGCTCCTCGCCGATGAAGACTCCGACACGGCCGGCCTCGTGCAGAGCCAGCTCATCGCCCGGGGCTCCGCGGTGCTCGCGGATTTGCGCGATCTCCTGCCGCTGGCGAGCGGTCGCACGGAGCGCAGGCTGAAGGAGATCGTCGCGCAGATCGCGGGCGAAGCGGCGGAAAAAAAATTCGGCGCACTGTGCGCGGCCTTCGGCGATCACGGCGACATTGAGGATGCCGCGTGGACGCTCGCGGCCGTCGTCGCGCCGGGCGAAGATTTTTCCACTCAACATCGGCTGCTCGACGAATGGGGAGCCACGCTTTCGCGGCGACTTTTGGGAAAAGAAACCGTGATCCAGCAATGCAGCGAGATCTCCGCGCTGCTCGGCGGCGAACTCGGATTTCGCGGCAACGAGGACGACTACTACGCGGAGGAAAATTCGCTGCTGCCGCGCGTGGTCGAGCATCGGCGCGGCAATCCGATCACGCTCTGCCTCGCCTACATCGCCGTGGGCCGTCGCGCCGGCCTGCCCGTGCAGGGCGTCGGCCTTCCCGGGCATTTCGTCGTCCGCATCGGAGGCGTGTTTGTCGATCCCTTCCACGGCGGGCGCAGGCTGCAGCTTGAGGATTGCCAGAAGCTCCTCGAGAGCCTGAGTCTCGAGCTCCAGCCGCATCATTTGCTGCCCTGCAAACCGCGCGTGATGCTCGCGCGCATGCTGAACAATCTCCTGCACGCCGCGGAAACCGGCGACCCGACGCTCGGCGAAAAGCTCAACGGCTGGCTGCAAATCCTCCAGCGCGCTGCGGTGTAGCGGGTGGGGAAAATGATGCGCGTCGAAATCATCAACACCGGCACCGAGCTCATGCTCGGCAGCACCGTGAACACCCACCTCGCCTTCCTCGCGCGCGCGCTTTTCCCGCTCGGCCTGCGCGTGCAGCGGCAGGTCACCGTGCCGGATGGCGAGGCGATCCGCGAGGCCGTGCGCGAGACTTTTGGCAAGGCGGACATCGTGCTCGTGACCGGCGGGCTCGGGCCGACGACGGACGACATCACGCGCGACATCGTCGCGGATCTGCTCGGGCTGAAGCTCGAGCACGACGAGGAGATCTGGCGCGCGATCCAGGAGCGCTTCCGCCGCCGCGCGCTGACGATGAGCGAGCGCGTGAAACTCCAGGCGCTGCGGCCGCGCGAGGCGACCGTGCTGTGGAATCCGCACGGCACTGCGCCGGGCCTGCACTTTCCCGCGATCGCGGAACGCGGGACGCCGCACATTTTCCTCCTGCCCGGCCCGCCGCGCGAACTGATGCCGATGGTGCGCGAAAAGCTCGTGCCGATCCTCTCCGCGCTGCTGCCGCCGGGCGCGATGCCGGAGTTGCGCGTCTTCCGTGTGCTCGGGATCGGCGAATCGCTCGTGGAGGAAAAAGTTGGAGAGTCGCTAATCGCGCTGGGCCTCGAAGTCGGCTACTGCGCGCGTCCCGGCGAAGTGGATTTGCGCCTGCTCGGCTCGTCTGCGGTGCTCGATCGCGCGGAGATTCTCGTGCGTGAGCGGCTGGGAAAATGGATTTTCACGAGCGACGAACGCGAGCTGCCAAATGTGGTTGTCGAAAAGCTGACGGCCCTCGAGAAAACGATCGCGACTGCGGAGAGTTGCACTGGCGGATTCATCGCAAACCAGCTCACGAATGTCGCCGGCTCGTCGAAAGTTTTCCTCGCGGGCTACGTCACCTACGCGAACGCCGCGAAAACCGCCGCGCTCGGAGTGGACGCCGCGCTCATCGAAAAACACGGCGCCGTGAGCGAGCCCGTCGCGCGCGAAATGGCCGAGGGTGCGCTGCAAAAATCCGGCGCGAATTTCGCCCTCGCAACGACCGGCATCGGCGGTCCCGATGGCGGCACAGCGGAAAAGCCCGTCGGCACGGTTTTCGTCGCCCTCGCCGAGCGCGGCGGGAAGACGCTCGTGCAGCGGCACCGGTTCCCGACGGATCGCGAGACGTTTAAACATCTCGTCTCGCAGACCGCGCTCGACCTGCTCCTCCGCCGAATCGACGGACGCGACCCCGCCGCCGCGGGAGATTTTTCTCCCGGCGACGGCGGGGCGACTTAGCGCTCGTTGGAAACTTGCGGGCGAAAATAGTTCTTGCCACCAGCGCGCGGGTGGATACGGTCGCAATTGTTCTGGGGGGAACAGCGGCCCTCTGTCACCAATCGGTGGCGGGGGGCCGCACTTTTTTTGCCGCGAAAGCCTCGCGCAAAAATCGAGCGTCCAAGTCCGCGAGATGGAGCGGGCGCTCCGCGCACGCTTTGACTCCACCGAAAAAACAGATCGCCCATGCTCCAGTCGCGCAGTTTTTCCGCTAGGCAGGCTTCTTCCGATTCGCCGCTTCCGAACAAGCCTCCGCCACCGCATCCAGATCGGCGAGAAAGCGCGCGCGCCGCGACTGCGGCAGCACGGTGAGCGCCTCATCCTGCAGCTTGCGCGCGATTTCAAAGGCGGTGGTGAAAACGCGGTGGCCCTTTGCCTCGAGTCGCACGCGCCGCGCCCGCCGGTCGGTTTCGTGCGGATGGCGGGAGAGCAGCGCGGCTTTTTCCATGCGGCGCAAAATCGAGGTGATCGTGTTCGGATCGCTCGCCATGAGATCGGTGATCGTCTGCTGCGTGAGCCCGCGTGCATCGCCATCGTGCAGCCAGCGCAGGATGCTGTATTGATCGGGCGTGAGGCCGAGGTGCGCGATGCGGTGGCGGAAAGTTTGGTTCAGCGAATACCACGCGCGGCGCAGCAGCGGCGGCAGGCGGCGGGAGGATTCCTTGCTCGCGATTTTTTCCGGCATGGTGCGCTCAGGCGGGCACCGCGGTGCGCAGTTTCCCGGCGATGTTGCCGAAACTTTTGGCGATGGAACTTGTCGGTTCGGTGATCACGATCGGCGCGCCCTTGTCGCCGGCTTCGCGCGTGGCGATGTCGATCGGCACCTGGCCGAGCAGCGGGACTTTCAGGCGATCCGCTTCGCGCTGTCCGCCGCCGCTGCCGAAAATGTCGTACCGCTTCCCGTCGCTCGGGCACAGGAAGTAGCTCATGTTTTCCACGATGCCGAGCACGGGCACGTTCACTTTTTCAAACATCGAGGCGGCCTTGCGCGCATCGATCAGCGCGACTTCCTGCGGCGTGGTCACGATGACCGCGCCCGCGAGCGCGACCGTCTGCACGATGGTGAGCTGGATGTCGCCGGTGCCGGGCGGCAGATCGAGGATGAGGTAGTCGAGCCCTTCCCAATTTACCTGCCGCAGAAATTGCTGGATGTATTTGGTGACCATCGGCCCACGCAAAATCGCGGGCGCGGCATCATCGAGCAGGAAGCCCATGCTCATGAGTTTCAGCCCGTGGCGCTCGATGGGGATGATGCGATTTTCCTCATCGGCAAAAGGCCGCTCGGTCACGCCAAACATGAGGCCGATGCTCGGACCGTACAGATCGCAATCGCACAGCCCGACGCGCGCGCCTGCGGCGTGGAGCGCGCACGCGAGGTTCGCGGCGACGGTGCTTTTGCCCACGCCGCCCTTGCCGCTCGCGATCGCGATGACGTGCTTCACTCCCGGGATCGAAGTCTGCGGCAGTGCGCCGCCCGCGACTGCGGCCTGCTGCGGCGCGTGGATGTCCACGCGCACCGTCGCACTTGTCACGTCCGGCAGCGTGCGGATCGCCGCCTCGGCTTCCGCTTTGATCTGCGCGGGAATTTTCGCATCCGCCGCGGTGATCGCGAGCTGCACGGTGACTTCGCTGCCCGTGACAATGATGTCCTTCACGAGGCCAAAGCTGATGATGTCGCGACTGAAGCCGGGATATTTGACCGTGGCGAGTTGCTGGCGGATGGCGTCGGTGGTGGGCATTTTTTGGAAAGTGAGCAGTTCTCAGTGCGCAGTGCGCAGTGCGCAGTCAATCGTGAGCGCAAGCGCCGTGACCGCCATCCGCAGTTCCGATCACACCGCGGTCCCGCTCCACTTCAGCTTTTGCCGCAGCACGTCGAAAAATGAAACGCCGGGCAGCATCGCGAGCGGCAGGCGCTGCTCGGCGCGCGTGATGCGAATTGTGTCGCCGTGTTCGAGCCGGTGCGTCGCGCGGCCATCGAGCGTGAGGAGCACGTCGGGACTTTCATCCGCGGGCGTGATCGTGATCGGTGTGCCGTCGTTCACGATCACCGCGCGATTCGTGAGCACGTGCGGGCAGATCGGATTCACGACGAAGACGCCGCTGTCCGGATCGAGAATCGGCCCGCCCGCGGCGAGGCTGTACGCCGTGCTGCCCGTCGGCGTGGCGATGATCAGGCCGTCGGCATTGTACTCCGTGAGCACCGTCTCGCCGATGCGCACAGCGAGCCGCACGAGCCGCGATTTTTCACCGCGGCTCACGACGGCGTCATTCAGCGCAGTGCCGGTGCGGATGACTCCGCCGGCACGCAGGATTTCCACATTCAAAAGCGTGCGCTCGCTGAGCACGTAGTCGCCCGCGACGATCGCATCCACCGCGCGCTGATGCTCGGTCGCGCCGACCGTCGTGAGGAATCCGAGCGAGCCGAGATTGATGCCAAAAAGCGGGCGCAGCGTGTCGCCGAGCGCGTGCAGCACATCGAGGATCGTGCCGTCGCCGCCGAGGACGATCAGCAGTTCGCAGAGCGCCGCGAGTTCGGATTCGTCGTGCGATTTTTCCGCCCCGACGAGTCGCGCCGCATGATGATCGAGGTGCAGCTCGACGGAATGCGCGGCGAATTCGTGCACGAGCGCGGCGACGAGTTCGCGCGCGCCAGGCTTGCTGTCGTTCGCGATCAGGCCGAGGTGGCGCGCAGGCATGCGAGGAATTCCTTGTTGCCCTCCCCACCGAGGATCGGGGACTCGATGTGGCCGCACCATGCCAGCCGCACCGCGCTGCCGTCCGGTCGCGGAGTAGGCGGCATTTTTTCCACAAACTCGCGAATGCGCGCGACCGCCGCGTCGTGCAGCAGCGGGTCGCGCACGATGCCGCCGCGGCTCACTTCCTCGCGGCGGAGTTCAAACTGCGGCTTGATGAGCGGGACGATCACGCCGCCAGAGGTAAGCAATCCGAGCGCGGGCGGCAAGATGAGCGTGAGCGAGATGAACGACACATCCGCGACGATGAGCGTGATCGGATCGGGAATGTCCGCGCGCGTGAGGTGGCGCGCGTTGAGTTTTTCGCGGACGACCACGCGCGGGTCGCTGCGGATGCGCCAATCGAGCTGGCTGTGGCCGACATCGATCGCCCACACCTTCGCCGCGCCGTGCTGCAGCAGGCAGTCCGTGAACCCGCCCGTGCTCGCGCCGATGTCGAGGCACGTAAGCCCTGTCGGATCGATCGCGAAATGCGCGAGCGCGGCCTCGAGCTTGAATCCGCCGCGGCCGACGTAGCGCTCGGGCGTCGCGACCTCAATGTCCGCCGCATCTTCGGCAAACTCACGGCTCGCCTTGTCCACGACATGTCCGCCGACACGCACCTGCCCCGCCATGATCGCGCGTCGCGCCTTTTCCCGGCTCTCGAAGATACCGCGTGCGAAGAGGAGTTGGTCGAGGCGTGATTTCAAATTGCAGATTCGGGATTTCGGATTGCGGAGTTCACCGCGCACGGCCAACAACAATCCGCAATCCGCAATCCGCAATTCAAAACATGGCCGACGAAAACCTCCGCGACGCGATCAAGACGATGATGGTCGAGAGCCTCATGCTCAAAGTGACGAAGGATGAAATCCGCGATGACCAGCCGCTCTTCGGCCCGGAGGGACTCGGGCTCGACTCGATCGATGCGCTCGAACTCGTCGTCGGCCTGGAAAAAAATTTCGGAGTGAAAGTCCCGAATTCCGAAGCCGCGAAGCAGGCGCTCGCGACGGTGAATTCGCTGCACGATTACGTCGTGGCGAATCGGGCGTAACCGCCGACGGGAGGCGGCGGGCACCTCGACTCTGTCCGCGACGTGCGAAACAAAGTTCAGCCCGCCTTTTCCTTTCGGCGGCTACAGTGAGTCACTCCTCATTCACCGCGTCGAAAACTTTCCGTAGCCGGCCGAAATTTCTCCGCTTCGGGTGGAACGCGAGACGCGGCAGATGCGCGAGGTCCGGCTCGCTCGCCTCCTCCGCGAGTGGCCCGCCTTGCGTGAAAGTTCCACTGGCGAGCACGTCCGCAAAGTCCGTGTTCATGCGCGTGATGAGCGCCTCGGAAAGCGGACGCTCCAGCCGCAGCACGAGCCACGCGCCGACCCAGCGTGAGCTGTGGTAGTTGCGGTAAAATTTCACGATGTGCTCCACGGCGCATTCGACCGATTCGCAGTGGATGATGAAGTTGAAATCGTCCGGCGAGATCAGCCCCTGCGTGAGCAGGTGGCCGCGCAGAAATTCCAGCCACGTCTGCCAGTACGTGCCGCCCGGCTTGTCCACGAGCACGAGCGGAAAGATGCGCGCCTTGCCCGTCTGCATGAGCGTGAGCACCTCGAAGCCCTCGTCCATCGTGCCGAAGCCGCCGGGGAAAAGCGCGACCGCGTGCGTTTCCTTCACGAAGTTCAGCTTGCGCGTGAAAAAATAATTGAAGTTCACCAGCTTCTTGTCGCCGGTGATCGTCGGGTTTGCAGACTGCTCGAAAGGAAGCCGGATGTTCAATCCGAAACTGTTCTCCCGTCCCGCGCCGCGCTGCGCCGCGCCCATGATTCCGTCGCCGCCTCCCGTCACGATCATGTAGCCGTGCTCGACCATCGCGCGGCCAAAATCCTCCGCCGCCTTGAACTCGCCCGCATCCTCCGGGGTGCGCGCGCTGCCGAAGACGACGACCTTTTTCCGATCGCGATACGGCGCAAAAACACGCACCGCGTAGCGCAGTTCCTTCAGCGCGCGGTTGAGCATTTTCAGGTCCGCCACGCTCGTTTGATCGCGGCCCATCTTCAGCGCGGTCACGATCATTTCCTCGATCAGTTCGCGCGGCTTTTCCGTATGAACTTCGCTCACGAGATCGCGGATTTTTTGATCAATCTCAGGATTGCCGATCGAGTTGCTGCGAAGGGCGCGTCCGTTCGCGCTGCCAGTGGGATCTTGCATGGGAAATTTTGTGAACGCCGATCCTAGCAGCACGCGAGCCGATTGCGCGCGGGAAATGTGGCAGAGGCGTGGGACAGACGTCTCGCCTGCCTGCCGGGACAGCCGAGACGGGCTGTCCGACCCCGACAGGCGAGGACGCCTATCCCACTTTCACCTCTTGCTCCGCAGGAACGCGACGAGATCCATGAGCTGCTGCTCGGTGAGCGCTTTGTCGAGGCCCTGCGGCATCAGCGAAGTCGTGAGCATGACCTTCGCGGTGATCTGCGAATGCGGGATGCGATGCTCCTGCGCGCCGGCGTCGGCGAAGACGAGCACATCGGGTAGGCTTGCGCGGATGACGCCGATGAAGCTCTGGCCGTCCGCCGTCTCGATCGCGTGCGCCTCGTAGTCGCGCGCGAGCGAGTTGCTGGGAAAAAGGATGCTCTCGAGAATGTCGCGCTCGACCCGGATGCCGCCGATCTTGCTGAGGTCCGGGCCGACGAGATTTCCGACTTCGCCGACGCGATGGCACGTCATGCACGCACCGACTCCGGTCTCGAAAAGTTTCCGTCCCTCGGCAGCGCGGCCTTCCTTCGCGATGCGTGCGGGCAGCGCGTCGAGCATCCGGCGGCGCGCGGCGTCATCGTTCGCGAGAGCCTGGAGCGCGGGCAAAATCTCGGAGAAGAGCGGCGGCGGCGTGTCGGCGAAAACGGTGCGGATGACGCTTTCCTGCACGGTCGCGAGCGACACGGCATTCTTCAGCGCCTGCGCAAACTGCATCGCGGCGTCCGTCTTCAGCCACACGCGGTAGCCCTTGAGAATCTCCGCGAGTTCGAGCGGGCCGAGTGTTGGAATGAGTGGCGGCAGCGCGAGGAGTTGCTCCTTCGCGAGCTTCGCAGTCACGAGCGTGCGCGCGGCTTCGAGGCGTGCGGAGGGCGAGGCATCGGCGAGGGCGCGCTTGAGCAGGTCGAATGATTCACCCGGCAGCGGCTTGCCACGGTCGAGCGATGCAGCGAGTGCCTTGAGGCGCAGGCTGAGCGGCTGCTTTGTGTTATTGGAAAATTCACGCATCGCATCCCGCAATTCGGGTGTGGAGACTTTTGCGGCGGCGGCGAGCACGAGCGGAAGATCGGCGGGCGCGGCACTCGCGAGCGCCTTGCGCAGCGCGGGTGCGGTCGTGGCGGACGGTTTGCTGACCGATGCGAGAATGCGCCACGACGTGCGCCGGGATTCGACATCGGGGCGGCTGAGGAGGGTCGTGACGACCGCCTCCATCGCTGGCGTTTCCATGCGCGGGGTGACGATGGTTTCGAGCATCGCGAGCCTTGCTCGCGGGATGGAGGGCTGTGCGAGCCAGCCTGCGAGATGCGCAGCGGCTTCGGAGGTCCACGCCTCGTGATGCGCGACGATGTCCGCGGCTTTCTGCGCGAGTGCAGCGTCGCTGGCGTCCAGCAGTGCGAGCACGCGTTTGCAGTGCGATGAAGTGTCGGGCATTTGATCGAGAATCGTGAGCAAGCGCCTTTGCAGCGCAAAATCGGCGTCATCGCCCATCGCGGCGGCGATGGTCTGCGGGTCGCCCGCGGTGAGCAGGGCGAACATCGCCTGGTGCTCTACCGCCCGATCCACTTCGCCGGTGATGCGCCACAGCAGCACGCCTGTCGTTTTTGCATCGAGCTTGGGCAGCGCGCCGAGTGCGTGCGCGGCGGCGAGCTGCACGCCTGCATCGTCGCTTTGCAGCGCTTTTATCAGTGCAGGAACAGCGTCTGGCGTCGGCTTCATCGCGAGCGCGTTGCCGGCTGCGCGGGCGATGCTCACATCCTTCGAGCCGAGTGCAGCGATGAGTCCCTTCGCGTCCATTTTCCACACGGCTGCGACACTCGCGCCCCATGGCTCGCACTTGGCGGGCGCGCCGACTTTGCGGATGCGGTAGATCGCCCCGGCGATGTCCGGCTTCGCCATGAGCGACGACGGGCAGCCGATGCGGAACCATCCGCCCGTGTCCACCACGAGCAGCGAGCCGTCGCGATCCTCGAGCACGTCGGTGAGATGCACGTCGGGATTCCGCAGCTTGAGGAATTCGCGCTCCGTCACCTCGTAGCTCGCGCCGTTGTGATTCTCGCCGTCGCGCACCATTTCCATGCGCGTGAGGCGCTGCGTGTTGAAGTGCGTCACGAAAAAGTTGCCCCGCCAGTCCGGGTCGAGCGCGCCGCTGCGGTAGAACGTGCAGCCGCTCACGCCGACGTGCCCGTAATTGTGCACCACTGGCATCGTGTCGAGCGTGCGCGGCAGGCCCTCGATGGCCTTGAGCTGGTCGGGCCGCGGATAGATGCCGCCGCGCAGCCAGTGGACGATCGTGTCGCCGCGCGGGTTCGTGTGGAAAATGTTCTGCACGCCGAGGATTTCGCCCTCGGGCGTGAAGTCCACCTCCACCGGATTGTCCCCGCAGCCGAGCGAGTGCCAGCGCACGTCGGAGCCGTCCGGCTGGCACGACCAGATGCCGCTCGCGAGCCCCTCATGCACCACCACGCCGTCCTTGCCCGCGGCCTTGTGCCCCTTGCGCCCGTGGCACCAGTAGAGCCGCCCGTTCGGATGCACGAACGGCCCGTGGATGTCCGCCGCATTGCCCGTGTAGTCGAAGCCGCTCACGATCATCTCGCGCTGGTCCGCCACGCCGCTGCCGGTCGTATCCGTGAGACGCCAGATGCCCGGCGGCGACGCGACGTAGAGCGAGCCCTGCGTGCCGCTGCGCGCATCACCGGGCAGCCACGCGCAGCCCTGCGGAAAAGTGAGCTTGTCGGCGAAGACCGTCTGCTTGTCGTAGATGCCGTCGCCATCCGTGTCCTCGAGCATGAGCACGCGGTGCGGCAATTCCTTTTCCAGCCCCGCCTTGTTCAGATTCACCCCCGACGAATCGCCCACAAACAGCCGCCCGCGATCATCCACCGTCGCCATGATCGGATGCTGCACGAGCGGCGGCGCAGCCACGACCTCGGCCACATAGCCCTCCGGCAATTCGATCGGCGGAGCCGTGTATTGGAAATGCGGCGCCCCCTCCGCATTCCGCGGGGCAAACGGAAACGCACCCGTGAAAACGGCAGCGGCAGCCAGCGTGAGAGCGCGACTGCGGGGGGAGAATTGCGGGGACATGGCTGGGAGGAAGTGCGGTGGAAGGCTGCCAAGGTTACACCATGCTGAGGGCGTAACCTTTGGGTCTCGAATCGCCGTGCGCGCTCCACCGACACGCCATTCCAAAAGCAAAGTTGAGACAGTGAGAATGAAAAATAAACGTGCTTTATCGCGGAAAAATCACAAAAAATAGCTTTGAGACGCACAGAAATTGCATTTCAGTCCGGTATGCTCATCGAGTTCAAGGTCGCCAACTACCGCTCCATCCGTGCCGAGCAGACACTCAGCATGGTGGCCAGCAACTACTCCGACGAACTGCCCCAGAATCTCATTTCCTGCGATGACATCCCGGGAATGAAAGGCACGAAACTCGTTAAGGCCGTCGCCCTCTACGGCGCGAACGCTTCCGGCAAGAGCAACATCGTCGCGGCACTGCGCTTCTTCGCTGAATTTGTGCGCGACTCCGCCACGAAGCTCCAGCCCGGTGCCTCCACCGGCGCGCAACCCTTCAAGCTCGACCCTGCCTGCCTCACCCAGCCGAGCAAATTCGAGATCACCGCCGTGATCAACGGCATCCGCACGCTCTACGGTCTTGAACTGACAAATGAGCGGGTGATGAGCGAATACCTCGTCGCCTATCCGAAAGGCAGGCCGCAGGTGTGGTTCGAGCGGGATTGGGATGCGACAAAGGAAACTTATCTTTGGTCGAAACCGACCGAAAATTTTAGCGAAACTTCGTCGCTCGCAAAACAGACTCGCGAGAACGCTTCCCTTATTTCTGTAGCGGCTCAATTTAATCAGGCAGATGCCACTTCGATTTGGCAGTGGTTTTCGAGTAACATCAGTCTCTTGGATTTGGGTAATTCCCAGCCAACTTGGACGCTAACTCTAGATCTCCTTCGGACCCAAGAAGGTCGAAAGCAGATTGTAGAAGCTTTAAGCTCTGCCGACCTAGGAATCGCAGATGCTAGATTGCGAAAAAACCTACTGTTTATACTAAAGAGAAAATTGGAAGGTAAAGAAGACAAGCCTCAATCCAAACTTGTACAGTCGCTTTTTAAGAAACGAACTGGAGCCGAAGAGTTTCGGCCGGAATTGTTGCACCGCGGTGCCAACGATCAATTGATCGGACTAGATTTTCGTCGGGAGGAATCGAACGGGACGCATCGATTTTTCAATCTGTTTGGGCACTGGGATTTAGCGAGCCAAGGGAAGGGCATCTTGGTATTAGATGAGCTCGAAGTTAGCTTACACCCAATGCTGGTTCATTCTCTTATGGGTCGCTTTTTCGCGAAACAGCAAAGTGACGCTCAGTTAGTCTTCACGACCCACAACCCGCTGCTGCTCGACCAGACGCTGCTGCGACGGGATCAGATTTGGTTCACGGAGAAGGATCAGGAAGGGGCCACGCGGCTCTATCCGCTGACCGACTTCAAGCCGCGCAAGGACGAGTCGCTGGTGAAGGGCTATCTCGCCGGACGCTACGGCGGCATCCCATTCATTCCTGAAGGCCTGAAATTCTGAGGCATGGCTCGGCACAAGAAACGCCTCTACTCCGCGTCGTCCCAGCGTCCTGCACCGCGCGACGGCGAGATTTCCGGCGATACCTTCCTCATCGTTGTGGAAGGCGAAGGAACTGAGATTGAATACTTCACTGGCTTGCGTGACACGTTGCTGAGGCGCAGGACATTCGAGGTCGAAGTCTATCATCCCCCGGTGACCGACCCAGTTCGCCTCGTGCAAGCGGCCATTGATTCCAAGACGGCGCGGACGGAAGCCGCATCGGAAGGCATGGCTGTGAGCTACGATCAAGTCTGGGTGGTCATGGATCGTGAACGGCAGCATTGTGAGCGATCTGAACAGATCCCCAAGGCCCGCGAACTCGCGGCAGAAAACGGAATCCTCATTGCTGTCTCGAACCCATGCTTCGAGTTCTGGCTAATGCTACACTATCGTGACCGCCATGGGCCATTCCGTGACAGCAAGCATTGCCAGTCCGAGTTGCGAAAGCACATACAAAATTATTCCAAGACCCTGCTGCCGCTCGCCGAATTACTGGAGCGCGATCGCGTCAGCATTGCGGTGAAGCGCGCGAAGCAATGCGAAAAATATCACGCCGACTCTGGCGGTGATGGGAATCCATCCTCCGAAATCTATAAGTTATTGCTCGCGCTTAATACTTCAGTTCCGCACGAAAAACGGATTATTTGATAGGCCACGCGCGTTTCTTTCCACTCCGTGGCAGCAATGCTGACCCTTATCACTTATCGCGGTCGCGCCTGATTATCTTCGTCTTGCGGAAGCGCATCTCGCCGCGCATGACGCTGAGCACGAACACCCGTTTGCCATCGTGGCGGTAAAATATGCGGCAGGGTGCCTCGACAATCTGGCGGTAACGCGACTGCCGCATCTCCGGGAGGCGGGAACCGCTCTCGGGCTGTTTCGCGAGCTGCCCGACATGCTGAAACACCCGCTGAACAAGCCGCCGTGCCGCCTGCGGGTCATCGAGAGCGATGGTATCGGCAATGGCGTCGAGGTCATGGAGCGCCGGTTCGGTCCAGACTATTTCAGCCATCGCGCCATGCGTTTTTTGGCTTCGGCGTGGGTGACGGTGCGGCCGTCCTCGACGGCGCGTTCACCGCGGGCGATGCCCTCCAAAATGCCGAGGCGGCGGTTAAGTGAGTCGAACGCATCCACAGTCATGAGATACGCCGCCGGCTTGCCGTGCTGCGTGATGAGCACCGGGGCCTGATGGGATGCCATGTCCGCAATAATTTCGGTGGCCTTGCGCTTGAGCGCGGTGACGAGTTCCGTTCGCATAGAGTGCTACTTTAGTGGCATTCTTTTTCGGGGCAAGGGTGAAAGCGCGACAGTGTGAAAGCGCTCAACACGGGATCGTGGGTGTGATCGAATGTCCATTCGCGGCGACGTGGCAACGAGCACCGAAGGTGCGGCAACAAGCCAGCCCAGGGCAACGCCCTGGGTTCACCGTTCACCAGTGAGAAAAGCCCTGAAAGGGCGGCACAAAATGTCGCGCCCCTTCAGGGCTTTGTCCGTTTTCATCCGAGTACCCAGGGCGGTGCCCTGGGCTGGGATGTGTCGCACCGTTGGTGCTTAGGAAATCGGCGAGCGGCCTCATGCGCTGGCATTTTCCGCCAGTGGCTCAGTTTGAAATCTTCCGTCTTTGTCTTGCTCCTGCTCTCTTTGCCCCGGTTTGCGAGAGCAGGAGCAAGACAAAGAGAAAGAGTGCCGGGCGATTACATTGTCACCCCCATTTTTCAAATCGCCATGAAATCACCCATCCTCCTCGCTTCACTCGTCGCATCCGTTTTTCTGCCGCTCAGTGGAGTTGCGGACGAGGCCAAGAAGCTCGCCATCGGCCAGCAGGCGCCGGCATTTTCCATCAAGGACTCGAGCGGCAAGGAGATCGATCTCGCCGCGCTGACCGCTCAAGGTCCGGTGCTCGTCCGGCTCACCTGCGGATGTCTCGGATGCAACAAGGAGCTGCCGTATTTCCAGGAACTGCGCGCCGCCTACAAGGACAAGGGACTGACGAGCCTCGCCGTCTTCCGCGAGCCGGATGCGAAGGTGGAGGCTTACGTGAAGGAGAAAAAACTCAACGTGCTCTACGCCGTGGACCTGAAGGGCGAGAGCTGGAAGGTGTTTGCGACCACGGCCATGCCGAGCAATTTCCTGATCGAGAAAGGCGGACGCATCGCGGCGATTTCGACGGGCTGCGACACGAGCGGCCTGCTCGCATCGCGGCTCTCGGAAAAGGCGGCCGCGCTGGTCGGTGCGGCGACGGTGGATGTGCGGGGGAAGGTGGACGCGAAGGCTAAGGAGAAGTAATCGAGAGATCAGAGTTGAGGGTTGAGATGCGATCTTCAATGAGCCGCGATGCAATAGATTTTCACCGGGCAGGTGAATGCGCCCAGCGACTCAAGTCGGCGCTTTGAATCTCTCAACACTCTACCAAAATCTCTCACCTCCGCTGCGCTGCGGCTGGTACTACCGGGCCCGCTTTTTCGAGGGGTGTCGCGCCGAGATCAATTCTGGAAAATCCACGACGCATTGACAGCAAGTCATTGACCAGCAGTTTAATAGCACCTATGTGTAGCTATCAGCTTCACATCCACGGTCGTTCCGTCCCTCTCATCACTCTCGTCGATGCGTGGAAGTGCGAGGGGTTGATTATGCTGATTGCTCCGAGAGCTACTGATCGGAGCGCTCCATCCACACCGACAACAATGCAACATCTGCTGGCGTAACGCCGCTGATCCGTGCAGCCTGACCGAGTGTTTCAGGTTTGATTGCGGCGAGCTTGTGTTGTGCTTCCGCCCGGAGACCGCGAATGGAAAGGAAGTCCATGCCGCTCGGGATCCGCTTGTCATTTTGGCGCTTTAACCGGTCAATCGCGATCTGCTGTCGGGAGATGTAGCCGGCGTATTTGAGATCAATTTCCAAGGTTTCCCACAGCTCCTTCAGATGGCGGGCTCGGACAATTTGGGGGAGATTCGTCGCGAAATTTTCCGGTCGCTTCAACCAGGCTGCGATCTTGATGCCTTCATGCGAAGCGGTGTCGGCGTATTGCCTGAGGTGTTCGAGCGCTGCAATTTTGCCCGTCAACTTTGCCCAGCGTTCGGTGTCCACGAGTCCCGAAGCATGACCGATCGGTGTAAGGCGGAAGTCGGCATTGTCGTGGCGCAGGAGGAGGCGGTGCTCGGCACGGCTCGTGAACATGCGGTAGGGTTCCGGTGTGCCTTTCGTCACGAGGTCGTCCACCAGGACGCCGAGATAGGCGTCGGCCCGGCTCAGGATCAAGGGCGGTTTTCCCAGTAGTTTCAGGGCTGCGTTTGCGCCTGCGAGGAGTCCCTGCCCTGCGGCCTCCTCGTAGCCGGAGGTTCCGTTGATTTGCCCGGCGAGGTAGAGATTTGGAACGAACTTCGTTTCGAGCGTGTGGCGGAGTTGGGTGGGCGGGCAATAGTCGTATTCGACCGCGTAACCCGGGCGCATGATCTCGGCATTCTCGAGCCCCGGTACGGTGCGGATGAAGTCATATTGGACGTTAAGGGGGAGGGAAGTCGAGACGCCGTTCACGTAGTACTCTAGCGTGTGTCGGCCTTCAGGTTCGAGGAAGACTTGATGCCGGTCCTTGTCTGCGAACTTCACGACCTTGTCTTCGATGGATGGACAATATCGCGGGCCCGTTCCTTCGATTTGGCCCATATAAAGCGGCGACTTGTCTAGGTTGTTCCGGATGATGTCGTGCGTCCGGGCATTGGTGTACGTCGTCCAACAGGGAATCTGTTCCACATGGAACTTCCCGCATTCCGTATGATTGAGCGAAAAGATCTCGTCTGGCTTCTTCGCCAGTCGTTCAGGGAGAAAGGTGAAAGTTGTCGGCGGATCATCGCCTACTTGCTTTTCGCATTTTGAAAAATCAATCGTCCGTCCGTTCAATCGGCACGGTGTGCCGGTTTTGAAGCGCCCCGTTTCCAAGCCGAGATCCCTCAACGAGTCGCTCAAAGTCGAAACGGCGTCGCCCATCCGACCCCCTGGCTGATTCTTCAGACCGACATGCAGCAACCCGCGCATGAAAGTGCCCGTGGTGACAACTACCGAGCGACAATTCACTTGAAATCCCATGCTATTCTGGATGCCGCAGGCACCCTCATCGTTGATGAGGATCCGGATTACATTAGCCTGCATCAGGTCAAGATTGGGCATGCGCTCCAGCTCTGCTTTTGCCCGAAATTGGTAGGCCTTCTTGTCGCATTGCGCTCGCGGTGACCGGACGCTGGGCCCTTTTTTTTGATTCAACAGCCGAAATTGGATCGCAGTCGCGTCAGTGTTTAGGCCCATCAATCCACCAAGCGCGTCAATCTCTCGGACGATTTGGCCTTTTGCCTGCCCGCCGATCGCTGGATTGCAGGACATTTGCCCGACTGTGTCGAGAGACTGGGACACGATGAGTGTGGCCGCGCCGAGGCGCTCCGCCGCGGATGCGGCTTCAATTCCGGCATGTCCGGCACCGATTATGATAACATCGTATGTCTTAGGATGGATAAACATAGGAGTCTCCGAGGTCAGTCAGAGTATGCAGAGACAGTCAGAAAATGGACGCGGAGACGCGGAGAAATTGGCGGCGATGATTGCACAATCCGTCCGTTTTCTGTGCTTCGCCGAGTCTCTGGGTTTGATACAAGCTCGTCCTTCTCAGGCAGTGGGTTTCGGTGGCTGGGAAAAATGCGAGGCAGTTCTACGTGGAACATGGATGGTCGAGAATTCCGGATTTGGGGCGTGGCAGTAGGTCGGACAAATTTGCCCGGAACTCAGTCCCTTGTAAGTTGGTGCTGATGATTTCCATGGTTTCGGAGAATTCCGCAAGGACCTGACGGCATGCTCCGCAAGGCGTCACCGGTTGTTGGGAGTCTGCCACAATCACGATCCGGCGGAACGAATGGACGCCGTTGGCCACGGCCGCGAAAACTGCGCTTCGCTCTGCGCAAATTGTTAAACCGTAAGAAATATTCTCTACATTGCATCCCGTAAAGACTTTGCCATCCGTGGATTCAAGTGCGGCTCCGACACAAAAGTGCGAGTATGGGGCGTGGGCGAGATCACGAACTTTTCGGGCGATCTTTTGGAGCGAGACTATGGATTTGTTTCGAGGCATAAATTTAAGGAATTATATGATTGATATCGTGCATATCCTCGATTTCAGTGTGAGAGGCATTTGAATAAGGATCAGACAGAAAAAACCTCAGTTTTGAGTGGGATTTCTCCGTTGCGGCAAGCGGCTCTGGGGCCGAAAACAAATCGCTGCGTGCGTGGTATCGGTCGAATATATGGTTGCGAAAAAATGCCCTTTGCTCAGGATGGCGGGGTGGTATCACAGCCCCCAAAGTATCCTGGAAAACTCATTGCTGTCGAGGGGCTGGATGGTTCGGGCAAATCTACGCAAATCTACCTCGTCAAACGCTGGCTCGAACTTTCCGGTGCGCGGGTGTTTTTCACCGAATGGAATTCGTCGAGTCTCGTGAAGCCTTCGACGATCAAGGGCAAAACCAGCCGGTCGCTCACGCCGACCACCTTTTCGCTCATCCACGCGACGGATTTTGCGGATCGCTACGAGCGCCAGATTTTTCCGCTGCTGCAGGCGGGGTACATCGTGCTGGCGGATCGCTACATCTTCACGGCCTTTGCGCGCGATGTGGTGCGAGGGGTGGATTTTGATTGGGTGGAAAAGCTTTACAATTTCGCGGTGCAGCCGGACGTCACGCTTTATTTCCGCGCACCGCTCGAAGTGGCATTGGGCCGCATTTTGGACGGACGCCCGGAACTCAAATACCACGAGGCGGGCATGGATCTCGGACTGAGCACGGATCCGTATGAGAGCTTCCACATTTTCCAAGGTCGCATCCTCGAGCAGTATGAGTTGCTGGCACCGCGGTATCATTTCACGGTCGTGGATGCGACGCGCGACATCCATGATCAGCAGGCGGAAGTGCGGAGGATCCTCCGGGGCCGTCTGCGCCTTTCGGATTTCATGAAAAAGAAAGGACGCCACGCCTGATGCCCGCACCGATGCACAAGCCCAGCCTTCCGGGCCGGATGATCCGCACTTTCGGGCGACCGCTCGCGGAGATGGGGACTTCACGGCTCATCGGGCGTCTTTTCGTGATCGAAGGCGCGGATGGGTCCGGACGCTCGACGAATATCAAGGCTCTCAGCGAATGGTTGGAAGCGGGCGGCTACGCGGTGCGCCACATGGGGCTGCGGCGCTCGCCGCTGCTCGCGCAGGACATCGAACATGCAAAGCAATCCCGCCTGCTCACGCGGACGACGATGGCGCTGCTCTACGCCACGGACTTCTACGATCAGCTCGTGCATGAGATCATCCCGGCGCTGCGCGCGGGCTACATCGTGCTCGCGGATCGCTACATTTACACGCTCATGGCGCGCGACATCGTCCGCGGTGCGGAGTCGGAATGGACGCGCAATCTGTACAGTTCTGCGCTGGTCCCGGACGCTGTCTTCTACCTCCGGGTGGATCCCGAGGAGCTCGTCCTGCGCAATTTTGAAAAAAATGCCACGCTGGACTACTGGGAGAGCGGCATGGATCTCGGGCTTTCGCGGGACATGTTCGAGAGTTTTCTCATTTATCAAGGTCTGCTCCAGCGTGCCTTCGGGCGGATGCAGCGGCGCTACGGCTTCACGATCGTGAATGCCAACCGCGACTTCACCAAAATCCAGCGCGAGCTGCGCGCGCATCTCACGGCGAGCCTCGGTACCGCGGCGAAATGAAGCGCGGGCCGGGCGCAAAAGCTGCGGCGTCAGGGATTGAGGGTTGCGCTTTAGACGCTGCTCCGTAACATCCAACGACTTGACCCATCGCTCCCCGACTGGGCGGACTTTTCCACATTTTCACACCGACGAACCGCAACTCATGGCCACCGCTGTCACGACCACCGATTTTTCCAAGTCTCCGATCAACGCCAAGCTCTCCGCGGTGCAAAAGCGGAAGCTCCTCACCGACATGGTGCGGATCCGGCATTTCGAGACTGAGGCATTGCGCTGGTATCAGGGTGGAAAAGTGGGCGGCTTTCTCCATCTTTACAACGGCCAGGAATCCGTCGCCGTCGGCTCCGTGTCGCTCATGGGCGACGACGATCACGTCATCACCGCCTATCGCGATCACGGCCACGCGCTCGCGGTCGGGATGACGATGAACGAGTGCATGGCCGAGCTGTACGGCAAGGTCACCGGCTGCTCGAAGGGAAAGGGCGGCTCGATGCACTTTTTCGCGCCGGACAAAAATTACTGGGGCGGCCACGGCATCGTCGCCGGGCAGACGCCGCTCGGGCTCGGGCTCGGCTACGCGCTGAAATACAAGGGGCTCAAAGGCGCGGCGCTGTGCTTCATGGGAGACGGCGCGGTGAACCAGGGATGCTTTTACGAGAGCCTGAACATGGCGTCGCTCTTCGAGATCCCCGTCGTTTATATCATCGAGAACAACGGCTACTCGATGGGCACGAGCCTCGCGCGGAGTTCGGCGTTCAAAGGCTGCCTCGCCGAGCGCGCCGAGGGATTTGCGATGGCCTGGGGCAAGTGCAATGGCACGGATATCTACGAAGTGCGGGCCAATGTGCAGGACGCGATCGCCCGCGCGCACAACGAGAGCAAACCCACGCTCCTCGAAATCTCGACCTACCGTTACTACGGCCACTCCGTCGCCGACGCGAAGCACACGAGCGGCTACCGGCAAAAGGAGGAGATCGAATTTTACAGGCAGAACAACGACCCGATTCAGCATTTCAAACGGCGGCTCATCGAGGAAGCGCTGCTGACCGAGGAGCAGTTCGAGGTGATTGACGAGGCGGCAAAAGCGGAGGCTGAGGCGGCGGCGCAATTCGCCGATGAGAGCCCGATCCCACTGGTGGAAAGCATCACGCAGGATGTTTATTTTGAAGTGGACCGGCAGACAGAAGCCGGGCGGACCGGGCGGCATTTTTTCCACGACTAGAACTCCGCACGTCTGGCGGTTGACCGAAGGCCCGTGATGATCCCGATGGCACGCTTCACAGCCCGTCCGACCAGACCGCTCCCATTTTCACCAAGAAAAAAGCCATGCCACAAATTACCTACCGAGAAGCATTGCGCCACGCCCTCGACGAAGAACTCGCACGCGATCCGAACGTCGTCGTCATGGGCGAGGAAGTCGCCGAATACGACGGCGCCTATAAAGTCACCGAAGGCCTCTGGAAAAAATGGGGCAGCAAGCGCATCGTGGACACGCCCATCTCCGAAGCCGGGTTCATCGGCATGGGCGTCGGCGCTTCGATGCTCGGCATCCGGCCCGTGATGGAACTCATGTTCTGGAGCTTCGCCGCCGTCGCGTGGGATCAGATCATCAACAACGCCGCGCAAGTCCGCTACATGAGCGGCGGGCTCATCAATTGCCCCATCGTCATCCGCGGCCCTGCGAACGGCGGCACAAACGTCGGCGCGACGCATTCGCACAACCACGAAAGTTTCCTCGCAAACGTCCCCGGCCTGAAAGTCGTCTGCCCCGCGACCGCCTACGATGCAAAGGGTCTCCTGAAGACCGCCATCCGCGACAATGACCCCGTGATGTTCATGGAAAACACTCTCCTCTACGGCGAAAAATGGGAAGTGCCCGAGGAGGAATACCTCATCCCGCTCGGCAAAGCGGACATCAAGCGCGAGGGCACCGACATCACGCTCATCGCGCACGGCCGCGCCGCGCTCACCGCCTGCACCGCCGCCGACATCCTCGCCGCCGAGCACAACATCAGCGCCGAAGTCGTGGACCTGCGCAGCATCCGCCCGCTCGACGAGGAGACCATTTTGGAAAGCGTCCGCAAGACGCACCGCGCGATTTACATCGAGGAAGCGAAGCCCTTCTGCGGCGTCGGCGCACAGATCGCCTCGATGATCATGGAAAAAATCTTCGACGAACTTGACGCCCCCGTGCTCCGCATCACGAGCATCGATGCCCCTGCGATTTACTCCCCCGAGTTGGAAAAGCGCCAGCTCCCGCGTCCTCTCGATGTCGTCGAGAAGGTGCTGAGCATTTGCTGAAACGTGACGCGGACAATCCTGTCCGCATCACTCCTCCGCCTTGAACGTCCCCGTGCCCACGAGTCGCTCGAAGATCGGCGAGGCCATGAGCGTGGTGATCACCGCCATGATCACCAGCGTCGCGAAAAGCCCCTCGGAAATGATCCCGCGCTGGAGGCCGATGTTGATGATGATTAGCTCCATCAGCCCGCGCGCATTCATCAGCACACCAATGCCGAGCGCCTCGCGATTTGAGATTCCCGTCGCGCGTGCGGCGAGCCAGCAGGCGACACCTTTTCCGAGCACCGCGGCGACGAGCACTGCGCCGCACATCAGCCACAGGAAGCCGGAATTCAGCAGGCCGATGCGCGTGTTCAGGCCCGAGTAGGTGAAGAACAGCGGCAGCAGCAGCGCCACCGCGAGCGGCTGAATGCGCGCGATGAGGTCGCGCGTGAAGACACCGCGCGGAATCGCCGCGCCCATCAGAAACGCGCCGAACACCGCGTGCAGCCCGATGAGATCCGTGAACCACGCGCCGAGCGACATCAGCGCCAGCGCGATGACGAGTCCCGCGTCGGTCAGTTCGCCATCCTTCTGCATCCACGACTGCACGCGCGCGAGCAGCGGCCTCACGATGAAAAGACACACGACGAGATAGCCGATGCCGCCGCCGATGTTCGCGAGGGCGTGCGTGATGTTTTGATCGAAACTCGCGAGCACCACGGCGAGCAGGCACCACGCGGTCGCATCGTCGATCGCGCCCGCGCCGATCGCCACGGTGCCCATCGTCGTGCCCGCGAGTTTTTTGAAATGAATGATCCGCGCGAGCATCGGAAACGCCGTGATGCACATCGAAGCGCCGAGGAAAAGCATCGCCTCAGCGAGCGTGGTCTTCTTCGGAAAAAGCTCGGTGTGGTAAAAAAAAATCCAGCCCAGCGCCGCGCCGAGCGCGAAGGGTGCAGCCATTCCCGCGAGGGAAACCGCGATGGAACTTTTCAACCGCTTCCCGACGACGTCCGTCCGAAATTCCATCCCGACGATGAACATGTAGAGCGCGAGCCCGAGCTGCGATGCGGGGAAAAGATAGCTCTGCGTGTCGCGCAGATGCTGCGTCTTGTCCCATGGGAAAAGCCATTGCTGCCACTCCGGCGCGAGCAGGCCGAAGAGCGAAGGTCCGAGCAGTACGCCGGCGATCATTTCCGCGACGACCTGCGGCTGCCCGAAGCGCGCGGCAATCGCGCCGACGATTCGGCAGAAAAGCAGGATCACCGCGAGCTGCAGGAAAAACTGGACGGCGAGTTGAACGTTATTCATCGGAAAAATCCCACAGGCGCGTGGCGTGCCGCCGCGGGAGACGCGGAAACTGCCAGCCCGTCGCTGATGCCGGAAATCAAATCTTGCGATAGCCGTCATGCCGGTGCGGTATCAGCGCATGGAACTCCGCCACCTGCGTTATTTTCAGGCTGTCGCCGAGGAACTGAGCTTTTCCAAAGCCGCGCGACGGCTGCACATCGCGCAGCCCGCGCTCAGCCGCGCGGTGAAGGAACTCGAGGAAAAAATCGGCGCGGTGCTCATGCTGCGCAACCGCCGCGCCGTCTCGCTCACCGAGGCCGGCGCGATGCTGCTGCACGAGATCGGGATTCTTTTCCAACGCGTGGATGACGCGGTGAAAAAAGTGCAGCGCATCGCCAACGGCGAGGAAGGAGAGCTGCGCGTCGGCTACATCGGCCCGCCGACGCAGGCATTCCTCGGCCGGCTGCTCGCGGAATTCCGCCGCCGCTATCCGCGCGTCTCCGTGATCCTCGAGGAGCGCACGCCCGAACGCGTGTGGGAGATGGTCGCGCGCGGGCGGCTGGAGATCGGCCTCACGCGCCCCGTGCTCGCGCAGCACGCGCACGGCCTGCAGACCACCGTGCTGCGTCGCGAGCCATTCCACGTCGTGCTGCCCGCGGGACATCCCCTCGCAAAAAAACGCACCGTGCCGTGGCGCGCTCTCGCCGCCGAGCCTCTCGTGATCCTCGCGCGACGAGAAGGCGTGGGCCTGCACGATGCGATCCTCGCGGCGTGCCAGCGGGCAAAATTCACGCCGCGGCTCGTGCACACGCCGAGCGTGATCCACACCGTGCTCAGCTACGTGGAATCCGGTGCAGGCATCGGCATCATCCCGGACAGCATCGCCATGCTCGGCGCGGGCGGACCGCTCGTTTTCCGTCCGCTCGTGCCGACTCAGGCGATCGAACTCGTAATGGTCTCATCCGGCACATCCGCTTCGCCCGCGACCACGGCATTCCGCGCGCTCGTCGCGGAGTGGCTGAAAAAGCGGAAGCTCTGGCCGAGGTGAACGCAAAAAATCCGCGTCGCCGGCATTCCACGTCGTCGCCTGCGGCTACTTTGTCGCGCGTTTGCCGAGGAGAAATGCGAGCAGGTCGCTGAGTTCCGCAGGCGGGATGATTTCGCCGAAGGCCGGCGGCATGAGCGAGGTCTCCGTCTCCTTGCGCTCGGCGATCTCAGCGAGCGCGACGCGCGTCTCCTGCCCGGCGGCGTCGGCGAGCACGAGCTGCGCGCCTTCTTCGCGGCGCGGCAGACCGCCGATCACGGAGCCATTTTTCAAGGTGATCACGTTCATGCGAAACGCGCGATCCACGTTGCGATTCGGATCGAGGATGTCCTCGAGCAGCCGGTCCGGTCCGCGGCCGCCGATGCCGTCGAGCTGCGGGCCGAGCACGCCGCCCTTGCCCTCGATGGCGTGGCACGCCGCGCAGTTGCGCGCGAAAACTTCCGCGCCGCGAGCGGCGTCCGCCTTTGCCGGATCGAACGCTTTGGCTCGCGCGGCGATCAGCTTGTCGATCTCCGCGTTCGCATCCGGGAGGTTTGCGGTGAGGCTGGAGATGCGCTTCGCGTAGTCCGGCACTTTCGCCGCTTTGAATCGATCCACGATCGACTTGTCGCGGAGCAAAAGTGCGGGTGCCGTTCCATCCGCGCACGCGGCGAGGAGCCGCTCGCCGCCTTCGCGCGAACCCGCGAGGACCGTGGCGAGCGACTGCTGCAGCCGCCGCGGCGCGATGCGGATCGCGGCGGTGATGGCGTCGAATGACTTTGCATCGGCGAGCACGCGCGCGAGCTGTTCGCGGACGGGCTCGGGCGCGGCGGGATCGGCGACGATGCCCGCGATCTGCGGCAGCGCGGCGTCGGGAGTTTGATTCAGCCACGCGCGTGCGGCGGCGGCGCGTGCGGCGGCGTCCATCGTTGCAGTGGCGACGATGCGCGCGAGCGTGGAATCGAAACCCGGGAGGCTCAGATCATTGATGAGATTCGCGGCGCGCTCCAATCGGCGGACTTCGCCCTGCGGCGCGCCGGGCGCGAGCAGCGCGGTGACGACGCGCGTGCCGAGCGAGAGCAATTTTTCGTCCGCCGGAATTTCGCGCTGCACGAGCGCGGTGAAGAGCAATTCGACACCCTCGCCGAGCTGCGCGGGATCTTTGCCGAGCGTCCGTTCCGTGAGGCTGATGAGCGTTTCAAATCGCGCGGGCGCGACGTTCTTCGCGAGCGTGGGGAGATGCTGGACGAACAGCGCGGCCGAGAGATCTTTTTTGCTCTCGAAATATTTCATCCGAAATTCGGCCGCCGCCTCGCCCGATGCCACACGGAGCAGGTCGAGCAATATTTTCCGATCTTCGGGACTCTTCCCGTCGAGTGAAAGATCCGCGAGCACGGTGGGATCGCGGAGCTGATTCCGCAGCGCGATGCGCGTGGCGTGGATGAGGTGATCGTCATCCGGCGCTGTGGAGCGGAGGAGCCCGGTGAGCGGTGCGACATTTTCGACGGCGGGTTGCACCGCGAGGACTTCCGCGGCGCAGCGGCGCACGAGCGCATCGCTGTCGTTCAGCGCGGTGCGTGCGGCGGCAATGTAGGATCGGCGTCCCGCCTGTCCCCGGGCGTCGTCGGTGCTTGCCGCGCCGAGGACAGGCGGGACGCCGATCTCACATTCGCGTGCGATCCTCAGCGCGTGCGTGCGCACGAGTGCGTCCGCGCCCTTGATGCCGGCGAGCAGCGTGGTTTCATCGAGCACGCCGAGGCGGTGGAGCGCCCAGAGTGCGTTGAGTTTTTGAAACGCGTTTGCCGGTGCGCCGAGCGCGACTTTGATCGCGGGCAATGCTTCCGCGGCGTAGTGGTCGCAGAGTTCGTTCAGCGCGAGCGTGCGGCGCGTGAGGTTCGTCGAGGCGAGTTCGCGCACCCAGCCGGCGATGTCGGTCGGGAGCGGGCCGTAGTTCACGAGCGGCGTGCCATTTTCTCCGCGATAGACAATCCGCCACAGCCGCCCGCGCTCGCGGTCGCGGCCGGGGTGGGTGAGCGGGACTTCGTAGTGTCCGATGATCTTGTTGTAGAAATCCGCGACGTAGAGGGCGCCATCGGGGCCCCAGCTCAGATCCACGGGGCGGAACCACGGGTCGTCGGTGCTCAGGAAATCGGGCATCTCCTTTCCCTTCGACGACGAGCCGTGCCAGATGATCGCGTCGTGATTGATGCGGCTGGTCTGCACATTTCCGACGAACATGTGATCCTGAAATTCCGCGGGCCACGCGGGGTCGCACACGTACATCGGCGCGCAGATCGCGGTGCTGCCGTGCGAGTGCGTGATCGTCTGCGGGCCAAAGCCGAGGCCGTCGTGCGGCTTGCCGAAGCTCGGGTAATACGCGCCGCGCAGGAGCTGGTAGATCGGCGAGCTGTGGCAGTCTGCGCTGAAAAGATTGCCGCGATTATCCCAGCACAGGCCGAACGGATTCACCTGGCCCCACGTGTGGCCCTCGACGCGCGAGCCATCGAGGCGGATGCGATAGGTGTTGCCGCTCTGGAGGTGCAGTTCGCTGCCGTCGCGTCCGCGGATGGTGCTCTCGTTGTTGAATCCGTGCGTGCCGTAGAGCCAGCCGTCGGTGCCGCGGCGGAAGGACGAGAGATTGCCATGCGTGTCGCGCTCCCAGCCGAGCGGGCCGTAGAGCACCGTGCGTTTGTCGGCCTTGCCGTCGCCGTCGGTGTCCTCGAGCAGCCAGATGTTCGGGATGCTCCACACGACGCATTTCCACGTCACTTTGCCGTCCGCATTTTTCGAGCGGAACGGATACAGCCCGGTCGGGATGTTCAGCCCCTCGGCGAAAATCTCCATTTTCCGCGCGCGGCCATCCGGGGCGAAGTCGGAGAAAATGCGGACCGTGTCGCGCCCCGGCGATCCGTCCTTCACGGGAAAGGGATACTCGCGCGACTCGGTGATCCACAGCCGGCCGAGCGCGTCCCACTGCATGTTCATCGGCTTGCGGAGATCGGGCTCGCTCGCGACGAGCTGGATTTCAAAACCCGGCGGCAGATGAAACGCCGCGCGCTCCTGCTCGGGCGTGAGCGGGTCCGTGGGGCGGATGAGTTCCTCGAAGGGATCCTTTTTCTCCGCGGAAAAAATCGGGGCGGCGAGGAGGAGGAAAATGGGGACGCGGAGGAACTTCATGGGAGGTGCGAAAGTAAAATCAAACGCCTCGCGGAACGATAGGTGAAACCGTGCCTGCGCGGCGGACCGGAGAGGGCGCGAAAATTCCGGGGCGGGAAAAAGCGAGGTGAATTTCCGAACGTTGAAAATCACCGTTGGGCGATTTCGCTTGCGGTGCAAGTTCGCATCCTTTCGGCTCCGAGGAGGCACGGTCTGTAATGACTCATCGGTTGTACCCCTCCATTGTCTCGCTTTTGCTGGCACTCGCGTATTTCGTCACCGGGCGACTCGGGCTCCTGCTGCCGGCTTTCGAGTCGCAGATCACCCTGATCTGGCTGCCGACGGGCATCGCGGTGGCGGCGCTGCTGCGCTACGGATTTCGCTGCTGGCCGGGAGTGGCGCTCGGGGCGGTGGCGGTGAATTTTGCGATCAGCGGGAGCGTGCCGCTGGCGCTGGAGATCGCGGTGGGAAATACGCTCGCGCCGCTGCTCTCGGCGTGGGTGCTGCAGCGGCTGGGATTTCACCCGGCGTTCGATCGCAAGCGCGACATTTTTTTCCTATCACTCGCCGCGATCGCCGGGATGCTCGTGAGTGCGAGCCTGGGCGTCACTTTCATGTCGGCGGCCGGCGTGGTGACGGACGGGCGCATCGCGGCGTGGCTGATCTGGTGGGCGCGCGATGCGATGGGCGTGATCATCGCGGCCCCGCTGGTGCTGGCGATCACGGGCCGGGACGTGCGCGCGGTGGCTTCCCGGCGCGCGGAATTTTCCGCGTGGCTGTGCGTGGCGGTGGCGGCGATGTGGGGTGTCTTCGTCCTCAGCCGCGGTCCGGGCAGCCAGACGTGGTCGCTGGCCTTTGTGCCGCTGCCGCTGGTGGCGTGGGCGGCGCTGCGCTACGGGCCGGTGGGGACTTCGGTCGCGCTGATCGTGATGTCGGTCGTGGCCGCGTACGCCACGGCGACGGAGCGTGGCCCTTTCCTCCGGCCGTCGCCGATCGAGTGGGCCGGGCTGCTGTGGATTTTCATGGCGACGGCGGCGGTGCTCGGCTGGCTGATCACGGCGCTGCAGACGGCGCGCCGCCACGCCACGGGCATCCAGAACCTCTTCGAGCAGGCGCTCTCGGATGTCTCGCTCGGCGTGGTGCTCGCCGGGCTCGATCGGAAGATCACTTTTGTGAATGAGGGCTTTGCCCGGCTGACCGGCTACGCGGAGGCGGAAGTGCTCGGCAAAAGCTGCTCGATCCTACAGGGGCCGGCGACGGATGCGGCGACGGTGCGGAGGTTGAAGGAGGCCCTGCAGGGTGACGGATTTTTCGACGGTGAAATGCTGAACTATCGCAAGGACGCGAAGCCATTTTGGAATGGGCTGCTCGTCTCGCCGGTGAACGATGCCCGCGGGGTGATGACGGGCTATCTCGGCATCCAGCGCGACATCACGAAGCGCAAACAGACCGAGATCGCGCTGCACCAGAGCGAGGAACATCTGCGCACGATCATCGCGCTCGAGCCCGAGTGCGTGAAGCTGCTCTCGCCGGAGGGAAACGTGATCGAGTTGAATCCGGCGGGGCTCGCGATGATCGGGGCTGGGTCGCTGGACGAAATCCGCGGCAAGCCAATGTCGGATCTCATCGTCCCGGAGGATCGCGAGCGCTTTTTTGTGATGCATCGGCGGGCGCTGAACGGCGAGACGGTGCGCGGGGAATTCTCGCTGCAAAGCCTCCGGGGGACGCGCCGGTGGGTGGAGACGAATGCCGTGCCGTACCGCAATGCACGCCGCGAGATCATCGGCGTCCTCGGCATCACGCGCGACATCACGGCGCGAAAGGACGCCGTGGCGGATCTCGAGCGGAGCCTGGCGACGCTGAAGCTCTTCATCGACAGCGTGACGGCCTACATCGCCTTTGTGGATGGGGAGGAGCGCTACGGGCTCGTGAACCGCCGCTACGAGGAATATTTCCAGCGCTCTGCGGAGGAATTGGTGGGCAAGCATCTGCGCGAAGTCCAATCCGCCGCCGCGTACGAAGCGATGCAGCCACATGTGCGCGCGGCGCTCGCGGGGAAAAATGTCCGCTATCAGGCGAATCCGTCCGGCCTCGATGGGGAAGCGCGATGGTTCGATGTGCACTACGTGCCGCGGCTCGGGAAAGACGGCGTCGTCTCGGGCTTCTTCGTGCTGGTCTTCGACATCACCGAGCGCAAGCAGGCGGAACTCGCCTTGAGCGAGAGCGAGGAGCGCTTCCGCCAGCTCATCGAGCACGCGCCGGAGGTCATCATGCTGCTGGACGTCGCGAGCGGTCAACTCATGCAGGTGAATTCCGCGGCCGAGCGCCTCTTCAAGCTCCCGGCCGCGGAGCTTTGCCGGCGCGGGCCGATCGAGCTGAGCCCGTCTGTGCAGCCGGACGGGCGGCCTTCCGAGGAAAAAGCGCGCGAGTTCATCGGGCGGGCGGTCGCGGGCGAGGTGCCCGTCTTCGAGTGGACGCATCGCGATGCGGAAGGCCGCGATTTTCCCTGCGAGGTGCGCCTTCTCCGGATCGACATCGGCGGACGCGTGGTGCTGCGCGGGAGCACCATGGACATCACCGAACGCAAGCGCACGCTCGATCGCCTGGAGGACAGCGAGGAGCGGCTGCGGCTCGCCCTGTCCGCCGCGCATCAGGGCCTGTACGATCTGGATCTCCGGACGTACGAATCCATCGTGAGTCCCGAATATGCGCGCATGCTCGGCTATGAGCCGGCGGAATTCCACGAATCGAACCGGGAGTGGCGCGAGCGGCTCCATCCCGAGGACCGGGAGCGCGCCTGCGGGAATTTTGACGACTATGTTTCCGGGAAAAGTGCGGAATATCGCGTCGAGTTCCGCCTGCGCACGAAGGACGGCGACTGGAAGTGGATTCTCTCGCTGGGCAGCATCGTCGCCCGGTCGCCGGACGGAAAGCCGCTCCGCATGCTCGGCACGCACACGGACATCACCGAACGCAAGCACAGCGAGGAAGCTCTCCGCGAACGCGAGGAGCGCCTCCGCGTGGCGCTCGCGGCGTCCGGCACGGGCACCTTTCGGTGGGAGATCCGCGAGAATGTCCTCACGTGGGACGAGGCGCTCGATGCGCTCTTCGGCCTCCCGCCGGGCAAGGCCGTGCGTTCGCTGGAAAATTTCATCGCGAAAGTGCATCCCGAAGATCGCTTCGCCGTCGTCGCGCTTTTCGAGCGGTGTGCGCTCGATGGGGCGGATTTTGAAATGGAGTTCCGCGTCGTGCGGCCCGATGGCAGCGTCCGCTGGGTGGATGATCGCGGGAAGACCTTCCGCGACCCCGCGGGCCGGCCGCTGCACATGACGGGAGCCTGCGTGGACATCACCGAGCGCAAGCGCGCCGAAGTCGATCGCGAGAAGCTCGATCGCAAAGTGCAGGAGGCGCAAAAGCTCGAGAGCCTCGGCGTGCTCGCGGGCGGCATCGCGCACGATTTTAACAATCTCCTCACCACCATCCTCGGCAACGCCAGCCTCGCCGCGATGGAGATTTCCTCGAATTCCGCCGCGCAGGAATGCCTCGGGCAGATCAGCGAGGCGTCGCACCGCGCGGCGGATCTGTGCAAGCAGATGCTCGCCTACTCGGGGCGCGGACGCTTCGTGGTGCAGACGCTCGATCTCGGCCAGCTCCTCGAGGAGACCGCGCAGATGATGCAGATCTCCATCAGCAAAAAAGCGGTGCTCCGTTTCCGGTTGGAAAAAAACCTCCCGCCGGTCGAGATGGATGCCACGCAGATCCGCCAGATCATCATGAATCTGGTCATCAACGCCTCCGAGGCCATCGGCGACAAAAGTGGCGTGATCAGCATTTCCACCGGCCTCACGCGCGTGGATCGCGGCTACCTCGCGGGCACGCTCATGGACCCGAATCTCCCCGAGGGCGAATACGTCTTCCTCGAAGTCTCCGACAACGGCTGCGGCATGAGCTCCGAGACGCAGGCGAAGATTTTCGATCCGTTTTACACGACGAAATTCACCGGCCGCGGGCTCGGCCTCGCCGCCGTGCTCGGCATCGTGCGCGGGCACAAGGGCGCGATGAAAGTGTACTCGGAGGTGGGTCGCGGCTCCACGTTCAAGCTGCTCTTCCCCATCGCGCGCGGCACGACCGAGACTCCCGCCGCCGAGCCGCCCGGCAGCACGACGTGGCGCGGCCATGGCACGGTGCTCGTGGTGGACGATGAGGAAACGATGCGCAGCACCGTCGCCCGCCTGCTGCGCCATCTCGGGCTCGATCCCGTGCTCGTCGCGGATGGCCGCGAGGCGGTGGAAATTTTCCGCGCCACGCCCGCACGTTTCGCCCTCGTGCTGCTGGACCTCAGCATGCCGCACATGGATGGCGAGCAGACCTTCGCCGAGCTGCGCCGTCTGCGGCCCGATGTGTGCGTGGTGCTCATGAGCGGCTTTAACGCGCAGGAAGCCATGGTCCGCTTCACCGGAAAAGGGCTCGCCAGCTTTTTGCAAAAGCCCTTCGCCGTCGGCGAACTCCGGACGGTCCTGCACAGCGTCCTCGGCTGATGCAAAATGCGGTCGCCCGATTTGTGCTCGCCACGACGGGCCGCCGCGCTCCTCCTGCGCCATGCTGCTGTTCCTCTTCGAGCCGGACCGTTTCGTTTCGCTGCGTGCCTTCGGTGCGCTCGCGGCGGGCGTGCTTTTCTACCTCGCACGCTGACGGCGCGGAGGGGTGCGCCGCCCAAAAGCTCCCGCTGGACTAATGGAGGCACCTGCTGCAAATTTTCCGGCGCTGCGCCGACCCCGGTGGTGAAAACTGCCGGGGTTTTGCATCCTCACTTTTCCCGATGAATTTACCGCGTTTCATTCCCGTTCTCGCCGCCCTCGCCGCCCCCGTGTGCCTCGCGCAATTGCCGCCTTCGCTCGTCCAGCCCGGCAAGCCAGCGGCTCCCGCTGCGCCGGTCCCCGCCGTCCATCCGCCGGCATCGCCCGTCGCTGCTGCCACCGAAACGCCCGCCGCCCCCGCGACGAACGCCGCGCCCAACACGCTCACCGCCGATGAAGTCGCGCAAGGCTGGAAGCTGCTCTTCGACGGCAAGCGCGTCCTCGGCATGAAAGGTCTTCAGCGCAACGATCCGCTGAGTTCCGGCTGGAAGATTCAGAATGGCGAACTTTTCCTGCCCAAGGACGTGAAGGACACGGAGCGCATGACGGGCGGCGACCTTGTCACACTCGATTTTTTCTGGGATTTCGATTTCCGCTTTGAGTTCAAAATGAGCACCTCCGCGAACAGCGGCGTGCGCTACATGCTGGTTGAAGTTTTCGGCCAGGTGCCCGTCGGCCTCGAATATCAAATCATCGACGACGTCCACAACAGCATCAGCCTCAAGGCGGGAAACCTGCGCCGCACCGGCGCGCTCGATCTCATTTTCCCGCGCGGTGAAAATGCCAGGCTCCGCGCGGGCGATCCGCTGAACAAATCCGGCGACCCGTGGAATGAAGGCCGCGTCGTCGTGCAAGGCACGCACGCCGAGCACTGGCTGAACGGCGAGAAAGTCCTCGAATACGAACTCGGCCCAAAAGTCCGCGCGACCGCGGTGGCGAACCGGAAACAATTCCAGCCGCGCGATCTCGCGCACGAAGTCCTCCCCGGCACGTACGGGATGAAAAGTCGCACGCGACTCGCGATCGTGGATCAGGGCTACGAGGTGGCGTTCCGAAATCTGAAAGTCCTCATCCTCGCACCGCAGGCCGTCGTGCTCCCCGGCGGCGGCGCCGTCCGCCCCAGCGGCGCGGTCGCCAATCCATTGCTCCTCCCGCCCGGCTCGAAATAGCCGCGAAGCGAAGCAGCGCGGCCGGCGCAAGCAGCGTCGCCACGACCGCGAACGCAGGGCCGCATCCGCGACGTTCCCGGACGCGCACGCATCCGCCGACGATCCGCTCGTTGTCGGAAGACCGGCGTCCTCCCCGGTCCGGGGGCAGCCAGAAACCGCGGCGAAATTCTCAGCCCGCTCTACTTTCCCGCCGCCCACTGCACCGCATTTTTCAGCAGCGTCTGATACGCGGGAAGATCGTGCGCACGGGCATCGTGCCCGAGCGTGAGGCCGACGATGCGCGCCTTCGGATGCTTCACGATGAAGACCTGCGGGAAAGTCTTCCCGGTCTTCGGACTCGTCGCCTCGGCGAGCACTTCGATCGGGTTGCCCGCGGGGTCCGCGGCGTAGTTGTAGAGTTCGTCCGTGATCTCAAAGCTCGCAGGAACACCCTTCGTGATCGGATGCGCAGCATTCGTAACCTTCACCGTGTATGCGCCCAGCGCATCGTGGCCGCGCGTGCCGCCGCCGATGATTTGCCGGTTCCATTCGGGGAAATTTTTCCACGCATACCAAGTCCCCGGATGATGCGCGATGATCGCGCCGCCGCGGTTCGCGTAGTCGAGCAGCGCCTTCATTGTCGCTGAAGAAACCGGCTGGTTCGCGCTCCACACGAGCACGTCCACGCGATCGAGGATCGCTGGGACGCCGTTTGCATTCTGCGTGAAGTCCACCCAGCCGCTCACCGGCGCGAGCGTGGCCTTGTCCGTGCCGCCGAAAAATTTCACGAAGTCATGCGACGAGCCTCCGCCGACGATGAGCACGCGCGGGCCGTTCGCGGGTTTCGTCGCAGGCGGCTGCGGCACTTCGTCGCTGAACTGCGGTTTGAAGTTTGCGTCTTCGTTGCCGGGCTTCGTTTGTGTCGCGGGGGCGTTTGCCTGCACGGGTAGGGCGGGTGTCCCACCCGCCGCGCCGGGTATTTTACCCGGCGCATCGGGCGTCTGTTTGCGTTCGTTTGTCGAGGCCGTGCCGTTAGGCGGGGGCGCGTCCTGTTTCGGGGATCCTGCGCTGCCCGGAGTGCCGGGTAGGATACCCGGCACGGCGGGTTGCAAACCCGCCCTACCCGATGCACTCCCCTCCGCAAGCTCCGCGGTGATCGCCACGATCGTCGGCGCGGCGCTTCCGGCGGTGGATTCCAGCACGACCTTTTCGATCGCGGCAGTGTGTGTGAGCGGCTTCGTGAAGAAGCGCATCTGGTGCTGGTTTTTCAGCACGTCCACGAACTTCGATCCCGGCACGTCCACGCGGTGGAAGTAGTCGGAAAACTCCGTGCCGTTCCTGCACACGATGCTCTCCTTCTGCCCGTCCGCATACACGACGGTGATCTTCATCACGTCGCTCGTGTCGCCGTTGTCTTGGAATCCCCAGCCGGTCACGCCGCCGAGGAAATGCAGGCGGTTCGCCTTGAATCCACCGAGCTTGGCCTCCACGCGCTGCGGCATTCCCTTCGTGATGCCGTGGACGCTCTTCAGCACGATGATGTTCAGCGGCGCCTTCTCCGGTGCGACGATGTTGAAGGGCACGCCTTCGACATTCACCGTGCCGGTCTTCTTGAAGACGAACGTGTCGCCTTTCGACTCATGGCTTGCATAAAGGCCGAGCGCGGTCGTCGCGGTGAAGGCATCGCGCAGGTCCACCACGCGGAATTTCCCGCCGTCCACGCTCTGCATGTAGGCGATGATGTCGCGCAGCGCCTCGCTGCCGAGGCCCTCGAAGCCCTCGGGCATCAGCGAGCGGCCTGTGTTCACGCGCGACTTGATCGTCGCGACTTTGATCTCCTGCACACCGGCGAGGCTCTTCATCGTGATGCTCGCGGGATTTTCCGACGCGATCACTCCGGCAAAAACGCCGCCGTCTTTCGTCTCGATATTCCACTGCGTGAAGGACGGATCCACTTCCGCGTTCGGATCCACGATGGCGCTGAGCAATTCCGAAGTGGCGTGCGCGCCCATGCCGGTGAGGCCGGGGCCGATGTCCGCGCCCGCGTCGCCGAACTTGTGGCAAATCGCGCACGTCACCGTGAAGAGCGCCTTGCCCTTCGCCGCGTCGCCGGGCTGCTCGACGGCGGGCAGCAGCTTCGCGATGGCGTCCTTCTTCGCCTTCGCGAGCGGGTTCAGTTCGTCGAGAATTTTCGCCGCGCGTATTGCGACACGTTGGTCCGGGTAGGAACGCAAACGGGAGGCGTCCGCCGGGGAAAGGAACACAGACATCCTGTCTGTGGGCGGGAGGGGCGCGGCAGGCATGAAACCAGCCCCAGCCCGGCCGGTAGCCCCCCCCCCCGGTACCCCCCGCAAGGCGGGCCCCAGCGTTACGGCCCC
>JBBSEI010000006.1:0-94119 GCA_038239865.1 Chthoniobacterales bacterium
CGCACATGGCCGCAAATACCGTTGAATTTGAAGTCCCCGATTCCATCGCCCGCACCCAGGACGGGCTCTCGCGGACGGCGGGTGATGCGCTCGGCGAGAAGATGATCATCAACATGGGGCCGTCGCATCCCGCGACGCATGGCGTGCTGCGGCTCATCCTCGAGATGGATGGCGAATACATCACGAAGGCCACGCCCGAGGTCGGCTACCTGCACCGGGGCGACGAGAAGATCGCGGAGAACATGACTTACAACCAGTTCGTGCCCTACACGGACCGGCTCGACTACCTCGCCCCCGTGGCGAACAACATCGCCTACGCGCTCGCCGTGGAAAAGCTCATGGGCTGGGAACTGCCGCCGCGCGGCCAGGCCATCCGCGTGCTGTGCTGCGAACTCGCGCGCATTTCGGCGCACCTGCTTGGCCTCGGCTGCTTCGCGATGGATACGGGCGCGATGACCGTCTTCCTCTACACCTTTCAGCAGCGCGAAATCGTGTATAACCTGATGGAGCAAATCACCGGCGCGCGCTTCACCACGAGCTACACGCGCATCGGCGGAATGGTGCGCGACCTCACTCCGGAAATCATCACCGCCGTGCGGAAATTTTGCGAAGGCGTGCTCCCCGTCGTGGACGAGACGGACAAGCTGCTCACGCGCAATCGCATCTTCGTGGACCGCACGAAGGACATCGGCACCATCACAAAAGCCGACGCCATTTCCTACGGCCTCAGCGGCCCGAATCTGCGCGCCTGCGGCGTGGACCACGACCTCCGCAAACGCCAGCCGTACTGCGGCTACGAGCAATATGAGTTCGACGTGCCCATTGGCTCCGTCGGCGACAGCTACGACCGCTACCTCATGCGCATGGAGGAAATCAAACAGAGCGTCCGCATCCTCCGCCAGGTCTGCGACACGCTGCCCGGCGGTGCGTGGTATGTGAACGATCCGAAAAATTATCCGCCGCCGAAGACGACCGTGCTCACGAAGATGGAGGAGTTGATCCACCACTTCATCATCCACACCGAGGGCCTGAAGGCGCCCGAGGGCGAAGTTTATTTCGGCGCAGAAAACCCGAAGGGCGAACTCGGCTTCTACATTTACTCGAAGGGCGGCGGCACGCCCTACCGCCTGAAAATCCGCAGCCCCAGCTTCATCAATCTCAGCATCCTGCCGAAGCTCCTTCCCGGCCATATGCTGAGCGACGTCGTGAGCATCCTCGGCTCGCTCGACTTCGTGATGGGCGAGTGCGATCGGTGAGGCTGCGGGACGCCCAGAATGCACCCGCGCGCGACCCCGCCCTCGAAGACCTTGCGAGCTGCTGCCAGGTGCTCTTCGGCTCGAACCGTTTCCTCTACGTCGAATGAGGAAATTGCAGTTCGCCGCAGCGGTGCGTGTCCGACCGCGGCGCACATTCGGCTTCGCTGAAGCGGGGGCATGTGATGGTGCGTGCCGGCCAATTCCTGCCGCAGAATCTCCCCTCATGAAATTCCTCCCGGGCCCCGTTCTCGCCCTTTCTCTTTCACTTCCCGCGCAAGCCGCCGCGCCCTTCACCACGGCGCGTTTGCTTGAAGCCGCCGCGCTGCTGCCGGCTCCGCGCGAGGAAATTTTCTTCACGCCGCAGGGCAAGCCGGACTGGATGTTTGCGGAGTCGGCGAACCGCATCACGCCTGCCGTGGCCGGCACGATTGCGGTGGCGGAGGGCCGCTTCGAGTTCACGCTCGGCAAAGAAGGCGCGCTCATCGGCTGGGGAAACGATGAGGGCAGGCAGCCGCTCGCGGAACGGGTGCATCTGACGGCTGGCCGCGCCCTTCTCAAATGACCTGCCAGGCGCAGGCCGGCGGCGACAATGCGCGCGAACTTTTCACGCAAAACCTCCTCACCACATCGTCGCGAACCTCGCGCCGTGGCCGATGCGCGCGGAAATCGCCGTGGACGGCTTGAGCACAATGCGCGACGCCGTCAGCGGGCAGGCGTTTGCCAAAGTTCCGCACGATGGCCGGCTCGCCGTTCCGCTCGATTTTAAGCCCCATGCAGTCCGCGCCTTCGGTGTGGACAGCGCCAACGCCAAACTCACCGCGTGGAAGAACCAACCCGTGGCAGACACCGATCTCGTCCACGTCCGCACCGTGATCGCGGACGCTGAAAAACTCCTCACGAACAAGACGCTCTCCGCACGCCTCCCGACCGCGGATCGCGCCTTCCTCACCGGACAAATCGCCGCGGCAAATGCCGCCCTCGCCTCACAGCGCACCGCACTCGCATGGAGCGTCGTGAGCCACTGGCGCTTTTGGTCGCCCGCCCGCACACAAATGGATCGGCGGACGCCCGCGCTGAGAAAATTGACTCTGCACCCTGCCCAATGAACCGAGGATTGGGGAATAGTTATGGGTGATGCATCATTCCCGCCTCTGCTCCCGCCGCCATTTTTTGAAAGCGAACGCGTTTGGCCTTGGCTCGCTCGCGCTAGCTTCGCTGCTGCGCGATGACAATCTCCTCGGCGCGCCGGTGAAGCCGCACGCGGTCGGCGAAGGAGCGCCGCACTACGATCTGCTGCCGAAGCCACCGCATTTTGAGCCCACGGCGCGCGCGATGATTTCGCTCTTCATGATGGGCGGGCCTTCGCAGATGGATCTCTTCGACCCGAAGCCGATGCTCACGAAATACGACGGGCAGAAATTTCCCGGCGAGGTGAAATACGACAATCTCGCGCAGGCTTCGGCAAAGGTGTTCGGCTCGCCGTTCAAATTTTCCAAGCACGGGCAGTGCGGGATGGAGCTGAGCGAACTGCTGCCGTGCCTCGGCGAAATCGCGGACGAAATCACGCTCATCCGCTCGATGCATTCCGGTGTGAGCAACCACGCGCAGGGCCTCTATGCGATGAACAACGGGCGCGTGACCGCGGGCCGGCCCGCGCTCGGCTCGTGGCTGAGCTACGGCCTCGGCTGCGAGACGCAGGAGCTGCCCGCCTACATGGTGCTCGCGCATCCCGGCGGACTGCCGACTTTCCAGGGCGAGCACTGGACGAACGGCTGGCTGCCTTCGCTCTACCAGGGCACGCTCATCCGCGCGACGGAGCCGCACATTTTGAATCTCGATCCTCCCGCCGATCTCGCGGGTGTGCCGCAAAGGCGGCAGCTCGATCTGCTGAAGGCGATCAACGACGAGCACCTCGCGGCGCATCCCGGTGAACTCGACTTGCAGGCGCGCATCGCGAGCTACGAACTCGCGGCGAAAATGCAGACGGCGGCGAAGGAGGCGCTCGATATTTCGAACGAGCCCGAGCACATCAAAAAACTCTACGGCGTGGACCGCGCCGAGACGCGCGACTCCGCGACACGCTGCATCCTCGCGCGGCGGCTCGTCGAGCGCGGCGTGCGCTTTGTGCAGGTGCTGAATTCCGGCCAGTCGTGGGATCAGCACGGCTCGCTCATTTCGGCGCTGCCGAAAAATTGCGTCGCCACGGACCAGCCGAGCGCGGCGCTCGTGATCGATCTGAAACAGCGCGGCCTGCTCGACACGACGATCGTGCAGTGGGGCGGCGAAATGGGTCGCCTGCCCGTGGTGCAAAACGAAGCGGGCCGCGAAAAATGGGGCCGTGATCACAACACGCATGGCTTCAGCTACTGGGCGGCGGGCGGCGGATTCAAGCGCGGCCACATCCACGGAGAGACGGACGAGTGGGGCCACAAGGCGGTGAAGGACATCGTGAATCACTACGACTGGCACGCCACACTGCTGCGCTGCTTCGGCCTCGATCACACGACGCTGATCTACAAACGCAACGCCACCACCGCCTCGCTCACCGACGGGCAGGGTGCGCGCGTCGTGAGCGAACTCATCGCATAATACGCGCGCGAATCTGTTTGACGCTGCGACCGGATGACGTGTGGCGAGTGAACGATCCGAAACTATCCCCGTCGAAGACGATGATCCTCACGAAGATGGAGGAGTTCATCCACCACTTCCTCATCCACACCGAGGGCCTGAAAGCGTCCGAGGGCGAACTCAATTTCGGCGCGGAAAATCCGAAGGGCGAATTTGGCTTCTGCATTTGATCGAAAGGCGGCGGCACGCCCTGCAGGGCGAGGAAGAGGAGGACCTCTGCGAACGGGAGCGCCCGTGACACCGGCGTGTGGAATCTGGCGGAGGAGTGGGATGCGACGAACGGTGAGTCCCGGCGCAGGCGAAATGGAAAGCGGCGCTAATTCTTCCTCGAAAATTTCCTCCGCAAAACCTGCCCGATCGCCTTCCACTGTCGGGAGAGAGGCCCCACCCGGGCCATACGGGCTTTGATCGCGTTCTTCCAGCGAACGGCGGTGTTCCATGCCGGCATCAATTTGATCGCATCGTACAGTCGCGTTTTGAGCCGCACGATCCAATCATACAGGCGGCGGAACCACTGGACGGTGAGCAGCGCCGGCCGGCAGACTGCGAAAATCCGCGCGACGATGGCCGTGCCGATCACTTTCGCGAAAATGATGATGAACACCCCGCCTGCCGCGTGCCCGCGTGTCATCAGGTAGAGCGCCGCAATCTTCACCGGCAGCAGCAGCGCGCCGGGGACAATGAAGACGGCCATCGCCGCGTACGGCGGCAGTGCGGCGAGTCTCGCCTCCAGCCAGCGGAAGGCGCGCCCCCGCGCGACCCAAGCCATGAGGGCGGTGAGGTGATCCCACAGCCACTCCTCGAAAAACATGATCGCCGCCGCGAAGATCACCATCGGAGGCACGAAGAGTCTTTTCAAAAAGCGGCGGAACATGAACGTCTGTCTGGCACGGACGCCAGCGCGCCATCAGTCACCCATTTTCCGCAAAAGTCACGACCTTCCCCCCGGTTTCCCAATGCCATCGGGACCGGGAGGACTTCCCGCGAGGCACTCAGTTCACCGCCGTACGCACTTGGACGAATGCGATCATCTCCAGCAGATCATCGACGTGGAATGGCTTCGAAAGGATGGTGCCATTCACCGTGCGGATAAAATCATTCACCTTCGCATTTCCGCGATGCCCCGTCATGAAAATGAACCGATTGCACAGGTGCGGACGCATCCGCTCGACGGCGCGGAAGAACATGTCTCCTGGGAGCGTCGGCATCATCATGTCGCAGAGGATGACCTCGAAATCCTTAGCGAGAACCTCGTGAACGCCTTCGACGCCATTCTGCACGCTCACGACTTTAAAGCCGTGGCTGCTCAGAAACTCGTTCATGATTCCCTTAAACTGCACGTCGTCTTCGAGAAGCAAAACGGTTCCCCTCGGTTCTGAGGTCCCATGTTCGGAAAGGACGTCGGGAATGTCGAGGGAGGCGGGTTGGTCGGTGTAGCGTTGCATGGTTTGCGGGAGTGACTTTTATCGAGCAGCAACCATGCCGGAGCGGATGTCAGAAAATGTCATTTGACGACTACTCGGAACGCCGTAGCGTTTACGCTCTTAACATTCCCATGCACGACCATCGCCACGACCTGAAATCCGCCGCCGAGCGCCTCGCTGATATCTTTATTATTCTCCAGCGCTCGTTTGTTCTTAATCTTTCCAAAGAACTCGTTCGAGGTCGGCTCTCATTTCCGCAGTTTCTCTTGCTGAGCTTCCTCGCCCAGGAATCCGATCCACTGACGATGACCGAAGTCGCCCGCCGGATGAAGCACACGACCGCCGCAGCTACGGGCCTCGTGGACCGTCTCGAGAAGCTCTCCCTCATCACTCGCAAGCAAGGCCCGACGGATCGCCGCAAGGTGATGGTCGTCATCACCGCCCAAGGTCACGCGATGGTGCAGGAAATCCGCCAGGACATGATTCAAAACCTCTTGCGCCTCATGGAGCATCTCGACGAATCTGAGCGGGCTACATGGCTGCGCATCTACGAAAAAATCTTCCCGCACTGCAATCAATGATGCGCCCGGCGATTCTGCTCGCCGCGGGATTCCTGCTCTTTCTGTCCGCCCTTTCTCGCGGTGGGGAAGGCCCCCCCAAGTCGGCGAGGCACCGCAGCCTCACGCTGGAATCCGCGATCGCCCTCGCGCTCAAGCAAAACCCGGACATCCTCAAAGCGATCCACGAAATCGAGCGGACACGCGGACAGGTCATCGAAGTCCGCGCCCAAGCCCTCCCGAGCGTGACCGCGGCCGGCAGCTACAATCAATACGCGCCGGAGCTGATCGGCGCGGGCAGCTCGACGTTCAGTTCGAGCACCTTCATCTCCACCAGCCAGGATAAGTCGTGGCGCATCACGCTGCAGGTGCAGCAGATCATTTATTCCGGAGGAAAAGTGAAAGCCGCGGTAAAAATCGCCGAACTCACGCAGGACACGAGCCATCAGATGCTCCGCGAAACCGTCGCGACCATCCTCGCGAACGTCCGCACGCAATTCTACACTGCGCTGCTGAATCGCGAACTCATCACCGTCGCCGCGGAGAGCATCGTCCTCCTCAGCGATCAGTTGAAGGATCAGCAAAACCGCTTCAGCGCCGGCACGGTCCCGCGCTTCAACGTGCTGCAGGCCGAGGTCGAACTCGCCAACGCGCAACCCGACCTCATCCGTGCGCGAAACAACTTCCACATCAGCCGCCTCCAACTCGCCAAAACACTCGGCCTCGACACCGACGACGAGCCGGACGTCGTCGGCACGCTGCGGATGATTCCCCGCGAAGTGCACCTTGCCCGCGCCCTCGTCGCCGCACGGAAAAATCGCGCAATATTGAAGGCTCAGGAAAACACCGTGGCGGGCGGCGTGGAGCAAATCACCGTGGCAAAAGCGGGCTACAAGCCGACGCTCACAGCCGATGTCGGCTACGAATTGGTGAACGCGCGAAACACCAGTGACCTCGCGAAAGTGACGAACGGCTGGTATCTCGGCGTCAACGGAACATGGGCAATTTTCGACGGCTTCGCGACGAAAGGAAAAGTGGATCAAGCCAGAGCCAGCCTCGCCTCCGCAAAAGTCGGCCTCGCGGATTCCATCCAGCAGGTGGAACTGGAAGTCCAGAAAGCCTACGCGCAGGCCAAAGTTTCCCGCGAAGTGATCGCCAGCCAGGCCAAGGTCGTCGAGCAAGCCGACGAGGCGCTCCGCCTTTCCAAAGAACGCCTCAACGCCGGAGCCGGCACACAACTCGACGTGCTAAGTGCGCGCGTCGCCCTGACCAAGGCCAGCACCACGCAGAAGCAGGCGCTCTCCGACTACAATGTCGCCCTCGCCGAATACGACCGCGCCACCGGTGCCGACACGATCTACGACCCGACGCTCGAGGACGTGACTCCGCGGCCCGGCCACTCTTTCCTGCGTCGCGACCGCACGCCGCTCTGGAATCGGGAGTAAGAGCGCGATGACGGCATGTCCCTTCGAGACGTTCGCCGCGCTCTCCGCCCAGCCCGTGCTGCATGCCTTCACGCAGCGCGTCCCTGCTCTCGATGTGAAAACGGATCGCACCGCGGCCCTCGCGCGCCTCGCCATCCATCACGATGAAATCCGCACGGCCATCGGTGCCGGCTCGCGGCAGTTCATCACCGCCGAGCAAGTCCACGGCAACCGGATCGGAATCGTGGAAACTGGAAACACCGCGCCAGTTTCCGGAGTGGACGCGCTGATGTCCGATGACCCCGGTGTCTGCCTCGGCATCTACGTCGCAGACTGCGGGCCCATCTGGCTTGTCGATCCGGTCCGCCGCGCCATCGGCTGCGTTCACAGCGGGAGAAAAGGCACGGAACTCGGCATCCTCTCCGCCACGATCGATGCGCTGGAGAAAAGTTTCGGTTGTGTCCGCGCAGACATCATCGCTCAGCTCGGCCCCTGCATCCGACCGCCGAATTACGAGGTCAATTTCGCCGCGGACATCATCCGCCAGTGCCGTGAAGCCGGGCTCCGCTCAGTGCATGATTGCCACCGCTGCACCGCCGCCGAAGCGGACAAGTATTACAGCTACCGCCGTGAAAAGGGCCAAACTGGCCGCATGCTCGCGCTCCTCGCGCTGGCCTAGTTTCCTTCGTGTTCGTTCGGGCGCAGCGATCCCGAAAGCCGCGCAAATGACGCGGCCATGGAGCGCAGCGAATATTTCTCCCGGGTCAGTTCGCGCGCTGCCACTCCTGCCGCACGCAGGCGCACAGGGTCGCGGAGGAATGCCTCCAGCGCATCCGCCAGCGCGAGCGCCGCGCTGGCCTCATTTTTTCCCGGCTCAAAAAGCACACCGCACGGAGCGCTGACGATTTCAGGAAACGCCCACGCACGCGGTTGCACGACCGGCACGCCCGCCGCGAGCGCCTCGATCACGTAGAGTCCGAAGGCCTCGCTCGCCGTCGCCGGCACGCTGAAAACATCGAGGCTCCGGAGGAAGCGCACCTTTTCCTCGCGCGACACGTTTGGCAGAAATTCCACGTCTCCCGCGCAACCCGCGGCCGCCAGCTTCGCGCGCAACGTGGCCGCGTAGCGCGCATCACCCGCGGTCATCGATCCCGCGCAGCGCAGGCGCAAACCGGCGATCGTGTTCCGCTTTTTCAATTCGATGAATGCATCCACGAGGACGCCGATCCCCTTCCCCGGCACAAAGCGCGCGAGGTAACCGATCGTCGGCGCACCGCGCGGAGGCGCTGGCTCCGCATCAAAATCCTCAATCGCGATCCCGTTCGGAATCACGCGCATTCCGCGTTCCATCGCGGGCCGGCTCCACTGCAGCCGCGCGGCCATCTGCTCCGCAAAATACTGACTCGGCGCGACCCAGACATCCGCGTCCTTCATGCGCTCCGCGAGCAGCGCCCATACCTCCGGGGCACGGGAGCCGAGCCCGTCGAGAAACGTATCCTCACCCTGCAAAAAGCCGAGCACCGGCACGCGCAATTCCTCGCGCAGCGACCGCGCGAGGCCCGCCTGCAGCGCCGTGGACAGCCACACCGCATCGGGCGCCCCCCCATCGAATGCCGTCTTCAGCCATGCGACCAGCTCGCGCAATTCGCCCGCCTGATTTCCGTGCTCGCCGCGCAGCATCGAAAGCGTCATGTCCGCGAGTTCCGGCCCGCCCGTTTTCGCCGCGCGCCCCGCGAGCATTTTCAAAATCCATCGCGCGTTGAGCAGCCGATCCATCCAGCGCGGCATTTTGCGGAAAAGGGGAATTTTCTCGCGCAGGTACGTGCTCACGCCGCCGAAAAAGATCGGCGCTTCCGGACTCGCCGCGCCTTCGTCGAGCGTGAGCGGGAGATACATCGGCAGCAGCAGCGCGCGATGTCCCTGGCGGTGCAGTTCCTTCGCGAGCGCATTGTCGCGCATGCACACGCCGCAGTGATAGCTCCCGGTGCCGGGGGTCAGCAGCGCGATGTTCATTTCTCGCGGAGATCGTAGCAGATCAGCCGCGGCTTCGTCCCGTCGCGACCCGGTTCATTTTGCTGAACGTAAAGCAGCCCGTGGCTGAGCGCGGGCGGCGTCCAAGTTTCCGGCGCGTCGAACAACTTCGTGCGCGCGATCACCTTCGCGCCCTTCGGCGTGATTTCGAGCCACGCGAGATCGCCAAATTCGCCGAGACACAGCACGCCATCCGCCGTGCCGAGCAGACTCGCGCGCCCGAAGACGCGCCCGAGATCATCGCGCCAAAGTTCGCGCCCGCTCGCGATCTCGTGGCAGACGAGTTCTGCCGTCTGCTCGCTCTGCCCGGTGAATCCAAACAGGCAGCCGTCGCGCACGAGCGGCGTCATCCAGTAGATCCCGAAATTCGCCGCACGCCACGCGACGCGCGTCGAAAAATCCTCCGCCACCTCCACGCACAGCCCGCCCGCGGTGTAGGTCTCCGACACAAAAATCCGCACCGGTTTCCCCGGCTCCGCCGACGCGATCACCGGCGACGATGCATTCACCGACTCGGCCATCTGCGCGCGATGCGGGACAGCCGCGAGCACTTTCCCATCCGCCGCATCGATCACGAGCAGCCCGCCGCTCGCCGGCCGGCTCATGCCTCCGGCAAAAACGAGCACGCACTCGCGGCCATGCAGTTTCGCCGGGATGGACGACGCGTAGCTCGCGCCCCACTCATGCGCGGCGGCCCACAGCAATTTCCCGCTCGCGAGATCGAACGCCACGGAGTTCACCGCCCTGCCCTCGTGCATCCCGCCGAGCTGCACGATGACACGATTGCCCAGCACGAGCGGCGTGGAGCCGAATCCAAAAAACGCGGGCCGCATCGAAAATTCGCGCGCGCAATCGTGCTGCCAGACCACTTTGCCCGTCGCGAGATCGAGGCAGTGCATGCGCCCGGAAATGCCGAAGACGATCACGCGCTCGCCCGCGATCACCGGGCTCGTCCGCGGCCCGCTCCCTCCGCCGTAGCGCGGCTGATACGGAGCTTCGTAGTCAAATTTCCACCGCGGTTTTCCCGTCGCCGCATCGCGGCACTCGGCGGTTTCCTTTTCGCCGAGCCGGTGAAAAACCACGATACGCCCGCCGGAAATCGCAGGCCCTCCCATGCCGCTGCCGAGCGGCATTTCCCAGAGCGGACGCAGGCCCGCCGCGGGAAATTTTCGGATCAAACCGGATTCGATCGTCGTGGCATTGTCGGACGGCCCGAGGATGCGAGGCCACTCCGCGCTCACGGGCTGCGCGGCAAACGACAAAGCGCCGCAGAGCGCGACGAGTGCGAGTGCGAGAAAAACTTTCATGCTCAATTTGCCTCCGGGAATTTCGCGCTGCGCCCGTCAGCGCTTCGGAATCGTGAGCGGCCTCCGCGTTCCCATCTCCTCGATCACGACTTGGTCGGGGCGCAATTCGATCACCTTGAACTTCTTCCCCTTCTGCCCGGACAATTCGATCACCTCGTCCACGTGGACCGATTTCGGCACGCCGTCCGGCCCCATCAGGATCGCGTGCGTCTCGCTGCTCCGCGCCGGCAGATCGCGGATGAGCACCGACACCTCCTTCGTCTCGGTGTTCTCGATTTTCACCTGCGACACGTCGGAAAAAACGCCGTGCTTGTCCGCCTTCACCTCCTGCTTCACCGCCGTCACGCGGTACGGCAATCCCTTCACGATCGTCCCCTGCTCCCACTCTTCCATGCCCGGCGTGTCGAGCCGCTGCACACGCGCCTTGCCGCCTTTCACCTCGCGCAAAATCACGGGGATGCTCACCTCCTTGAGTTCCTTCATCACGATGCCGTCCAGCATGCCCGGCATCGAATTTGGGTCGCGCGGATTTGTCCCGGCGAGGAATTCCTCACGATTGGAAAATCCGTCGCCGTCCGAATCCGCATCGAGCATCGCGGGGTCTTTCGGATCGAGGCCGTACTTGCGGAACCACGCTTCAAATTTCGCGGTCTCGTCGTCCGAGAGTCCCGCCTGCGGACGCGCGCCGAGCGCACTTTCCGGCAGCGCGACGGGCGCGGAAAGCGGCTCCGCGGGAGCCTGCGTGCCCGGCACAGTTTCGGTCGAGGTGACTTCATTCCGACCGCAGCCGCCGAGGCAAATTGGAAGCGCAAGCGCGATGAGCGCACCGGTTGTTTTTTTCATGCCGCGGACTGTACGCACAGCGGGACGCGATCCAACGGGAAACACCGCCGCAATTTTCCGCGCGGCGGAGCCGACGACGCGCTCCCCCAAGATCGCATCGGCGATCCGCAGTCCTACAGCGCCTTCACCGCTTCGATGACGGCCTGCGGCGTCATGCCGAGGATCTCCATGACCTTGCCGCCCGGCGCGCTCAGGCCGAAGCGATCGATGCCGAGCACCTTGCCGTCGAGGCCGACGTATTTCCACCACAGCCCGGTGACGCCCGCCTCGATGGCGACGCGTTTGCGGCACGCGGGCGGCAGCACTTCGTCGCGGTAGGCCTGCGACTGCTGGTCGAAACGATAGAAACTCGGGATGCTCACAACGCGCACACCGCCGCCGAGCGTCTTCGCCGCGGCGACCGCGTGCTGCACTTCGCTGCCGGCGCTGAGGAGAATTGTCTCCAGCTTGCCGGTTTCCTGCACCGCGATGTAGCCGCCTTTCAACACGCCCTCGCGGCGCGTCTGCACGGGGATGTCGTTCAAATTTGCCACGACCTGCCGCGTGAGCGCGAGGAGCGTCGGCCCGTTCGTGCGCTGGAGCGCCGCGGCAAATGCACCCGCGGTTTCCTCGGGATCGGCGGGGCGGATCACGTCGAGATTCGGGATGACGCGCAGGCCGCTCACCGTCTCGACGGGCTGATGCGTCGGGCCGTCTTCGCCCACGCCCACGCTGTCGTGCGTGAAAATGTAAACCGTCGGCAATCCGCTCAGCGCGGCGAGACGGATCGAGCCGCGGCAGTAATCCGCGAAGACGAGGAACGTCGCGCCGCTCGCGCGGAAAACGCCGTCGTACGCGATGCCATTCATGATGCCGCACATGCCGTGCTCGCGAATGCCAAAGCGGATGTTGCGTCCGCTCCAATTCTCCGGCGTGAAGTCCTTGCTCGAATTGATGTAGTTCAGCGTCGAGCCATGCAGGTCCGCGCTGCCGGAGATGAGATTCGGCATCGCCTCCGCGATCGGCTGCAGCACGTCGCTGCCGGCCTTGCGCGTCGCGAGTTTTGCGTCCGCGGGAAACTGCGGAATTTTCGCGAGCAAATCCGCGGGCGCCTTGTGCGAGACGAATGAATCAAGTTCCGACGCGAGCGCGGGATTTTCCTTCCGCCATTCGGCGAAGGCGCTCTGCCACTGCCCGTATGCCGCCGCCTGCTGCTTTTGCCGTTCGGCGAAAAATGCGCGCGTCTCGGCACTCACAAAGAAATGCTCCGCCGGCAAGCCGAGGCCCTTCTTCGCCGCGTCCACAAATTTCGCGCCGCCCTCGCCGTGCGCCTTCGCGGTGCCCGCGACTTCCGGGATGCCTTTTCCGATCAGCGTCTTCGCGATGATGATCTGCGGCTTGCCGGTCGCGGCCTTCGCTTTTTCAAATGCCGCGAGGAACGCCTGCATGTCGTTGCCGTCCACCGTCTGCACACCCCACTCGATGGCCTCGAAGCGCTTCGCCGCATTTTCGCTCTGCGTGGCCGCGGCCATCGCGTCGAGCGTCACGTCGTTGGAGTCGTAAATGAGGATCAGGTTGTCCAATTTGAAGTGTCCCGCGAAGGCGATCGCCTCCATCGCCACGCCTTCCTGCATGCATCCGTCGCCCGCGAGCGCGATGATGTGATTTTCAAAAATCGCGTGCTCCGCCGTGTTGAATTTCGCTGCCGCCATTTTCTGCGAAACGGCGAAGCCGACCGCATTCGCCACGCCCTGCCCGAGCGGACCGGTCGTCGCCTCGACACCAGCCGTCTCGTGGAATTCCGGATGTCCCGGCGTGTGCGAATTCAGCACGCGGAAATTCTTGATCTGCTCGTGATCCACCGAAGCGTAGCCGCTGAGGTGCAACCACGAATAGAGGAACATCGAGCCATGCCCCGCGCTGAGGACGAACCGATCGCGGTTCAGCCATTTCGGATCGGCGGGATTGTGCTGCAGCGCGTGTCCGTAGAGCACCGCGCCGATTTCCGCGCAGCCGAGTGGCAGGCCGAGATGCCCGCTCGAGCAGGCGTGGACGGCATCCATGGCGAGGCCGCGGGCTTCGTTCGCGGCGCGGGAAAGGGCTTCGGTATTCAGTGCGTGCATGATCGTGTGGTCGGTCGGTTTCGTTGTTGAAAAAGAGCGCGCACACTAGGGGGCGGAAGTGGGCAGTCAATACCGCAGGGCGGCGCGGCCAAAGTAGGCGGGGTTTTTCAACCTTGCGCGGGAGGATGGGCGAAGTCGGAGGATGGTGCGGAGCGCAAAACCGACAGCCGTCGCGCCCCACCGAACCTCCTCGCTGCACTCGCTCGCGCGAGGTTGGAAAACCCCGCCTACTTTGCCCGCAGCAGCCGGAATGTCTCGCGGCCTTCGCGGCCCGGATAAGTCGCGGCGGGGCTCCACTCGCGGAGCAGCGTGAAACGCGGGGAGAAAGACGCATCAAGCTCCTCCCGCGTGACTCCAAAGGGCGGACCGGTCTCGCCGGGATCGAGTCCGGGATCGAGATAGAAAATCGCGAGCAGATGCCCGCCGGGCTTGAGCGCGTCGGCGACGGACGCGACATATTTTTCGCGCAGCGAAGGATCGATCGCGCAGAAGCAAGTGTGCTCGAAGACCGCGTCGAACGTGCCGCGCAGCCTCGGCGGCAGCGCGAAGAGATCGCCGCGGACATAGCTCTCGCCGCCGACGGCAGGCTGCGCTTTTGCCCGCGTGATCGCGGAGGGCGCGAGGTCGAGGCCGATCACTTCATCCGCCGACGCCGCGAGCGCGCGCACATCGTGGCCGGTGCCGCAGCCGGCGACGAGCACGCGGCCGTGGACGGGCGAACGTTTCAAAAAATCCACCAGCGCAGGATGCGGCGCGCCTTTTTCCCACGGCATGTCGCCGGTGTGATAGCGGTGTTCCCAATCGGTCGGCATGGCTATTTCCGCCTCCAGATGCTCGCCTGCGCGACGCTCCACTGAAACTTGCGCGCGTGCTCGCGGATGAGAAATGGCAGGTCCTTTGTCCGCACGAGATCGAAGTGCGGCGCGAGGGTGGCCGTGAGTCCATCCAGCGTCGTGCGTCGCAGTCCTTCCGCGGCGATACCACCGAGCCAATTTTCTGGCGGCGTGAATTCGGCAAGCCATGTGTACGGTGACGTGATCACAAGTTGTCCGCCGTGCTTCAGCAAGTCGGGCAGGCGCGAGAGGAAGCGTGACGGTTCGACGAGCCGATCGATCAAATTTGCCGCGAGCACGACATCGAATGTCCCGAGCGATGCCCGCAATTCCTGCGCATCGCCGTGCTCGAAATGCGCACGCTCGCGCGCGAGATCCGGCGGCACGGTCGCGATGAGGCTCGTGGTGAGCGTGCCTTCATCCGTCCGCTCATACGGGACGCTGCCCTCGCGGGCGAGAAGCGCGGCAACCTCGACGAAGCGGCGCGAGTAGTCGATCCCGATCACTTCCGCGCAATGCCGCGCAAGTTCGAAACTCGATCGCCCGACCGCGCAGCCGACATCGAGCGCGCGCGCAGCCGCCGGCAGCGCGGCGAGATCCACACATTCAGTCACACACCGGGCGGGAAAATTCAGCGCGGACGACGGGCCGAATTCCCACGGCAGCACCTCGTGCGGCGCGCCGTAGTGGAAGAGCAAATACTCGGCGACGAGCTTGTCCGTCTCGTAGGGATTCATCGCGCCGCCCGGTGCCATGCAATGCGGATCACGCTTCGAGCAGCCCGCGCATGTACGCGGCGGGCTCGTAGTTTTCAATGAGCACGAGCGTCTCGCCGTTGCGCGAGAGGCGCACTTGCGGCACGGCGATCTCGGGCGTCTTCGTCGGTGAAAACAGGATGTCGTCGTGCGTGGCATTTTTGCGGTTCGCAAAAAGATCCGGCGTGAGCCTGCCGCCGAGATGATCGCTGCGACCGGTGGCGACATGCATCGTGCCGAGGATTTTTTCATCCTGAATGTCGCGTCCGCTCACCGGCAGGCGCTGCGTGCCAAAGCCGAGTTCGCCGAGTTCGCCCGTCACCGGATCGCTCGTGAGTTTTGCATTGTGCTCCTCGACGGTCCTGGCGTTTCCGCGCAGCAGCACGGATTTGAAAATGCGCCCGTCCTTCACGTGCTGCAGGCCCACGGTGCCGTCTTCGTAGCGCTGCGGAAACTGTCCCCGCGCACTCGTCGGCACGAAGTAGATTTCGCCGGCGGGGAGGTTCGCGACATCCGGGCCTCCGCGGCAGAGCCCGTGACTTTTCTGCGCCTCCTGCGCGCCGAGATCGAGGTGGAGCGTGTAGGATTTTCCGTCGAAAAGAAAATCAATCTCCGCCCAGTCCGCCCGCGTCATGCCGAGGCGCAGCTTCTCCGCTTCGCGGCTCACCTCATCGTAATCCACCGCGAGGCCGCTGCGCAAAATCGTCGCGTTCATCCCGTGCATCGTCGCGCCGCGGAAGCCGAACTTTTTTGCGAACGCGGTGAGCGGTGCCGTCGCCGAATACGTCGAGATGCAGAGCACGATGTCGTATTTCGTGTAGATCGCATCTTCCATCCGCACCTCGCGGCCCTCGGGCGTGAAAGCGGTCTCCGGCAGATCAAGATTGCTGCCGCCGGTCTTTTCATACGCGAACATCTCGCCGCCAGTGAGGCCGAGTTCGGCGAGCACGCTGTCGCGCAGGCCGAGGTAAAACACCTCGTAGGCATTCCGCTGAATGCTGAGATCGGGATTTTTGCGGAAGCGGAAATCGGTGATGTCGCGCGGATCGTCGAGGTCGATGAGAATGCACACGCGCTGTCCGGCTTTCGGCGCGAAGACCGTGCGCAGCAGGCGCGGCAGGCTGAAGGGTGGAAACTGGCGAGCCGTGAAATTGGCGGGAGTTGGCAGGGTGATTGTCGTGCTCATCATCGTTTAGCGCTTGGGTTTGGGTTGGCGTACCGTTTTACGTCGTCGCGAGCCAGCACGATGCATGAATCTCCGACAAACCCGCAAATCATTTGGCAGACGCGGACGCGGGAGTTTGATCTGACGCATCGCGGCGTGGTGATGGGCATCCTGAATGTGACGCCGGATTCGTTCAGCGATGGCGGGCGCTTCGTGGACCTCGCCTCCGCGCTCGCCCACGCGGACAAGATGATCGCGGACGGCGCGGAGATCATCGATGTCGGCGGCGAAAGTACGCGGCCCGGCGCGGAGCCGGTGGAGGAGTGCGAGGAGTTGCGCCGGGTGCTCGCGATCATCGGGGAACTCGCGCGGCGTCCCGATCACGGTGCGCGCTTCGTGATCAGCATCGACACGATGAAACCGGCGGTGGCGCGCGCGGCTCTGCGGGCCGGCGCGTCCGTCATCAATGACGTCGGCGGCTTTCGCGAAAATGAAATGCTCGCGGCGGCCAAAGAGAGCAGCGCAGGCGTGGTCATCATGCACATGCAAGGCGAGCCGAAAACGATGCAGAAGAGTCCGCTTTACGCGGATGTGTGCGGCGAAGTCCGGGAATTCTTTTGCCACACTTTGCGACGGTGCGTAGCCTCGGGCGTGCCTGCGCCCCGCATCGCCTTCGACCCCGGAATCGGCTTTGGAAAAACGCCGCAGCACAATCTTGCCCTGCTGCAGCGGATGAACGAACTCGTCCTGCCGGGACGCCCGCTCGCGGTCGGAGTTTCGCGCAAGAGTTTCATCGGAAAAGCGATCGGCTCTGCCGCGCAGGACGATCGTGCGTGGCCCACGGTCGCGCTCACCTGCCACAGCCGCGAGCGCGGCGCGCGGGTCTTCCGCGTGCATGTGGTGAAGCCAAATGTGGAGGCGCTCCGGATGACGGAGGCGATTCTCGGCGCATGACCCTCGCGGGCCTCCATGAAATGGCGCTCGCGCACTGGAAGGACGCGATGGAGATCCTCATCCTCGCGGTGGGAATCTACTATGCATACGTGGGCCTCCGCGGCACGCGCGGGCTGCGCGTGCTCACCGGTCTCGGCTCGCTCGTGCTCGGACTCGTGCTGCTCTCGCAGCTTTTCGGACTCGAGGTGATCAGTTGGCTGCTGCAGCGCATCTCGGCGGTCGTCATCCTCGCGCTGGTCGTGATTTTTCAACCGGAACTGCGCCGCATGCTCGCGCGCGTCGGCAGTCATCACATCTTCGGCATCCCGCCGGAGAACAAGGAGATCGTCGAAGAACTCGCGCAGACGGCCTTCGATCTTTCCAGCAAGCAGCTCGGCGCGCTCATCGCGATCGAGCGCGGCACGGACATCCAATCGCACATCGAGAGCGGCGTGCAGATCGACAGCCGGCTCTCGCCCGAACTCATCGTCACCATCTTCCATCCGAAGACTCCGCTGCACGATGGCGGCCTCATCGTCCGCGGCGATCGCATCGTCAGCGCGGGCTGCATTTTTCCCGTGAGCCAGCGGCAGGACCTCGATCGGAATCTCGGCCTGCGCCATCGCGCAGCGATCGGGCTCACGGAGGAAAGTGACGCCATCGTGCTCATCGTGAGCGAGGAGACGGGCACGGTTTCGCTCTGCCACCGGGGCAAACTCGAGCGAGAATTCACGCCCGCGGGCTTGCGCAGCCGACTATCCGAACTACTGCTGATGCCGGCCAATGAAACAACTGTTCATGAACAACCCGCTGGCGAAGGCCGTGTCGCTGTCGCTGGCAATCCTGCTGTGGGCGGTCATCCGAAAAAGCCAGCTCAACGACCCGACAACGTCGCCGCCTAAGTCGCGCAGCATCGAATTCGGCGCGACGGCGTATGGGGAGAAAAAGTAGCGTGAAGTCCGAGTCGCTCGACGAAACGCGGAAACTTTTCGGCACCGACGGCGTCCGTGGCGTCGCGAATCTCGAACCCGTCACCGCGGAGACCGCGCTGAAGCTCGGCCGCGCGGCGGCGCACGTTTTCACCGAAGCGGGCGGGCTCACGCATCGCACGGATCGCCGCCCGGTAATCGTCATCGGGAAGGACACGCGCCTTTCCGGCTACATGCTCGAAAACGCGATGGCCGCGGGCCTCATGTCGCTCGGCGTGGATGTCTTTTTGCTCGGTCCCCTGCCCACGCCGGGCGTCGCATACATCACGCGCTCGCTGCGTGCGGATGGCGGCATCGTCCTCAGTGCCTCGCACAATCCGTATGAGGACAATGGCATCAAATTTTTCCGCTACGACGGCTACAAGCTCGACGACGCGATCGAGAAACGGATCGAGCAGCTCGTCTTCAGCGGCGAGATCGAAAACATCCGCCCCATCGCGGGAAAAATCGGCCAGGCCCGGCGCATCGACGACGCGCTCGGCCGCTACGTCGAGCACGCGAAGGCGAGCTTTCCGAAAGGCCTGACGCTCGAGGGCATCCGCATCGCCGTGGATGCCGGCAACGGCGCGGCGTACAAAAGCACGCCGTGGATCCTCCGCGAACTCGGCGCGACGTGCCATGTCTTCCACGACAAGCCGGACGGTCGGAACATCAACGCGAAATGCGGCAGCACGTATCCCGATGAAATCTCGCGTCTCGTGCAGGAGACCGGCGCGCACATCGGCATCAGCCACGACGGCGACGCGGATCGCGTGCAGCTCTGCGACGAAAGTGGCGAGGTCGTGGATGGCGACGACATCCTCGCCATCGCGGCGGTGGATCATCTTCGCCGAGGAACGCTCGCGCAAAATACGCTCGTCGCGACGGTCATGAGCAACTTCGGCCTCGACGAAACGCTGAAGGAAAACAAGGGCCGGATCATTCGCACCAAAGTCGGCGACCGGCATGTGATCGAGGCGATGCTCAAGGACGACCTGAACGTCGGTGGCGAGCAGAGCGGGCACATGATTTTCCGCGACTATTCGACGACCGGCGACGGCATCGTGAGCGCGCTGCAGATCCTGCGCATCATGGCGGAATCCGGCCGACCGCTCAGCGAACTTAAAAAATGCCTGCGCAAGTACCCGCAGGCGCAGCGGAATTTAAAAGTCCGCGAAAAAATCCCGCTCGAAGAAATGCCCGATGTGCTCGGCCTCGTCCGCGATGCCGAGAAGGAACTCGATGGCGCAGGCCGGGTGCTCCTTCGCTACAGCGGCACCGAGCCGAAAATCCGCCTGCTCATCGAGGGTCGCGATGCCGCGATGATCGAGGCGCACGCGGACAAAATCGCCGCCGTGATCCTCGAGCGGATCGGCGCGTAAAAGTAGGCGGGGTTTCCAACCTCGCGCGGGAGGATGGGCAACGGTGGCGGGATGGCGCGGCGCCGAGGCCAGCCGGATTTCTCGCGCTTGCCTGATGCCTCGCCGCCTCGCCCGCGCGAGGATGGAAAACCCCGCCTACATTGCCGCGCCGCGCGCTACGCCTGCTTGCGCGCGCCGAGGAGCTTTTTGATCCAGGCCCCAATCGCGACGATCGCGATGATCACGAATTTCTTGGCCGCGAGGATCCCGACCCAGATCAGCTTGAAGAATCCCGCCTTCGCGAGGACGCCGCCGGCGATGAGGCCCGCGATGCCGTACGCCGCGACTTTGTCCGTGCCGGGCTTGTAATCCGCGTAGCGATTGCCATCGGTAAAATCCACCATGCCGAGAATCGTCGGCGCCTTCGCCTCGATGTCCGGCAACTGCGACATCGCCGCGAGAATGCTGATCTCGAGATAGCCGCCGCGACCGAGCACGCGGATGTCGTAGTTGAGCTGCGGTTCCGGCCCGTTCACTTTGTACGCCTTTGCCCAGTACAGCTTGTGCGTGGCCTTGTCGTAGTGCGGCGAAGTCGCCCAGCCCGTCAGCTCCATCGGCGGGTAACCGCGGTTCACGCGCTCCTTGTTTTCCTCCGCGGACTGCTCCTTGAGCTGCGTGAGCATCTTGTTGAAATCGGTGCCCTCAAAATCGCTGTCCTTCACGTAGCCCTCATCCTTCCACTGGAGGATCGCCGCCCAGTTGTCCTCGAGAAAATTGATCCCCTTCGGCACGATCATGCCGGTGACGCTTCCCGATTCCGGCGGATTGTTCCAGACATCCACGAGCACCTTGCGCGCATTCGCGGAGTCGAGAAAACGGAAATCGTCGGAAAGTTTGATCTTCGCCTTTCCACCCACCAGCGAGATCTCGCCCGACTGATACTGAATCTCGCCGATCGTCTTCATGATCCGGTTGAATTTTTCCATCTGCTGCGGTGTCGGCTGCTTTTCATCCGCGCGGGCGGGCAGAAAAAGTGCGGCGGCAATGGCAAGGGCGGCGGTGATCGATTTCATGGTCGTGAGTGTTGTCTTTCGAGGTGTCTGAATTGGGCGGAATGGCCAAGCAATAATCCTGCCCTCGCGCTCATCCGTAGTGCGCGCGACCGAAGTACAGCAGGTTCATCGCAAACGTATGGACCGGGAAAAACAGCACCCAGAATCCTTTGAACGCGACGATGAATCCCATGAGCTGCACGCCGGGATTCCACATGAATTGCTGCCACGACTTTGCGGCGGAGCCGCCGAGAAAAAGCAGCGGCACGCTCGCGCCATCGAATGGCGGCAGCGGGATCAGATTGAAAGTCATCAGCAGCAAGTTCAGCGAGAACACCACGCCGAGCAGCATCGTGGCGAAGTGCGCGACGCCCCCCTCCTCGACCGGGCGCACGATTTTCGCGAACTCCGAACTTCCCGGCACAAACCATCCCGCAGCGAGGCCGACCCGGATGCAAACCGCCGCGGCGATCACGAGCAGCAAATTTGCGGCGGGACCGGCGAGCGCCATCCACGCCGCATGCCGCGGATGGCGCTCCGCCCACTCGCGATTGTACGGCGCGCTCGCCCAGCCCATCATCCAGGTCACGCCATTCGCGGCATTCATGAAAAACGTGATGATGGGAACAAGCACCATGCCCCACGGCTCGCGGCGGATGTGTGGGATCGGATCGAGTGAAACCTGCCCGCCATGATACGCCGTGTCGTCCCCGAGCTTCAGCGCTGTCCACGCGTGCGCAGCCTCGTGGCACACCGTCGAGTAGAGGAAGACGAAGTACCACAAAATGCCGGCGGAAAAATCAATGTCGTGCATCGCGCGACGGGTAATCAGGTTTCCGATTTGCTGGCGAGCACGCCTTTCGTCCGGCGCAAATCGCCATTGCACTTCTCGCCCGTTTTCGGCGATGGATGCCCCGCATGAACCAATGGCTCGCACTCGCAACGGCAATCGAAAAGGAAATCGCGGAATTCCCGGCGGGGCACCTGCCCAAAGCCGGCACCGGCTCACCGCAGGAACTCATCGCGCGCGAGCTCTACAAGGGCGAGGACGTGGATGCCGCCGTGCACTCCTTTTCCACCTCCGGCCGCTGGCCTCTGCTGGAATCGGACGAGTATTACTTCATCGGCCTGCGGCTGAAATTCGGCCAGACGGTCGCCCGCGCACTCGCTGCGCCGGACCCGCACGGCGCGACGCCGGATGACACATTTTTCCCGCAGCCATCGGCGGATTTCTCGATGGACATCCAACTCCAGTGGCTGCTGAACGCGGCGTGGAATGACGCCGGTCGCGCCGCGTGGGCTCGGGAAGTGAATCCCGCTGCGGCCTGAAAATTCCCACCCGGCAGGAAGCCGAGTCCGTGCGAAAGCACGGGCGGATCAATGTGTGCCTCGCTCCTTGCCCGCGCCCGAGAGCGTCGGAGCGAGGCTCGGCTGAATGTAGGCAAACTTCGCGGCATTCACCGTCTTCCAGTCGTCGTTGAGGATTCCACCCGTGTCGCCGCTGTTGGGATTCCAGCACCAGAAAATCCAACTGATGCCCTTCTTCCCCGCAGGCAGATCGTTCGTGCCGTTCAGGTCAAAATCGCCATCCACGTACTCCGTGAGCTTGCGAAGCCACTGCTGATCCGCCGTCGTCGCGAGCTTGCTGCCGAATTCTCCAAGCAGCAGTGGCGCGGTGTCGTTTTTGAAAAGATAGCCCCAGTATTCATCCCACACGCCGCCGAGATTTGCCGGGTAATTAGTCGCTTTAAACCACGACTGCACGGACACGCTCGCCGGGTAGTCGTGCATCGAATAAACAAGCTTGTTCGGCACTTTCAGCACGACGGGATGCGCCGCGACGCCCTTCAAGTTCCCGCCCCACCAATACGAAGCGTTCCCGACCTTTTCCACGCCTTCGACGATGATGAGCCAGTTCGGATTCGCCGCGAGGATCGCATTCCCGCAGCGCTCCGCCGCCTTGTTCCAGTCAGTCATCGGCGCACTGTTGCCCCACGTCGCCTTGCGCTTCGGCTCGTTAAAAAGATCGGCGGCGATGACCGTTGGATTTCCGGCGTAACGCGTTGCAAGCATCACCCAGTCATCGATCCACCGCTGCTCCGTATAGAAAGTATCGCCGGCGATGAACCACACGTCTTCGCTGAGGTAGTGGTCCGCCTTCGCCGAATGGCGATCGAGAATCACCCGGAGGCCGATTTGTCCGCAGTGCGCGATCACTTTGTCGAGGCACTGGAGCGGCGTGAGTCCCTGCAAGTCGGGATTCGCCGAAAAGTTGATGCTCTTCGTCGCCGCGTCGGCGCGGAGCATCTGGTTGGAAAATGGGATCCGAAGCGTATTGAAACCCAGTTGCCGGATCTGCTCGAGCGAGTCCCTGTAACCGCGCGTCCACAATCCGTGGAAAACCTGATTGTTCGTCTCGAAGCCAAACCAATTGATGCCCGTGATCCGCACCGACTCCCCCGCCCTGTTCACGATCTGATTTCCCTTAGTTGAAAGATAGTCCGAATCCTGACTCGCAGCCGGGCCTGCGTGCAAGCCGGCGGGATCCAGCCCCCACACGGCGGTAACGAATGCAACAGCGCTCTCGATTAGCTTGCGTGTCATGAGTCAAAAACCAGGAAAGGCATTCTCCAAATGTCCGCTTGTCGGCACTTCAATCGGAGCAAAGCGGACCGGAAGAGAGACAGCAAAAAGCGCCAACGATACGCTTGCTGCGATGATTCGGAAAAATGACCAGTGTGGTAAGTGCATCTCGGTTTTTGATTGGGGATTAGTTGATTGGTGGGGCATGAGAGACCACGGCGCGTGTCAGTTTGCCGGAGCAAATTCGGCCGCTAACTCACAGGCCGTCGCGTATTCGACCTGCGCCCAAAATCGGTGATAGCGAAACGCAGGGGCTTCCTTCTGTTCGTATGCTTTCTTTACCCTCGCGAAGTCGGGGTCGGCTTTGTATTTCGACCGTATGTCGAGAAACTTCACACCGGGCTGAATCACGTCGCCATTGGCCATCTTTCCCTGCCAGCCATGCGGCACATACACTTCCTCCTCGAAAATGCGCTTGTAGTCGGGCCGCAGTTCCGGCGCCGACATGCCGCGATCATCCCGATAGAGTTTCCAGCTCCGCTCAAGCAAGGCGACCGCGAGCTTGGCAGGCGCGGAGTCCTCTGTTCCCCAGCGCTTTGTTCCGGCGCTGTAGTGCAGCAAAAGCTTCGCCAGGGAACCAACGACGCCCACGTCCGGATTCCGATTCACCACTTTCATGTGCAGCCTGCTGTTATCGCGAGGCTTCCTCGGATCCCATGACTCCGGCTGGCCTTCCCATGCGAGGTCTCCCGGAACGGAGTAGGTGCCGTCAGCTTCCAACTTAGTCTCCTTCATGGCCCATGCGACCCACTTATCGAGAATCGCCTTGGCTCTGGGATCATTCGTGGCGTGATAGTATTCTGCGAGACGCTCGACCGACCAGCATTGGAAGCCGAACCAATTATTGCTCGGCGGATCGTGCCACACCGGTTGCCAGTCGTAGATCATCCCGTAGAAGGTGCTGGCGTCGGCCGGAGGCTTGTCGTAACTGCCATTCCAACAGTTCGTCGCGCCGCCCGCGATCGCTCCCTCGGAAGTCTGGAGCCATCGATAAAACTCAAGCTGCCGCTCCAGACTCTTCGTCCAGTCGCGCGCCCCGTTTGCGCTGCGTGGTTTGAATGACGTTTCCTGACTGAGGATCCATGCAGCCATGGGATTTTGGTAACCTTGGTGAACGTGGCTGCAGCCGATCCGGAATGCCCAGTTTTGATTTTCGATCGGCCCGCCCCAAGCATAGTACCATGAGATAAGATAGTGAGCGCTATCGTAGCCTTGTCCGGCTGCACCTTGGGGACTGGTGCAGCCGAGTTTTTTGAAGTACTTGTCGAACAAGCTGTATCTCAAAAAGTCACCCATTTTCGCGGGGCGACTGACGTCAATCTCCTTCTTTTGCGCTTTAGCCCAGAGCGCAGCCCAATACATCGCCTGCACGACTCGCGCGTCGGCATCCGGCGCGGTGGTGTAACGCCATTGCCGCGAGTAAGTCTTATCCCCGATGAAGAGACTCAGGAAGCCATTGCTCCCGCCCCATTTGAACTCATCCCACGAAGGATGCGGCACGGTGTTCCAGACCGATTCCTGCGGCCCGCGTTGAAAGGTGTTTAGATAGCCGCCGCGACTCTTCCCATCGCCGCGCTGCCCGTATCCATACCAGTTATCCACGTCCACCAGCCAATGCATGCCATACACGTCGGTGGTCTTATAAGTGTCCTTCAGGTCTTGAAAAATGGGATCCTTCCCAACACTTACACCCTGCTCCAGCGGGGATGGATATCCGGCGGTGGTTTCATGCTCGGCAGCGTAGGTGGCGGGATGGGCAGCGTTGTAGTAGCGAGTGTTCGGCTGATCCTTCGCACTGGGAATGGCGTGCTTTTCCACCACCGCCCACGCATTTTCCAGCTTGGACCAATCGCCAGTCGCGCGACCGTAAGCAGCTTCGAGCCAAATCAGGAAGCTGAATGCCTCAGACGTGGTCATGTGCCCGTGATCGGGTGCTTCGATCATTAGCGTCTCCACGCTGTGATAAGGGATGCCGTCCTGACTAAAGTAACCGTTCTTCGGATTGTGCAAATCCTTCCAAAGGGCGAGGAATCGCTGCTGGAAGATGTTGTCCGGCTTCACTTCGCCAACCGCCGAAGCAACTGGCTGCTGCGCCGCTCCGGCGGACTGCGAGCCCTGCCGAAAAGACACCGTGAGCAACGTGAGCCCCGCCAGCGCAAATAGGAGCGCGAAGACGAAAGTTTTCACCTTGGCCGCTCCCAGACTCACTCCAAGAACGGTGACGCTCGCCGCGGCGGTGCTGGCGAAAACGACACTGGCAATGGACGCGGCGAGGCCGGCGGGAACTGCCGCGGAGGCGAACGCGGGCAACGCATCGCTCAGTGCGGCAGCCGTCGTAGTTACCCCGCGCCCGGCAAACTGAGCGCGGACTTTTTCCACTGCACGATTCACGCGCAAGCGAGCGGCGTCTTCCTGAATGCCGAGCCGTTCGCCGAGACGCTTGAAGGATAGGTTTTCAAAATAGCGCGCGGTAATCAGTTCCCTCTCCGCATCGGGCAGGCTGTCGATGAGTTCGTCCAGCAGAGGTGCGAGTTCTTCCAGGGAATCGTCTGGTGTGTTCATGGCTCGGAGTTCGGCTGCAGTGGATTCGCGCTTGAGCCGGCGGCTCTCCATCCTCACCGCATCGATGGCCAAGGAGCGCGTGGTGCGGTGGAGCCACGCCGAGAAGGCGAGGCCGGGCGGCAGCGAAGTCGGCCTTTGCGCCATTTTGAGAAAAACATCCTGCGCGACTTCCCGCGCGACGACTTCCGAGCGGGTCACACGAAAGGCGACCGCATAGACGAGGGGGAGATGCCGGTCGATGATCAGTCGCAGCGCACCTTCCGAGCGGGTGCGGGCGAATTCATCCAACAGGTTTTCCGTGGTGTCCATGGCTGCGGTTTACGAGATATTCGTCGCCGTGATCGCGAACCGAACAGAAAATCGGTTTTTCGCGGCGCTGCGGTTGTGCACGGGAGATTTGAAAATTCCGAATGGGAGAATTCGGAGGCCTCCTCTGCACATGCGCTTGAGCGCGCTTGGTGCAGCGTGAGAACGAAGCGCGTTGGCCGGGGCGATTCGCCGCGCACGAGTCGCCTGTGCAACAAAAAGCCGCGCCATTTTTCCGGCGCGGCTTTTGCTAAAATGCTTCGGTCGAAAGTCGGTCTCAGCCTTTGAACGGCAGGGGCGCTCCGGCGCGCATCGCCTCGTGCTGGGCATCGGTGCAGGCGCTGTTGAGCGGCACATCCACCGGCGCGTCATTCGCACCTACGACATTGTTCGCCAGCAGCCAGCCTTCGAGTTCCTCGCCGGAAATGTCCGCGAGCATCGTGCCGTTGATTTCCAGCGTGGGCTGGAGCGACTGGCCGCTCCTCTGCTCCATCTCCCAGCGGTTTGCGGGATTGTTGATGATGTCCTTGTCCTCGAATTCAAGACCGTGTTTGCGGAGCACGGCGCGCACGCCATTGCTCCAGCCGCACGAGGGTTTCATCCAAGCAGTAATTTTCGGTTTTTCCATGGCGCGAATGTTCGGTGCGTTACGGAATTCCGCAAGCGTGAACTTTTCAAAGTGTGACGCGGACTCCGGGCATCCGCCTCACCACAAAAGCAAACCGCGGATGCCGCACGAGGCAGCATCCGCGGTTGTGATTTTCTGGCGAAAGCGCCGGGCTACTTCTTCGGCTCGCCGGGACGGTAGTCCTCAAGCGCAGTCGCGAACGCCTTGTCGAGTCCGACGAGGTCTTCGCCGGGCTTGATGGCGCTCTCGAAGGCGAGGGCTTCCTTCTTCATGTCTTCGTCCGAGTAGTTCGCAGCCTTGATGGAAAGACCGATGCGACGCTCGGCTTTGTCCACCTTGATGACGCGGGCTTCGAGTTCCTGGCCGACCTTGAGGACGTCCTTCACTTTCTCAACGCGGTCCGCGCTGATCTGCGAGATATGCACCAGACCGTCGATGCCGCCTTCGAGTTCGACGAATGCGCCGAACGCGGCGATCTTGCCGACCTTGCCGGTGACCTTGTCGCCGATCTTGAAGCGCTGTTCGATGTCCTTCCACGGATCGTCCTCCATTTGCTTCATACCGAGGCTGATTCGCTGGGCGTTCTTGTCGATGTCGATGACGACCGCTTCCACCTCGTCGCCCTTTTTCAGGCACTCGGACGGGTGGTTGATCTTGCGGGTCCAGCTCATGTCGGAGACGTGGACCATGCCGTCCACGCCTTCCTCGAGTTCCACAAACGCGCCGTAGGCGGTCATGTTGCGGACGGTGCCCTTCACGGTCTTGCCGATCGGGTACTTGTGCTCCATCTCGTCCCAAGGATTGGTTTCGAGCTGGCGGACGCCGAGCGAGATTTTCTGCTCGTCCTTGTTCACACCGAGCACGATGGCTTCGATTTCCTGGCCCATCGTGAGCACGTCGCTCGGGCGGGCGATGCGCTTCGTCCACGAGAGTTCGGAGACGTGGATGAGTCCTTCGACGCCCTCTTCGAGCTCGATGAATGCACCGTAAGGCATGAGGTTCGTGACCTTGCCCTTGACCTTCGCACCGACGGCGAAACGCTCCTCGATCTTGTCCCAGGGATTTTTCAGGTTCTGCTTCAGGCCGAGCGAGACGCGCTCCTTGTCCTTGTTGATTTCGAGAATCACGACGTCGAGTTCCATGCCCACCTTGAGCACTTCGCTCGGGTGGTTCAAGCGGCCCCACGTGATGTCCGTGATGTGCAGCAGTCCGTCCATGCCGTCGAGGTCCACGAACGCACCGAAGTCGGTGATGTTCTTGACGATTCCCTTGACGATGTCGCCGGGCTTCTTGCTGCCCATGAAAGCGCCGCGCTTTTCGGAACGCTCGGCCTCGATGATTTCGCGGCGGCTGAGGACCACGTTGCGGCGGTCGTCGTTGAGCTTGACGATCTTAAAGTCGTAGGTGTTGCCGACGAATTGCGTGAGATCCTTGGGAGGAATGACGTCAATCTGCGAGCCGGGCAGGAAGGCCTCGACGCCGACGTTGACGAGCAGGCCGCCTTTGACCACGGCCTTGACCTTGCCCTTGATGAGTCCGCCCTCTTCGAAGACCTTCACGATCTTCTCCCAGTTCTGTTTCGCCGCGGCGCGTTCCTTGGACAGGATCACCATGCCTTCGTCGTTTTCGAGACGGCAGATGAGCACCTCGACTTCGTCGCCGACCTGCAGGTCGTCAATGTCGTCAAACTCATGCGAGGCGATGGCGCCCTCGCTCTTATAGCCGATGTCCACGAGCACTTCGCGCGGACGGATTTCGAGGATGGTTCCCTTGACAATGCTTCCCTCTTTGTAGTCGCGAATCGCCTTTGATTTCGCGAGCAGTTCCTTCATTTCGATCATGATATTAACGATGTTTCAAACCACGGTTACCGGATTGTTTCCCCTCGCCCGGACACCTGCACATGCGGATGCCTATTGCGGGAAAAGGGGCGCGCAGAGTAGTTGCCGGGCGCGCATTGTCAAGCTGAGCTTCCTGCTCATGCAGTCACACCCTCCCTCCCTTTCGGCGCAACTTTCGGCCAAAAGAAACGGTGTGCGCCCGAAATTTAACCGAGGCGGCATAAAAATAGTCGAAGATTTTCACAAAAAGTGCTTGCGATATTCCCCGGATTGGTTAGTCGTCAAGGTTCGTTTCCGCAGGGTGCTCTTGCCAGTGCCCCGCGTCTTTGTCTCGACGTAAAACCACGATTCCATAGCGCTGAAGACCACATTTTCTCACCGGGCTCCCACCACGCCGCTCTATTCAGCCGCACGGATCCTTTGCGAGAATGCCTTCGGAAGGACTGGCATCGCCAACCGCGAACTCTCATTGCCCCTGTCACCCGTCTCCAGCCTGACTTCCTTTAGTTTTTCGGAAATTTCGAGAGTCTCGCCCCGGCAAAGGTGCAAGCGGACCCGATCGTCCCTGCGCGAATTCGGGCAAACCAGCCGTTCATTCGACCGGCCATTCCGTTCCCTCGAACGGACCTCCATTTTTTAACCAATTCCGGGTCGCCGAACCCCGACCACCGGGAATCGGCGTCCCCAGATGAAGCATCCACACACCGCACCACACATCATGCCTGAACGCATCAACTTCGGAACCATCAAGGAGGGCGCCGAGCCTCCAAATCTCATCGAGATTCAGATCAACTCCTACAAGGAATTCCTGCAGGAAGGAATCTCGCCGTCGAAGCGCAAGGAAACGGGACTGCAGGCGGTGTTCCGCGAGGTCTTCCCGATCTCGAGCTACGATGAAAAGATCACACTGAACTTCGCGAGCTATGATCTCGCCGAGCCGAAGATGTCCATCCGCGAGTGCATGCGCGAGAGCCAGACTTATTCCGCGCCTCTCTACGTCACGTTCCATTTGAAGGAAGAGAAGGGCATGAAGGAGGAGAAGGTGTACATGGGCGAAATCCCCCTGATGACGCCCGCCGGCACGTTCGTCGTGAATGGCGCGGAGCGCGTGGTGGTCTCGCAGTTGCATCGCTCGCCGGGCATCTGCTTCGAGAGCTCGATCCATTTGAATGGCAAGGTGCTCTTCAGCTTCCGCATCATCCCCGATCGCGGTTCGTGGGTGGAATTCCAATACGACACGAACGATCTGCTTTACGCGTACCTCGACCGACGCAAGCGCCGTCGCAAGATTCTCGCGACCACTTTCCTCCGCGCGCTCGGCTACGGTGGCGACGAGGACATTCTCAAGCTCTTCTACAAAATCGAGGATCTGAAGCTGAACGAGAACCTCGAGGACGAGGCACTCGCCACGAAGGTGCTCACCGCCGACATCAAGGACGGCGAGGTCACGCTGGCCCGCGCCTTTGAACCGCTGACGAAGGCGACCATCCGCCAGGTGATCGCGCTCGGAGTCAAGAGCGTGAAAGTCGTGGACATCACGAAGGACGACAGCGTCATCAAATCGCTGAAAAAGGATCCCGCGCACGACGAGGAAGAGGCGCTGAAGGACATCTACCGCCGCCTCCGCCCTGGCGATCCGCCGACCATTCCGAACGCCCGCGCACTGCTGAAGCGTCTCTTTTTCGACCCGAAAAAGTATGATCTCTCGCGCGTCGGACGCCACAAGATCAACGTCAAACTCGGCACCGAGGTGAAGCTCGAGGAGCGCACGGTGACGAAGGTGGATTTCGTCGCGGCGATCCGCTACATCATCGGCCTGCGCTCCGGCGAAGGCATGCTGGATGACATCGATCATCTCGGCAGCCGTCGCGTGCGGACCGTGGGCGAACTCCTAGCCAACCAGTGCCGCGTCGGCCTCGCCCGCACGGAGCGTCTGGTGAAGGAGCGCATGACCCTTTTCGACGCCAATGTTGAAATCATGACGCCGCAGAAGCTGATCAATCCGAAGGCGCTGAGCGCGGTCATCCGCGATTTCTTCGGCCGCTCGCAGCTCTCGCAGTTCATGGATCAGACGAACCCGCTGAGCGAACTCACGCACAAGCGCCGTCTGTCCGCCCTCGGGCCGGGAGGTCTCTCGCGCGACCGCGCAGGCTTCGAAGTCCGCGACGTGCATCCTTCGCACTACGGCCGCATCTGCCCCATCGAGACGCCGGAAGGCCCGAACATCGGCCTCATCGCCTCGATGAGCACGTATGCGCGGATCAATGATTTCGGTTTTATCGAAACGCCGTACCGCAAGGTCACGAACGGCAAGGTGACCGACCAGATTGATTTCCTCACGGGCGATCAGGAGGAGCACTTCGTGGTCGCTCAGGCGAACGCGAAGATGAACGACAGCGGCAAGCTGCTCGAAGAAAAAGTCAGCGTCCGCAACCGTGGCGACTTCATCGAAGTCGAGCCGGAGAAGGTGGACTACATGGACATCTCGCCGAAGCAGCTCGTCTCGGTCGCGGCAGGGCTCATCCCCTTCCTCGAACACGATGACGCGAACCGCGCACTCATGGGCTCGAACATGCAGCGCCAGGGCGTGCCTCTCCTCATCTCGGAGTCGCCGATCATCGGCACCGGCATCGAGGGAAAAGTGGCGCGCGACTCGAAGGCCGTGATCCTCGCGGAAGCCGCAGGCAAGGTTGCCAGTGTCACCGCCGATCAGATCATCCTCACCGAGGACGGCGAAATGCCGAACACGAAGAAGCTCAAGCACGATCCCGAGAACGGCGTGCAAGTTTACGAGCTCCGGAAATTCATGCGCTCGAATGCGAGCACGTGCATCAATCAGAAGCCGATCGTCCACAAAGGCCAGCACGTGAAAAAAGGCGCGGTCATTGCCGACGGCCCGAACACGGAGCAGGGCGAACTCGCCCTTGGCAAGAACGTGCTCGTCGCGTTCATGCCTTGGAACGGCTACAACTTCGAGGACGCCATCGTCATCTCCAAGCGCATCGTGAAGGACGACGTTTACACGTCCATCCACATTGATGACTTCGAGATCGGCGCACGCGACACGAAGCTCGGTCCCGAGGAAATCACGCGCGACATTCCGAACGTCTCCGAGGAAGCGCTCATGCATCTCGGACCCGACGGCGTCATCCGCGTCGGCGCTGAAGTGAAACCCGGCGACATCCTCTGCGGAAAAATCACGCCGAAATCCGAGACCGAACTCGCCCCCGAGGAGCGCCTCCTGCGCGCCATCTTCGGCGAGAAGGCCGCGGACGTGAAGGACACCTCGCTCACCGTGCCCTCCGGCACGTACGGCATCGTCATGGACGTGAAAGTTTCGTCGCGGAAGGAAATCACGCGCCTGAAGCTCTCGCCCATCGAGGCGAAAAAGCAGGGCAAGACCATTGAGGACGAATACCTCAAGAAAAAAGAGGAACTCCACGAGCAGCTCACGGAAGCACTTTCCAACATCCTGCTCGGCGAGAAAATCCCGCTCGACGTGGTGAATGCGCAGACCGGCGAAATTATCATCCCCGCGAACCGCAAGATCACGAAGACGCTGCTGCGCAAATTGGCGGGCGTCTATGATCACGTGGACATTGATCCCTCGCCGATCCGCAACAAGATCCGCGAGATCATCGGCCAGTTTGAGCACAAGTTTGCCGAGCTGGAACTCGACAAGGAGCGCAAGATGGACTCCATCGAATCTGGTGATGACGTGGACCCCGGCATCATCAAACAGGTGACGGTGTACGTCGCGAGCAAGCGCAAGCTTTCCGTCGGCGACAAGATGGCAGGCCGCCACGGCAACAAGGGCGTGGTCGCGAAGATCGTGCCCGAGGAAGACATGCCGTTCCTCGCGGACGGAACCCCGGTGGACATCTGCCTGAACCCGCTCGGCGTGCCTTCGCGCATGAACGTCGGCCAGGTGCTCGAAACGCATCTCGGCGTCGCCGCAAAAGCGCTCGGCTTCAAGGTCGCCACGCCGGTCTTCGACGGCATCAAGGAGGAGCAGATCTGGGGCTTCATGGAGAAAGCCAGCAAAGTTCCGGGCTACGAGTGGCTGGCCAATCACGACGAAAAGGACAAAAAACCCAATGGCAAATCGACTGTCTATGACGGTCGGACCGGAGAACCCTTCGACCAGAGGATCGTCGTCGGCATCATCTACATGCTGAAGCTCGGCCACTTGGTTGCGGACAAAATCCACGCCCGTGCCGTCGGCCCATACTCGCTCGTCACCCAGCAACCGCTGGGCGGCAAGGCGCAGTACGGCGGCCAGCGTTTCGGAGAGATGGAAGTGTGGGCGCTCGAAGCCTACGGCGCGGCCTACACGCTGCAGGAACTGCTCACCGTCAAATCCGACGACGTGCAGGGCCGCACAAAAATCTACGAGGCCATCGTTAAGGGCGACAGTTCGCTCGAAGCCGGCACACCCGAATCGTTCAACGTGCTCATCAAGGAAATGCAGTCGCTTTGCCTCGACGTAAAAGTCGGGCGCAAGAGCGCCGTCGCAGGCCTTGCCGAAGGCATCCTGTAAATCGAGGGCATCCTCTAATCGCGGACATCCACATTCCAAAAAACCTCAAAGGACAAACACACCATGAGCGACATTCTTCGTGACATCCTCGGCGGCGAGCAACAGCACATCCCCGCCTCCGACTTCAACTCCGTAACCATTACCGTCGCGTCTCCCGACTCGATCCGGTCGTGGTCCAAGGGCGAAATCAAAAACCCTGAGACGATCAACTACCGCACGTTCAAGCCGGAAAAGGGCGGCCTTTTCTGCGAGCGCATCTTCGGCCCCACGCGGGACTGGGAGTGCTCGTGCGGAAAATACAAGCGCATCAAGCACAAGGGCGTCATCTGCGATCGCTGCGGCGTCGAAGTGACGCTCAGCCGCGTGCGCCGCGAACGCATGGGCCACATCGAACTCGCCGTGCCGGTCACGCACATTTGGTTCTACAAATGCATGCCTTCGCGCATCGGCCTCATGCTCGACATGAGCAGCCGCCAGCTCGAGCGAGTGATCTACTATGAGGACTACCTCGTGATCGATCCCGGCAGCACGCCGCTCACGCAGGGCCAACTCCTCACCGAGACCGAGTACCGCGAGGCGCTCGAACAGTACGGCGAGGACAGCTTCCGCGCCGGCGTCGGCGGCGAAGCCGTGCGCGATCTCCTCGCGCTGACCGATCTCGCTAAACTCGGAGTCGAGCTCGAGGAGCAGATGGGCGCGACGAAATCCAAACAGAACCGCAAGAAGATCGCCAAGCGCCTGAAGCTCTCGCAGGGCTTCCTGAACTCGAACACCCGCCCCGAGTGGATGGTGCTCGACGTACTCCCCGTCATCCCGCCGGACCTGCGCCCGCTCGTGCCGCTCGAAGGCGGACGTTTCGCGACCTCCGATCTGAACGATCTCTATCGCCGCGTGATCAACCGCAACAACCGGTTGAAAAACCTGCTCCAGCTCAAGACGCCCGAGGTCATCATCCGCAATGAAAAGCGGATGCTCCAGGAAGCCGTGGACGCGCTCTTTGACAATGGCCGCCATGGCCGCGCCGTCACCGGCGCGGGCAACCGCGCGCTGAAATCCATGTCCGACATGCTCAAGGGCAAGTCCGGCCGTTTCCGTCAGAACCTGCTCGGCAAGCGCGTGGATTACTCGGGCCGTTCCGTCATCGTCATCGGTCCCGAACTCAAGCTCCACCAGTGCGGCCTGCCGAAGAAAATGGCGCTCGTGCTGTTCGAGCCGTTCATCATTCGCGTGCTGAAAGAGCGTGGCTACGTCCACACCGTCCGCAGCGCGAAGAAGATGATCGAAAAGCAGACGCCCGAAGTCTGGGACATCCTCGAGGAGGTCACGAAGGGCCACCCGGTTCTCCTGAACCGCGCCCCCACCCTGCATCGTCTGTCCATCCAGGCGTTCGAGCCGATCCTCATCGAAGGCGAAGCCATCCGCGTCCATCCGCTCGTCTGCACCGCGTACAACGCGGACTTCGACGGCGACCAGATGGCCGTCCACGTCCCGCTTTCCGTCGAGGCACAAATGGAAGCGCGCCTGCTCATGCTCGCGCCGAACAACCTCTTCTCGCCCGCGAGCGGCAAGCCGATCACCACGCCGTCGCAGGACATCGTGCTCGGCTGCTACTACCTCACGCAGGAGCCGCGCAATCCGAAGAAGGACACCGAGCGTCTCCCGCTGTTCGCAGTCCGCACCGAAGTGGAATTCGCGATGGCGGAGCACAAGGTGAAAGTCCTCGATCGCATCCGGTTCAAAAATCCCGACTTCGGCAAAAAGACCGTCTTCGGCGATCCGGAAAAGCGCGTGATCGAAACCACCGTCGGTCGCGTCATCTTCAATCAAATCTGGCCCGAAGGCGTCGGCTTCCTGAACAAGGCCTGCCCGAAAAAGCAGCTCTCCGAACTCATCTCCAAGACGCACCACGTCGCAGGCCAGCAGGCCACCGTGGACATGCTCGACCAGCTCAAGGAACTCGGCTTCCACTGGGCGATGCGCGCCGGCGTGTCCGTCGGGATCAAGGACATGATCATTCCCGAGGAGAAGCAGAAGAGCCTCGACCACGCGCTCAAGGGCGTCGCGGAAATCGACAAGCAATACCGCCGCGGAATCATCACCGACGGTGAGCGCCACAACAAAGTCATCGACACGTGGACGCAGGCGAACAACGCGATCTCGGACGTCATGTTCCGCACCCTCATGCACAATGAGGGCCGCAAGGAAATCAACCCCGTGTATCTCATGGTGGACTCCGGCGCGCGCGGCAACCGCACGCAGGTGAACCAGCTCGGCGGCATGCGCGGCCTCATGGCCAAGCCCGACGGCTCGATCATTGAGACGCCGATCACCGCGAACTTCCGCGAAGGCCTCACGGTGCTCCAGTACTTCATTTCCACGCACGGTGCCCGCAAGGGTCTCGCCGACACCGCGCTGAAGACGGCCGACTCCGGCTATCTCACCCGCAAGCTCGTGGACTGCGCGCAGGACGTCATCATCGTCGGCGACGACTGCGGCACTTCGCAGGGCATCATCGTCCGCTCGATTTACGACGGTGACGAAGAAGTCGTCCCGCTCAGCACGCGCATCATCGGCCGCGTCAGCGCCGAGAGCGTGAAGGATCCCGTCACCGGCAAGAACATCGTGAAGAAGGATCAGATGATCGAGGACACTACCGCCTTTGCCCTCGACGCCATCGGCCACGAGAGCATGAAGATCCGCTCTGTGCTCACATGCGAATCCGGCCGCGGCGTCTGCAAAAAATGCTACGGCCGCCAGCACGCGACCGGCCAGCTCGTGAAGCTCGGCGAAGCCGTCGGCATCATCGCCGCGCAGTCCATCGGCGAACCCGGCACGCAGCTCACCATGCGTACGTTCCACGTCGGTGGCGTGGCGACGCAGACGTTCAAGCAGCCGATCATCAAGGCGAAGAACGACGGCACCATCGCCTACCACGAGCTGCGCACCGTCCACAGCACTGACGACAAGTGGATCGCGCTGAACAAAAACGGCTACATCACGATCAGCAGCAAGGACAACCGCGAACTTGAGCGCCACAACATCGTGCTCGGTTCCGTCATCGCGATTCCCGATGGCGGCCACGTGAAGAAAGGCGAGGCATTCGTCGAGTGGGATCCGTACAACGTCCCGATTCTCACCGACAAGGCGGGCAAGGTTGTCTTCAAGGACATGATCCAAGGCGTCACCGTGAAAAAAGAGGAGGACAAGTCCACCGGCGTCATGGGCATGGTCGTCATTGAGCACAAGGAAGACCTCCATCCGTCCATCGTCATCGAAGGCGAGGACAAGAAGGTCATCGCCAGCTACGCGATTCCTGCAGGGGCCCACATTGCCGTCGCCGAAGGCAAGAAAGTCCCCGGCGGCACGCTCCTCGCGAAGACGCCCCGCAAGATGGCCAAGACCAAGGACATCACCGGCGGTCTGCCGCGCGTAGCCGAGCTCTTTGAAGCCCGCCGTCCGAAAGACTCCTGCGAGATCAGCCGCATCGACGGCGCCGTCGAAATCGCCGGCCTCGTCCGCGCCAAGCGCAAGATCATCGTCCGCGACGAAGATGGCGTGGAAGAAGAGCACCTCGTCCCGCAGGGCCGCAACATCATCGTTTACACCGGCGACATCGTGAAGAAAGGCCAGCAGCTCACCGAAGGCCCCGTGCCTCCGCACGACATCCTGGATGTGCTCGGCCCCGTCGTGCTACAAGAGCACATGGTCAACGAAGTGCAGGAAGTCTATCGCCTCCAAGGCGTGGAAATCGCGGACAAGCACATCGAGATCATCGTCCGCCAGATGCTGCGCAAAGTGAAGATCACCGACCCCGGCGACACGCCGCTCCTCTGGGGCGACCAGGTGGACAAGCTCACCTTCGCCGACGAAAACAAGAAGGTCGCCGACAAGGGCGGCAAGCCTGCCGAAGGCGTTCCGGTGCTGCTCGGCATCACCAAGGCGTCGCTCGAAACGGACAGCTTCATCTCCGCCGCGAGCTTCCAGGACACGACACGCGTCCTCACCGACGCCGCCACGCTTGGCCGCACAGACATCCTGCGCGGGTTCAAGGAAAACGTCATCATGGGCCACCTCATCCCCGCCGGCAGCGGTTTCCCGACGCACAAGGAAATCAAGCTCGTCAGCTTCGCACCGGAAGGCACCGACGCACCGGTTTCCGCCGACGCGACCGCCTAAGCGAACCGAGCGAACCAAAAATCCCCAACAAAAGGGCTGCCGCAATAACGGCAGCCCTTTTTGTTGCCCGGGCGATCACGCTGATGACGACATGCTCGCTCAGGCCGCAGCGAATTTGCGACGCGCATCCCGATCCGGACCAGCTCCAGCGGCTTTCGGATGTCGTCCGCGCGGTGAAATTATTCCACGCCGCACGAATGCCGTTCGCCAGCAAGCGAAGCCGATGACCCGTCGTCGCGACGTTGTCCGCAGACTCCCGCTCAGTGGCTGCGAAAAGGCACTCGGCGCGAGAGTCCCGGCCGTTCAATCCACCTTGGCGCTCTGTGCCCTACGCTCCCATCCCTGCCTCGAAACTCCCCGCCGCCTGCGGCCAGCACAGGTTTTCCTTCACGTAGCGAATGCCGTCCGCCGAGCAGAAATCGAGATCCTTGTGCGCACTTTCAGCCTCGACGACGAGCGGTGCGGACGTCGTGCCGTGCAACTTGCAGTACCGATTCTGGTAGCCGACGTACAGCAGCAGTTCCGCGTAGCGCTGCATGTTCAGATCGCCGCTTCCGAGGTCGGTAAACTGCATCGCGCGCTTCGGCCAATTCCCCTCCATCGTGCGCAGCGGCAGCCCGCGGCGGACGGTGAAATTCTTGATGTGCGCCGCATAGATGCGCGGGCCGACTTTCAAAAAGCGCGTCTCCCAATCCTCGCCCTCCCAGCAGTGCGACGGGTCCGCATTCACGCCGAGCACCTTGTCGCCGTCGCAGATTTCCACGAGCATGTTGAAATCATCCGCCGTGCTCGCCGCCGTGCCGGGATGGATTTCATGGCAGAGGAAAATGCCGAGCTTGCGCGCATGGTCGCGCAGCTTCTGCGTCTTTTTCACAAAGCGTTCCTTGCCCTCCGCGAGCAGATCGAAATTGCCGCTCTTCGCCGTGGGATCCGGTCCCGCCCAAAATCCCCACGGATATCCCGTCGCGAGTTCCCAGCCGAACGCCACGCCCCAGAACATCGGCAGCGATTTCACCCCGAGTTCTGCCGCGAGATCCATGAGCTTCAGCAAATATGTCTCGTGCCACTTTTCGATCTTCTCCGGCGAAAGCTTCGCCACATCGGGCGCGATGAAAGGATTGCCGCTCTTCGTCCCAGTCCAGATCGAAGTGTGAACCCAGAACGGACAGTGCGCCGAAATGCCATCGAGCCGCATCTCCCGGCTGTCGAACACCGCGCGGATGTCCTTCGCCTTCTTCAGCCCCTTTTCGCCGTTCAGCATGTAGTTGCTCGGCTGCGCGCCAGTCGCGCCCGCGGCCTTGGCATAGTCGAGAAATTGGTCGAGCGGCTTTGCGCCATGCTGAGCGCCTTCGATGGAGGGGTGGTATGCGTTCTTGGCCATGAGATGGGTCGTCGGGATTGGGGAGCGCGGCTTATCGCGCCCCGACTTTTTTGGCAAATGGAAAGCGCGCGAATGGCCTGCCGGATGGCACGCCGACTGTTCACGGCCGGGAGCAGCCGTCCGATCGCAAGTCCCCGCATCACTCTCCGCCGCGCCGAGGGAAATGCCTTCGCATTTCCAACTGCATCACGGCCGGACCGTCACCGGCGTGCCGATCTTGCTCGCCTCGAAGAATTGCCGCGCCTTCCAGCGCGACAAACGCACGCAGCCGTGCGAAGCGGGATGGCCCGGCCGATTGCCCTCGTGGAGGCCGAAGCCCGGATGGAACTCGACGAAGTACGGCATGGATGCGCCGAGATAGTGGGAGCCCGCCGGCGCGGAATCTTTTCGCGTGTCCACGTTGGGTTTCACGACGCTGCCGCGCGCATCCACGTAATCGCCGTAAAGACCCGAGCGGTGATCGATGTCTTTGCGGATGACGAGAAAACTCCCCGTGGGGGTCGAGTGTCCCTCGCGGCCCGTGGAAATCGAGGCTTCCGAGACCACCGCGCCCCCCTGCCGCAGATAGGCACGCTGCTCATGCAAAGTGATCAGGATCGAAGTCTTCCCACCGCGAGGCCGCTGCAGTCCGACCGTGTCGCAGCCGGTGAAACAGCACGCCGCAGCGAGGAAAAGGGCAGCACTTTGAAATGGATTAAACACAGTGAAATGGCGCGAGTAGGGCCCTGGTTATGCCTCGTCCGAAGCCGGCTCGTCGTCGGACTTGGCCGCGGCGGGATGTTCCGGATGATGCGGCGAATGGTGCTGCACCTCCGCATTGTGGTGCTTCTCATCCTCTTTCTTCACATGCTCGCCGTGCTTTCGCTCTTCGAGCTTCCGCCTGTTTTTCGGTGAGGGATCGCCCATAAAAATCAGCCTACTTGCTGTAGCTGCTGCGCGTCGTGGTCTGCGAAGTCTGCGTGGTGGAATCGTGATGCGCGCAGGATGCGAAGGCGAGGGCTGCGACGACGAGGAACAATGTGGAGATGGGTTTCATGCGGGAAGGAATCGGAGCCGGCATGGATTTGGCTGTATGCGATCGAAAATATCGCACACGGAACGTCACGGAGTTTGCGCCGGCTAACCTTTCATCCGCTCGATTCGCGCGCCGAGGGCGTTGAGCTTTTCATCGATGGATTCGTAGCCGCGATCGATGTGATAAACGCGGCTCACTTCCGTGATGCCATCCGCCTGCAAGCCGGCGAGGACGAGCGCAGCGCTGGCGCGCAGATCACTCGCCATCACGGGAGCGCCGCTCAGACCGGCGACGCCGGTGATGGTCGCAATGTGGCCGTCGAGCGAGATCTCCGCGCCCATGCGTTTGAGTTCGCTGATGTGCATGTAGCGCTGCGGGAAAACGGTCTCGCTGATCGCACTGATCCCGCTCGTGCGGCAAAGCAGCGCGCACATTTGCGCCTGCATGTCCGTCGGGAATCCCGGATACGGCTCGGTCGTCAGGCTCAGCGGTTTCGCGTTTCCATTGCCGCGCACCACGATCGCGTCCGCGGTGACATCCATCGAATAACCGCTCTCGCGCACCGCGGCGATCACGGTGCCGAGGTGCTCCGGGATGACGCGCGTCAGCCGCACTTCGCCGCCCATCATCGCGCCGGCGACGAGATACGTGCCGGCCTCGATGCGATCAGGGATGACGCTGTGCTCCGCGCCGTGAAGCTCCTTCACGCCTTCGATCTCGATGCAGCGTGTGCCCGCGCCGGTGATCTTCGCGCCCATCTTGTTCAGGAAATTTGCGAGGTCCACGACCTCCGGTTCGGCGGCGGCGCTCTGAATGATCGTCGTGCCCTCGGCCAGCACGGCGGCCATCATCACGTTGTCCGTGCCGAGGACAGTCGGCCCCTGTTTTCCGCGGAGATTCATTGTCGCACCGCGAAGCTCACTGGCGAAGACCTTCACGTTGCCGTGCTCGATGCGGTTCACCGCGCCGAGCGCCTCGAAGCCCTTGAGATGAAGATCGATCGGCCGGTCGCCGATCACGCAGCCGCCGGGCAGCGAGACGACGGCCTCCTTCTGCCGGCCCAGGAGCGGGCCGAGGACGCACACCGAGGCGCGCATTTTTCGCACGATCTCGTACGGCGCCTCGGATTTGATCTTCTCCGCCTCGACGCACACGGTGCCGCTCGCCCGCTCCACTTGCGCGCCGAGGTGCGAGAGGATTTGCAGCATGTAGTGAATGTCTGAGAGGTCGGGCACGTTGTAGATCGTGCAGGGTTCCTTCGTGAGCAGCGTCGCCGCGAGAATCGGCAGCGCGCTGTTTTTGCTGCCGGAGATGCGGACGGAGCCGTTGAGCTTGTGGCCGCCGTGAACGAGAATTTTATCCATGAGTGGTGAAGAGGAAACGGTCGCGACCCTGGTGATCTTTCAGGATTCGCGTCCGGGCAAAACCGTGCGCGGGAAATTCCGCCGCGAGCACATTCGCCTGATCGAGGCCGACCTCCAGCGCGAGCACGCCGCCGGCGCGGAGCTTTGCGGCGGCCTCGGGCAGAAGGCGGCGGATGATCGCAAGACCGTCCGCACCGCCATCGAGCGCCGCAGCGGGATCGCGCTGCACCTCGGGCTGGAGCGCGGAAAGTTCCGCCGATGGAATGTAGGGAAGATTCGCGACGATGAGATCGAGCGGGCCGTCCGCGGCGGCGAGCAGATCGCTTTTCGTGAAAGTGACGCGCGACGAGAGTCCGGTGAGCGCGGCATTTTCGCGCGCGAGCGCGAGCGCATCGTCCGAGGCGTCGAGGCCGGTTACCTGTGCGTCCGGAAGTTTCGCAGCGAGCGCGAGTGCGATGCATCCGCTGCCGGTGCCGACATCCGCGATGCGTCCGTTTTTCCAAGTGCAATCCGCCGCTCCCGCCTCCGCGGCGAGCACCTCGCAAAGCTGCTCCGTCTCGGGCCGCGGGATCAGCGCGCGCGCGTCGCATTTCAAAGTGAGGCCGAGAAACTCGACGGTGCCGAGCAAGTGCTGGAGCGGTTCGCGCTGCGCACGGCGGCGCACGAGATCGCGGAGCGGCGCGAGTTCCGCCTCGCCGAGCGTGCGGTCGAATTCCAAGTAGAGGTCCATCCGCTTTTTGCCCGTCACGTGCGCGAGCAGGTGCTCGATGTTCAGGCGCGGACTCTCGATGCCGCTTTTTTGAAAGTAATCCGTCGTCGCCGTGATCACCTCGAGGACGGTTTTCATCGGCTTCGTCACCGGGCGGTTTGCAGCTCGTGATTCAGCACGCTCACGCAGTAAATTGCCGCCGTCTCCGTGCGCAAAATGATCGGCCCGAGCGTGATTGGCCGGCAGCCGTGGCTCTTCGCCAGCGCGACTTCCGCGGGAGTGAAATCGCCCTCCGGCCCGATGACGATGAGCACGCTGCGCGGCGGCTTCGCGCCATGCTCGGCGATCACTTGCTTGAACGTCCGCGTGTCACTCTGCAGCGACCCGATGAGCATCAGATCAAAGCGCGCGTTCCGCTCAAAAAAGGCGCGCGGCGTGCAGGGCGGCGCGACCCGCGGCAGAAAGTTTTGTCCGCACTGCTTGCACGCCTCGACGGCGACACGCTGCCATTTCGCCTGCTTCCGAATGTGGTCCTCCTCCGAGCCGCGCACGACCGTGCGCTCGCTCATCAGCGGCGCGATTTCCGCAACGCCGAGCTCGGTCGCCTTCTCGATGATCAACTCCATGTTCTTCCCCTTCGGTATCGCCTGCGCGAGCGTGATGCGGCACGGCAGCGGCACCGCCTTGTGCAGCGAGAGCCGCCTCAATTCCGTGCCTTCCTTCGTGCGCTTCGCGAGTTCGACTTCCGCTTCCGTCCCAGCGCCGTCAAACACCGTCGCGCGCTCGCCGATTTTCATGCGCAGCACATCGAAGGCGTGATGGCTTTCGTCGGCGCTCAGCGCGAGCCGGTCCGGATTCCACGCGGTCGCCGGGATGTGAAAGCGCGGCATGGCTAGTGGAAAAATTCGCGCGCGCGCTCAAAGAAACTTTTGTGCGGCGGCGGCACTTCGTCGCCGAGGAGTTCCGCAAATTCCTGCAGCTTCTGCTTCTGCTCGGCGGTGAGTTTTTTCGGCACCGCGATCACCGTGCGCACGTTCAGATCGCCCATCGTGCCGCCGCCGCCGAGTTCCGGCATGCCCTTGCCTCGGATTTTAAAGGTCGTGCCGCTCTGCGTGCCGGCGGGAATTTTCAACGACGCCTCGCCGTGCAGCGTCGGCACGGAAAGTTCGCCGCCGAGCGTCGCCATCGCGAAGCTGATCGGCAGGTCGCAGAAAAGATTGGATTCCTCGCGCTCGAAAATCTCGTGCTCCTTCACGTGGATGACGACGTAGAGATCGCCGTTCTGCCCGCCGCGCACGCCGGCTTCGCCGTTCCCCGTGCTGCGCAGCCGCGAGCCGTCCTCGATGCCCGCGGGGATTTTTAATTTGATCTTGGTGCCCTGCTCCGAACGGCCCTCGCCGTGGCACTGCGGGCAGGGCTTTTCCACGGTCTGCCCGGTGCCCCGGCACTTCGGGCAGGTCTGCGAGACTTGGAAAAAACCGCGTGAACTCACCACCTGCCCGCGACCGCCGCAGGTGTGGCACGTCACGACGCGCGAGCCTTTTTCCGCGCCCGTGCCCGCGCACACGCCGCACGCGCTCAGCTTGGAAACTTCGATTTCCTTCTCCGCGCCGAACGCCGCCTCTTCGAGCGTAATCTGCATGTCGTAACGCAGATCGCTCCCGCGCTGGCGGCTCTCGCGATCCTGCTTCCCGCCGCCGGCGCCCCCGCCGAAGAACTGCTCAAAAATTCCGCCACCACCGCCGCCGCCCGCACCGCCGAAAACTTCGCGGAAAATATCGAACGGATCGTGAAAGCCCGCGCCTCCGCGCGCCGCGCCGCCTCCCTGCGCAAACGCCGCGTGCCCGTACCGGTCGTACGCCGCGCGCTTGTCGGGATCGGACAGCGCCTCGTACGCCTCGCCAAGTTCCTTGAAATTATCCTCCGCACTTTTGTCGCCGGGATTTTTGTCCGGGTGCAGTTTCACCGCGAGCTTGCGGTAGGCCTTTTTGATTTCCTCCGCGGGCGTGCCTTTGGCCACGCCGAGGACTTCGTAGTAGTCGCGTTTTTTGGACATGCGATGATGGACGGCTACGCCGCCGGCGCACCTTTGCTCACCACGACCATCGCCGCGCGCAGCAGCCGGTCACGCAGACGGAAGCCGCGGCGCAACTGCCGGACCACACTCCCCTCCGGCGTCGTCGCGTCCTCCTCCTGGCTCACAGCCTCGTGCAGATTCGGATCAAATTTTGCACCCACCGCATCGATCGCCTCCACGCCGCTCGACGTCATGAATTCCTTCAACTGCCGCTCGATCATTTCCATGCCGACCGCGATCGGCGACTTCGGGTCGCCCTTGCGCACTTCCATCATGCCGAACTCAAAATTATCCAGCACCGGCAGCAACCGCTCGAGCACCACGGCCTGCGCGCGCTTGTAATCCTCATCGCGCTCCCGGGCCACGCGCTTGCGATAGTTGTCGAGTTCCGCCTGCGCCCGCAGCGCCGCGTCCTTCCATTTGGCGATCTCCGCCGCCTGCGCGTCCTCGCCGTCGTTCGGCGCGGCGGATTCGGGATTTTCGGTGTCCACGTTTGGTGTGCTCATTTTTTCAAGATGGTGATCAGGGTGATGTCGTCGTGCGGCGGCTGGTCGCCGATGAAGGCCTTCACGTCACTGGTGACGCGCTGCACAATGCCGGCAGCGCCTTCGGAAGCGCTCGCCTGGACAGAGCGAATCATCGCTTCCAACCCGAATTCCTCCCCGTTCCCGTCTTGCGCCTCGGAGACGCCATCCGTGTAAAGGACCAGGCAATCGCCGGGCTCGAGGGCCAGGGAAAAATCGTTCGTCACCCTATTGAATGCGCCCCCGCTGTCAATTCCCACCGCCATCCCCGGCGGGTTCACGCGCGTCACACTTTTGTCCGCCGCGCGATACACGAGCGGCGCATCGTGCCCTGCGCGCACGAGGACGATCTGATCGCTCCGCCGATCGATCACCACGTACGCCAGCGAGATGAACATGTCCTCGCGGATGTCCGGGTAAAGTTGCGCATTCAGCGCATGGATCACCTCGGCTGGCTTCATGCCGCCAGTCGCCAGCAGCCGCAGCGCCGTGCGCGTCATCGCCATCAGCAGCGCCGCGGGGATTCCCTTTCCGGAGACATCCGCGATCACAATGCCGCAGCGATCCGCATCGAGCGGGATGTAGTCAAAATAGTCGCCGCTCACGTACCGCGCCGGCAGGTTCGTGCCCGCGATCTCGAAGCCCTCGACCACCGGCGATTCGCTCGGCAGCAGGATGCGCTGCACCTCGTTCGCGATGTTCAGGTCCTTTTCGATCTGCAGTTTTTCCGTCGCCTCCTTGTGCAGGAACGCATCGAACAGCGAAAACGCCGACTGCTCCGCGAGCGCCTTGAACGTGCTGAAGTGTTCGGGTCCGAAGGGATCACTTTTTCCCGACCGCGCGAGCGCGAGCACCCCGAGACTTTTCCCGGCGTACTTCAGCGGCGCGATGAATGCCGAATTCACCCCGTACGTCATCAGCCGCTCCAGCCGCATGTCCGACGGCAGCAGCGAGAGCGCCGCATCGTCCGACATCGCGCCGCCGACGAGCCCCTCGCCCACCTTCACCGCCTGCAGGCGGATCTGCGCATTCAGCGAAGTCGTCGTCGAGCCGATTTGATTCGGGAGATCCACGAAGGGCGGCGAGCCCTTCGAGGCATACGTCGGCTGCAGCACCGTGCCCGTTTTGTTCATCAGATAAAGGGTGCCGCCATCCGCCTCCAGGATGCGCAGCGCGCCCTCCACGATCATCCCGTCGAGATCCGCCGCGTGGGAGTCATCCTTCAGCGCCTCGCCGATGCCGTGCAGAAAATCGAACACGCGCCGTTCCTCCGTCTGAACCTTCACTTTCGCCCGCAGCAACTCCGCGACCTGCCGCCGGTGCCATCGCGCGGCCAGCACATTCCACGCGATGGACGCGACCAGCGCGGTGGAAAGAATGATTTCAGCCAGCATACATTTTTGCGGGCCGGAAAGAGAATCCGCGATCGGCCCCGCTGCAAGCCTTCGGTTTTTTTCCGCGTCACGCGCGCGCGGCCAATCCCGTTGCCGCCATTCCGCCTTTGTGGTCGAGTCCGCCCCATGAATATCCTCCTCTCCGTCTTCGCGCTCTTCTCCGTGGCCGTCCTCGCGGAAGAAAAGCCGCCCCTCGTCCAGCCCGGAAAAATCGTCGCGCAGCCCGACCTCGCGCACGCCCTTCCCGCCACCGTGCCGTGCGCGCCCTTCGGCCCGGAGTGGATCGTGAAGCACGGCTCGTGGCAGGTGCAGGACGGCGCGCTCACCGTCTCCGAACTGCCGGAAAACAAGCACGCCGCCGTGCTCTGGCACCTCGTGCCGATGCAAAGTGCGATCGTCGAATGCGAGTTCCAGTTCGACGGCGCGAAGGCGTTCATCGTCGGCAACGACTCCGCCGCGAAACACGTCGGCCGCCTCGTCATCACCGCAAAAAGCGCGAAGCTCTCCGAGGACTCCACGGAAATCAAAGGCAAGCAACCCGGCGGGACTCTCGCCGAAACCGCGCTCGACTTAAAACCCGGCCAGTGGGTTTCCGTCCGCCTCGAATGGTCTGGCGATCGCATGGCCGCCCGCGTGGACGGAAAGGAGATCCAAGGCCAGCACCCCACACTCACCACGGAAAAAGCCCGCTGGTGGTTCGCCGTCAGCGGCGCAAAATTGCGCCTGCGCAACGTGAAGGTGACGCAGAGGCAGTGACCGGCGGCTACTCCGCCTTGTTCATCCGCGCGTCATCCTTCTCCACGCCGCTGTTCCAGTACGCCTGCATCTCCACGGGCGTCGGAACTTTCAGCGGGCGCACGATGCGGAAGCCGATCATCTGCGCATCGGTGTGATACCAGATGCTCTTCGGAAGCTGCGGGTCCTGGCGCTTCCAATCGGCCGACGACGCCTTGCGAGCTGCCACGCGCAATTTTGCCGCCTCGTCATCATCCCACGAACCGCCGCGCGCCGCGTGCGGGTACGGCTTCGTCGCCTTGTTCCAGGGATTTGCCCCGGACGGCTTTTTGTAAAACTCCGGGTCGTATTGATCGATCGTCCACTCCGCCACGTTGCCGAGGATGTCGTGCAGTCCCCACGGGTTCGCCTTTTTCTTGCCGACTTTCTGATACTTGAAATCGCTGTTCTTCCCCCACCAGCAGTACTCGCTCATCGGCGCCGCATCATCGCCCCAAAAGTACGCCGTCGTCGTCCCGGCACGCGCCGCGTATTCCCATTCAGCCTCGGTCGGCAGGCGGTAAAAGTGGCCCGTCTTCGCGCTCAGCCACTGGCAGTATTTGTTCGCCGCGTGCTGCGTCATCGAGATCGCCGGGAAGCCATCCGTGCCCATGCCGAAGCTCATCTCCACGTACGGCTGCGTCGGGTGCGAGACCGCGTCGGTGAGCTTGTTCAGATCCACGCTCAGATTCTTCGCCACGCGCGCCTTTTTCTCCTCCTCGGGATACATGAAGAGCTGGAATTCATTCCACGTCACTTCGCACTTCTCCATCCAGAACGGCGCGATCTCCACCTCATGCACCGGCCCTTCGTCCGCCGCGCGACCCTTCTCATTTTCCGCGCTGCCCATCTTAAATTTCCCGCCCGCGATCGGCACCATGTCGAAGCTCACATCCGTGCCGGGAATCGTCGTGCTGTACGGCTTCATCTCGGACTCCGCCTTCTCCTTCGAGGTCTCCGCGATCCGCTTCGCGATCTCCGCGACCACGAGCGATTCCGCCGCGCCGTCCGCCGCCTTTTCCTTTTTGCGGGCGACCAAAGTGACGCCATCGGGCCATTGCGCGCCTTCGGTGATCCACGTCTTCAGCGTCTCCGCCTCCGCCGTCGTCAGCCGTGCGCTCGATCCTTTTTTGATCTCCTCGAGCGGCGGCATCAGCTTGTCATTGTCGTCCGCCAGCACCGTCGTCGTGTACGCCTTGCTCTTCGCCGCATCGCCCGGGACGATCGTCTTGCCGCGGATCGCCTTCGCCTTCGTGTCGAGTTCCACGCTCGTGTCGCCCTTCTCCACCGCCGTCGCCTTCGGATTGTGGCAGCGCACGCAGTTGAATTCCAAAATCGGCTGCACATCCTTCACGAAATCCACCGCGGCGCACGCGACGGCGGGGATGGCGATCATCAGGGAGAGAATGGCGGGAGTCTTCGGTTTCATCGGATGGGTGTGGTGAGTTGGAGAAAGTCCGCGTTTGGAAAATAGCGGGCACCCTCAATGTCCGAGCAGTCCCGGTGAATCAACACCATTTCCCGAACGGCCGATCCCCCGCCCTGCGTCCACCCACAGTCGCCTGCGCGCGCATCAGCGATCGTCTTTCACAAATTGCTCCGTGATCCGCGAGACGATCACCCCCGCCTTCGTGATCGTGTCGCTGTTGATCATCGTCCGGCCATCCGGCTGCAGATACATCCACTGCGACATGTGGACGTGCAGCAGCGGATTTCCCGACCCCAGCGCCATCGTGAATTGCAGGTGAAACGCATTCCCATACGCCTCGCCCCGCGCCTCGCCGACGATGCCCGTTCCGGTCGCGGAAAAGTGATGCGCATCCTGCCGCCGAATCTGCCACGAACGGTGCTGGCCCTCCCGCTTTTCAAACGCGATGTCCTGCTCAAAATGGAAGACATCGCCGACCCAGTGGCCTTCGGTGCGGGTCTTGATGATCTCCTTCGGCCCCCCCGACGGCGAATCCACGATGCCCCATGAATGCGTGCGACCGAGGAAAAATCTCCCCGGATCGAAGACCGGTTTTCCCTCTGCAAAACTCGCGGCCAGCCTGCTCGCGCAGCCACTCAGGACCATCGTGAAGACAATGCAGGCCAGCGGCAAAACTCGGCGCAAGCCAGCATCCGGCGCGCTCATTTTCCCCGCAGGAAAAGCACTCACGCTGCGTGCGCCCTTCGGCCAGTGCGCGGATGCACGCCTTCCGCAAATTCCTCGATCATCTTGCGATTGAACGCCTGAATATCCGCGGGCTTGCGACTGGTCACGAGACCGTTGTCCACCACCACTTCCTCATCCACCCAGTTCCCGCCCGCGTTCTTCACATCGCTCTGGATCGCTGGCCACGACGTCAGCTTCCGGCCGGCGATTACGCCCGCATCGATCAGCACCCACGGGCCGTGGCAAATCGCGGCCACGGGTTTTCCGGCGTGGAAAAATGCGCGCGTAAAATCCAGCGCAGCCGGCGTCGAGCGCAGCGTGTCCGGATTCATCAGCCCGCCGGGAATCATGAGCGCGTCGAACTCCTCCGGGTTCGCATCGTCGAGCGGGATATCGACATCAAACTGATCGCCCTTTTCCGCGTGATGCATCCCCTGGATTTTCAGGCCCGCCGGCGAAACGATGCTCACCGTCGCGCCCGCCTCTTCGAGCGCGCGCTTCGGCTTTTCCAATTCCACCTGTTCGAATCCATCGGCGGCGAGGATCGCGATCCGTTTGTTGAGAAGTTCCTGACTCATGCCGATACATCGCGACCCGGCGCCCGGCGGACGTGTGAAACGCACGGCGCGAATATCGCGAATTGCGCAACGCGAAAGTCCTGCGCCTAGTGCCGCATGAAAAACGCGCGCACCGGCAAGGAACTTTACCAGCGACTGCGCGCCGTGCCGTGGGAGGAATTGTGGACGCAGGAAGTGCCGCGCTTCGATCGCGCGCCGGCGCGGGAGCGATTTGAAAATGTCGCCGTCATCCGCGCCGTGGGCGTCGTTTTCCCCGAATCCGGCCCGGCCGCGCAGCGCGAGGAAGTGAAGCAATGGCTGCGAGGCCTGCTGAAGGATCCCGAGGAAAAAATCCGCCGCTATGCCATGGCCGCGCTGCCGAAAATCGGCGCCAGCGCGGGCGACGAAGCCGAACTCCTCGCCCTCTTGCGCACCGGCACGAACGAGCGCGAAACAAAATTCGTCGGCCGCACGCTCGATAAAATCGGCGGCGAGGAGACCCTGAAAATCCTCGGCACCACCAGCAAGCTCGGCGCGCAGACGGAGCAGAAAGTCAAGGCCAGCGTCGCCCGCGCGCAGAGCCCCAGCCGCATCGTGCTCGATCGCGCGGTGCCGGATTTTGCGGGGCTGCGCATTCATTTGCGCGGGCGTGAGGGATTGGAAAACATCGTGCGCGATGAAGTGGAGGCGAACGAAAAATTCCCCGTGCTCGAAGTGCAGCCGGGACTCGTCGCCGTCGCTGCCAAGGCCGCATTCACGCTCGGCGATCTTTTCGCGCTCCGCTGCTTCGGCACGCTCGGCCTCGTACTCGGCCACGCGAAACCCACGGACGACGCCGCGGGCATCGAGTCGCTGGCCGCCATCATTGCCTCAGCGCAATCGCACCGACTGCTCACGGCGCTCACCGAGGGCGCGATCCGCTACCGGCTCGATTTTGTCGCGAAGGGCCACCAGCGCGCCGCCGTGCGCCTCGTCGCAAATCGCGCCTACGCGCTCTGCCCGGAAATCCTCAACGATGCTCGCGAAGCGCCGTGGGCGATCGACATTCATCCCGGCGCGCGGGGCGACTCGGTGGAATTGCGCCCGCGCCTTTCGCCCGACCCGCGCTACGCATGGCGGCTCGATGATGTGCCCGCCGCGTCGCATCCGCCGCTCGCCGCGTGCATGGCGCGACTCGCGGGCCGGCAGGAAAATGAAAGTGTGTGGGATCCTTTTTGCGGATCGGGCCTGGAGCTGATCGAGCGCGCGCTACTCGGCGGCGTGACGCGAGTCTTCGGCACCGATCGCAGCGCGGAGGCCATCGCGATCGCGCAGCGGAATTTTTCCGCCGCGCAGCCGGGATTCGCCGGCGCGCGTTTTGTCCGCTGCGACTTCCGCGATTTCGATCTGCCGCCGCGCAGCCTCACGCTCATCATCTCGAATCCGCCCCTCGGCCGCCGCATTCCGATCCCGAATCTCCGCGGGCTCTTCGACGAACTTTTCACCGCCGCGGCAAAGCTGCTCGCGCCGGGCGGACGGCTCGTCTTCACAAATCCCTTCCGCATGGAAAGTCCCGAACGCTCGCTCAAACTCGAGTCGCGGCAGGCCGTGGATCTCGGCGGGTTCGAGTGTCGCCTGGAAATGTACCGCAAGGCCGCACGCTGATTATGCCATCGCCCGCCCATCATCCGCGCGATCCGCTGCACGGCGTCACGCTGGAAAAAATCGTCACCACGCTCGTCGAGCGCCACGGCTGGATCGAGATGGGCGAGCGCATTCCGATCCGCTGCTTTCAAGTGAACCCCAGCGTGAAATCCAGCCTCACCTTCCTCCGCAAAACCGACTGGGCGCGGAGGAAAGTCGAAGCGTGGTTCAGCGACGAGCACGTCGCCGATGACGGCGAGTAGCGCCGGCGGAAAAATAGAGAGCCCGTCTTCCATTGCAAAAATCCGCGGAACCGGCGTATCTGGCGGGCAACAACCAACCGGAGTTCAAAATGGCCAAAGGAAACAACAGTCACAAAAAAGAAACGAAGAAGCCGAAAAAGGAAAAGCCGAAGGCCCCGCCCGCCGCGCGCCGCGGCTGAGACTGCCGTCCGAACATCTCGCCGGCATTCGCTCGGCGACGCCGTGATTTCCGGTGCCGCCACGGGAAAACGTTTTTCACACCGATCGGGCACGCACGGTGTGCGGCTGCGACGTTCGTAACTTCCAAATCTTCGCTCCGTGCGCTCGCCCGGACGCCTACGTCCGACGGCCGCCGCTAAAACTTCAGATCCGGCTGGTCGGACGTCGTCGGCGTCAATGCCGCGTCGAACCGCCCGCGCTCATGCGGCGGCACCGACGCAAAATTGGCTGACACCCGCACCACCCAGGTGACGGTGCAAACGAAGAGCACCAGCGCAAAAAACTTCAGCCCGCGGATCACGAGGCCGCGGTCATTCACGCGATTGCAGCGCGGACAAATCATGGTGTTCGGCGCGTATTGCTCGGAGCATTGCCGACACTGGATGATGGTCTGCCGACGACGCGCCCTGCCCCGCGTTTGTCCCGGGATCCTCGAATTTGCTCCTAGTCTATGTGGAAGTGCGTCCAAAATTTCAGGCTGGTTGACATCTTAATAGGGAAGGTGCGCCACTGAATTTGCTGTTAATTGCACATTTTGCGTTTCCGCACCGTCTGCGCGTAAAAATCTTCAGCTTTCCCTGCCTTTCGTCCCGCTCGCCGCCGCCTCCGCTCTGCCGCCCACGCCACTCTCCATGTCCGACGATCAAGTCATCCACTATGCCTGCCAGCGCTGCACGAATTGCTGCCGCTGGCCTGGCATCGTGCGCGTGGGCGCGGATGAAATCACCGCGATCGCGGCGCATGTGCGGATGAGCGAGGAGGCATTCATCCGCGACCACACGCGGCTGCGTCCGGATCGCCTCGGGCTTTCGCTTTTGGAAATGGCGGACGGCACATGCGAGTGGCTCGAGGGTCGCGACTGCCGACTGCAAGAGGTGAAGCCCGCGCAGTGCCGTGCCTTTCCGAACGACTGGAATTTTCCAGGCTGGCGGGAAAAGTGCGAGGCCGTGCCGCATCTGGGAACGCGGAGCGCAGAAGGCGGAACGCGAAAAGCATCAGCACCGTAGCCCGCTCAGGAACGCGGGCGTTCTGCGCGTTTCGCGCTCTCAGTCCGGCGCTATTCGCCGAGCCAGCCCTTGCGGCGGTACATTTGCCAGCCGGCGATTTCGTGGAGCCAGATGCTGAAGCGCTCGAAGCCGTACCAAGTCGGGATGCCGATGCGGAACGACGGCGGCGTGGAAGTTCCGGCGACGATGAAATTGCATGGCGCGGGCACGACCTCGAAACCGGCGGCGCGATAGACGGCGGCGGCGCGGCGCATGTGCGTGGCCGAAGTCACGAGCAGGATTTTTTTCCAGCCGCGCTGATTTGCGAGCGGCAGGAGGCGCAGCGCTTCGTCGTGCGTGTCGGCGGCGGCGGCGAGCGGGACGATTTCCCAGACGCGCGGCGGCTTCCAATCGCCGAGGCGCGTGCGGATGAGGTCGCTCTCGATTTTCTCCACATCATCCACGCGCACCGATCCGCCGCCGATGATCATCGCCGGCGCGAGGCTCCAGCGCATCAGTTCCATGCCCGTGAGGATGCGGTCGCCGGCCTTTGTCAGCCGCACGCCGTCCACATCATAGCGCGAAGGCTCCGCACCGCCGCCCAGCACGACGACGGCGTCGCACACGGGAAGCTCGATCAACTTCACGCCCGCCCACGGGCGCTCGAGGCGCAGGAGCAGCCACGATGCGACGTCCGTGCCGCCGATGATTGTGATCAGCAGCGTGAGGAATGCGCTGATGAAATACGGAATCATCTGCCGGCGACGGCGCAGCAGCAGCGTGAGGAAAATCAGCCCCAGCCAGAGCACGCCGAGCGGCTCGATGAGTTGCAGAGCGAGACGAAGGAAAAAATCAAACACGGTGGGAAAGCGGGTGTGGCGTGACGGCGAGTGAGTGCCACGCGCCGAATCTCCGCACAGTTCTCAACTTCCAAATCTTTTCATTCCCATTTCAGCCAGCCGAGTTGCACGAGCACGTCCATGTATTCCGAGCGCTTCGCCTCCGGCCAAATGTACGAGGCGCTGCGGATCCACTCGTCCCACTTTGCCGGGTCGCCCTTTTGCCGGGCCCAGGCCGCGTTCGCATACTGGTAGGCCGGCGTCAGCGAGGGGAACGGTATTTTTTCCAGCCACTCCTTCGCGTGATCGAAATCCTTCTCCAAAAGATACGTGAGGAAAATGCGGTAGGTCACGAGTTCCATCGACGAATCCCCCGCCCGCAGCGTGGCGAGAATCTTCGTCCAGAGCGCGCGCGCCTCCGCGTATTTTCCCTCGAGGAACGGGATCTCGGAGATGTTGAATTTCGCGGGAAAGAATTCGGGTTCGAGCTTCAGCGCATCCGAGCAGTACTTGAAACCGCGATCAAAATCGCGCTGCTCGATCGCGATCGCGCCGCGGACATTCAGCGACCACGCGGTCGGCGGCAGCACCTCGTCCGCGCGATCGACGTAATCCACCGCGCCCTTGAAATCGCGGAGTTGAAACCGGCGCATCGCCTCGGTCAGCAGGAATTGATAGCGGCTCGGCATTACGCTCAGGCGCATGCCGGGGCCTGTCGTGGAAAGTTCCGAGCGCGCACCTTTCGGCTCCTTTTCCTCGGCCGGCGCGGCAGGTTTCCCGTCCGGTTTCGGAGCGGGATTTTCCTGCGCGCCCGCGCAAACAGCGAGTGCCGCGAGCAGCGAAAGCAACGATGGGATGGGAGGCATGGCGGTCTTCTATTTCGGCGGGAGGATTTAGCGAGCTTGCAGAAACTGCGACAAAGGGAACTCAAGGAAGCGCCGGCGATCTCACGCGTCTTTGCGGATCTTTCCGCCCCACGACAAAATCCGCGCCTTCGCCCCGGCGGCTTCGGCCTCGGGGACCTGGTGATTTTTCACGTAGCAAATGCTGAGGCTGCTCCACGCGAGCTGATCGTTCGGGCGCAGCTCCGTGTTTTTCAGCGCGGCCGGGATCGCCTCCGCGGACCTCCCGAGCTTCATCAGCGCCATCGCGAGCGCGTGCCAGGCATCGGCAAAGTCGGGCGCGAGTTCCGTGCAGCGCCGGTATTTTTCCACCGCGACATCGAGGTCGCCGAGGGCGAGATCGCCGTTCGCGTCGTCGAAGAGCGCCTCGAGTTCGGGTGAAAGTTCAGACGGCATGCGGGCGCCGGTGCGGCTCAGAGCCCGAGGGCACCGAGACCTTTGGCGGGCTTGAGCCCCGCGGCTTCCCGGCGATCGGCGAGCCATGCCTCGAAGGCCATCATCTGCCGCGAAGACTGGATCTGCGCCGCGATGCCCGCGGTCGCTTCGGTCATCCCCTTTTCATCCACGGCGGGACGCTGATCGACATGCACGATGAGCGCGGCTCCCGCGGTCGGGATCACGTCGCTCACATCGCCGGGCGCGAGCTTGCGCGCCGCAGACTGGATCACCTCCGCGTACTCCGTGCCGGGGGGCACGCGCTGCGTCATCGAGAACGCCGGGAACGCCACCACCGCGACGCCGAGCGGCTTTGCGGCCTCGACAAATGACTGCGCATTTTTGCGCGCCTCGACGAGTTTGCCGCGAATCGCGCGCGCCTTTTCCATCATCGCCGTGTCCGCCTTTTCGCCGATGAGTTCGTCCTCGAGTTGCTTGCGCACCTTGTCGAGCGGGAGCTGCTCCGGCGGTTTCGTTTCCTTGAAAGCGAGGACGTAGGTGCCTTTGTCGAGCGCGATGTGTTTGCTGTATGGCTTGTCCTTCGTGAGTTCAAAAGCCGCCTCCGCCGCGGCCGGCGATCCTTCGAGTTCCGCGGGGCCCGCGTCGCGTGCGAAAAATTCCTTCGTCTCGCCCACCGTCGCGCCGGCGGCTTTCGCGGCTTCGTCAAAATTAGTGCCCGGCTTTTGCACCGCCGTCGCGAAGTCGTACGCCGCGTTCGCGAGCTTCTGCAGCTCCTCGGTCTTCTTTGCTTCCTCCATCGGCTTGCCGTCCGCCGTCGGCGGCAGCGCGAAGGCGGCGAAGCGCACCTTGCGCGTCTCGGCCGACTTCAGGAATTCCTTTTTCTCCTCGTAGCGCTTTTTGATTTCCTCCTCCGTCACCTTCTGCGCGGAGCGAAAATCGGCGGACTTCAGGACCACGTACGAAGCTTCCGTGCTGAGCCGCTCGCGGATGAACTCGTCCTTAATTTCCGCCGGCGTCGGCGGGATCGTCGAAGCGAGCAACGCCGCGATTTTCCGCACGCGCACCTCGGCGATGAGGAACTGCTCGATCTGCGTTTTGCTGAATCCTTCCGGCATCAGCAACTGTTGTACGACGAACTCAAATCGGTTCGCGTCAAACTTCCCGTCCGGTCCGACGAACGCCCGCGTGATCGCGAGCTGCTGCTCGATTTCCGCCTGCGTGGCGGTGATGCCGAGCGCATTCGCCTCGCCCTCGAAGAGCAGCGAATTTTCCACGCCCTCGGGCGAAATTTTCCCAAACATCGAACCCGGATCCATGAGCTGCGCGTACGCTCCGCCGAGCCGAGCGTGGATTTGCATCACGCGGCCTTCGTGCTGCCACGTCTCGACGCTCACGGGCTTGCCGCGGATGACGGTCACGGGCTTGCTGTTGCCGTTTTTTGAATACCAGCTCGGCGTCCACCAGACGAAGGTGATGATGACGAGCGCCGTCACCAAAATCATGATGGGCTGACTGAATCTGCGGAGGAGCGTGACCATTGTTTTTTGAAAAAATCGCGGAAGTTGTTGCGTCGTACCGTTCGGGTTGCGTAGCGTTTGCGCCACGATTTCCCCGTCTGAAGACAAGAGTCATGAAGCTAAGTTTTCCCCTCCCAGCGCTGCAACTCCTTTCTGCTTTCCTCGTCACTTGCGCCGCGCTCGTCACGCCGCAACCCGCATTTTCGCAGGCTCCGGCCGCAGGTCCGGACAACGTGATTTTGAAGCCCGCATCCGCGACGGCGCAGCCACAGCAGCTCGTGAATGTCCTCGTCGTCGCCGTCCGCGGGACGAAGGTCGCGATCAAAAATGCGCAGGGTGAAATCAGCTACGATCTCGCGCAGATCCAGGAAGTGCGCAAAGCCGCGCCGCCGGAATTTGCGCAGGGCCAGCGCGCGATCGAGGCGGGGAAACTCGACGAGGCGCTGCCGCTGATCAAAGGCGTGGCCGATCGCTACAAGGGCCTGCCCGTCGCGTGGGCGAGCGATGCGACCGCGACACTCGGGAACATTTATATCGGCCTCGGCAAACTCCCGGAGGCCGAAGCTGCGTTCAACGATTTTCAGAAAACTTATCCCGCCGCCGGCTCGAATGCGACGAGCGTGGGCAAGGCGCGCCTCGCGGCGGAACGCGGCAATTTCGCGGAAGCGAAAACCATCGCCGAGCCGATCGTCGCCGATGCGCTCACCAAAAAAACCGTCACGCGCGCCGAGAGTCAGCTCTACGGGCAGGCCTTTTACATCCTCGGAAAAGTCGCCGAGGGAGAGGGAAAACTCCCCGAGGCGATGGAAAATTATTGCCGCACCGTCGCCATCTTCTATCAGGAGCGCTCGGTCGTGACCGAGGCGCAAAAGCGAATTGACGCGCTCCGCCAAAAAGGCATTACGACACCGTAACAACTCCCCTCCCCGCGCAGAAACGACCTTTTCACCATGCTCAAAAACAAACTCCGCCGTCTCCTCCCGTTCCTCCTGGCTCCCGCGCTCGCGATTTTATCCGCGGCCACCGCCTCCGCACAGGAGCACGCGAAGCAGGAAAGCGTCATCACCACCATTCTTCACAGTGGTGCGATGGGCATCTTCATCTGGATCTGCATCCTGACCACTTCGGTGATCATGGTGACGCTCATCATCCAGCTCGCCCTCTCGATGCAAAAGGCCAAGCTCGCCCCGCCGCCGCTCGTGGACAGCCTGCGCCAGCTCATCGGCTCGGGCAATTACCAGGAGGCCTGGGAGACCTGCAACGCGAATAAGAACTACCTCGCCAACGTCCTCAAGGCCGGCCTCGGCCGCATCGGCCGCGGCAAGGACGCCGTCGAGGGCGGCCTCTCCGAGCACGGCCTCCGCGAAGCAACTCTGCTCCGCACGCGCAACAGCTACCTCTCCGTCATCGGCGTCGTCTCGCCGATGATCGGACTGCTCGGCACCGTCATCGGAATGATGGGCGCCTTTTCCGTCCTCGGCGCCTCCGGCATGGGCAACCCGAAGGAACTCGCCGGCAAAATTTCCGAAGTGCTCCTCGCCACCGCGAGCGGCCTCTTCATCGCGATTCCCGCATTCGTCGCCTACTACATTTTCCGCAACATGTCGCAGGCCTCCATCGTCCATGCCGACGACATCGTGAACACGCTCATCATGGACGTCCCGTACGAGGAACTCGCCGGAATGCAGGTCGGTGAAAATTTCGCCGCCGCCGGCATGCCGCAGCAATCCATGCGCGCACCGGTCGCAGCCGCAGCCGCCGCCGCCGCGAGCTGCCCGGTCTGCGCCGGCAATGTCACTGTCGGCCAGTCCCCCTGCCCGCACTGCGGCTCCGTGCTGAGCTGGTAGAAATTTTCCCATGGCGCACAAGACACACGCCCAGCTCTCCCGCGCCGCCACGCGCGTCCTGCCAGAAGAGGATCCGGAATTTCAGATCGCCCCGATGATTGATATTCTCCTCGTGCTGCTCGTGTTCTTCATGTCCATCGCCACCGAGCAGGTGCTGCAGGTGAGAAAGGAAGTCATCCTCCCCATGGCCAAGGAGGCAAAGCCGCCCGACGCCAAGGAGGCGAAAATGAGCGAACTGATGCTGAACCTCACCTGGAACGAACTCGCCAACACCGGCTCGATCATCGTGGACGACAAGGTGATCGACGCCAGCGTGCTCGCCGAGTTGATCCGCCGGAAAAAGGAAATCAACAAGGACCTCCGCGTCATCATCCGCGCCGACAAAAGCGCGAAGTACGCCTACGTCCGCTCCATCATGGTCGCCATGGGCGCCGCCGGCGTGCCGAACGTCACGTTCAGCGCCGTGGACAAGGAGATGCAGCCCCAATAACCCTCAACCCAAACTAGAAAGGACCAACCCATATGGCCGGAGGAGGAGGCGGAGAAGGCGGAGATTTCGGATTTCAAATCGCACCCATGGTGGACGTGGTGTTCGTGCTGCTGCTGTTTTTCATGGCCAGCGCCGGGCAAAATATCACCGAGGGATTTTTTCAGATCGGCCTGCCGAGCCGTGCGGAGGGCGGAAATGAGAAGCCGATCGTCCCCATCGTCGTGGACGTGGATCAGCTCGGAAATGTCTTCGTGAACGGCAACCCAATGTCCGGCAGCGTGAAGGATCGGGAACTGAAGCAGCTCACGGAATTCCTCGCCGGCGCGATGAAAGCCTCGCCCGAAGATCCCGTGATCGTGCGGCCCAACATGGAGGCCCGGCACGAGCGCGTCGTGGACGTGCTGAACGCCTGCCGCGTGGCCCACGTGCAAAAGCTGACCTTCGGCTGATGCCCGGACATCAGCCGCGCCGCGTCGGTCCGCCGCGCATCCTGCGCGGGAAATGAACGGCGCGACCTTTCTCCTCGGCGGCGACCTCCCCGTGCATCGCCTCGGCTACGGCGCGATGCGGCTCTGCGGGCAGCCGGGGAATTTCGGCCCGTTCGCCGACTGGGCTGCGGGTGAAAAACTCCTGCGCCGCGCCGCCGAACTCGGCGTGAATTTTTTCGATACCGCCGAGGCATACGGCCCCGGCAACAACGAGGAGATCATCGCCGCCGCGCTGCACCCGTACGTGGACGGACTCGTCATCACGACGAAAGGCGGCGTCACGAAAACTTCGCCGACAACCGTCTTCCCCGATGGCCGCCCGGAAAATCTCCGCCGCGCATGCGAAGCGAGCCTGCGCCGTCTGCGACTTGACCGGATCGATCTCTACCAGCTTCACCGCCCCGATCCGAAAGTGCCAATCGCCGATTCCGTCGGCACCCTCGCCGCCCTGCGCGCCGAGGGCAAAATCCGCCACATCGGCCTCTCGAATGTCACGCTCGCCCAGATCGGGGAAGCCCGTGCCATCGTCCCGATCGTCTCCGTGCAAAACCGCTACAATCTCCGCGAGCGCGGTGCGGACGATGTCCTCGATTTTTGCACGCAAAATGAAATCGCCTTTCTCCCATACGGCCCACTCGGCGCGCAGCCCTTCGAGCGCAATGCCCCGCTCACCGCGCCCTCCGGATCACTCGCCGCCGTCGCCTCACGACTCAGCGCCACGCCCGCGCAGATCGCGCTCGCGTGGCTGCTGCACCGCGCGCCGAATGTCATCGCCATCCCCGGCACAACGACGCTTTCGCACCTTGAGGAAAACATCGCTGCCGCGAAAATCGCGCTCACGCCCGACGACCTCGCCGCTCTGAAAACCGAGTGACTCGCCCGCGCGCTGCCCTAGCCTGCCCGCCCATGACGCCCGAACAACGCTTCGCCGAACTCCGCCTCGAACTCCCGCCAGCGCCGAAACCCGTCGCCGTGTACAAGCCCCTCGTCGTCGCCGGCAACATGGCCTACGTCTCCGGCCACGGCCCGCTGCGCGCGGACAAAACGCTCATCACCGGCGTCGTCGGGCGCGACCTCGATCTCGATGCCGGCAAAGCCGCCGCGCGGCAGGTCGGCCTCGCCATCCTCGCCACGCTCCGCGCGGAACTCGGCAGTCTCGACCGCGTCGCGCGCCTCATCAAAGTGCTCGGCATGGTGAACACCGCGCCCGACTTTTTCGATCACCCGAAAGTGATCAACGGCTGCTCCGAACTCTTCGCCGAAATCTGGGGCGCCGAAGATGGCGTCGGCGCGCGCAGCGCCGTCGGCATGGGCCCGCTCCCCGGAAATATCGCCGTGGAAATCGAGGCCATTTTTGAGCTGCGCTGAGGCGCTGAGCGCCATGCTGAATTTTGAATTTTGGGTTTTGAATTCTGAATTTTTCCGCGCCGCCGACGCCAGTGTGCTGCGCGGCGGGCCTCGTGTTTCAAGAAATCATGGAGCCAAAATCAGAGTCAGAAATCTCTTCTGCGAATCGCAAAATCTCCCGGTTCCGCAAAATCTGAAATCTTAAATCTTAAATTCCGATGACCTCCCAGGACTCGACCCTCATCACCCTCGCACTCGCGTCCGTCGTGCTGCTCGTCGTGCTCGTCACACGCTGGAAAGTAAACGCCTTCATCGCGCTCACGGTTTCCTCCCTTCTCGTCGGCGCCGGCGCGGTTACGATGAAGATTTCTGCGCCCAACTCGAAGGATCCTCTCAGCATGTTTTCCGTCGTCGAAATTTTCGGCACCGGACTCGGCAAAACGCTCGGCAACATCGCCGCACTCATCGGCCTCGGCACCATGCTCGGCCGGCTGCTCGCGGAAAGCGGCGGCGCCAATGTGCTCGCCAAAAGGTTCACCGCATTCTTCGGCCCGAAGCGCGTCGTGTGGTGCGTCATGGCGCTCGCCATCGTCGTCGGCCTGCCGACGTGGATGGCCGTCGGCCTCGTGCTGCTGCTCCCCGTGCTCATCAGCCTCACGCACGAGACGAAGGAACCCTTCCTCAAACTCGCCATCCCGCTCATCTCCTGCATGAGCGTGATGCACGGCCTCATGCCGCCGCACCCCGGCCCGGTCGCCGCGATGGGCGCATTTCGTGAAGCGGGATTTTCGCCAAACATGGGCATGATTCTCCTCTGGGGATTTCTCATCGGCCTGCCGACAGCCTTCATTGCCGGTCCGATTTTCGCACGCCGGGCCGTGCGCCTCGTATCCGCCGAAGCGCCGCCGATGCCCGTGCTCACGGACCGCGCCCACATCACGCCGCCGCCCTTCGGCCTCACGCTGTTTTCGATCATGCTCCCGATCATGCTCATGCTCGTGGACACGGTCGCGAAAATCACGATCCCCGCCGTCGCCGCGCAGCGCACGGAATTGCAGACGACGCTGCTCAACGTCGCGAGCTTCGCCGGCCACAGCACCGTCGCGCTGCTCGCCTCGGTGCTCTTCGCCTCGTGGTCGCTCGGCACGCGCTGCGGCTACACGACGGCGAACGTGCTGAAGTTTGTCGATCAAAGCATCGCCACCGTCGGCCTCACGCTGCTCGTCGTCGGCGGCGGCGGCGGATTCGCCGCCGTGCTGCGAGACGCCGGCGTCGCCGCGGCGATGGGCAAACTTGCGACCGGGCTCGGCCTGCCGGTGCTGCTTTACGGCTGGCTGATCGCCGCCTTCATCCGCGTCGCCACCGGCAGCGCCACCGTGAGCATCATGACCTCCGCCGGCCTCGTCGCGCCCGTGCTCGCGAATTATCCGAACACGAATGTCGAACTCCTGATCATCGCCATCGGCTGCGGCTCACTTTTCCTCTCGCACCTGAACGACGGCGGCTTCTGGATCGTGAAAGACTCCCTCGGCCTCACCGTTTCGCAAACGCTGCGGACGTGGACGATCACCGAGACGATCATCGGCATCATGGGCCTCCTCTTCACCCTCGCCGTCCACGCCGCGTGGCAGGCGCTGCACCGCTGACGGAAACCAGACGATCACGCTCGCTCGTCCGCCGCAACGGCAACCGCTACGATTTTGAAGCGCGTCCCGCTCTGGATGATTCGACCTCGAGCGCTGTGATCAAAAAAACATCAAGCGTGTACGTTTCGTCCTTCAAACCAAAAACATTCACGATGCGTCCGCTGGGAGACATGGACAAAAAGTCCGGGTGCGGCACACGGATCGTCTTGTTTCCGGGCAGATAAATTTTGAAAGGCTTGAACGGCACGGCGTGCCACAACTCTCGGATGCGGGTTGCAGTCATGCGCTCATCTTTGCATGGCGCGCTTTTCCACGCAAGAACCGCCGTCAGATCGTCTGCGCGAGATACCCGCCATCCACGACGATGTCCGCGCCGGTGACGAAACTCGACGCCCCGTGCGCCGCGAGGAATACCGCGGCGCCGATCAGTTCGTGGCTTTCGCCGAAGCGCTTCATCGGCGTGTGCCCGATGATCGCCTGCGTGCGCGGCGTCGGCGATCCATCGTCATTGAAAAGCAGCTTCCTGTTTTGCTCCGCGGGAAAAAATCCGGGCGTGATCGAATTCACGCGCACGCCCTTCGCCGCCCATTCGCGCGCGAGGAACATCGTGAGGCTGAGCACCGCCGCCTTGCTCGCGGAATACGCGACGACGCGCGACAGCGGAATGCGCGCGCTCGCGCTCGCGATGTTGATGATCGAGCCGCGCCCGCGCCCGCACATCGCGGGGCCGAATTCCTGACTCGGCAGCAGCACGCCGCCGACGACGTTCATGTCGAAATTCGCGCGCCAATCCTCGATCGTAATCGCCTCGATCGGCCGCTCGGGCGTCACCGTCACCTTCGGATCATTTCCGCCCGCGGCATTCACGAGAATCGTCGGCGCCCCAAGCACCGCCGCCACCGCCTCGTGCGCATCGTGCAGGCTCGCTTTGTCCATTGCATCCGCCGCAAAAAATTCCGCCGTCCCGCCCGCCGCGCGAATGGCCTTCACCCGCGCCTGACCGCGCTCCGCATTGCGCCCGAGCACCGCGATTTTCGCCCCCGCCGCCGCGAGGCCATCCGCCAGCGCGCCGCCGAGGACACCAGTCGCGCCGATGACGACGGCGACTTCATTCGAGAGATCAAAAAGTGATGTGCTCATGCGCAGAGCACACCCGAGCCGCCGCGGGTTTGGCAAAGGGAAAGTGGAACAAACGTTGTCACTTGACCGAGAAATGAGCGCACCTATGCTTCGTCTCCCGATTTTGCAGCATCCCTTCCATGCTCACGATTCCGTGCCTCTGGCACTCTTCCGGCTTAGCCGTTGACATCCACATCCCTGCCGCCTTGTATCCGCACGGTTTCCGCCTCTTCTTTACATCCGTCTTTTTTCTTTCATGCCCGCAACGCTGAATCCACTCCACAGTTCTGAAGTCGCATATCTGGGTCCCGAGGGAAGCTTCGCGCACATGGTGGCAAAGCAGCGGTACCCCAAAAACCCCCTCGTACCGTTCCGGAGTGTGCCGGAGGTTTTTGATTTCCTGAACACCCATGCACGGGGAAAAGGAATCGTCCCGATTGAGAATTCATCCGGTGGTCTCATTGTTCCGACCGTGGATGGCATCATTGACAATGCCCTTTCGGTGATCATTGAGGAAGAATTGTCGATCGATGTCAGGCTCGCTCTCCTCGGTCGCAAAGGAGAGGCCATCCGGACGGTTTTCAGTCATTTTGCGCCGCTCCATCACTGTGAGCCTTTTTTGAAAGCCAACTACCCGGCGGCGAAAACGGTTGCCTGCGCCAGCACGTCGATCTCCGCAGAGGAAGCATCGAAAGATAAAAACGCCGCGGCCATCGGCCCCATCGTGAATGCGGAACTGTACGGCTTGGATGTGATCGAATATCCCATTTTGAAGGATATTCCCAATGTCACGCAATTCTACGTGGTCGGTCATGCACGTCAGGATGCCGCGTCCGCTGCAAAAACGGCGCTGGTCGTGGGGTTGCCGAATCATCCTGGCAGCCTGTGCCGATTTCTAGATCCGTTCGCGAGTAACCTTGTGAATCTTACCCGAATCCAGTCCCGTCCGATCATTGGGGAACCTAACACCTACCGGTTTTTAATTGAGATCAAGGGGAGCACCGGGGAGTCATCCGTCCAATCGGCCCTTCAGGCTGCCAAATTGGTGGCCAGCCATGTTTATGATGTTGGCTGTTTCCCTGTCCGGGATCGTTACCAATCCTGAGGTTCGGAAATGATACGAGGCTCGCGCACGCGAGGTGGATTGCACGCCCGCTGGCCAACCCTCCCGTCACGGGCGGCGGATTTAATCGAGCATCTGCTCCAATTCCAATGCCGCCGCCATGATTTCGCGGTAAATCGCGCGAATGCTGCTTTCGGGTAGGCGGCTATCCATTTCGCGCGCCTTCGCCGCCACTGCGCGCAGCACCTGCTCCTCACGCTCTGGAACATGAAGAGGAAGGCCCTGAGCCTTCTTGATCACGCCGACTTCATGCACGAGATCCGAGCGCTCGTTCAGCAGCCGGATGATCTGCTCATCCACGGCGTCGATCTTTTTGCGGATTTCAGGAAGGTCCATGGGCGGTCAGATTTCCGAGGCTGGCGACGCGTCGTCGGGCTGCACCTCGGCGGTCTCGGCTTGCAACTCCCCCGGCACGCTTTCGTCGTTCACTGCTTCGGCGGGGGCGGCGGGCGATTCTTCGGGCGCTGGTCCGGCGTCCGATTTTGCGTGCGCGTCGGCTTCGTGCGCGGGTTCCGCTGCCGCAGGTTCCGCGACTTTTTCCTCCGCCGGAATCTCCGCCTTGGGCAGCGCGACACGGCGCAATTCGTCGGCATTCGGAAGTTCATCCACGCTCTTCAGGCCGAAGTGCTGCAAAAAATATTCCGTCGTCGCATACAGCAGCGGACGGCCTGGCACTTCGGCGCGGCCGATGATTTTCACGAGGCTGCGATCGAGCAGCACCTGCATCACGCCATCCACGGCGACGCCGCGCACCGCTTCCATGTCGGCGCGCGTGACCGGCTGGCGGTAGGCGATGATCGCGAGCGTCTCGAGCGCGGGGCCGCTCAGGCGCGTCGGCTTCGCCTCGGGATAGAGCTGCCGCACAAAATCGGCCGCGTCCTTCACCGTCGTCATGCACCAGCCATTCACCTGCTCGGTGATCTGGAAGGCGCGCTCCTGCTGCGCGTACTCGGCCTTCAATTCCTCCAGCGCCGCGGCGACATCGGCCTCCTTCACTTCGCTCAGCGGCTGCAAAGTCAGTATCTCGCTCTCGACCGCCGCGCCACGGATCGCCTTCGCGATTTCCTCCAGCGTGATCGGCTTGGGCGAGGCAAAAACGAGCGCCTCGACGGCATGTTTGGTGGTCAGCGTCATCGCGAATGAGACAGGTTAGACGCGCGTGAGTTCGATTTCGCCGAAGGCCTCCGACTGCACGCAGCGCAGTTGCTTCAGCCGGATGAGTTCGAGCAGCGCGAGGAAAGTGATCACCACTTCGCCGCGCGAGGCGGCATCGGTGAAGAGCTCGGTAAATTTCAGCGCCACGCCGGGCGCCGCCATTTTCAAAATGAGATCGATCTTGTCGGAGACGGTGAAGTTCTCCTCGAAGATTTCGCGCAGGTCCTCCTTCTTGCTGTCGATGCGCTTGAGGATTTTGTTGAACGCATTGATCAGGTCGAACACCGACACCTCGCCGAGCGGACGCTCCGCCGCCTCCTCCGTCGCGACGACGCGCGGGAAGACGCCCTCGCGCGCCATTTCCCGATCGTGCAAATGCCCGGCGGCCTCCTTGAATTTTTTGTATTCGAGCAACTGCCGCACGAGTTCCCAGCGCGGGTCCTCCTCCTCGGCCTCCTCGTCGGGCGGCTGCACGCTCACCGGCAGCAGCGAGCGGCTTTTCAGATAGATCAAATTTGACGCCATGACGACGAACTCTCCCGCCACGTCGAGATCGAGCATCTCGAAGAGCTTCATGAATTCGAGATACTGCTTCGTGATGTGCCCGATCGGGATGTCGTGGATGTCGATCTCGTCGCGCTTGATGAGATAAAGGAGAAGATCGAGCGGCCCCTCGAAGACTTCGAGTTTCACTTTGTATTCCTGCGACATGAGGGCGCGGAGGCTAGCGGACGAGTCCGCGATGGGAAGAAAAACGTGGCGCGATGCGCAACGGGCTACGCGTCCCGCGACGCTTCATCGCGTTCGCGCGGGTGGCTCACGAGCAGGCGGCTGGCGCTGGCGTCGTCGGCCATGCCGATCGTCGCCCAGTCGTGCGCGTGCTTTCCGTAGTTTGCCCAAAAGGCGCGCAGGTTTGCATTCGCGACAAATTCGGGATGCTCGACGAGCACATCGTACGGCCCCGGACGGCTGAAAATTTTTGCCATGATCGGAACGAGATCGAGGACGAAGAGCGTGCCGAAAATCACGAGGAACTGGAACATGCCGGCGATCCACTTCTTGCCCTGCTCGCCGCGCTCGGTCTCGTCGGCATCTGGCGCGGGGAGGAAAATGACGCGGTAGAGGCCGATGGTTTCCTCCATCGGATCGAGCACGCCGTTCATCTTGCGTTCGAGCCGGGTGATGTGCGGGACGTATTTTTCGTCGGTGCGTTTCACCGCGCCCGCCTGATCGGTCTCCAGTGCGGCGGTCTGATCAGCGAGGCGCGCGAGCAGGCGCGGTTGCTCGGCTTCGAGGGCGGCGATTTCGCCGGTGACCTTTTCAAGCCGATCCTTCCGGATGCGCTCCTTCTCCTTCGCCTCCTCGACGAATGCGGCGCGTTTGCTGCCGAGCGCGTCGAGATACGCATTTTTGTCGGTGAGCCGCGCGGCGGCGAGTTGCCGATCGCTCGCGAGGATCGCCGCCGTCTGCGCGGCCTCGGAACTTTCGAGCCGGCGGACTTCGGCGACGGTCGTGCGGTCGCGCGCCTGCATGTCCTTCAAGCGCGGGCCGTCGCCCGCCTTCTTCACTTCGGGATAGAATTCATTCGGCTGCCCGAGCGCCTCGCGGGCGATGGCTTCGACGAGCCGGCGGTGCAAATCCTGCCGTCCATCGAGCTCGGTCTTCGTCTTCGCGAGTGTCTCCTTTTGCGCCTCGATCTGCGCGATCACCGCGCGCGTCGCACCGCTCGCGGGCGCGATGAAATCCGGCTCGCCCGCCCGCTTGCGCTCGTCCTCCATCCGCTCGTCGGCATACGTTTCGGTGTTGATGATCGCCTTCTGCAACTCCGGAAGCTGCGCCATGAGGGCGTCGCGCTTCTTGGAAAAATCATCGGTGAGCAGCCTGCGGGAAGCGGCCTCGTCGTCGCGGATTTTTTGCAGGGACACGGCGAGTTCCTTCCGCTTCGCAGCCTCCTCCTCGCGGAGGTTGTTCAGCTTGCCCTGGAGTTCCGTCTGGTACCGGTGCGTGATCGCGGAGCGGTACTGGTCGAGGCAAAAGGGAAACGCGATCGCCACGCTCACGACGCCGGCGAGGGCGAAGCGGAAGCAGACCTGCAGGAGCTTGCGCCACCACGGCTGAAAAGGCCGGTACGTCGCGAGCAGGATGCGATCGGTATTCATGATCACAAACGACCACGCGAGCGCGATGCCGACGACCGCGAGCCACGGCGGCTCGGCGAAGCGGCTTTTCGCGTAAAAAATCATGCCGAGAAAAGACATCACCGTCGGGATGAGCACCGTGCTGCCGAGGACCGCCACGCGCTCGCGTTCCGTCGCCGGGCAGTGCCGCAGCGTCTCCCATCGCGCCCCGGCCAGCCAGTACAGCGGACGCATCCATTTGTCCGTACTCGACGGTGCATCGGCCTCGGGCGGGAGCGGATTTTCGGAAGGTTGCCAGTGCATTGTGCGCGGGAGGGTATCGGTGCGGTTCCGATGCGCCAGTCCTGAAACTAAGCGCCGGCAATTCCGAAAATCCGCGGGCCTCTGCACGAGTTGATTTTAAACGGAGAGACGCGGAGGCGCAGAGGACGAAACAGAAAAGGGTCAGCCAATCAGCCAATTGCCTTCTCCGTGTCTCTGCATCTCTGCGTTTCATCCCTCCTGCCGTGCCGTGCGCGAAAAAAAAACGCCGCGGCAGCCTCGCAACCCTCAATCTTCGCGCTCTGACTGCGCGCAAAGTTTCTCGCGTCCCTGCTCGAGGACTTTCCGCTCTGCGCGACTCAGGCTCTCCATGCCGTGCTGCGAGATTTTCTCCAGGATCGGATCGATCTCCATCCGCAAAAAATCCTCCGCGCTCATCCGCCGCATTCGCATCTCGCGCTGGTCGCGCTCAAATCGGCGGCGCTGAAACCACATCGGATTTCCGAAGCCCAGCTTCCTCGCCCATGCCCAGCCGAGCACGCTGCCGGTGAGGATCCCCGCGGGGCCGATCGAGGCGCACGTGCCCGTCGCCGCACAGCCGGTCGCAAAGGCCACCATCGCGAACGCGAGAAATTTTGCGCGGAAGCGCAGCGGGAACAGGTGGAAGAAAACCACGCCCGTCTCGAGTTCCGGCATCACCGTCGCGTACGCCGAGAGCACCGCGGCGATCGCCGCGGAAAATCCGACCACGGCCACGTCGCCGCCGACCGCCATGCTCGCCGCGCCACCGATCACATTCGCGAGCAGGCAGAGCCAGAGGAAATTCACCCGCCCGACGATCGGCTCGATTTCCCGCCCCGCGTACCAGAGCACGAGCAAGTTCGCAAAAAAGTGCAGCGGCCCCGCGTGGAGAAATTGATAGCTGAACAGCCGCCAGTATTCGCCGTCGGAAAATTTCTGGTGATCCAGCTTCAGCAGTTCGAGCGGATTCGTCGCGAGCTGATTTTTCGAGGCCGCATACCACAGCACCGCCTGCGTGGTGCCCCAGAAAATCATCGTCCAAAAAAACACCAGCACCCCCGAGGAACGGCCCGGCGACCACACGCGCTGAAAGGACGAAGTCTGACGTCGGGGGAGGCTCATGACGGGTGCTCCACTATGACCGTTTCGCCCGATTGTAAAACGGGAATTCTAAGGCACGCACAGGCGCAATTTTCCCGCGACGCGGAAGGTCACCGGCAGCACGCCGGACAGTTCGCCATCCACCTCGACCGGCACCTCCTGCTCCGAGCGCACGGTCGCCTCGGCGACCTGGAAATATTCCACGCCGCCCATCCCCGTGTGCCGCCCGAGGAGCACGCCGGTGAGATATTTTGCGATGTCGAGATAGCCGATGTTTTTGAAAATGAGCACGTCGAGCAGGCCGTCATCCACGCGGGCTTTGGGAAAAAGGACGATCTTCGCGCCGTAGAATCGGCCGTTGCCGATGAGGACAAACGAGCCCTCGCTCGTGCGCCCGCCGGCCTCGACCACGAGCTTCGGCGGCGTGCGCGAGGCGATCTGCGCGGCGGTGATCAGGTAGCTCAGCGGCCCGAGATTCTTTTTTGACTCCCAAGTCGTTTCCTTCACCACCTGCGCATCGAGTCCCACGCCCGCGAGCTGGATGAAATGCGTGTCGTTCGCGGCGAGCAGATCGATCTCGCGCTGCTTTCCGGCGTGGATGACGGCCCAAGCGTCGTGGAGTTTTTCCGGCAGCCCGTGTTCCTTCGCGAAGACATTCATCGTGCCGATCGGCAGCACGCCGAGCGAGGCCTCCGAGCCGGCGATTCCGTTCGCCACGTCGTTCACCGTGCCGTCGCCGCCCGCGGCGGACACGATGCGGAAGCCCTCGCGCGCCGCCTGCGCGGCGATCCGGCGCGCGTCGCCCGTCTCGCTCGTCATCCGCAGCTCGGCACCCGGCGCGATCTCGCGCAGCACATCCGCGAGGTCGCGCGACTTTTCACTGCGGGACTTGGGGTTGAAAATGATGACGTGTTCCGGCATGAGCGCGCCGCTTTTACGCGGCACGCCTCGCGGCTTGCGAGATACTTTCGGCGGCTTGCGTCATACTTTTCGCGGGATGGCGAAACGCTCTCGGCGCTGCGCGAAAAAGTTTCCGCCCTTTCCTTTGCGCTTCGCGCCGCTACTTTCCGCGACCCGTGAAACGCATCGCAAAATACCTCGGCATCGCCGCGCTCATCCTCGCGCTTGCCCTCACGGTGGCCGGCTGGGCGCTGAACCGCTGGCTGCAATCGCCCGCGTTTCGCGCCGCGTTCGAGCAGGAACTCAGCCGGGCGCTGCGCATGCCGGTGCAAACCACCGGGCTCACATTTTCCATGTGGCGCGGCCTCGCCGTGCAGGGTCTCACCGTCGCGGGTGCGGATGGCAGCGGATTCGCGGCCGCGGGCGTTTCCGCGAGCCACCGGTTTTCCGCGCTGCTCCGCGGAAAACTCACGCTCAGCGAAGTGCGCATCGAGGAGCCGCACTTCCGCCTCATCGAGGATGCCGCCGGAAACTGGCGCCTCCCGCGCAACGAGCACGCCGCGTCCGCACCAGTCCCGATCGCGGCGACCGCCCCGCCCGCACAGCCGCCCGCACCGGCGACGACGCCCGCGAATCCAGCGCCGCCTGCACCGATTTCAGTCGCGCCCGCCGTGCCTGCTCCGCGCCAGCCCGCGCCTTCGACCGTCACGATCACGCGCGTCGTCCTGAGCGGCGGCTCGGTTGAGCTGCTCGATAAAATGCGCGCGCCGTTCGCGACGATCTCCGGCCTGAACGTGGTGCTCAACGAAGCGACCGGCGAAAATTTTTCCGGCAGCTTCGAGATCCAGCGCGCCACGCGCCACGGCTGGCTCGCGCTCGATAAAATCACCGGCCTCGTGAGCCGCGAAGCACGCACGATCCGGGTCCGCGAACTTCGCGCCTCGACCGGCGGCGGCACGCTCACCGGCAACGCGACATGGACGGAAAGCGCGGCGGGATCGGCGGACGTGAAATTTGATCACATCAACATCGCCAGCACCGCGCGCGACGCCGGTGCGGCAAATCCGCGCGCTGGCGGAATCCTCAGCGGCGAAGCGCAATTCGCCGGACTCGGTGCGGACAAAAATGCGATCACGGGACGCGGCACGATCAGCCTCAGAGGCGGCAACTGCCGGGAGATCGAACTGCTCCGGCAGATCGGCGAAGTCCTGCAAATCGCGGCCATCGCCAATTTTGAAATCTCCGACGTCACCGCAAATTTCACCGTCGCCCAATCGCAAATCATCCTCGCCCCGGCGAACGTCGCCGCGCAGCCCGTCGGCGTGACGCTGACCGGATCCGTCGGATTCGACAGCGCGCTGAATTTGGTCGGAGTCCTCCACGCGCCCGCGGATTTCGTGAATCGAAACGCACTCATCGCCGGACAATTTTCGCCGCCGGATGCAGACAATCGCCGCGGCGTGCCGTTCAACATCACCGGCACTTTGCAAAAGCCGCGGCAAAATCTCGCCGAGAAACTCACCGGCACCAAGGACCGCAAGCAGCAGCGCATCATCGCCGCGGGATCGATTCTCTCCGCGCTCATGGACAAAAAAAAGCCCAAGCTTCTGCAACCTGCGCCGGAGCCACCGCCCGTGCTAGCGAAGCCATGAGGGTGGTCGGCGGCCTCGCGGGTGGCATCCCGCTCCACGTTCCGAAGACCGATCTGCGCCCGACGATGGACGTGGTGAAAAATGCGGTCTTCAACAGCCTCATGGAATTTGTCCCCGGCACGCGCGTGCTCGATCTTTTCGCCGGCACCGGCGGGCTCGGCATCGAGGCGCTGAGCCGTGGCGCGGCGTCGTGCGTGTTTGTCGAAAGTGATCGCCGTGCGTGCGACAGCATCCGGCGCAATCTCGAAAAAACGAAACTCACCGGCGGCGAAGTCGCGTGCGCCGACGCGCTGCGATGGATCGAGCGGAATGCGCAGACCTTCGATCTCATCCTCGCCGATCCGCCGTACGCGCGGAAAGACAGCGAGCGTGATTTTGCCAAAGAGCTGGTCGCGCTCGCCGGCATTCGCACCGCGCTCGCGCCGGGCGGATTGTTCATTCTGGAGCATCGCCCCGATGCACCGCTGCCGCTCGACGCCGGCTGGGAATGCACACGCGACAAACGCTACGGCGCGACCAGCGTCGCCTTTCTCCGCGCCGCGTAAAATCGAGATTTCCACCCGTGACCAAAGACCAACCCCACGACCAGCAAGCCGCTTTCCTCGCCGCCGCCGACCGCGCGCTGTGGCAGCCCGCCGACCACGTTCGCCGCGCGGAGATGTCCGAAATTTTCGCGCGCCCCGCGCCGCTGGAAATTGATTTTGGCTGCGGCGACGGCTCGTTCCTCCTCGCGATGGCGACACGTTATCCCGAGCGCAATTTCCTCGGCACGGAGCGCATGCTCGGCCGCGTGGAAAAAGTCTCGCGCGCCATTGCCCGTCAGCATTTGGAAAACTGCCGCGTGATCCGCCTCGAGAGCAATTACGTCGCGAAATGGCTGCTGCCCGTCGGCTGCGCGGAGATCGTCCACATCGGTTTCCCCGACCCGTGGCCGAAGCGGCATCACCACGACCGGCGGCTTTTTCAGGATGATTTCATGCTGTCGCTGCATCAGGTCCTCGCGCCCGGCGCGGAGGTGCGGATCAAGACGGACGACCAGCCGTATTTCCTGTGGATCGAAAAAGTGATCGCCCGCGCGCCGGGCTTCGAGCGCATCGAGTGGATCGAGGAAGCGGATTATCCGAAGACGGATTTTGAGCAGCACTTCGTCGATCAGGGCCTGCCGATCTACCGCGCGCGGCTCCGGAAAATCTGACCGCCGAGATACGCCTGCACGGTGAGCCCGTCGTCCGCGCGCAGCGCGATGCGCACCGCGCCGCAGCGCTGCTGCATGAACGGCTCCGCGCCGACTGCGCGCACATTTCGCTGCCACTCTTCGATCCGCTCCTTCGGCGAGCCGAATGGCGGGCGCGAGCAGACCACGGCGAGCGGTTTCACTCGCTGGAAAAAATCCGCCGTGCCGGAAAGGTCGCGCGAGTGCCAGCCCGCGATGAGCACGTCCGCGCGCAGGTCCGGCTCGTTCTCGATCAGCCAGCGCTCGGTGGGAAATCCCGCGTCCGACACAAGCAGCACGCGCTGCCCCGCCGCTTCGATCCGGCAGACGAGCGCCTTGTCATCGGACTGCGTGCGCGCGATTCCGGGCGGTGGAAAAAGCACGGTCATCGTCGCACTTTCACCGAGCGCGATCTCGTCGCCACGCTGCACGTAGCGACGGCCGAATTTCGCCTCCGCAAGCCGCGCGTGAATCTCCCGCCGCGACGGCGAGCGGTCATTGTAGATCGTGTCGGCCATCCAGCGCGGATGGAAATCCGCAAACGTCGCCGACGCGCCGCCGACGTGCGCGGAGTCGCCGTGCGTGAGCAGCATTCCGTCGAGTCCGTTCACTCCGCGCGAGCGGAGATAGGGCAGCAGCGCGCTGTCGTAGTCGCGCACGCCGCCGCAATCCACGAGCCAGTCGGCACCGCCCGCGCGCAGGTGGATCGCCGCACCGTCGCCGACTTCGAGCGCCGTGATTTCGCACTCCGGCGCACGCGCAAATCCCGGCACTTCCACATAGACGTAGCCGCCCGGCGCTTTGGAAAAGAACGCGAGACTCGCGAGGAGCGCCTTCGCCGTCACCCAGTTTGCCTGGTTCACGAGCACGACGAGCGTCGCGGAGAAAATGCCGCACAGCAGACTCATCAAACCCAGCGCGAGGACGACGAATGCGAGCGGCACGGCAATCGCATTCGCGATGATCGAAACCGGCGAGATGAGATGAAAATAACCCGCCATGAAAACGAACGATCCGATCCACGCCGAGAGCGAGACGCCCGTGGCGCTCGCGACTTGGTTCCAAAGCAGGACGCGGCCGCGCTCGGCGCGCGTCCAGATTTCCCGCGGGATGAAATCGTCCGGCTCGCCGAGAGGCTCGATTTTCCGCGCGATGCGCGTGGACATCACCATGATGAAAACGACGAGCGCGAAGGAGAGTTGAAAGCCCGGCGTGAACAGTTCGTTCGTCTCCCACGCGAGGATCGCGATCGCCGCGGCGGCGAGGCTGTTCATCGCGATCGCAGGCCGCTCGAGCAGATGCCCGAGGAGGATGAATGACGCCATCACCGTCGCGCGCACGCAGCTCGAACTCAGCCCGGTGACGAGCGCGTACGCGCAGAGCAGCGGGATGATGATCACGACGGCGGCGCGCCGGGAGACGCGCAGCGGCTTCAGCAGATACCACGCGATGCCGGCGAGCATCGCGACGTTCAGCCCGCTGACGGCGAAGAGATGCAGCGTGCCGGTTTTTTGAAACAGCCCCTTCATCTCGGGGGGCGTCTCCCCGCGCAGGCCGAGCACCATGCTTTCGATCAGCATCGTGAGGTCCGGCGAGTCGGCGAGGCCGAGTTCCAGTTTTTGCCGGATCCACTCGCGCGCGGTGATCGCAAACTGCATCGCCCGCGAGCCGCGCCCGTGCGCCGTCACCACGCAATCACCCGCGTTGCGCGAGCTGATTTCAAAATGGACGCCGCGGCGGCGCAGCCACTCGGAGATGTCAAACTGGCCGGGATTCGTCATCTCCTCCAGCGCACGCGCGGAGCCTTCGACGGCGACCGCATCGCCGTACACCGGCGCGATGCCGGACCAACGCACGAGGCACAGGCCATCGAAGGGCAGCGGCTGATCGTCGAGGCGCAACGATGTAATTTTCAGCCAGAAATTCGCGCGCAACTCGCCGCGCGATCCGGTGCGGCTTGTCGGCTCGGACCAGACGATTCCGCTCGCGGATGCCGTCCGCGGTGCGGCCTGCAAGTGGGCTTCGAGCGCAGCGCCGGGAGCGTGATGGTGCCGCACTTCATGCAGCGCAAAAAAGGTCGCCGCGGAAAATGCGCAGCACATCCACCATCTCGGCAGGAGCAGCGCCGCGAGCGCAAATATCGCCGTCGCGCCGACGGCCCAGGCGAGCGGCACCGGCCAGTTTTCCGCGAGCAGAATTCCGAGGATCGCGGCAATGCCGATGCCAAGAAGTGGCTTCCGAGGACGGAGGGGGGACATCTGCGTGGGAGCGTTGGCGGATGGCAGCATCGGCGACGGCGCGGGGCAAGGTTGTTTCGTGGGAGGAGTGATCAGAAATTACTCGTCCCCATCGCCGCACCGGTGCGCCGTCCCGCGCAAGAGTTGGATTTTTCCCCGCACGCTGCGTATCGTGCGCCGCATGCAGCCTCTCAAGGACGAACATTTCGTGAGTTGGGAGCAGACGCCGGAGCAGATGGATTCGCTCTGGGCGAGCGGCTGGCGTCACTTCGGGCCGATCTTCTACCGCTACCGCCAGTGCCTGACTCCGGCGGGGCGGCGCAATGTGCAGCCTCTGCGCGTGGATGCGGATCGCTTTGCGCCGACGGCGAGCCAGCGGCGTGTGCTGCGGAAAAATGAGGACCTCGAAATCCGCGTGCGCACCGCCGAACTGCTGGACGATCGGCGCGAGCTTTTCGATCTGCACAAGGCGCGCTTTGCGGACAACGTGCCGAATTCGCTGGAGGACTTCCTCGGCCCCGCGCCGCATGCCGGGCCGTGCCAGACGCTGGAGCTGGGCGCATTCCGCGGGGACCGGTTGCTCGCCGCGAGCTACCTCGATGTCGGCGCGACGGGCATCTCGAGCATCTACGCATTTTTCCATCCCGATGAATCGCGGCGCTCGCTCGGCACCGCGACGATGATCTGGGAAATCCTCCTCGCGCGCCGCACGGGCCGGCGCTGGCATTATCCGGGCTACGCGTACCTCGAGCCCTCGGGCTACGACTACAAAAAGCGCTTCGGCCCGATGGAACACTTCGACTGGCAGACGTGGCGGCCGCTTTCCGATTCCGCAACGTAGCGGCAGGCCGTCGCCCTTGACTCGCACGCTGGCAACCGCTCGCATCGCGCCGCATGAAACTCCTCCGCTCCCTCGCGCTGTCGTTCACCTTCGCCGCCACCATCGCCTCCGCCGACGATCAATCGATCACGTACGCCGGCAAGGACGGCCCGGGGAAAGGCAAGCGCATCGTGCTGCTCGCGGGCGACGAGGAATATCGCTCGGAGGAAGCGCTGCCGATGCTCGGCAAATTGCTGAGCCAGCGCCACGGTTTCACGTGCACCGTGCTTTTCTCCATCAACAAAATGACCGGCGAGATCGATCCGAACACGGCGGACAACGAGCCCGGCATGGAAGCACTCGATCAGGCGGACCTGGTGATCACGTCGCTGCGTTTCCGGCACTGGCCGGACGAGCAGATGAAGCACTTCGCCGACTACGTGAAGGCGGGCAAACCGCTCATCGGCCTGCGCACGAGCACGCATGCGTTCAATGGGCTCAAGGGCGAGTTTGCGCCGTTCAATGCGTTCGGCAAAAAGGTCCTCGGCGAGCAATGGGTGAGCCACTGGGGCAGGCACAAGAGCGAGGCCACGCGCGGCGTGATCGAGGCCGGCGCGAAGGACGACGCGCTGCTCCGAGGGGTGAGCGACATTTTCGGCGACACGGATGTGTATGAGGCGTACCCGCCCGCTGATGCAAAGATCCTCGTGCGCGGGGTCGTGCTCAAAGGAATGAAGCCCGCCGACGAACCGGCCGACTACAAAAAGAAACGCTCCACCGACAAGCAGGAGCAGGGCGTGAACGATCCCGCGATGCCCGTCGTGTGGACGCGCGTGAACGACAACGAATTTGGCAAAGGCAACCATGTCCTCTGCACCACGCTCGGCTCCGCGACGGATTTGCAAAATGAGGGCCTGCGCCGGCTCGTCGTGAATGCCGCGTACGCCTTCACCGGACTCGACGTGCCCGCGAAGGCGAACGTCGAATATGTGGACGCATACGCGCCGCTTTTCTACGGCTTCAACGGCTATCGCAAGGGCCTCAAGGTTTCCGATCAGACGCTCGGAAAAACGCTCCCCGAACTCCCGCTCGCGAGCGGGAAAAATTAACCGCCCGCGCGCGCTCAGCGCGCCGAACGATTCCCGCGCGGAACGGACGCGACGGCGCGTCCGGCGAGCGGCACTTCGCGCCAGCCGTGCGAATCGAAGAACAACCGGCGGCTGCTGACTTTCACGAAGACCGACTCGAGAGGGTGCAGCGCCGCCGCGGGGACGCGGACCTCCGTCAGCGCGCCTTTCACGCGCACCGTGCAGCGCCGCTGCAGCGCGCCGCACGTCTCGTCCCGCAGCTCCACGCAGCGGCTCCGTGGGGGCAGCGGCAGCGACCACCGCACCATCCCGAGCGGGATGCTCTGCGCTGCAAAATACAGCCGCCTCCGCAGCAGCGGCGTGCGCGCGGTGCGGACGATGAGCCGCAGCACACCGCCCACGAATGCCGCCTCGCGCACGGGATGATGCGCGGACGATTCGACTGCGCGCGGGAGCAAATCGTAGGGCTCCTCGCTCCGCGCGTACGCCGTGAAGCGCCGGCGACTCAGCGCCATTTGCGTCTCGTGGCAGAGGATCGCCTGGCGCTTGTCGCGCACCTCGGCCGGCGTGAGACGCAGCAGTTGCGAAGGCCACGGCGCGGATTTTTCCCGGCGGTGGACGACGTACGTGAGCACGCGACAGCCCGCGAGCGCACCGGAAAAGGCGAACCGCGCGAGCACGTGCAGCGCGCTGTGATCGGGATGCGCGTCATCTTCCGACGGGAGCACGACGATCGTCGGGCGCAGCGCGGCGAATTCCGCCCGCAGCGTGGCGATGGCCTGTTCGCCGCCGCGGAGCAGCACACGGGTCACGCCCTGATCCGGCAGGTTCAGAAAAACGGCCGCCGCATCGGTGCCGAGCAGGAAGCGCAACGCCGCCCGCGCCTCATCCCGCCGCCGCGCCGCCCACCGCAGCCGCGCCGACGCGGAGATGAACACGCGCTTTTCGATCGCCCGCTGCGGCCAGGGATTGTTGTCACCGCTCGTGCAGAAAATCACCCGCACCTCCGCCCCCGCCTGCCGGGCGCGGAGCAGCAGCCCGCCCGTGGCGATGGATTCATCATCCGGATGCGGAGCGATGACGAGAATGCGATCCTTCGGTGAAACTGAGAGCGCCATGAACTGCGGGGACGCTAGCGGTCGGGAGCGAAATGACAATCACGCATGTGGAGCGACACGACGCGTGTGACTGGTGGATAGTGAATGGTGACTGGCGTTTGCATTTCGCGTCATCCCTCGCAAACCATTCACTTTTCACCAGTCGCCAGTCACGTCCCGGAAGCGTGCATGCGCCCATCTCACGCGCCTCCGCGCCAAAATTTCTCCTTGCCAATCCCGACCCTCATTCCCATCTTCCCCGCCCGCTGCGAACGGGGTCTTAGCTCAGTTGGTAGAGCGCCTCAATGGCATTGAGGAGGTCAGGGGTTCGAACCCCCTAGGCTCCATTCGTTCCACGCACACTTGGCACTTGGAACTCGCATCCATTCGCTCAGCTTTCCCCCCGTGACTGAATCCCTCGCTGCGCCCCGCTTTTCCGATGCGGCTCCCGCGCTCGCGCGCCATCTCGATCGCGTCCGCCGCCGGCAGTGCCGCGTCGCGCTCCAGACTGGGATCGCGGTGGCGTTCGCCGCGGTGCTCGCATGGCTCGCGATTGAGATGCCGCTCGACTGGCTGCTTGCGCTGCCGTTCGCCGTGCGCGCGGTCCTGCTCGGGATCGGCGTCGGCGGCGCGACGGTGCTCGCGTGGAGATGCGGCTTCCGGAAATGGCTGCACCGGCCGGACGACGACCGCGTCGCGCTGACCATCGAGCGCGCGCTGCCGCAATTCCGCAGCCGATTCATCGCCAGCGTGCAGCTCGCGCGTCAGCGCGATGCGAGTGCGGGTGACGCTGATCAAAATGTGAGTCGTGCGCTCGTGAACGCGCTGCTCGCGCAGACCGAGCAAGTCGCGGCGGATGCGCCGTTCGAGATCGCGGTGAAAACGGACATGCTGCGCCGATGGGTGCGCATCGCGATCGTCGCGACGATCGTCGCTGCCGCGCTGTGGCTTGCCGGCGGGCGCGCGAGCTGGCCGCTGCTGCAGCGCGCGTGGCTCGTGAATGTGCCCGTGCCGCGCCGGACGATGATCGTGGCCTTCACCGGCGCGCGCGTGATCGCCGTCGGCGACGATCTGCGCATCGAGGCCACCGCGGCCGGGAGCATTCCGAAATCCGGCAGGCTGATCCTCGAGGCGGCGAACGGACGGCGGCAGGAGTTCACGCTCGATGCCATGCCCGCCGAGCCCGTGCGTTTTGTGCGCACGCTGCAGAGCGTGCAGGAGGGCTTCCGCTATCGCATCGAGCTCGGCGACAATCGCACGGACACCGCGAGCATCCGCGTGCGTCCGCGTCCTGCGGTCGCGAAACTCGCCTTCGAGCAGCAGTGGCCCGCGTACACGAATCTCCCGCCGACGCACCGCCAGATCGGCAATCTCAAACTCCTCGCGGGATCGAAACTCCGTGTGCAACTCACCGCGACCGCGCCGCTGCGCAGCGCCACGCTCCGCCTCACGGGCGACGATCCATCGAAGCCCGTGCGCACCGCACCGCTCGTCGCGGACGCGTCCGGGGAATGGACAGGCACGACGGAAATTCCGACGAAGGATGTCACCGGCATGACTTTTCACCTCGTGGATGAAGAGGGCGTCGCATCGCGTGCGATGGCCCTGCATCGCATCGAAGTCGTGCCGGACATGCCGCCGGCGATTCGCATCGTGCTGCCGGCGCGACGCGAGGAATTGCTCACGCGCAACGCCACGCTGCTGCTCGGCTTCTCGGCGACGGACGATTTTGGCGTCGCAAAAGTGCTGCTGCACTACGCCGTGAACTGGACCGAGGGCGCGCCGCACCAGACGGTGGAACTCGATCTCGGCGGCGAGCAGCCGAAGTCGCTGGCTCGGCGATTCGAGTGGAAAATCGCGCGCATCACGCCCGCACCGGTCGAGAATGACACGGTCGATTTTTGGCTCGAAGCCCGCGATGCGAACGACGTGACCGGCCCCGGCGTGACGGTGATGCCCGAGCACTGGCAGGCGCGCATCGTCACCGAGGAGGAAAAGCGCGCGGACCTCGCGAACCGGCTGAACGACACGCTGCAGGGCCTCGATGCCGTGCGGCAAAATCAGGAGGGTCTCGCACAGCGGCTCGGCGAAATCATCCACGAAAAGCCGGCGAAGGCGCCGTGATTCTGTCCGCGACAAGAGTGGCGCCGCTGTCTATTTTCCGAGCGCCACCGTCCGACGCATGAAACTTCCCCCCACTTTTTTCGCGAGCCTCATCACGACCTGCACCACGCTCGTCCCGCGCGCGGCACTTGCCGAAATTCCCTCCGCGCCGATCCGGGAAAGTGAGCAGGTGCAGGCGCACATCCAGGGCGAGACGAAGCTGCTCACGGACACGCTCGACGCGATGCTCGGCGAGTATGAACGCAACCATCTCGCAGGCGATGACGCGGAGGCGGTGCGGCGCGTGCGCGGCACGATCGGGTCACTTTCATCCACCGAGATGCGGCAGGTCGTGGACTTGCTGCAGCGCGCGCGCGCGGCGACGCAGCCGGACGTCGCGGTGAAGTCCGTGGCCGATGCCTTCACGACGCAGAAGCAGATCATCGCCGCGATCCAGCGCATCCTCTCGGAGCATCTGCGGGAGCAGGAGGCGGCGGAAATTTCGCGGCAACTCGACGGGCTCGCAGACCGGCAGGCGCGCAATCTGCAAAATGCGATCGAGCTCGGACGGATGATGGCCGACGGCCAGAATGAAAATTCGGTCGGGCTCCTGCGGGCACAGCTTGAGATGCAGCGCGGCGAGCAGGCATCGATCGCGGAGGAGGTGCGCATGGCCCGCGGAAAAATCTCGCGGGTCGCCGCCAATCCCGAGAACGCCGCGGTGGCGGCCGCTTTCAAAAATGCGGCCAGGCAGATCGAGCGCGTGGAGCCGGTCGCCGAGGCGGCGGCGGAGTCGCTGAAGGCCGAGCAGCTTTTCAAGGCGGCGGCGGATGAGAAGGCGACGCGCGATGAACTGCGGGCAGTCGCGCGGCAGATCGCGCCGCGCGAGCAGGGCATCGAGGCGTTGCGCAAGGCGGAGCGCGAACTCGCGGAAGTGATCGCCGAGCAGCGGCAGGTGCGCGAGGCGACGGCGCAGCAGCGTTCGCAGCCGGATCTCGACAAATGGATCGCGGAAAAACTCGCGGCGAAAGATCAGAACGACGCGCTGCCGCAGCGCCTGCGCAATCAGCCCGCGGCGGCGCTGCGCGGGAACTCGGAGATCCTGAGCCGATTTGAAACGGACAAGCAGATGAAGGACGCGGAACTCGCGAAGCTCGAGGAGCAGCAGGGCGACCTCGCGGGAAAAACGGACGCGCTCGCGCAGAAACTTTCCGAAGTCGCGCAGGCATCCGCCGGGCTGAAAAGCGCCACGGCGAAAATGCAGGAGGCGCGCGCCGCGATGCAGGATGCGAAGGCCCCGCAGGCCGCGCAGCAGCAGGACGCCGCGCTCGCACAGCTCACGGCGGCGCAGGCGGAACTCAAAGCACGCGCGGACGAAGCCGAGGCGCGCGCCACAAAAGAGATGGCGCAGAACAACGTCCCGACGCCGGCGCAAATGGCCGCCGCGATGAACCAGCTCGCGCAAGCGCAGCAGCAGGTGCAGCAAGCGCAGGCGAATCTCCAGCAAGCCGCCGAACAAAACGGACAGCAGGCCGCGCAGAATGCAGCGCAAGCGGCCCAACAAGCCGCGCAGGCTGCGCAGCAGGCAGCCGAGGCCGCGCAGGCGGCGCAGCAGCAGGCGATGCAGGCAGAAAACCAACCCGCCGCGCAGAAGGCCGGTGAAGCCGCGAAGCAAGCGGCCGCCGCTGCGCAAGCCGCCCAGCAGGCCGCGCAAAATGCGCAGCAGATGGCCGCCGCGCCGGGGCAGCCGCCCGCCGCGGCACAGCAAGCAGCTCAGCAAGCAGCTCAGCAAGCAGCTCAGCAAGCAGTTCAGCAAGCAGGCCAGGCTGCGCAGGCCGCGGAGCAGGCGGCAGCCGCTGCGCAGGCCGCACAAAAGGCGGCGCAACAAGGTGCACAGCAGGCGGCGAAAGCCGGGCAGCCGGCAGCGCAAAAATCCAATCAGCAAGCCGCGCAGCAGGCGGGTCAGGCCGCGCAATCCGCGCAGCAAGCCGCGAAGGCTGCGCAGCAGGCTCAGCAAATGGCGCAGGCCGCGGCGAAAGCCGCGCAGAGCGGCGCGCAGCAGGCGCAGGCAAAGGCCGCGATGCAGCAGGCGGCGCAGCAACTCGCGCAGGCTTCGCAGAGTGCGGGCCAGGCTTCCGCGCAGAGCGGAGCGCAATCTTCCCCCTCCGCCCAGCAGGCGATGCAGCAGGCAGCGCAGCAACTTTCCGCCGCGACGGCGCAGGCGGCGAGCGGACAGAACGCCGCCGCGCAGCAGTCCGCGCAGAGCGCCGCGCAGTCACTCGCGCAGGCGCAAGCCACGATGGCAGCGCAGCAGGCCGGGCTTTCTCCTTCGCAAAATGGAGCACCGATGCCGGGCTCGCCGGGGCAGGGTCAGGGAGCGGGCAAAGGCGAGGGCGCGAAGCCGGGAGAGGGACAGGGGCAGGGGCCGGGGAAAAGTTCGCAGGCGAGCACGCAGCCTTCGCAGGGTGCGGAAAGTTACACGCCTGGCGACCCCCAGGCGGTGCAGCGCGGCGCGCGCGAGGCCGCGCTGAAAAAGGCGAACTTCATCGGACTCCCCGCCCGCGAACGCGCGGCGATCGAGCAGTCGCTCCGCGAAAAATATCCGCAGGAATACGGCGCGCTCGTCGAACAGTACCTGCTGAATCTCGCGAACGAGAGCGGGAAAAAGTAGGCGCGTTCAACGGCCCCGCATCACACCCACATGCCATCCGGCAGCACGGCGCCTTTCGGGATCACGACGATGCCGTCGCGGACGTACCACAGCGGCTTTTCCGAGCCATCGCTCCAGCGCACGGGCGGGCCGTCGCATTGATCGGCCTTGCCGTCGGGGGTGATCACGACGCCGTTTCCGACGCGCGCATTTTTGTCCACGATGGCGTGATCCACCACACAGTTTGAGCCGATGCCCAGCGGCGGCTCCCCTGCCCTCGCGGGTCGCACTTCCTCGTAATAATCCGCGCCCATCACGATGCTATTTTTGATCGTCGAGCCGCTCCGGATGATGCTGCGCAATCCGATCACCGCGCGATCGATGTTGGCGTCGCTGATGATGCAGCCGTCGCTGATGTTCGCCAGTCGCACCGTCGCGCCATTCAGCTTGCTGCCGGGCAGGAAGCGCATGTGCGTGTAGATGGGCGCCGTCGCATCGAAAAAGCTGAAGGGCGGCAGCGGATTCGTGAGCGCGAGATTCGCCTCGAAGAACGCGCGGATGGTGCCGATGTCCTCCCAGTAGCCCTGGAAAATGTGCGCCTGCACGCGGTACTTTCCGAGCGCCTCGGGGATCACATGTTTGCCGAAATCCATGTGATTGTTTGCGAGCGCCTCGCGGAGGGATTCGCGGTTGAAAATGTAAATCCCCATCGAGGCCTGATAGAGTTCGTCCGTCTCGGCGCGGCCGAGTTCCTTCAGCAGCGCGGGCGGGATGCGCAGGCTGTCGAGCACCGCGGGATCCTTCGGCTTTTCCTCGAAGCGCGTGATGCTGCGCTGCGCGTCTGTGTGCATGATGCCGAACTCCGTCGCGTCCCGCCGCGCGACGGGAATCGTGGCCACGGTGAGCTCCGCTTTTTTCGAGATGTGCTGCTCGAGCATCCGGCGGTAGTCCATGCGGTAAAGCTGGTCGCCGCTGAGGATCACGAAGTAGTCGAACGGGCCGTTCAGAAAATCCGGGAGATTTTGCCGCACGGCATCCGCCGTGCCCTGGTACCAGCTCGAGTCGCCCGGCGTTTGCTGCGCGGCGAGGATCTCGACATAGCTGCGCGAGAACTGATCGAATTTGTAGGTCGCGTGAATGTGCCGGTGCAGCGAGACGCTGTTGAACTGCGTGAGCACGTAGATTCGGCGCAGGCCGGAGTTCAGGCAGTTCGAGATCGGGATGTCCACGAGCCGGTATTTTCCCGCGAGCGGCACGGCGGGCTTCGAGCGTTCTTTCGTGAGCGGAAACAGGCGCGAACCCGCGCCGCCGCCCATGATGATCGCCAGCGTTTTTTCCGTGACCGCGGGCCAGTTGAAGTTGGAGTCAATTCCCATGCGCGCAGACTAGATCGATCCCGCGGCGGGATGGAAGCGGCGAAAATTTTCGCGCGTCACACCGCTGTTGCCATCGCCGGAGCGGCGCGATTACAAGACCCGGCTCATGGCCGACCTGAACCACCTGCTCGCCAACAACCGCCAGTGGGCGGACGAAATCAAAAGCCGCGATCCCGAGTTTTTCCGCAACCTCGCCGGGATCCAGAGTCCCGACTACCTGTGGATCGGCTGCTCGGATTCGCGCGTGCCGGCGAACCAGATCACCGGCCTCAAGCCCGGCGAAGTCTTCGTGCATCGGAACATCGCCAACGTCGTGGTCCACACCGATCTGAATTGCCTCGCCGTGATGCAATTTGCCGCCGACGTCCTGAAGGTGAAGCACATCATCGTCGTCGGCCACTACGGCTGCGGCGGCGTGCTCGGCGCACTGAGCGGCCACCGCTTCGGTCTCGTGGACAACTGGCTGCGGCACATCCAAGATGTGCGCCACAAGCACGCCGAACGCATCGAGCAATTCCCCGAGGAGCGGCGGCACGACACGCTCTGCGAACTCAACGTCATCGAACAGGTGCTCAATGTCGGCCAGACCACCGTCGTGCGCGACGTGTGGGAGCGTGGGCAGCCGCTCTCGATCCACGGCTGGATTTACGGCTTGCAGGACGGGCTGCTGCGCGATTTGAAAATGACCGCGGCGGGCGTGGATGAACTCGACCGATCGTATCGCGGCGCGATCGCCGCGGTGGCGTAGCCCTGCGGCTGCGCCGTCCTTCGCTGTTGCCGAGCGCGCGCTGCCGCCACTACGGTCGCGAGTTCATGCCGACGCGATTTTTCAACACGTACACCCGCCAGCTCGAAGAGTTCCGCCCGCTCGATCCCGCAGGCAAGCGCGTGAAACTCTACACGTGCGGACCGACGGTCTATAATTTCGCGCACATCGGAAATTTCCGCGCCTACGTCTTCGAGGACTTGCTCCAACGGCATCTCGAAGCGCGCGGCTTCGAGGTCGAGCGCGTGATGAATCTCACCGACGTGGACGACAAGACGATCCGAGGCTGCCGCCAGCTCGGAATGCGGCTCGCGGAGTTCACGCAGAAATACAAGGATGCGTTCTTCGAAGATTTGAAAATGCTGCGCATCAAACCCGCCGCGCATTTTCCCGCCGCGACGGAGCCGCGTTTCATCACGCGCATGATCGAGATGATCGCGACGCTGATGGAAAAGGGCATCGCGTATCAGGCCGAGGACAAGTCGCTCTATTTTCGCCTGAGCAAATTTCCCGAATACGGAAGGCTCGCGCACTTGAACCTCGACGAACTGCGCCCGAGCGGTCGCGTGGCGAGCGACGAGTACGAAAAGGAAAACATCGGCGACTTCGCTTTGTGGAAGGCGTGGGATGAAAACGACGGTGACGTGAAATGGGATTCGCCGTGGGGCCCGGGCCGCCCCGGCTGGCACATCGAGTGCAGCGCGATGGCGACCGCGCTGCTCGGCCCGGAGATCGACATCCACTGCGGCGGCGTGGACAACATTTTTCCACACCACGAGGCCGAGATCGCGCAGAGCGAAAGTGTGACGGGGAAGAAGTTCGTGAACTACTGGATGCACTGCGCGCACCTCATGGTCGAGGGACAGAAAATGTCAAAGAGCGCTGGCAATTTCTACACACTGCGCGACCTGCTCGCAAAAGGCTGGACCGGTCGCGAGATCCGCTACGCGCTCATCACTGTAAATTACCGCCTGCCGCTGAATTTCACCTTCGACGGCCTCGCCGCCGCGCGCAGCGCGCTCGGGAGGATTGATGAATGGGTCGCGCGAATTACGCGCGAATCCGGCGGCAGAAACGCCGTGAGCGATCTGCCTCCACTCACTCCTCAAGAAATCTCGGAGCTTCCACTTTCATGCCGTGCGCTGTTTGCCAACTTTTTCGACAGTCTCGACGACGATTTAAATATCTCAGCAGCGATGGGGCAGTTTTTTGACCTCATCCGTGAAAGCAATAAACGTTTCGACCAAAACGAAATCAGCAGTCACGACGCGTGCAGACTGTTTCGTGCGTGGATGACCATAGACGCGGTTTTGGGGTTTCAGCGCGTTGACTTCATATCGCTCCAGATCCCCGACGACGTATTCCGACTAGCGGAGGCCCGTCGGACAGCGCGTAACGCGAAGCAGTGGGCCGAAAGCGACCGCCTGCGCGACGTGATCGCCACGCTCGGCTGGATCGTGAAGGACACGAAGGAAGGCCCAAAGCTCTCGCCGAAGGCATAGCAGCGCACGTAGCGCCGACGAGTCGTCGGCACCGGCGTGCGCGCGCGACAAGTGTGCGAATTAAGACGCATCTCCCTGCGGAAAAAATCGCGTCCTGTCTGTAGCCGAACGTCTCTAGTGCTTTCACGCCGGGGCCGACGACTCGTCGGCACTACATTGCTGGCGCTACATTTTCACCGCGCCAGCTTCACCGTCGCGAGGACGATCTCCGCAAAGCCGCGCGGGTCGAGGCTCGCGCCGCCGACGAGCGCACCGTCAATGTCCGGCTGCGACATGAGTTCCGCGGTGTTCGCGGGCTTCACGCTGCCGCCGTATTGGATTCGCACCTTGGCCGCGGTCGCGGCGTCCGAGATTTCCGCGAGCTTGCTGCGGATGAATGCGTGCGCGTCCTGCGCCTGCTGCGGCGTCGCGGTGCGACCCGTACCGATGGCCCACACGGGCTCGTAGGCGATCACAGTTTCTTCGAGCTGATCGGCGCTGAGTCCGGCGAGGCTGCCGCGGACCTGTTTGTCGAGCACGACCTCCACCTGGTTCCCGTCGCGTTCGGCGAGTGTCTCGCCCACGCACACGATCGGGCGCAGCGTCGCGGCGTGCGCGGCATGCGTCTTCTTGTTCACCATCTCATCAGTCTCGCCGAAAAGCGCGCGTCGCTCGCTGTGGCCGAGCACCACGTAGCGCACGAAAAGTTCGCGCAACATCGCCGCGCTGATCTCGCCGGTGAACGCGCCCGATTTCTCCGAGCTCATGTTCTGCGCACCGAGCTTCACGTTTTGCACGGTGCGCAAAATATCGCCCGCTTTTGCAAGCGCGGTGAAGGGCGGAACAATCACGATGTCCGTCCGCTTTTCCTCCCCGACTTCGCGGAGAAATATCTCGAAGAACCGCTCGGTCTCACCGACGATCATGTTCATCTTCCAGTTGGCCGCGATGATTTTTTTGCGCATGGGATTTGGAAAAGTTGGATGCCTATTTGTCGCTGATTGCCGCCACGCCGGGGAGCGTTTTGCCCTCGAGAAGTTCGAGGCTCGCACCGCCGCCGGTGCTGATGAAAGTGACTTTGTCCGCGACGCCTGCCTTCTTCACAGCCTTCACGCTGTCGCCCCCGCCGATGATGGTCTTCGCGCCCCGATTCGCCGCGATCGCCTCGGCGATGGCGAACGTGCCCGCGGCGGCTTCCGGGATTTCAAAGACGCCCATCGGCCCGTTCCAGATCACCGTCTTCGCCTTCGCGATTTCCGAGGCAAAAAGCTTCACGCTCTCCGGCCCGATGTCCACGCCTTCCCATTCCGGCTCTATCCCCTGCCCTTCGGTCGCGAGCTTGATGTTGCCGAGCTTCTTCGCGTCAAAGTCGAACGCATCCGTGACGTAGCAATCCACCGGGATCAGGAACTTCACGCCGCGCGCCTTCGCCTTGTCCAGCGCGGCCTGCGCGATGGGCTCCCACTCGGGCTTGTAGAGGCTTTTGCCGAGCGTAATGCCCTGCACGAGTTTGCGAAAAGTGTAGGCCATGCCGCCGCCGATGATGATCGTGTCTGCCTTGTCGAGCAGGCGGTTGATGACCGCGATCTTGTCGTTCACCTTCGCACCGCCGAGGATCACCACGAAGGGACGCTCGGGATTTTCGAGTTCGTCGTGCAAATATGTGAGTTCCTTTTCCATCAGCAGCCCGCTCACCGCAGGCAGGAATGCCGCGACGCCCGCCGTCGAACTGTGCGCGCGGTGCGCCGAGCCGAATGCGTCGTTCACGTAAATCTCCGCGAGGCCCGCGAGCGCCTTCGAGAGCGTCTCGTCATTCTTTTCCTCACCTGCTTCGAACCGCACGTTTTCGAGCAAGGCCACATCGCCGTTCTTCATGTGCGCGATGATCTTCGTCGGCACTTCGCCGATCGTATCGTGACTGAAAATGACGGGCTGACCGAGCAGCGTGTGCAGGTGATCGGCCACGGGACGCAACGATTCCTTTTCGCTCCGCTTGCCCTTCGGACGCCCGAGATGCGAGCAGAGGATCACCTTCGCGCCATGCTCGATGAGATACTGGATCGTCGGCAGCGTCTCCCGGATGCGCGTGTCGTCGCTGATCACCATGTGCCCGTCCTTCTCGTCGAGGGGCACGTTGAAATCCACGCGCACGAGGCAGCGCTTCCCGGTTACTTCGATGTCGCGAATGCTTTTCTTGGCCATAAAATTGGACGGCGATGAACCGCCAGCGGTGGGGAAAAGACAAGCTCTTTGCGGGGAAATTGCCGGGCGCTGCGTGAAGATGAAACGCAGTGACGCGGAGATGAGGAGGAAGGCATCCAATGGAGGATCACCGCGAGGAGCACGTTGGAAAGCGGGAGCGCACGCTTCCAGCGTGCCGGTTCGCGCATCCTGCGCGGACCATCGGACGCACATTGTTGCGTCGCGCGCTGTGTCCGAGACATGTGTCCGGCAAGGATGCCGGACACGGCACGCTGGAAGCGTGCGCTCCCCTTTGCATCGTTGCATCCCACGTTTCACTCCAGACTTGGCCGCGCCGCACCCGCACGCTTTCCTCCGCACCATGCGTCTCCTTTTCTCCCTGCTCCTGTTCACCACGTCACTCCACGCCGCGGAAATCCGCACCGTCGCGGGCACCGGCGTGAAGGGTTCCGCCGGCGATGGCGGAGCGGCGACCGCCGCGCAACTCGACAATCCTTTCGGCGTCACGCGCGGGCCGGATGGCGCGCTGTGGTTTTGCGAATATGGCGGGCAGCGAGCGAGCAAGATCACCGCGGATGGGAAACTTCATGTCGTCGCAGGCAGCGGGCAGAAGGGATACACAGGCGACGGCGGCCCGGCGTTGCAGGCGACGTTCAATCTGCCGCATGAGATCCGTTTTGATCGCAGCGGGAATTTTTACATCGCCGACATGGCGAACAGCGCCATCCGCAAAGTGGACGCGAAGACCGGCGTCATCACCACCTTCGCGGGCACGGGCAAGCCCGGCTATTCCGGGGACGGCGGGCCCGCGAATGCCGCGCAGCTCAAGCAGCCGCACAGCATCCAGTTCGACCCCGCGGGCGATCTTTTCATCTGCGACATCGGCAACCACGTCATCCGCAAGGTGGACATGAAGACCGGCATCATCAGCACCTTCGCCGGCATCGGCAAAGCCGGCCCCACGCCCGACGGCGCGCCCATCGCCGGCACGCCGCTGAACGGTCCGCGCTCGATGGACTTCGACGCGCAGGGCAACCTCTGGCTCGTCACCCGCGAGGGAAATCAGGTCTTCAAATTCGATCTGAAGGCCGGCAAAATCCACCACGTCGCGGGCACGGGAAAGAAAGGCTTCACCGGCCACGGCGGCCCCGCGAAGGACGCCACGCTCTCCGGCCCCAAGGGCATCGCCGTCGCGCCGAACGGCAACGTCTATCTCGCCGACACTGAGAGCCACAGCGTGCGCATGATTGATGTGAAAAAGGGCACGCTCGAACTCATCGCCGGCACCGGCGAACGCGGCGACGGCCCCGATGGTGATCCGCTGAAATGCAAGATGGCACGCTTGCACGGAGTCTTCGTTGACAAGGACGGCACGCTCTACATCGGCGACAGCGAAGCGCACCGCGTGCGGGCGGTGAAGTAGAGGCAACTCAGCCGCGCAATCGCCGACGAATCCATGCGGGTCTGCGGCGGCAATCGAGCACGGCGCGCACGCGAATCACATCGCCCTCGATGCGGTAGTAGATCGCGAATGGAAACCGGCTGGCGAGGCAGCGGTGCGAACCGTTCACGATGCGATGGATGCCCGCGTGCAGCACGAGCGAGTCAATGTCGGCGAACAGCGAATCGAGAAAATACGCACCGATGCCAGGTGCCTGCTCCTCGTAAAAATAATACCCGACGACCAAATCCTCCTGCACCTCGTCGAGCAGTTCGATCCTCATGACACCCGCTTGCGGATGTCAGCCTTCGCCTGCTCCCAGTCGGAGAATCGCGCCTCGCCCGACGCGATGCGCCGTTCCCGCGCCTCCAGCACATCCCGGTGCCACTCCGGCGATTCGAGCGCGGCGGCATTGCGGCTCAGATCCTCCCAAAGTGCCTCCATCGCTTGCAGCTTCTCGGTGACGGTCATCTCGTTCAACGGCAGAGTCGCAGGCATGGGAAAGCGATACGCGAAATCAGACGCAGCGCGAGCACTTTGATACGCGGCTCACTTCATCAGCGACCACGCCTTCACGCTGTCCTTCATCCGCAGGATGAGCCGGCCGTTTGCGATGCAGGGCGAGGGAACCCACTGCGCTTTGACCGTCGCGCGGCCGAGGGAAATGTAGGTCTTTGGCTCGGCGGCGATCATCAGGAGGCTGTTGCCGTTGTTGGCCATCGTGAAGAGCTTGCCGTCGGCGATCACGGGCGAGCTGATGGTCGTTTGCGCCTGCGTCTTCCACGCGACTTCGCCGGTCGCGGCTTTGAAGCAGTAGTGGTTGTTGTCGTCGGTGAGATAGACGTGGCCGTCGTGCAGGATCGGGCTGCTCTGCGTGCGCAGCGCGTCAATCGGATGGCTCCACATCCGCTCGGCTTTCTCCGGCGTGATGCGATACGCGACGAGGCCGAGTTCCTTCTTGCGCGACTGCACGGCGAGGATGTCGCCCGCGATGGATGGCGTGCTGTCGCCGCCGGCCTCCGCGGTCCAGAGCAGCGCGCCGCTTTTCAGATCCACGGCGGAAAGGTCGCGCCCGTTGCAGATCACGATCTTTTTTCCGCCCGACTCCCACGGCACGGGCGAGGCGTTGCCGGTGCCGACTTTCTCCTGCTTCCAGAGTTCCTTCCCGGTCGCGGCGTCGAGCGCGGTGAGCGAGTCCGCATTCACCACCAGCGTGCCGTCGAAGAAAAGCGGCGATGATCCCGTGCCTTTCTTTTTCGCAAACGGCGTCTGCCACAGCACCTTTCCGTCCGCGAGATTCACGCACCACACGCGGCGGCTGCCGACTGCGAACACTTTCCCGTCCGCCACGCACGGAGTCGAGGACGCCGTGCGCCCGACCGACTCGCCGGGCAGCGACGCCTTCCACACCGTCTTGCCCGTATCGAAGTCAATGCACACCAGAGCGTCCTCCGCCGTGCGCTTCGTCGGCGGCACGGCGGACACGATTTGCTGCCGCACTTCCTCGCTCCAGCCCTGCGCCTCCAGCCACGACTTCATCTCCGCGTCGGTGGCAAAGATGTGCTCCTTGTTCGCGTCGAGCTTCTCCAGCACGTCGAGCGGCAGCGCGAGCTTGCCCTTCGTGAACCGCTTCGTGAGCCAGCCCGTGTAGAGCTGCCGCTGCTTCGCGTCGAAATTCTCCTCCGCAAACTTCTGCGCAAACTCCTCCAGCTTCTTCCCGCGCAACGTCGGCGGCAGCTCCTCGCGCGCCTTCTCGATTTTCGCCACGAGCGCATCGCCGAGCGACTTCACGGACTGATGCCCGAGCTGCCGCAGCACCAGTTCGCTGATCTGCCGCGTCTCGCTCGGAATGTCGCGATGCCACACGAGCCCCATGATCACGCGCCCGCCCGCGACCACCGGGCTCGACAGCCCGCCCTCGTCGTTCGACGGAATCTGCTCGCTCTCCCAAAGCTCCTTCAGCCCCTCCTCCGGCAGCGCCACCAGCAGCTTCGGCGAATCCGGCACCACGCCATTCCGCAGCGGCCCGCGCCACTGCGGCCAGTCGGCGGCATGGAGATTCAGGGCGGCGGCAAGGAGGAGAAAAAGGGAGCGCATGCGTGCGTGTTAGCTCAGCGTCATCGCGCAGACAAGGACGCGGCGGAATGAACAACGTAGCCGACGACGGAAGGAGGCGGGCTGATTTTTTTCCACGCTCCAGCTTCCGAGTTCCGCATTTCGAGGAAGTGCCCGCCTCCTCCCGTCGGCGGCTACGGAAAGGCGTCCACACCGAGCGCGGACGCTACTCCGCCTTTGGCCGATCGATCTGCTTCTTCAGATCATCGGTCAGCGAATCCCACAGCGCCGGATGTGACTCGATGAGCCGGGCAATGTCGCCGAGGTCCTTGATCCGTTTACTCTGCCGTCTCTGTGCATCGCTCCATGCCTTCATCTTTCCGCGCAACGTGTCCTCCAGCGAGGCGACCCTGAGCAAAATGCCATGCACATCCGCAGGCACGGCCCGCGTCGGGAAGTCGCGGTAAAAATCCTCCGTGCTCAGTTGGAGACTCACTTTCGAGTGCCCCTGAAAGTTGACCGACCAGGGAAATTTTTCAGATCGAAACCCCGCCTCTTCGAGAACATGCACCGTGCGTTCAATCGCCTCCGTGACGACCACAAAACCAACGTCCCGCGTGACCATCGGCTCCGCCGCCCAATGATTCACCGCCACGCCCCCGATAGTACACCAAGCGATGTCCGCCCGCTCCAGGCAATCCACCAGCCGCATCACATCATCAGTGCCGCCGACGGTCTGCCAGTCGTAGAATTTCTTCGCTGTCATGGCCGCATTTTGCCATGCGCGAAGCAGGACGCGAGTTTTTTGGGAGGAGCAAGATTCTCGTCGAACTCGATTTTCACGCCACCACCGCAGGCGCGGACGGCGCCGGCAAATCGTCACCTGCCGACGCCGCGGCAAACGCAATCACCGCGCGCAGCCCGTCGTGCGTCACGGTGGGGAAATCCGCCAGCACCTCAGCCTCCGTCGCACCTTTCGCAAGGCTGGCAAGCAGCGTCCGCACCGGCACACGCGTGCCTTTGACGACCAGCGCCCCGCCGCACAGTTCCGCTCGGCGCTCGTCCGCGTTGTTGAAGTTCATGCCGGAAGATTACCAGACGGCAGTGTGCCGGACAATGCTGACTTCGCACGGGAAGCTTTCGCAGCCTTGTCAGGGCAATCCTAGTCGCTCTCGAAGAAGATTTTTCGCATACTCGACCGCCAATTGCAGAGTCCAACTCCCTGCTGGAATCATGACCTTTTCCTTTACTTTTTTCGAGATGGTGTCCTCGCGCATAGCTTGTAGAAAGTCGTGCCCGGATGGCTTGATTCGGTCGATAATCATATTGGGACGCATCTCGCGTCCGTATGTATGCACCGCACCCACCAGAAAACCCGCTTCGATAAGTTGCTGCACATGTTCTGCAATCTCGTGCAGGTCGGAAGAAATCTTGAGAGCACCCACGAAAAACTTCGTTCCGGGTGGCTGTTCTTCAGCAACCAACATGATCTCCCTCAGTAAATCTGGATTCCTACGCATATGAATAAGCGCATCGAGTGCGGCGATTAAGAGCGTTCAGCAGAGTCAAAGCGAAAGCGACGGATGTTACCGTGTCCGAAATCGATCCGGGTTCACGATTTGCTGACTTCCATTGCGGAAATGGCCTGTGGCGAACGCGAGCAGTCGCTCGGTATTCGGGTGATAGCGGGCTTGGCGTAATTCGTCGTATTCAATCTCGCTAGGCGCGCAGTGCTCCATGATTTCGATGAGATCCCGATCCAGTGTACCGTCGTATTCTGAAGCCTTCTCTCCTCTTTTTCTGTATTCTTCCGCCAGCCTCTTATGGGCGGCAATGACTTCTCGTTCCCGAGCGTCAAGGTCCATCGCTTTATTGCCGGGGAGCGGGATGCCTGCAAAGAATTCATCAATGCCACGCATACGCCGCGCAGTTTCCTCATGCAGGCGCGAAGCCGTTGCGTCCGCCTGTGTCCAGAGCTGACCTGCAATCTTCCAGCCTTCGACCGCTTTCATAAACTCCGCTTTTGATGCCGACGCGTAGTCCTCCGGCCATGCGTTGCTCAGCATGCGAAATGACGCCTCCGTGGTCATGAGGTGCTCTTTGAAAATTGTGAGTTTGGTGCCCTGACCTATCAGCACTTCGAGACGGCTTGGCCTGCCCCCGGTTTTTGATCCACTTGCTATGAGAGTTTTTCGTGGTTTTCGGGTTTTGGATTAGGGGTGATGTGGTTGGTGGGAAGGGCGCAGCCTTGCGGCCGCCTCCGCTACGCTCC
>JBBSEI010000007.1:0-86665 GCA_038239865.1 Chthoniobacterales bacterium
GGCGAAGGAGTGGGGTGAGATCGAGATGGCTGAGACGAAAATCGGCCGGCTCGATCACAAGATCGAGAAGCTCAAGATTTGCGGTGACCTTGTGCCCGGCGTGGAATTTCTCGAGCGCATGGCGTTCAGCGGCGACTTCGGCCTGACAATCATTGATTTCGCGCCGTGGGGAGTCGTGGGTGCGGTGACGCCCTCGACGCACAGCGTTCCGACGCTGACCGGCAATGCGATCAACATGATCGCCGCGGGGAACGCGGCTGTCTTCAACACGCATCCCGCCGCGTGCAACGTGGCGGCACTCGCGATCCGCAGCTACAACGAGGGGATTTTTCAGGAAACCGGCATCAGCGACCTGCTCACCACCGTCGTGAAGCCGACACTCGAGACCTTTGACGCGATGTGCAAACACCCGAAAGTGCGGCTGCTCTGCGTGACCGGCGGTCCCGGCGTCGTCGCTGCGGCGATGAAGGCCGGCAAGCGCGCCATCTGCGCCGGGCCGGGAAATCCGCCGGTCGTCGTGGACGAAACCGCGGACCTCGATCACGCGGCGAAGTGCATCATCCAAGGCGCGAGCTACGACAACAATTTGCTCTGCATCGGCGAGAAGGAAGTGTTCGTCGTCGAAGCCGTCGCCGACAAACTCATCGCTGCTCTAAAGCGCGCCGGTGCCGTGCAACTCGACGCAAAACAAGTCGAGGCGCTCGCGGACAAGGCATTCGTTTTCCCGCAGGGAAAAGGTGCGGGCTGCCCGCATCCGGTCGTCAATCGCGACCTCGTTGGGCGCGACGCCGCGGTGCTCGCGAAGGCCATCGGACTCGATGTTCCGGCGGGCACGCAACTTCTCTTCGGCGAGACGAAGGCGGATCACATTTTCGTGGATGAGGAGCAGATGATGCCGTTCATCCCGGTCGTGCGCGTGGCAAATGTGGACGTGGCCATCGCGGAGGCGATCAAGGCCGAGCACAACTACAAGCACACTGCGATCATGCATTCGCAGAACATTCGCAACCTCACGAAAATGGCGCAGGTCGTGGACACCACGCTGTTCATCAAGAACGGCCCGTGCATGACCGGCCTCGGGCTCGGTGGTGAAGGATTCCTGAGCTTCTCCGTCGCGACGCCGACGGGCGAAGGTGTCACGACACCGATGACATTCACCCGCTCACGCCGCTGCGTGATGGTCGAAAACCTTAACCTTTTCTAAACGACCGAATGCGCCTCGCGACGATCAAAGGACACGTCACCTCGACGGTGAAGCACAAGAGCCTCGACGGCTGGCGCCTTCTCATCGCGATTCCGGACAGTCCCGATCTCGCGCCGCAGATTGTGCTCGATAACCTCGGTGCAGGCATCGGGCAGCGCGTGATGATCTCGAGCGACGGCAGCGAGGCGCGCAAAATGGTCGGCGACAAACTCAGCCCCGCGCGCTGGAGCGTGATGGGCATCATCGATCCCGAAAGGAGCCTCGCGCTATGAGAATGGGCACGGTCATCGGTCGCGTGACGCTCTCGGTGCGTTCGCCAAAATATGTCGGCGAACGGCTGCTGCTCACGCTGCCGTGGAAGACGGACACATTTTCCGGCGTGGAAAAGTACGACCCGGCAATCGTCGTTTACGATCAGCTCGGCGCGGGCGTCGGGCAGCAGATTGCCATCAGCGAAGGCCGCGAGGCGGCGTGTCCATTTCCGAAACCAACCCCCGTGGACGCGTACTGCGCGGCGCTCGTGGACGAAATTTTTTACAAGGAATAATCTATGAAACTGATCACTCAGAAAGAAGCCGCGGAATTCGTAAAGACTGCCGCGAAAGAATTCAGGCAGAACGGCGAGACGCGCATCACGCCGGGCGCGAAGGACATTTTCACCGAGGCTGGCGTGAAGGTCGTTTACGACGGCGCGGCGGCCTCGCCGTGGGGCGATGCGAAGCCCGCGCCGGTCACCGGAAGCTACACGCCCGTGCCGACGCCGCCCGCGTACAGCGCGGCGGACGTCGCACTTTTTGCCTCGAAGGAAGCGAACACGATCAAGGAGCAGATCTGCGACATCGGGCGGCGCATCTGGGCGCGCGAGTATTGTGATGGCAACGGCGGCAACATCTCCGCGCGGTTCGGGCCCGACCGCTTCATCTGCACGCCGACGGGGGTGAGCAAGGGCTTCATGACGCCCGACATGATGTGCATGGTGGACGGCAAGGGGAAGCAGCTCGGCGGCACGTGGAAGCGCTCGAGCGAAATCACCACGCACATGGCCATCTTCCACTCCACGCCCGAGGCGGTGAGCGTGTGCCACGCGCATCCAGTCCACGCGGGCGCATTCGCGATCAAGGGCATGCAGCCGCCGCCGCGTCTCATTCCCGAACTGGAAGTGTTCGTCGGCACCGTCGCCTACACGCCTTACCGCACGCCGGGCAGCGCGGAGATTGCGGCGGAGATTTTCCCGCTCGCGCCGAAACACCAGTCCATCATCATGGGCAACCACGGCGTGATCTGCTGGGGCAAGTCGGTCGAGGATGCGTATTTCAAAATGGAGATCACCGACGCGTATTGCCGCACGGTGATCCTCGCGCAGGCCATTCCCGGCAGCGCATCCATCCCGTGCGACAAGCTGCCCGAACTGCTCAACATCAAGAAGAGCCTCGGCCTGCCCGACGACCGTTATGACCTCAAGCCCGCCGGACTTTGCGAAGTGGATCCGTGGACCGCGATGTGCGGCGCGCACGGCTGCTCGTCGCCGGTCACGCCTTTCAATCCGATGACGAATGCCGCTCCATCGAGCGATGCGGAAGTCGAGGCGCTCGTGCAGAAGCTGACAGACGAGATCGTCGCGAAGCTCGGGAAGTAGCTGCGGCAATTTCCTCGCCGGCCTGAGCCGCTTGCCTGGAAGCGTCGTGCGGCGCTCGTGCGTCAATGACGCGCCGGGGCAAGCTCCCTCACCATCCGTTGAATCGTCGCCGCAGCGCGCTTCGTGCTCAGCGCACACTCCCACACGCGCAGCACGCGCCAGCCCGCCTTGCGCAAGGTCCGCGTCACCTCGCGGTCGCGGGCTGCGTTGCGGGTGAGCTTTGCCTTCCAAAATGCGCGGTTGTTGCGCGGCATCGTCGCGTGGCGCGGGCAGGCGTGCCAGAAGCAGCCGTCCACAAACACGGCGAGCCTCGCGGTGCGGAAGACGAAATCCGGTTTGCCGAAAAGCGGTGCGTTCCGCCGCCAGCCGGTGATGCCGTGCGCGCGCATCAGCGCGATGAGCCGCAGCTCCGTGCCGCGGTTCCCGTGCGAGCGGATGCGCGACATGACTTCGCTGCGCTTTGCCTTGGTGAAAATGTCGGCCATCACGCGGAAAGACTCACTCTCCGGCGAGCCGCAGCACTTCGGATTCAAATCTGGGACTCAGCCAAAACCCAGCCTCCTCGCGCAAACGGACGAGCAGCGGACGCACTGCGAGAATCAGACCCCGCTCCCGCGCGCGCAGGAGAATGCCAGCGATCCCGATGCACGCCACGTTGAGCACTCTCGCCGCACGGCGACCCGCCTCTTCATCCACGAGCACCGCATTCGCATGCAGTTCCAGCGCGAGCGAGAGCGCCTCGCTTTCGCCGGCGTCGAGATCGGGACAGGCCCGGACTTCGGGCGGCACCTGCACCGCCGGTGAAATCCTCACCCATTCCGGCAGCGCCATTCCCCGGAAACGCGCGCGCCCGCCCGCCAGACGCAAAAACTCAGTCGCCACGGCCGGCGGAATCCACACCTCTGCGAACAGCTCCAGCAGCAGCCCCTCCGCGGAAACCCGGCAAAGATTCAGCAGGACGGAAGTGTCGGAGACGACCAGCACGTCAGCACTTGTCCGGCTCGCCAGCCCCCTTGGGGAAAAGTCGGTCCAGCGCCTTCACGTCGTCATGCAGATCCTCCACCGTGTAGGTGCTGATGCGGCGTTCACCCAATGCCTGCTGAAAGGAGAAAAAGTCCACCCCCGCCAGTTCTGCGCCGCCCACTTTCGTCACCTTGCCCTGCGCAAAAAGTCCGCACGCCAGTTCCAGCCGCAATTGCGCATCCCCCATTTGCCGGGTGATCGGAACGTCTGGCAGCGTCAGGTTCATGCCCCGCACAATATCCGCGTAACGCCCGAACTCCAGCGCACGTTTCACCCATCCTTCTCCGCTTTCAATGCTTCGCCTCAGTGAAAATGTCCGCCACGCGCTACGCCTCGACCGTCTCCACCATTTCGTAAAGTGCGGTGATGTGTTTCGATGCCACGCGAAACTGGCTCCGCTTCTTGCTCTTTGGTTTGTCCGTGGAGGCCTGCTCCAGCTTGATGCCCGGATCGTAGTACATCGCGCCGGACGCGAACGCGCGCAGCAGCCGCAGCGAATCCGTCCGCTGCGCCAGCCGCACTTTGCGGCCGTAGGCGTATTGCCATTGCGGTTCCGTGCGGCGTTTCGACGGCACGTAAACGGCCTTCGAGTGCTTGTGCGTCCAGTGCTCGAAAATCTTTTTGAACGACCACGACGCGGCCACCTCGCCCGCGTCACTCAGCAGCGCGATCGCGCCATTCGCATCCGTGATTTTTCCCTTCGCCGTGTCGAAGCCCGCGAGCTGCATCGTCAATCCCGTGGGCGGGCAGCGCACGCCCACGACATGCCGGCCCCCGAAATTCAGCCGGTCCGGTTTGTCGTTCTTGTCCGCGTAGCCGAATTTGCGGATGAACGCCTCCACCTCGGCGTCCTTGTAAAAGCCGACGTCCGGCTCGGGAGTCATCATCGTGATGGCCTTGGAGGATTCGATGCGGTCGAAATCCTCGACGGAAAACTGCTTCCCCTCCCAGCCGAGAAAGTCCGGCTCGGCACTGCTGGCTCAGGAAAAATAGTTGCCCTTTTCGTCCACGATTGAGCCGTCGGGAAACACGTCCACTGCAACCACGTATTCTTCAGTTGTAATCGCATCCTCAAAGTCGCGGTGCCCGTCCACGAATTCGCGAAGCCGGGTGATCATGTTGTCGGCGATCTCCTGCTGTGCCTCGAACTCAGTGGCGAAAGTGCAGGGCTTGTTGTGCTCACCGCGAACAGACGGAACCGGTCCTTCGCAAACGGTGGTGATGTAAATGCAGTAGGCACTTCTTGTGGGCAGTGCGTCGTGGTCACTCATCTCTTTTCCACAAAGCGAACACCCGATAGTTTCCTGGAATGATTTCGCGGAAAAAATGGACGCGCGATGAGTTGCTCGTCGCGGTGAACCTCTATCACAAGCTCACCTTCGGTCAGCTTCACGCGCGCAATCCAGTTGTTCAGGCGCTCGCACGAAAACTGGAGCGCACGCCGAGCAGTGTTGGTATGAAGCTCTGCAATTTCGCGTCTTTCGATCCGGCGTTGCAGCTTCGCGGCATCAAAGGTCTGACGGGCGCAAGCGTACTCGACCGGACGGTGTGGGACGAGTTTCACGCCGAACTCAACGAAGCGGTTCCAGCAAGTGAAGGAGCATTGCGTGCGCTGTTCGGAGTGAACGAGGGCAGCGAACTGGAAGTCTTGCCGAAGGAAGGCGTCCGAGTGCGGAAGCGTCCACCGCACGGGCCGACGGAGACGACTGCGAACGTGAAGCTGCGGCGCGGTCAGGAGTATTTTCGCGATGCGGTGCTGAACAACTTCGGTGGGCGATGCGGCGTGACCGAGTTGGCCGTGCGCGAGTTGCTGGTTGCGTCGCACATTTTGCCGTGGGGCACGCACGTCGCGGAACGACTGAATGTCCGCAATGGTCTTTGCCTCTCGCGACTGCACGACGCTGCATTCGACCGAGGACTCATCACTTTCGACGACAAGCTGCGGCTAATGCTTTCGCCGCGACTCAAAGCAGAACTGCCGCAGCGCAGCGTCGCCGAAAACTTCGGCGCGTACGCCGGAGAGACGCTGCGCTTTCCCGATGATGCTGCGCCGCCAGAGTTGGCGTTCCTTTCAAAACACCGCGCGACCATTTTCCAAAAAAGCTAGCAGAGACCCGCGGAAGCCGACGAGGAAGATGCGCTCGCGGTGCTGCGGGACGACGGACTGCGCGTCGATGATTTTGTGATAGACGGTGTAGCCGAGCGCCTCGGTGAGCGTGTGATAAATGATGTCGAAGGTCTTGCCGCCGTCGTGGCCTTTGAGGTTCTTCACGTTTTCGAGGACGAACGCGGCGGGGCGGTGGAAGTCGAGGATGTCGGCGATGGAGAAGAAGAGGTTGCCTGCTTCACGTCGTCGAAGCCGTGCTGGCGGCCGAGGCTGAGTTTTTTCGAGACGCCGGCGATGCTGAAGGGCTGGCACGGGAAGCCGGCGCAGAGGATGTCGTGCGCGGGGATGTCGGCGACGGCGATGCCGTGGATGTCGCCGTGCGGGTACTCGCCGAAATTTGCCTCGTAGGTCTGCCGGCTGAATTTGTCGTAGTCGGAGGAGAAGACGCACCTGCCGCCCGCCTTTTCAAACGCGATGCGGAAGCCGCCGATGCCGCAGAACAAATCAATAAAACGCGGGGCGCGGGCGGCGTATTCGGGCGAGTCCTCGGCGAGGCGCGCGCTGCCGGGTTCGCCCGGTGTGCGGGAAGTGCGGGGGCGCTTCACGCGGCGACTCCCTTGCAGAGTTCGGAGAGGGGGAGGCCGAGGCCTTTCGCGACGCGGACGAGGCTGATGAGGCTGGCATTGCGGACGCCGCGCTCGATGCCGCTGATGTAGGTGGAATCAAGCTCGGAGCGCTCGGCGAGTTTTTCCTAGGTGAGCCCCTTCGCCTCGCGTGCGCGGCGCACGGCGAGGCCAAAGGCGGTGAGGGCACGGTGTCGTTTTGCCATGCGCACCATCGCGCCCTGACACGGACGATAAGTCTGTGGACGATGAGCCAGGACGAGCGCCGATTTGCGATTCCAAGTGCCAAACAAATCAGCGCTACCTCAGCCGCGAATCACCGCTTTAAGCGAGGTGCAGGTCGGAGGCTTCGAGGAAGCCCTCGAGCTGCCGGATGCGCGTGGGGTGACGCATTTTGCGCAGCGCCTTGGCCTCGATCTGGCGGATGCGTTCGCGGGTGACTTTGAACTGGCGGCCGACTTCCTCGAGCGTGCGGCTGTAGCCGTCCACGAGGCCGAAGCGCTGCTCGAGCACTTGCCGCTCGCGCTCGGTGAGCGTCGTGAGCACGTCGCGGATTTTGTCCTTCAAAAGTGAGATCGCGGTGACGTCCGCGGGATCCTCCGCGGTCTGGTCGGGGATGAAATCGCCGAAGCTCGTGTCGTCGCTGTCGCCGACGGGCGACTGCAAGCTGATGGGCTGCTGCGCCATTTTCAGCACGGCGCGGACGCGCTCGACGGGGAGGTTGATTTCCTCGGCGACTTCCTCGGGCGAAGGCTCGCGGCCGTAGTCCTGCACGAGCTGCTTTTGCACGCGCATGAGCTTGTTGATCGTCTCGATCATGTGGACCGGGATGCGGATCGTGCGGGCCTGATCGGCGATGCTGCGGGTGATCGCCTGGCGGATCCACCACGTCGCGTAGGTCGAGAATTTGTAGCCGCGGCGATACTCGAATTTTTCCACCGCCTTCATCAGGCCCATGTTCCCCTCCTGGATGAGGTCGAGGAATGACAGGCCGCGGTTCGTGTATTTTTTCGCGATGGAAATCACGAGGCGCAGGTTCGCCTCGACCATCTCGGTCTTCGCGCGGAGGGCCTTCTTCAGCCACTTGCGGAGCTGCGCAAATTCCGCGGTGAAGCCTTCCGCGCTCATCCACATCAGCGACTGCTGCTCCTTGAGCTGCGTCGAATAGTCCACCTTCGCCCCGCCGGCGGCGCGCTGCTGCTGTTTCTTCGGCTTGTTCACCTCGTGCTGGAGCGCGTGGATGACGCGGTTTTTCTCCTCCGCGAGCGTCACGAAATCCTCGGTAACCTTCTGCTTGTAGAAAAATTTCGGGAAGTGCTTTTGCACCGACTGGTGCCGCTTCACGAAGTCCGTGTAGCTCTTCGAGGTCTGATTCGTCCCGCCGTGCGCGAGGTAATTTTTATAGGCCTTGGAGGCTTCAGTCATTGAGGCCTCGAGCTGCTTCATCAGCTTCGGCAGCGCCTTCATGAATTTGTCGCGGCTCTCGATTTTCTTGTCGAGGATCACGCGGTCGAAACGCTCGCGCCCATCGAGCAATTTTTGCCCGAGCTCGAGGTACGCGCGCGGGATGAAGCCGAAATTGTTCACATGCTTCTGCACGTTCAGTTCCGCGTCCTCGATGCGCATGGAGATCTCCACCTCCTGCTCGCGCGTGAGCAGCGGCACCTGGCCCATCTGCTTGAGATACATCCGCACCGGGTCGTCGAGGATGTCGAGTTTCTCGTTCGGCTTCTCCGGCTCCTCCTCCTCCTTTTGGTCGTCGTTTTTCGGGCCGACTTTGTAGCTGTCCACCTGCGCCGCATCGATGATGTCGATCTCCATGCCGCGGAGACGGTTCATGATCAGCTCCATCTCCTCCGGGTCGCTCACGGACTCCGGCAGATGCTCGTTCAGATCATCAAAAGTGAGGTAGCCCTGCTCCTTCGCGAGCTTCACGAGTTCGCGCAATTTTTCCGCGCCCTCCGGCGTGTCCAGGATGCTCTGGCCCGGGCCGAGCTTCGGCTTGGCGGGGGTCTTCAAAAGTTCCGCCAGCTTCGAACTCAGCTTCCCATTTTTCCCGGCGGATTGCTTCGCTTCCTTCGCTTCCTTCGCGGGCTTCGCGGGCTTTGCGGGCTTTGCGGGCTTTGCGGGCTTTGCGGGTTTCGCCTTTTTGGAAACGGGCGCTTCCTTCACCTTCTTTGCCGGCTTCTCTTTCTTCACCGCTTTCTTTGCCTTCGGCGCGGGAGCCTTTTTCATCCCGCTACTCTTCGGAGTTTTCTTCGTGGCTTTGGCGGGTTTTGAGACGGCTTTTTTGATTTTTTTCGGCATATCCACGAAGGAATTCTGATTACATTCTCGCCCTGAGCGCCTCCGGATCACTTCCGAAAGCGCGATAGGAAAAAGGCCGCGGAATATGGGGATTGCCCTCCGGCAGGTCAAGGGATGCTTCGGATTTTATTTCAGCCGCATTTTCAAACCGGACGTGGCGCGCGCGGCGCGGGCAGCGCGGCGAGCTGGCGCTGCAGATCGAGCACCTGGCCATGCAGCCGGCCCATGTCCTCCAGCGCGAGGCCGGGCGCGCGCAATTGCGCCTCCACCGCCTGCCGCTGGCGCAAAAGCACGCGCCGCTCGAGTTCGTGCCAGCAGTCCTCCGCGACCACGCGGGCCTCCAGCGGGACCTCGCGCTCGAGCACGGCGGAAAGCGCGGACTCCTCGCCGGGATCGAGCGTCGAGAGCCAGGCGTTCACCGAGGAGGGTTCGTCGGCGCGAAAATCGGCGTCCAGGATTTTCACGAGGAGCACGGTGTCGGGCTGATCGTCATTCAGCACGCGATCGCAGCCCTGCGCCTGCAGCCACATGCGCGCCGCGGGGCTGCGCAGCGCGAGGAGTGCGAGCCATTCCTTCGTCGGATCGAGCGTCACCACTTCGGCGCGCTGCGGCTCCGGATTTTCGTCGCCGAGCGCGGGGCGCTGCGGCGCGCGTTTCACGAGCACGCGGAGATCCTGCGGGCTGGCTTCGAGCCGCATCGCGGCGTTGTTCAGCACCGCGTCGCGCACGATGCCGTCGGGGATGAAGGCGATCAGTTCCGCGAGCTTTCGCGCCGCAGCGATCTTCCCGCGCGGCGTCGCGAAGTCCGGCGCACCCACGAGCTGATCCAGCTTGTGATCGAAAAAATCCTTTGCCCCCGCGATGCGCTCGCGGAATGCCTCCGCGCCCGCCTTGCGGATCAGCGAATCCGGATCCTCGCCCTGCGGCAGAGTCATCACACGCACGGGCAACTCCACCGCGAGGAGCTGCGCGAGCGATTTTTCCGCCGCCTTTTCCCCCGCGTTGTCCGCATCGAAGCACAGCACCACCTCGTCCACGTAGCGTTTCAAAATCCGCGCCTGCCGGTCGGTGAACGCCGTGCCCTGCGCCGCGATCACATTCTGCACGCCGGCCTCGAACGCCGTGATCAGATCCACCTGCCCTTCGCACACGATGGCCTGCTTCGCCGCGATGAGCGCGCGCTTGGATTTGTGCAGACCGAAGAGTACATTGCCCTTTGTGAACAGCGGCGTCTCCGGCGAGTTCACATATTTCGCGGGGCTCTGCTCGGCGAAAAGCACGCGCCCGCTGAAGGCGATCACTTCGCCGGTATCATTGCAGATCGGGAACATCACTCGCCCGCGGAAACGGTCGTACATTTTGCTCCCGTCGTCCCCCGTCGAGAACAGCCCGCTCGCGACCAGTTCCGCCTCCGAGTAGCCGCGCTCGCGCATCGGCCCGAGCAGGCCATCCCACGAGTCCGGTGCGAAACCGATCTTCCACGACTTCGCGACCTCGGCATTCAGGCCGCGCTTTTTCATGTAGTCGCGCGCCGCGTCCGCCGATTTTCCGCGCATGAGCTGCTGGTGGAAAAATTCCGCCGCATCCGCGTGCAGCGAGAGCAGCCGGCGGCGCATGTCCGCGCGCTCGTAGTCGGCCTGCGACATCTCGGCCTCGGGGATTTTGATGCCCGCCTTGTCCGCCAGCCTGCGCACCGCGGCGACGAAATCGAGGTGCTCGTAATCCATCACAAACCGGAACACCGACCCGCCCGCGCCGCAGCCGAAGCATTTGAAAATCTGCCGGTGCGGATTCACCGTGAACGACGGCGTGCGCTCGCTGTGAAAGGGGCACAGCGCCTTGAAAGTGCCGCCCATCCGCCGCAGCGGAAAGTAGCCGCCGATGATCTCGACGATGTCATTCGCCGCGGCGATCTGCTCGATGATTTCCTGCGGGATTTGCGGCATTTTCGGGAGCCGAGTGACGAGCGCGGCGGGCGGCGTGTCAAGCGCGCCCGATGTCTCAGCGCTTTCCTTGAAAGTTGAGCGTTGAATGTTGAGCGTTTGACGTTGATCCCGCCGAAGGCGCATCCCGATTGAGGACGCGGATGAGGAAATCGTGCGGCCGCTGCGCGGGGCTCAACTTCCAACATTTAACGTCAAACTTCCAACGCCAAACGAAGACGCGGCATGACGGCGGGGTTTCCTTTTCCTGCGGAGCACGCATAGTCGCTCGCGATGGAACACGACCTCGGCAAAGCGACTGATGCGATCCTCCGATCTTACGAGACCGGCGGCGGCATTAATCATGTGGACGGGGCAAACCTGCCGTCCAAGCGCGCGGTGGCCGCGATCTGCGAGGATTTGCTGCAGCTCCTTTTTCCCGGCTTTCACGATGCGGAGCCGATCCATTCGCAGCATCTCGCGCGGGTCACTTCGCACCGCGTCTTCGCGATCTGCGAGCGGCTCTCGGAGGAGGTGTGCAAGAGCCTGCGCATCGGCGATCCGAATTGCCCGAATGAGCGCGCGCTCAAAATCACGCGCGATCTGCTCTGCGGGATTCCGCAGGTGCGCGAGCTTTTGAAGACGGACGTGGATGCCGCATTCCAGGGCGATCCCGCGGCAGGCGCTTCGGACGAAGTGATTCTGTCCTACCCGTTCATCGAGGCCATCGCCATTCAGCGCAGCGCGCATGTGCTCTACGCGCTCGGCGTGCCGCTCATCCCGCGCATGATGACGGAGTGGGCGCACAGCCGCACGGGCATCGACATCCATCCCGGCGCGCACATCGGCTCGCACTTTTTCATCGATCACGGGACCGGCGTGGTCATCGGCGAGACAAGCGTGCTCGGCTCGAACGTGAAACTCTACCAGGGCGTGTCGCTCATCGCGCGTTCGCTCGCGGGCGGGCAGGCGCTGCGCGGGCAAAAGCGGCACCCGAGCGTGGAAGATAACGTGACCATTTACGCGAACGCGACGATCATGGGCGGCGACACGATCATCGGCGCGGGCTCGACGGTCGGCGCGAGTGTCTTCCTCACGCACAGCGTGCCCGCGCGCTCGCTCGTGCTCGCCGAAGGCCAGGGCGTGCGCGTGCTGGAAAAGGATCGGAAGGTCGCGGACGACTGGATGATTTAGCGGCGCACCGCCGCGCGCTCAGTCGCCTTTGCGCAGGAATGATCCGTAGAAAAAATCCCGGTCCTCCTTCGAGACGGACGGGATGAGCCAGTCGGAACGGAAGACCTCGCGCGTGGCGCGTTCGTCCGCGGTTTCCCATTTGCGGCGGGCGGCGCGTTCTTCCTTTGTCGCGCAGCCGCCGAGCGCGAGCACCGAGGCGGAGAGGACGAGCAGGAGACGAGGGGGGAAATTCAGGCGCATGGGAGGGGCGGACGATGCCAGCATTCCCGCGCGAGTCATTCGGAATTTTGGCCGCGGCACTTTTCAAAATCGAGGAAGCACGACGGTGAACCCCGCACCCCGCCGCGCGCCGGGGGAAAATGTTCCCATCGCTTTGCCTTTTTGTATTCTCGCGATCCGACATGGTTTTTCACTCGAACATCGAAGCGGCCCGCTGGCTCAAACCGGATCGCGCCGTGCTATTTTTCGCATCGAAAACGGACCCGAGCGTCCTCTTCCTCAAAGGCTGGGTGTACGCGGAAGAAGGCGCGCAACTCCTCGGCCTCCGCCTCCGCGGAAAGGACCGCACCGTCGCCGGCTACCTCGGCATCCCCCGCCCCGACGTCCAGAAAGTCGCGGCGACGGCGGAGGGCGTGTTCAGCGGATTCACGGTGCTCGTGCCGAATGCGCGCGGCATCCTCCCGTGTGCGATCGAGGTCGAGACTTCGCCGGGGCAGTGGGAGAAAGTGCGATCGCTCGACGAATCGCACATCCGCGGAAAGGACCGGCATCCGCCCGCGGAATTGGAAATCCTCGAGGAGCACCATGCGCGCGTCATTTCGGAACAGGCGCGCTCTTCGCCGGACCTCGCCAGTTCCGCGCCGCAGGGAAAACCGATCCTTTTCATCAGTCACGATTTCGCCTTTGCCGGGGCGCAGATCATCCTGCTGCGCTTCCTGCGCTGGCTGCGCGATCGCTCGTCTTTTCGCATCGAGATCCTGATGAATGTGCCGCGCAGCCTCGCGAATCATCCGCTCTCGCTCGAGGACCCGGTGCTGAAAGGTTTTCACGAACTCGGCCCCGTGCATTTCGTCTCCGATCTCACGCTCGCGCCGGAAAATCTGGAGCTCGTGCGCGCCGGGCACTACGGGCTGATCTACGCGAACACTGGCACGCTCGGCGCACTGCTCGCGGCGATGCGGCCCTTTTCCACGCCGGTGATCTCGCACGTGTACGAGCTCGCCTTTTGGATCGAGCGGCGCACGGGGAAAGAGGTGTTCGATCGGCAGGCGGCGAATTCGGATCGCATCCTCGCGTGCTCGCACGCGGTCGCGGATTTCCTGAAAGGCCGCATGGCCGTACCCGCGGCGAAGATCGAGGTGATCCACGCGTGCGCCTCGATCGAGCGCGCGCAAAAGGCGGCGGAGCAGCACACCCGCGCGGACGTGCGGCGGGAACTCGGGATTCCGCAGGATGCGTTTGTCGTCGAGGCGTGCGGGACATTCGACTGGCGCAAGGGCGCGGAACTTTTCGTGCCGATCTGCGTCGCGCTGCGGCGGAAACTCGCGGGGCGCGACTTTCGCGTGATCTGGATCGGCGACCACGGCACGGAGATCGTCAGGGATCAATTTCTCCACGAACTCGACTGCGCGGACCTCGTGGGAAAAGTCGAACTCGTGAGCCCGAAGCAGGATCTCCCGCGCTGGATGCTCGCCGCGGATTGCTTCGCGCTCACGTCGCGCGAGGATCCGTTCCCGATGGTGATGCTGGAGGCCGGCGCGCTCGGCATCCCGGTCGTGGGCTTCGAGGGCTCGGGCGGCGTGGTGGAGTACATCGCGGATGGCACGGGCATCGTCGTGCCATTTCTCGACCTCGAAGCTTTCGCGGATGCGCTCGCCTTTCTCGCGAAGAATCCCGCCGTCGCGGAAAAAATGGGCGCGGAGGCGAAGTCGCGGATCGCGCGGCAGTACGATCACGAGATTTCGTACAAGCGCGCGGAGGAGATCATTTTCGCGCTGCGGAAGTCCTAGCCGATCGGCCCAAACCGGGCGCGCCGGATATTCAGACACGTCCGGGGAAAAAATGGCGCGGGGGGACGCACTTCCCTTGCTCAGGGAAAGAGCGTGTGCTGAAATGACGATCTCCGTACTTCGGTCCACCCCATCAAGATCGGTCCACCTCCTCAGCACCATCCTTCATCGTCCCCCGCTATGAAAATCTCGCCCATTCCCCGCGGAATCTCGTTTCGTAAAAATCCGCGAAAGGCGCGGTCCAAGCGACGACCCTCGGCACTCATCGGCTCGATCGCCGCGCTCACGCTGTGCCTCGCGCACGCCGCCTTCGGGGCGAATGGGACGTGGAATGGCACGGCGGCGGACGGCCTGTGGAATACGCCGGGCAATTGGACGGGCGGGCTGCCCGGCTCGGGCGACACGGCGACGTTCGACAGCGCGGGCGGCGGCTTCACGACGATCAGCCTCGGGCTCGGCGTAACGGTGAATGCGATCAATTTCAATTCCTCCGCCGCAGCCGCGTACACGATTGGATCCGGCGCGGTGAACAGCGAGACGCTCACGCTGAACAACGGCGGCTCGATCACGATGGCGGGTTCGGTCGTGCAGAATGAACTCTTCAACGCCGCGATCGTCCTCGGCACGGACGCCACGTTGGCGACGTACACTTTTGCGAACAACAGCGCGACGAATCTGCTGAATTTCGCGGGGACGATCACCGGCGGCACCGGCGGCGCGGCGGCGTTGAAAACGCTCGCCGTGGGCGGCACGGGCAACACTTTGATCGGCGGCGCAATCAGCGATGGCGGCGCGATGGCGCTCGCGCTGACGAAAAGCGGCGCGGGCAATCTCACGCTGCGCGGGGCGAATCTGTACACCGGCACGACGACCGTGCAGGGCGGCACGCTCACGCTCGACGCGAACACCGGCGCGGGCAGCATCGCGGGCGCGGCGCTGACGTTCAGCGGCGGCGGCGGGACGTTCAATTACCTGCAAGCCGCGGCGGGCAGCACGCAGGCGTTCAGCGGCGCGCTCACTTTCAGCGCGGGCGCGGGAAGGGTGCAGTCCACCTTTGGCGGCGGCGGCACGGGCGGGCTCACGTTTGGCTCGCTGGCGCGCAGCGCGGGTGCGATGGGGAATTTCGTGGTGAGCGGCGGGACGAACGGGACGGACAATTCGATCTCGTTCGGCACGGTCGGCGCGGGCTTTCAAAATCAGGGCCTGTTTTTCAATGGCTCGAGCTACGCATTCATGAACAGCGCGAACGGCTTTGTCCGCGGGATCATTTACGGGACCGACGCGGGCACCGCCACGGCGGGCGTGGGCGCGACGATCGGCGCGCTCGGCGGGCAGCATGTGCAGGTGACCGGCTCGATCGGCGGGCAGACGAGCCTCGCGATCAACACGCTGAATGTCGCGGGCTCGAATTTGTTTCTGAACATCGGCGCGCCCGCGGCGCAGACGCTCACGCTCACGAATGCGGGCATCCTGAAAACCGGCGGCGGCAACGCGCAGATCAGCGGTGGCACGTTGGCGGCGGCGGCGGAACTCGTCCTGCGCGCGGACACGTCCACGGACAATCTCCGCATCGGCAGCGTGATCAGCGGATCGGGCGGCGTGACCACGGGCGGCGCGGGCACGGTGACGCTCGTCGGCATCAATACTTTCACGGGCAACATCATCGTGAACAAAGGCACGCTCTCAATCACCACGGATCTCGAAAATAACCCGGCCACCGAGGGCACGAGTCCGTTCGGTGCGGCGGGGGCGCGGAACATCACGCTCCTCGGCGGCGCCACTTTTCAAAATCTCGGCAGCGTGGCGATCAACGTGAAGGCCGGGACGAAGGCGTTCATCATCGGCGAGGGCGGCGGCACGTTTAATCTGAATGCCGGAGCCACGCTGATCCTCGATGATGCGACCCAGTTCACCGGCACGGGCGATCTCACGGTGACCAGCGGAGGCAACGGAATTTTCACCGTGGGCAACGCGGCGACGCCGTCGGCGTTCAGCGGAAACGTGACGATCAATGGCGGCACGGTGCGCATCATCAATACCGCCAGCGCCCTCGGCACCGCGCCGAACCGCTCGCTGCTCGTGAACAGCGGCGGCTCGCTCGATGTGGCGATCGGCGGCTTCAATCCGGGCGCGGGGACGACGATCACTTTGAACGGCAACGGCGTGAACAACACCGGCGCGCTGCAACTCACGCAGACGGTGAACTCGGGCACGGCGAACAACATCGTCCTCGCGAGCAATGCGAGCATCGGCGTGACCGGCGCGAGCAGTCTCACGCTGAGCGGCGTGATCTCGGGGAGCGCGTCGTTGACGAAAGTCGGCGCAGGCGCGGGGGCGCTCACGCTCTCCGGGCTGAACACTTACACTGGCAACACGATCGTGAACGCGGGCACGCTGGTCGCGGATTCCGTGACGAATGCGGCGCCGATCAGCAGCGCGTCCGCGCTCGTCTTCAGCGGCAGCGGCACTTTCCGCTACACGGGTCTCGCAGCGACAACGCGGAGCATGACGCTGAACGGCCTCACGCTCGCGGGCGGCGCGGGCATCGTGGATGCGAACAACATCGGCACGGCGACCACGCTCACGCTCGGCACGATCGCGCGGCCAACCGGCGGCGGCTCGGTGGATTTCCGAGCGACGACGGGCACGTTCGGCACGACGGCGCTGGTGAATTTTGCGGGCGGCTCGCTCGTGAATGGCATCCTCGGCGGCTATGCCACCGTCGCCTCCGGAGCGAACCTCGCGACGCTCGATGGCAGCAACAACGTCGTGGCGTACGGCGCGTACACGAACATCAACACGAACGGCAGCGTGATTCCGAGCGCCGCGGCGAACAACGTGCGCATCCAGACGGTCTTCGGCGCGGGCAATATCACGATCAGCGCAGGGACGACGGACGTGAACACCATTTTCCAAAACACGGCGACCGCGGTGACGGTGGACACGGCGGCGGGCATCCTGCGGCTGGGCAGCCAGGGCGGCATCATTTCGTCCCCGACGGCGGCGGCGACGGGCACGGTGACCATCGGCACGGCGGCAAACAGCGGCACGCTCACGGCGGGCGGCGCGGCGAATGCGGCGGGCGAAATCATCGTAAACACCGCGACGGCGAATACCGTCACGATCAACTCCGTCATTGCCGACAACGGCAGCGGCGCGGTGGCGCTGAATCTCACGGGGCTCGCGGGCGGCACGCTCTCGCTGGGCGGGACGAACACGTATTCGGGCGTGACCACGATCACGACGGGCACGCTGCAAATCAACGCGGCGCTCGGCAACATCAACACCGCGGGTGCGCTCGGCAAAGGCTCGATCGCGGGCTCGGCGGCGGACCTCGTGCTCAATGGCGGCACGCTGCAACTTACCGTGAATGCGCCGACGACAACGGACCGGCTTTTCAGCGTGGGACTCGGGAATGGCACGCTGAGCAACAGCAACGGCAACGTCGCCCACACGCTGAGTCTGACGGGGACTGGGGCGATCGGGTTTAACGGACAATCCGGCTCGCGCACGCTGACACTCACTGGCACGAACACCGGCGGCAACCTGCTCGCCGCCGTGCTCGGCGACAGTGGCGGTCCGAGCCATCTCACGAAGACCGCGGCGGGGACGTGGATCCTCGCGGGCAACAACGCGTACACCGGCACGACGACGGTGAGCGGCGGCATCCTGCAGGTGGGCAATGGCGGCACGGTCGGTTCGCTCGGTTCGGGATACATCGCGGGCACGGGTGGCACGATCGCTTTTGCGCACTCCGACAACGTCACGCTGAACAATCTCATCGCCGGCGGCGCGATCCGGCAGACGACGGCGACGACGCTGAACCTGAACAATGCGGCGAGTTCGGTGACGACTTTGCAGTTCAACGGCGTGGATGGCGGCATCATCGATCTCCTCGCGGACGTGGCGACGAACAACCTCGGTGGCAGCAGCATTCTCGCGACGAACAGCGGGACGATCAACGCGAGCGGCGGCGGACGGCTGATCATCAACAGCACCGCGGGCGCGACGAACGGCCAGGATTGGGGTGCGGCGAACGGCAAGACGCTCACGATCAATGCCGTGATCGCGAACGGCACGGCGAACAACGTCGATATTTACCAATCCGGCGGCGGCACAGGCGTGACCATCCTGACGGCGGACAACACTTTTACCGGACTGAACATCCAGGGCAACACGCTGCAAGTCGCGCGCATCGGCAATCAGGGCACGGCGGCACCCGTCGGCGCGGGCACAACGATCGGCATCAGCGGCACAGGCGGGACGGGCTTAAAATACACGGGCACGGGTGAGGTCACGGACCGCATCATCAGCCTGATCGGCACGACGACGGGCGGCTTCATCGAGCAGGCGGGCCTGTCGGGACTGCTGAAGTTTACGGCGAATTTCGCCACGCCGGGAGCGGGGGTGAAGGTGCTCACGCTGCAGGGTTCGACGCTGGGCACGGGTGAAATTTCCGGCGTGATCAGCGACGCCAGCGCGAACGTGAACACGACCGGCGTGACGAAGGCCGGCACCGGCACATGGACGCTCTCCGGCGCGAACACGTACACCGGGCCGACGATCGTGAATGGCGGCGCGCTCATCATCGGCGCGGCGAATGCCGTGCAGAACAGCCCCATTTCCAGCACCGTCGCGAACAGCGCCACGTCGGGCCTCGTCTTCGCGGCCGGCATCGGCAGCTTCAGCATCGGCGGCCTCGCGGGCGCGCTGGCGCTCGATCTTTCCGACAGCGCGGCGACCCCGCTCACGGCGCTGACGATCGGCGGCACGAACACCGCGACCTCCACCTTTTCGGGCGTCCTTTCCGGCAGCACGCCGATCACGAAAACGGGTCCGTCCACGCAGGCGTTCACCGGCGTGAATACGTACACGGGGAAAATCACGGTCACGGGCGGCATCCTCGCGCTGAATGCGGAAACGGGCCTCGGACCGAACCCCGGCGCGCTGACGCCCGATCAGCTCACGCTGAATGGCGGCGCGATCGGCGCGGTGGCGAACTCGCTGTTCACGATCGATGACGCGAACCGCGGCATCACGATCGGTGCGCTCGGCGGCACTTTCGATGCACAGGGCGGCTCGGTGATGACGATTGCGGTGCCGATCGCAGGCGGCACGAATGCCGTCACAAAAACCGGACCGGGCGTCGTCATTTTTTCCGCTCCGAATGGGTACGGCGATACGACGATCACCGGAGGCCGCCTCCTCGTCGTCGGCGCGGGCACGCTCGGGAGCGGGACGCTGACGCTGAATGGCGGCGCGCTGGATGTTTCGGGCGCCACGCCGTCCGCGGTGACGGTCGGTCCGGCGGCGAGCGGCAGTTCGCTGATCTACAATCCGGGCGTGACGACGGATCTGAGCGCGGGGCTGACGCTGACCGCGGGCGGCAATCTCCCCGTGGACGTGGTCTCCAGCACGACGACGGTCGTCTATGCGAGCGCCTTCGGAAGCTCCACGACGGCGGGCCTCACGAAAGCGGGCGCGGGCACGCTCACGCTGCGCGGCGGCACGACGGGGAACACTTTCACCGGCACGACGACCGCGGGCGCAGGCACGCTGCTGCTCGATTTTACGACCGTGAACGCGCCGGCCAGCGGCGTGATCGCATCGGCCTCGCCGCTCACGTTGCGCGGCGGCACGCTGTCGCTGCTCGGCTTCACGGGGACGACGGATTTGCAGACCTTCGCCAGCACGGCGCTGCTCGAAGGCGGCTCGACGATCACCGCCGCGCAGGGCGGCGCGGCGAGCGTCGGCGCGAGCCTCGGCCTGATCAGCCGCGACGGCACGACGAACAGGGGCACGGTGAATTTCGTGCTGCCGACGACCGGCAGCTACGCGACGACGAGCGTGAACAATTCTTCGGGCATCCTCGGCGGCTGGGCGACCGTCGGCGGGACCAATTGGGCGACGGTGACCGCCGGGGCGATCGCGAGCTACACGGGCGATGCTGCGGCGGACCTCTCGGTCACGGGCGGTGTCACGACGACGAACTACCGAGTGAACGCCGCGACCACGCTGACGGGAAATGTCGCGGCGAACGCGCTCCGTTTCACCACGACCGGGCTCACGCTCGCGCTGGGCACGAACAACCTGACGATGTCCGGCAACTCCGGCGGCATCCTCCAGCCGCTCGCGGCCGGGACCATCTCGGGCACGACGACGAATACCGGCACAGGCTTCATCAATGCCGGCGCAGCGGGTGAGTTGGTGATTTACAACACCGGAACACTGACGATCGGCGCGGGCATCGGCGGGACGATCACGGGGTTTGGCGTGACGAAGTCCGGCGGCGGCACGCTCACGCTCAACAACGCGGGCACGACGGCGAACAATTTCACCGGCGGCGTGACGGTGAACGGCGGCACGCTGATCATTGACGCGGCCAACCGCATTGGCACCGGCGGCGTCACGCTCAACGGCGGACAACTAAACATCAGCTTCGGCACTTCCGCGGGATTCACGCCCGCCTACACGCTCGGGCTCAGCGGCGGTTCAATCAACTACACGACGGGCGGCAACAACAACATCAGCAACACGGGTGCGATGACGCTCCTGGGGCGCGGTTCCCGCACGCTGACTTTCCTCGGGGTCACGGACCGTGTGGGCATCTTCCAGCACACAATTGCCGACAGCGGCGGACCGACGGCGCTGGTCTTCAATGGGGCGAGCAACACGACGATCACGCAATTGAGTGGCAGCAGCACGTTCACTGGCAGCACCACGATCACGCGCGGCGTGGTGCGGCTGAACGCGGCGAACGCGCTCTCCGTCGCGTCGAACGTGACCTTCAACGGCGGCGCGAATCGCGCCATCCTCGAATACAATACGGCGGGCGGCACGTCGTTCACGAACGCGCTCGGCACGCTGCCCGGCCAGGTGCAGTGGCTCGGCAACGGCGGCTTCAGTTCCTCGTCGCTGAATGCCACGCTCACCGTGAATCTCGGCGGCAACGCCGTGCCCTCGACGGTCACGTGGGCGTCTGGCGGCTTCGTGCCGAACGGCTCCGCTTTGCAATTCGCCCAAGCCAGCGCGAACAGCAACTACGGCAGTGGCACGGTCGATTTCCGAAATCCGATCGACCTCGCCAGCGCGGCGCGCACGGTGGATGTGGCGGACAACGGCATCCAGAGCGAAGCCATCCTCAGCGGCCTCATCTCCGGCGCGGCAGGCAGCGTGCTGACAAAAACGGGCACCGGCGTGCTGACGCTCACGGCGGACAATTCGAGCAGCGCGAACGTCGGCCTCACGGTCACCGGCGGCACGGTCGTTCTTCCGAATGTGAACGCTCTCCCCGGCACCGTCGGCACCACGGTCACGATCAATGTGGCCGGCTCGCTCGTGCTCACGGGCTCGGCGAATCCGCTCGCCACGATCGGCGCGCGCATCGCGCCCGCATCCGCCGGCGCGATCGCCTTGGACACGAGCAGCAGTGCCGCGCTCGATTTCTCGACTTTCTCCGGACTGGCGCTCGGGGCGTACAATCCGACCATCGGCCAAGCCGTGGTTTTCACGGGCTCGATCACGCCGTTCACCGACAACGTCTATCGCCTCGGGTTGGGCCGCGCTGCGGTGAACACAGCCGCCGTCACCGGCAACACGCTGATCAATTTTGCGGCGAACGCCGCCAGCAATGTGCTCGTGCTGCCCGTGGCGAACCAACTCCGCGATGCCGGCGCGGCCCGCTCGCTGGTCGTGGGCGCGGGCGCTCCGTACCTCACTTCGTACAACACTTTCACCGGCGGCACGAAGGCCGGGACGATCACCGGGCAGACGGGAAATACGAATCTCGGCATCGGCAATGATGCCGCGCTCGGCTCGGGGCTCGTGCAGTTCAGCCCGACGGGGACGACCGCGGGCACGGGCTTCATCGGCGCGGTGAACGGCGATCACATTCTCTCGAACAATGTCACCGTCGCCGCGCTCGGCAACTGGGTGGCTTCCGCGGATCTCGCGAGCGACGGCATCGCGAACGCGGGCGCGATGACCTTTGCCGGAAAAACGACGCTCACCGGTGCCGTGAATATTTTTTCCCGGTCACGCCTGGCGATTTTCACCGGCGACATCGCGGCCACGGGCGCGATCTCGATCAATGCTGGCGGGGTAAGTTTCCTCGCCACGCCGGCGGGAGCGGCGAACAAGATTTTCGCGCAGAACACCTCGATCGCGATCGGGCAGAGCCTGACGATCGACTCGAATGCCTCGCTGGGCTCCGGCACGAATACGCTGACGATCGGCACCGGCACCGTCGCGGTGACGAACACTTTCCTGCGCATCCAGCCCGGCACCGTGAGCGACGTGGTGCTCACGGGCCGCGCGGTGGTCGTCGGCGCGAATTTCCAGCCGGTCTTCGACGTGCCCGGCGGGCCGGTCACGGGCGTGACTTCGAATCTCGTGATCCCCGGCGTCACGAGCGGCGCGGGCACCACGCAGATTTTGAAAATCGGGCATGGCACGCTCACGCTGCGCGGCGCGAACACGTGGACGAGCATCGCGGCGAACGGCCTGCAAATCTTCGGCGGCAGCGTGGTGGTGGACGTGGCGAATTCCGCGACCGCGCGCGTGACGAATGCCACGACGATGGCGCTCACGCTGGGCACGAGCGGCGCGGCGACGGCGGCGACTTACGGCGGCGGCGGGACCTTCACGCTCAGCGCAGGGACGAATCCGGGCGCGCAGACCTTCACGATCCTCCAGGCGGCGGCGAAGGACAACGCGCTCAACCTCAGCGCGACCGGCGGAGGTTCCGCGGCGCTGACTTTCAATGGCGTGACTTTCAACCGCACCGCGACTGGCGGCGCGCTGGCGATCGGGACGAGCGGGACGACGAGCATCACGCTCTCCGGCGCGATCGCCGCGAACACGGGCGCTTCGGTCGCCGGGGCGATCGTGCTGGATGCGGGCGCGACGGGGAATGCCTTTGCCACGATCAACGGCACGGACTGGGCGGCGCGCAACGGGGCGAATCAAATCGTGCCGCTCGGCAGTGCCGGCGCGGGCAGCTACACGCTGAGCACGGCGGGCGCGCTCTCGGGCAACGCGGACATGGACGCGACGGTGCCGACGACGACGCTCGCCGGACCGACGACGGTGACCAGCCTGCGCTTCAACGCCGCTGCGGCGGAGACCGTGAATCTGATCGCGAGCAATCTCGTCACCGGCGGCATCCTCGTGGGCACGGGCGCGGGCGCGTTTGCGCAGACGATCAGCACGAGCGGCGCGGGCGCGCTGCAGGGGATCGCGAGCAAGGATCTCATCGTCATCAATGCCGCGCCGGTGGACACGGCGGTGCTCACGATCAGCGCGCCGATCATCGACAACACTGCGGCGACGGCGCTGACGAAATCCGGCCCCGGCACCGTGGTGCTGAGCGGGAACAATGCATTCACGGGTTCGATTTTCCTGAATGGCGGCGTGCTCAGCGTGGCGACCGCCGGCACCGCGGCGGCGGCGAATCCGCTCGGCCAGATGGCGTCGGGCGCGACGAACCTGATCATGAACGGCGGCACGCTCCGGTACACGGGTGCGGGCAGCACGACGACCGACCGCGGAGCGACGTTCAATTCCTTCAGCAAAATCGAAGTCACGAATCCGGCAGGCACGCTCGTGGAGACGGGTGCGATGTTCGGCTTCGGGGGCACCACCGCGCTGAGCATCACCGGCCTGCTGAACAAGACCGGCCCCGGCACGCTCTCGCTCAGCGGTGCGCTGGACAATGTGAGCCTGACCGCGATGGTCACCGCCGGCACGCTGAACCTCGACAAGGCCTCGACCGCCGGCGTGCATGCGCTCGCGGGCGGCGGCGGCACCGCGGCGCTCATCGTGAATGGCGGCACCGCACGGATCACCGGGTCCGGCGGCGATCAGATTTTCAATCCGAGCAGCGTCGTGGTGAATGGCAGCGGCGTGCTGGATTTCAACGGCCAGAGTGAGACGTTCGACACGCTCGCCGGCACGGGCACCGTGACGAACACCGGCGCGAACGGCGTGCCCATCACGCTCACTCTCGGCGATGCCACGATCGCCGGCGCGCAAACGCTCACCGGCCCGAACACGCCGAACGCCGCTGCGGCCGGCGTCGCGGCCACGGGGCTGAATTTCTTCAGCGGCAACATCACCGACAACGGCACGAACAAGCTCGCCCTCACGAAGGCCGGCCCCGGTTCGCAGACGCTCGCGGGCACGGGCAACACCTTCTCGGGCGACACGACGGTGACCTCCGGCACGATCCGCCTCGGCGCGGCGAATGTGCTGCCGTCCGGCCCGGGCAAGGGCAACGTGATCCTCACCGGCAACACGGTCATCTTCGGCCTCACGGTCCCCGGAGTGCTGGACATGGGCGGCTTCAACCAGGCGATCAACGGCCTCACCGGTTCAGCCGGCAGCATCGTGACGAACACGCCGTCGATCGCTGCGGGGGCGGACCAGACGAACACGATCATCGTCGGGCTCAACGATCAGACCGCGGCGTTCGACGGCGTTTTCCAGGATGGCTACAGCGTGCAGCCGGGCGTGGCGCCAGTCGGGCACTTCGGCTTCCTCGCGGTGGACAAAGTCGGCGCGGGCGTGCTCACGCTCACCGGCGCGAATACGAACACCGGCGCGGTGACCGTGGACGGCGGGCGCATCGATCTGAACAACGCGACGGGCAACGCGCTCGCGACGAATGTCACCATCAACACCGGCGGCACGCTGCGGCTGCTCGCGGGCAATCAGATCGCCGATGCGAAAACGGTGACGACCTCCGGCGGCACTTTCGATCTGAACGGCAAAAATGAAACCGTCGGCGTGTTGCTCACGAGCGGCTCGATCGTGGACGCGGCGGGCACCGGATCGCTGAGCAGCGGCAGCGCGTTTGATCTGCAGTCCGGACTCGTCACGGCGAAGCTCTCCGGCACTTCCGGGCTGAACAAAACGACGGGCGGCACCGTGACTCTCGGCGGCGCGCAGGTGCATAATTTTTCCGGCGCAACGAATGTGAGCGCGGGCACGCTCGTGCTCGCGAGCGGGGCGAGCCTCAGCGCGAGTACCGGCGTGAATCTCACCGGCACGAGCAAGCTCTTCGTGAACGGATCCACCGCGACGCTCATCCCGGTCAGCGTGGACACGGGCGCGACGCTTGGCGGCAGCGGCACGGTGAATGGCACGGTGAGCGTGGCTTCCGGCGGCACGATCGAAGCCGGGCAATCCGGCAGCGGCAGCCTGAGCGTGGGCGCGATCAATTTCAGCGGCCCGGCAACGATCAATCTTTTCAACCTCAACTCGCTCACCGCCTCGATCCTGAATGTCGCGACGGCACTTTCCACGACAGCGGGCGCGGGCAATGTGGTCACGATCAACCTCACGAATTCCGGCTCGCTCGACGGCACGACGAACTATACCGCGAACGGCTACAAGCTGATCGATGTGCCCGCGTCGTTCGCGTTCGGGCCGAACACGAACTTCGCGCTCGGCACGGTGACCGGCGTCGGCGGGCGCTCCTCGGCCACGCTGAATCCCGTGGACACCGACGCGCTCTACCTGCTCGTGAACGTCGTGAATCCGGTGTGGTCCGGCGCACTGAGCAGCGAGTGGAGCGCGGCCATCCTCGCCGGCCCGAAGAACTGGTACCTCCCGCCGTCACTCGCGAACATCACGGATTACATCGATCTCCCGAATCCGGACACCGTGATCTTCAACGACACGGCGACCGGCTCGACGACGGTGGATATTTCCATGGGGGATGTGCATCCGAACGGCGTGACCTTCAGCTTCGGCAGCACGATCCCGAACTACACGCTGCAGGGCAGCCGCAAGATCAGCGGCTCGACGAATCTCGTGAAGAGCGGCACCGGCACGCTGACGATCAACAACACGAATGACTTCACCGGCGGCGTCGTGATCAATGGCGGCGTCATCAAGCTTGGCACTTCGACCGCACTCGGCACGCAGAACACGCTGACGTTCGGCGCTTCCGCCGCGGCAGGCACGAAGCTGCAGCTTTTCGGAAACAACGCGACCTTCACCGGGCTCTCGACGAATGCGACGTCCGGATCGCCGGTTGTGGAAAATGGCGACACCATCGCGGATTCGGTGCTCACGGTGAATCTCGCGTCCGGGGCGAACACCTACGCCGGCGTGCTGCAAAACGGCGCGACGAAAAAGCTCGGTCTCGTCAAGCAGGGCGGCGGCACACTCATCCTCACGGGCACGAACACCGCGGATGGCGGCAACACGGTGAGCGTCGGCACGCTGCAGATCGGCAGCGGCGGCACCAGCGGCGTCCTCGCCGGCAGCACGAGCGTGGCGGGAGGCGCGGTGCTCGATTTTAACCGGTCCGATGCCTCGCCCTACGCGGGCGGCGTCACCGGCGCGGGCATGGTTTCCGTCGAGGGCGGAGGCACGCTTTCGATCACTGGAGATGTCGCGCATTCCGGCGGCACGACGATCACCCCGCTCTCCACGCTGCAAATCGGCGCAGGCGGCGCGACGGGCGACCTGGGCGGCGCGGGAAATATCACGGACAACGGCACGCTGGCTTTCAACCGCACGGGCAGCGCGACGGTGCAGGCGCCGATCAATGGCACGGGCAACGTGGTGGCCGGCGACGGCGTGACGGTGGGCACATTGATCCTCACCGGCAACAATGGGTATCAGGGGGCCACGACGATCAGCGCGAATGCCACGCTCCAAATTGGCAATGGCGCGGCGAGCGGCAGTCTCGGCACGGCGGCGAGCATCACGGACAATGGCACTTTTGCCTACGCGCGGACGGACGCGCAAACCTACGGCACGGTGTTCAACGGCACGGGCGCGCTGCACATTTTGAGCGGGACGCTCACGCTCACGGGCAACAACAACGCGAGCTATTCCGGCGGCACGACGATTGATAGCGGTGCAGCGCTCATCGTCGGCAATGTCGCGGGCACCGCCGGCGCGATCCCCGGATTCAACGCCGCGGGCACGGGCAACATCGTGGCGGATGGCTCGGTGACTTTCCGCCGCACGGGCGCGAACACTTTCGACAACGTGATCAGCGGTGGCGCGGCTGGAAACGTGACGGTGGCCGCGGGCAGTTGGACCTTCCCGAATCTCACGCCGTACTTCGGCACGACCGGGATCCTGAGCGGGGCGACGCTGAATATTGCCGCCAGTGCGGGTTCGGGAATCGGGCCCAACGCGATCGCGGATGCCGGCACGCTCGTCTTCAACCGAGCGACCCCGTACACGCTCACGTCTGGAAATTTGGTGACCGGCACCGGCGCGGTGAACCTCATCAACAGCGGCGCGGTGATCGCCGCGGTGGACGGGCAGTTCAATGTGAGCGGCCCGCTCGTACTCGGCGCGAGCGCGGGCACAATCGTTTCGACGCTCGATCTGACGAATGGCAGTTCGACCTTCGGCGGGCTGACGGTGCAGACGAACACGGCGACGCCCAATGTGATCCTCCTCGGGCCGGGCAAGATTTTGACCAACACGGGCAACGTGGTGATCGGGGTAAACACGGCGGTCGGACAGTCCACGGCGCTGAATGTGGTCGGAAGCACCGGCTCGTGGCAGATCACAAACCCGGCGGCGGCGGGAACATTCCAAGTCGGCGGCGCGACGGGTGCCACAAATACGAATGCGGTCGTCGCCGATCTGACCGGGCTGGGAACTTTCAATGCAAACCTGACCGGCGCGACGAGCGCGTTCCGCGTCGGCAGCCTCAACTCGACGTCGGCAATGATCACGACGACCTTACGGCTGGCTCCGACGAGCACGATCACCGCGGCGACCGTGGGCATCGGCGACAACACTGGTGAAGGAGGCGGCGCGGCAGGCGCGAAGATCCTGAGCCTCGGGACGGGCGCGAATACGATCAACGCGAACACAATCAACATCGGCGAGGTGACCGGGAACCGGGGCAGCGGACTGATGAGTTTCCAAAGTCCGACTTTGGGGACGCTCAGCATTCGCTCCCAGTCTGGCGCGAGTGGAACGGCGAATCTCACGATGGTGAACAACGCAAGCGGCACCGCGACCACGCTGGATGGAAAATTGCTGCTGGCGGGCCACAATGTGGATGTCTCGCTGAACAGCGTGATCATGTCCGCCCGGAGCGCAGCCACGACAAATGGTTCCGATGCGCAGATCACTTTTGACACCGGCACCTTCACGGCGAATTCCATCGCGATGGTCGCCCGCACCGGGTCCGCATTCACGACCGGCGCGAGCACGGGGACGATCACGATCGGCGGCGGCAACGCGAGTCTCGGAGCCGTGACGATGGCGGTGAACACGGTGACCAACAGCACCGCCGCTCCCGGCGCGGCGACCGCGAATTTGAACATCAGCGGCGGCACCGTGAGCGCGGCTTCGATCAACATGGCGAACGCCGTGGTGACGGGCGTCGTGAAGACCGCGACGGCAAACCTCAATCTGACCGGCGGCACTTTCACCCTCGGCGGGAATATCACGCGCACGAACGGCGGCGGGACCGAAAACGCGACGGTGATGCTGAACGGCAGCGCCGCTGCGCTCGACCTCGGCGGCAACAGCATCGGTTCCGCCGCCGCGCCGATCGCCTTCACACTCTCGCAGGGCACGCTGCGGAATTTGGCGGAATTCAACGGCGGCGCAAACCTCGTGAAGACGACCGCGGGCACGGCGACGCTCGCAGGCAGCAACAGCTACACCGGCGCGACGAACATCAACGCGGGCACGGTGAACATTGATTCGCTCGCCGCGGGCGCGGCGTCGCAGTCGCTCGGCAAAAACATCCTCGCGAACGCGGTCACGCTCGGCGTCGCCGCGACGTCGTCCGGCAGACTGAACTATACGGGTGCGGCGGGCGCGCTGGACAAGAACATCACCGCGCTCGGCAACGGTGCCGACACCGTGCAGAACAGCGGCAGCGGCCTGCTCACACTCTCGGGCACGCTCACGAAAAACGGCACGACGCTCACGCTGAATGGCGGGGCGAACGGCATCGCGGTGACCGGTCAAATCGTCGGCGGCGCACCGAATTCCGACCTCACCGTGAGCGGCGGCGCGACCACGCTGAGCAACAACAACTCGTACACCGGCGCGACGACCGTGACCTCCACCGGCGCGCTCGCAATCGTCACGGGCGGCAGCCTCAGCGGCACGACCGGCATGACAGTGAACAGCGGCGGCGCGCTGCTCGTGAACAACAACGTGAGCAACGTCATCAACGCGACCACGCCCGCGCCGCTCGCGGTGAACGGCGGCACGTTTGCGCTCGGCCCAACGGTCTCTGCGGACACGACGAAGACTCAGACTTTCGCCGCGCTCACGCTCAGCGGCGCGTCCACGGTGGACTTCGGCACCGGCGCGCAGGGCAGTGCGCTCGTCTTCGCGCCGAACGCGAGTTTCGCCAGCGGCTCGCTGAAAATTTTCAACTGGAGCCAGGGCACATACGCCTTTGGCACACCCGACACCGGCGCGCTGAATGACACGCAGGATCGCTTTCTGTTCGACGGCACCGGCAGCGGTCTTTCCGGCACGCAACTCGCGAACATCCAGTTCTACTCGGACGCGGGGGTGAACCTGATCGGCAGCGCGAGCGAGGTCCCGTTCGGCAGCCAGTTTGAAATCGTGCCCGTGCCCGAGCCCGCGACCGGCGCGCTCCTCGGCAGCTTCGCGCTCTGCACGCTGCTTGGTGTCCGTCGGCGGAAAAAATAGGCACGGTCCCCAAACCGCGCGGGATCGCTCACCCGTGCGACGGGTGGAACATCTCCGCGACGCGCTGGATTTTCATCGCGCGACCGTTCGATTCATCGATCTCGATCAGCGCGCCGTGGAGCTTCACCGGGCCGCCGGCCACGGGATACTGGATCGGGCGGCCGGTGAGGAAGCGCTGGATGATCGGCTCCACCTCACGGCCGAGGCAGCTCACCACCGGGCCGCACATTCCCGCATCGCAGAGAAACGCCGTGCCGCCGGGAAAAATCTGTTCGTCCGCCGTCTGCGTATGCGTGTGCGTGCCCACGACCGCGCTCACGCGACCGTCGAGGAAACGCCCCATCGCGATCTTTTCACTCGTCGTCTCGGCGTGCATGTCCACGAAAATGACGGGCGTCTCCTGCCGCAGCCGCTCGACTTCCGCCTGCATCGCGAGGAAGGGATTTTCCAGCGGCGGCTGCATGAAGGTGCGGCCCTGCACATTGATCACCGCGACTTTTCCCTTCGGCGTGTCGAGCACGATGCTGCCGCGGCCGGGCGTGGCGGGCGGGTAATTGATCGGCCGCAGCAGCCGCGGCTCCATGTCGAGATGCGGGACGATTTCCTTTTGATCCCAAATGTGATCGCCGCTCGTGATCACCGCCACGCGCGCGCGAAGCAGATCGGTGCAAATCTTCGGCGTGATGCCGCGCCCGTTCGCGGAGTTCTCGCCATTCACGACCACGAAATCGAGCCCCCACTCCTCGCGCCACTGCGGCACCATCTCGATCACCGCCCGGCGGCCCGGCTCTCCGACGACATCACCCAGAAAAAGTAGCTTCAACATTGCCCGCGACGATGGCGGATGCGCGCGGCTTTGTCACCATGAAGCAAACGCGGGCGGCGGGGCGGATGTTAAACGCGGAGAAGGAAGTCAAAAACAGGTGAAAATGATTCCGGCAGATTGCCTGCCTCCCTTCCTTCTCCGCGTCTCTGCGTCTCCGCGTTCAATCATGCATCGCCCGGCTTTCAGGCGGTTTCCGGTATGCACCTCGAAAGGCGGCGTGACCTCGGCGCGGAGGGATCGTATGCCGGTGCCCGTGCCGCTCCGCGTCCTCCGATTCGCCGTCCTCCTCGCGCTCGCGCTCGCGTGCCGCGCGGCGTTTGCGCAGAGGTTGAGCCCGCTCACGGCGGCGCCCGATTGGCCGCGGCTCGAGGCGTTTCAGGAGACGATGACGCGGGAGGAATTCGAGCATCTGCTCGACACCGTCTATGCGCCCGGCGGCGCGGCGGCGGGGATGATCACGCTGCGCGAAAATGATGCGGTGATCTTGAAAACGCTCACGCCCGCCGAGCCGTTCGTGCTGCGCTTTGCAAAAGATGCAGCCTCGGCGAAAGTCGCGCCTCGGCCGTGGCGCGCGGCCTCCGCGCTGCCGCCGGCACCGGGGGAGCGTCCGCTCGACGGCGTGCAGCTCGCGCTCGATCCCGGCCACATCGGCGGCGAGTGGGCGCGGATGGAGGAGCGATTTTTCCAACTCGGCAAAGACACGCCGGTGCGCGAAGGCGACATGACTTTGCTCGTCGCAAAACTCGCCGCGCCCGCACTGCGCGCGCTCGGCGCGGAGGTGTCGTTCGTGCGTGAAGCCGCCGTGCCGTCATCCCCCTTCACGATCGATGCGCTGCGACCGGCGGCGCGCAGGGAACTGCAGCTCATGGCCGTGGCCGCGCCGCGGGAAAACTACGACGGCGAGCGCGATCCGCTGAAGATGAGCACTGTGCAGGGGCAGGCCGAGCGGCTCTTTTACCGCATCGCGGAAATCCACGAACGGGCTCGCAAGGTGCGCGAAAAAATCCGGCCCGATCTCGCGCTGTGCATTCACTTCAACGCGGAGGACTGGAGCGATCCGGAAAATCCCGTTTTCACGGAGCGGAACGATCTGCATGTGATCGTGAGCGGCAGTTTCAGCGCGGGAGAATTGCGCTTTGACGATCAGCGCTTCGAGATGCTGCTGCGGCTGCTCACGCGCAGCCACGCGGAGGAACTTGCCGCCGCCGCGCCGATCGCCAAGGCCCTCGCGGATGCGACCGGGCTGCCGCCTTTCTCCTATCCCGGCGGCCGTGCCGAGCGCGCGGGCGCGAACGACTATCTGTGGGCGCGCAATCTTCTCGCGAACCGGATTTTCGAATGCCCGGTCGTGTATCTCGAGCCCTATCGCATGAACAACGCGGAGACTTACGCACGCATCCAGGCCGGTGACTACGAGGGCGAGCGCGAGGTCGCGGGCAAATTGCGGCGGAGCATTTTCCGCGAGTACGCCGATGCGATCGTGGCCGGTGTGCGCGCGCACTATGCGGCGGCGCGCGTGCTTCAGCCCGCCAGCGTGCCGAAGTAGCGATCGCCCGCGTCGCCGAGACCGGGGAAAATGTAGGCATGTTCATTCAGCCGCAGATCCACGGCGCCCGTGAAAATGGCGACGCCGGGATGCTGCGCGGCGAGGTGCGCGATGCCCTCGGGCGCGGCGAGAAAGCAGATGAAGCGAATGCGCCGCGCGCCCTCCTGCTTGAGTTTCGTGATCGCGTCGGAACTGCTGTGGCCGGTCGCGAGCATCGGGTCCACCACGAGCACATCCGCCTCGGCGAGCTGCGCGGGCGCATTAAAATAGTACGACGACGGCCGGTGCGTGATCTCATCGCGTCTCATGCCGATGTGGCCGACCGCGGCGTCGCCGAGGAAGGGCAGGATGGCCTCGGACATGCCGAGGCCCGCGCGAAGGATCGGCACGACGACGATCGGGCGCACAAGCCTCGCACCATCGGTTTCCGCGAGCGGCGTGCGGATTTTTTCCGGCACGGTCTCGAGGTCGCGCGTGGCCGCGAAGGCGAGGAGGACGGCGAGTTCCTGCGCATTGCGGCGGAATTCCCGCGGCGGCGTGCGCTCGTCGCGGAGCTGCGCGAGCTTCACGCGGGCGAGCGGGTGTTCGACGACGGTGACATTTTGCGGGAGGCTCGGCGCGGGCATCGGCGATCCATGTCAGGCGCTGCTGGAGTTTGCCAGCGCGGCGGCGCTCATCCTCGCCGTTCGCAGACTCGCGCACGATGCTCGGGCGCAGGTGCGCCGTTGATTTTCCAAAACACCGGGGCACACTCCCCGCCATGAAAGCGCTCATCGCCATTTTACTCCTGGCCTTTTGCACCGTGCCATCGCCTGCGAGCGAGCGCGTGGTGCTCTACGCGCGGCTGCTCGAGGATCTCACGGTGGAACTCACCGACGGCTCGAAGTGGCAGATGGAAAAGGGCGATTGCTTCCCGGTCGTGGCCTACAAGGAGTCGCACACGAAACTGATCCTGCGGCTCGCGAGCACGAATTTCGTCGTCGCCGCTGAACACGCGGCGATCATCGCCGAAAAGGAAACGCCCGTGGCGGTGGAACGCTATCGCGCCACTTTGCAGACGTACATCAACGGCTTCTCCGCGCGCTGGAAGGCGAACGCGGAGGCGGCGACCAAAAAATGAAACTCTACGTGAAAGTCTGGTGCCCGTGGTGCGTCGCCGCGCGCGAATGGCTGGACAAAAATGACTATGGCTACGAGCTGATCGACGTGGAGGCGGACCGCGCGGACTACGATGAGATGATGAAGCTCTCCGGCCAGTCGAAGACGCCCACGCTCGTCACCCGCGAGGGAGCGGTGCTGCCCGATTTCGGGCCCGAGGAGCTGGACGGATTTCTCGCGCGGAACGGCATCCGGCCCGACGGCGCATGAGCGTGGCCGATCTGTTTTTGATCCTCGGCGTCTTCGCGCTCAGCGTGGCGCTGAGGACGACGGGCCATGCCGTGCTGCTGAAAATCGGCGTGCTCGGCTATTTCACCACGTCCTTCCTCGCCGGCTGGCTGCTCACCGGCTGGTGGCCGATGGGGCTGATTTTCATGAGCTTCTGGCTCGTGTGGCCGTGGTACGAGCTGATCACGCGCGTGCGGAAAATCGCGATGCCCGTGGACACCGAACTGCGGCACAAGACGCCGCCGCACCGCGAAATGTTTCCCGCGCTCGACGATCTCACCGGCGAGATCGAAGGCGAAGGCTTTGAACACGCCGAGGATCTCGGTCGCGACTGGGACGAGGCGCGCCAGTTTTTCCGCGTCTTCCACAAAGCCGACGAGCGCGTGCAAGCCGTCATCTGCCTCGTGGAGCAGGAAAATTTTGCCTTTTACTACCTCCGCCTGATCTCGCGCGCAGCCGACGGCACGATCTGGACGACGTGGAATTATCCCTTCGCACTGAACCTCAAGCTCGCGCCCGAGTGGCGCACGAACCGCGACGGCGGCGACAAGTCATTCACGCAACTCCTCGCGAGCCACCGCGACTTTCTGGCGAAAAATCACGTCCCCACCGAAGCGCTCGCCGCGACCGATCCCGCGCAACTCGCCGCGCAGCTCCACGCGGAACAGGCCGCGCAGATCGCGCACAACATGACCGCCGGCATCCTCGCGCGCGGCAAGGACGGCGCGATCCGCTACACTTGGCGCGGGCTGATGTTCATCTGGGTCCAGTTCCTCCGCGACTTCGTGCGGCTGAACTGAAGCGCGGCAAAGGTAGGCGCTGTCCGATTTGCGGATTTACTTTCGCATCCTGTGAGCGCGCGGCTTGCGGGCGCGCACCTCGGGGCTAGTCTCGGCAGCAATGGCCGAACAGCTCACACCGATGATGCAGCAGTACCACGGCATCCGGCGCACCCTGCCGCCGGATACGCTGCTGCTCTTCCGGCTCGGCGATTTTTACGAGATGTTTTTCGAGGATGCGAAGGTGGCTGCGAGCCTCCTGAACATCGCGCTCACGCAGCGGAACGGCACGCCGATGTGCGGCATCCCGCACCATGCGCAGGAGGGCTATGTGCGGCGGCTGATCAAGGCAGGGAAGCGCGTCGCGATTTGCGATCAGGTGAGCGAGCCGAAGGCGGGACAGATCGTGCAGCGCGAAGTCACGCACATCGTCTCGCCCGGCACGATCGCGGATTTGCAGATGCTCGATGCGAAGCGGAACCATTTTCTCGCCGCGATTCATCCGGGGAAAAATGGCGGGCATGGCTTTGCGTTCATCGATCTGACGACCGGCGATTTCCGCCTCACCGAGCTGGCCGACGACAAGGAACTCACCGACGAACTCGCGCGCGTGCAGCCTGCCGAGGTGCTCGTGGCCGAGGAGAACGCCACACTTTACCGCGACGCCGGGCGCATCCAGCCGCGCGAGGGCTACACGTTCCTCGCCGAGCAGGCGTACTACGCGCTGCGCGAACATTTCCGCGTGCAATCGCTCGACGGCTTCGGCTGCGCGGAAATGCACGCGGCGCAAAGTGCCGCGGGCGCGATCCTGCAATACCTCAAGGAGCTGCGCCGCTCCGTGAGCCATGTCGCGCGGCTGACGGTGTACCGCAATTCGCAGTTCATGATCGTGGACGCCGCGACGCAGGCGAATCTCGAACTCACCGCGAGCCGCGGCGGCGCGCGCGACACTTCGCTGCTCGGCTGCCTCGACCGCACGCACACGCCGATGGGCGCGCGGAAATTGCGCGACTGGATTTTGCACCCGCTGTGCGATCTCGCCGTGTTGCGCGAGCGGCAAAGCCTCATCGGCGATCTGCTCGGCGAGGCGTTCATCCTCGGGAATCTGCGCGAGACGCTGAAGGGCATCCGCGATCTCGAGCGCACCGTCGGGCGCCTCACGCAGACCGGCGGCAACGCGCGCGATCTGCAGGTGCTCCGCACTTCACTCGAGCAAATCCCACAGCTCCGCGCCGACCTCGAAGCGCTGCTCCGAAAGGAAAGCGGCGAGCCGCTGCTGCGGAACACAGGCTTCCAGCCTGTGCGGCCAGCGGGCGTCCCGCTGGCTGTCTCCGCCGCCAGCGGGCAGGATGCCCGCCCGCCGCACAGCCAAGATGGCTGTGATCCGTCCGCTGCCGCGCCGCCGGGCGCTGCGCACTCGCTCGCCGCGATCCTGCTTACGCAGCTCCACGAGCTGCCGCACATCGTCGAGCTTCTCACCAAAGCGATCGTCGATGAGCCACCGGCGACAACGAAGGACGGCGGCATTTTCCGCGACGGCTGGCACGCGCCGCTCGACGAACTGCGCAGCGCCTCGCGCACGGGCAAGGACTGGATCGCGCAGCTTCAACAGCGCACGATCGATGAGACGGGAATCAAGTCGCTGAAGATCCGCTACACGGGTGTCTTCGGCTATTTCATCGAGGTCACAAAATCGAACCTCTCCGCCGTGCCGCCGACGTGGCATCGCAAGCAGACGGTCGCAAACGGCGAGCGGTTCATCACGCCCGAACTGAAGGAGGTCGAAAGCAAAATCCTCGGCGCGGACGAGCGCGGCAAGGCGCTCGAATTTGAACTCTTCGTGCAGCTTCGCGACGAGTGCCTGCGCGAACTCGCGCCGCTCCAGCAGACCGCTGCCGCCGTCGCCACGCTCGACGTGCTCTGCGGGCTGGCCGAGACGGCGCGACTTTTCGGCTACTGCCGGCCGGAGCTTTCGCACGACCTGCGCATCCGCATCGAGGATGGGCGGCATCCGGTGCTCGATCAGTCGCTCGTCGAGGAGAAGTTCGTGCCGAACGACGTCGCGCTCGACGACAGCGCGAACCGGCTGCTCATTTTGACGGGCCCAAACATGGCGGGCAAAAGCACCTACATCCGGCAGGTCGCGCTGCTCGTGCTCCTGGCGCAAATCGGATCGTGGGTGCCGGCGAAGAGCGCGGAGATCGGCCTCGCGGATCGCATTTTCACGCGCGTCGGCGCGAATGACGATCTCTCGCGCGGGCAGTCCACTTTCATGGTCGAGATGAATGAGACCGCCAACATCTGCAACAACGCGACCTCGCGCTCGCTCGTGATCCTCGATGAAATCGGGCGCGGGACTTCGACCTTCGACGGACTCAGCATCGCGTGGAGCGTCGCGGAATTCCTCCACGACAGCGTGAAGTGCCGGACGCTTTTCGCGACGCACTACCACGAGCTGACGGAACTCGAAATCACCCGCAGCGGTGTGAAAAACTTCAACGTCGCGGTGCGCGAATGGAACGATCAGATCATCTTCCTGCGGAAAATCATCAAGGGCGGCGCGGACAAAAGCTATGGCATCCAAGTCGCGCGCCTCGCCGGTCTCCCGCCAAAAGTGATCGCGCGCGCGAAGGAAGTCCTGAGCAACCTCGAACACCACGAGCTGAACGCCGAAGGCAATCCGACACTCGCCGAGACGCCTGCGCCGCCAAAGCACGGCAAGCCGCGTGGGAAAAAGGCCGCGCAGAAGGCGATGGACGAGATGCCGCCGCAGATGTCGCTGCTGTGAGTTCCGATGCCGTTCCAGATTCACGATACCGCACATGTCGAAAAGCGAGCGAGGGAGCGCAGCTTCACGTTTCAGCAGGCTGTCGAGACGATCAACAACCCGGCGGGGATTTTGAAAACCCCGCCACGCCGTGGAAATCACGGCGGGATGATCTGGTTGTTTTCCGGCGCTTTCGACGGCAGAGTGCTCGTCGTCGTCGCAGAAATCAAAAACCATGACTGCTGGATCATCACCGGATACTGGGCCTGACCGCGGGGCGTTTGTGATCCCGATCACAGAGCCACCGGTCGTTGAGATCGACACCGAAGCCACGGCGGCCTACGTGCGGCTGCGCGAGGGACCGGTCGCGCACACCGATCCGTTCGCATCGGCAGCCGGCTTGGTGATGCTCGATTTCGACGCGGCGGAGAATGTGATCGGCATCGAGGTCGTCGGGCAGTTGGAGTTCAGCATCCGCGAATTGATCAAGTCGATCCCCGTGCGCGTGACCGAGAGCGTACTCGCGCGCACGCGCTACGTTTCGGCGAAGTTGCAGGCGGCGTGATGTGGACGGGACTGCGGCTCTTTGCGCTCTGTAACATCGTTCTGATGCTGGGCGCTTTCGTCAGTGCGACCGCGGAAGAGGCGCTGCAGAAATTCGCATTTGAAAAAGCGGAGATGGGCGTGCCGTTTCGCATCACGCTGTTTGCGGAAAGCGAAGCGGTCGCGAAGACAGCGGCCGACGCGGGGTTCGCGCGGGTCGCGGCCTTGAATCACATTTTCAGCGACTACGAGGATGACAGCGAACTGACGCTGCTCTCGCGCACTTCGGGATCGGGACGCGCGGTGAAAGTGAGCGCCGAATTGTGGACGGTGCTCGAACGCGCGCAAGCTCTCGCGGCGCGAACGGATGGCGCGTTTGACGTGACGTGCGGGCCGCTGACAAGCATGTGGCGGCGCGCACGGCGGAAACAAGAACTGCCCGCTCCGGATCTCGTGGCCGAGATGACTTCGCGTGTGGGCTGGAAAAAAATGCGGCTCGATGAAAAGGCGCACACGGTGGAATTGCTCGCGCCGGAGATGCGGCTCGATGTGGGATCGATCGCGAAGGGATTTGCATGCGATGAGGCGCTGAAGATCGTGCGGGCGAAGGGATGCCCGCGCGCGATGGTCGCGGGGAGCGGGGATATTTCAGCGGGCGATCCGCCGCCGGACCGGAAAGGCTGGCGCATCGAAATCGTCGGACTCGACGTGGACGACGCGGCATCCGCGCCCGCGCCCATGGTGGTGGAGATCGCGAATGCAGCCATCGCGACGAGCGGGGATCGCAACCAGCGGCTCGATGCCGGTGGCCGGCGCTACTCGCACATCCTCGATCCGCGGACGGGACAGCCGCTGACGGATCACAGCCTCGTGAGCGTGATCGCCAAGGATGGACTCACGGCGGGAATTTCGACGGCGTGCAGCGTGATCGGACCGCAGGCGGCGCTGAAGCTTGCAACCGAGTGGCACGCGGCGATCCGGATGCAACGGATGCCAGGCGGCAAAGTGGAGATCACGGAATCGCCGGACTGGGCGCGTTGGATCGTGGAGCGGGAGAAAAAGTAGCCTGCGCGAAGACGCACAGTTTGCACCGCGCGATCAGTAGCTCTTCCGCATGTTGCTCGGGAGAATGTTCAGCTCGTTGCGATATTTCGCGACGGTGCGGCGCGCGATCGGGATGCCCTTCTTCTCCAGCAGATCCACGATTTCCTTGTCGCTCAGCGGGTTTTTTTCGTCCTCATTTTTCACCATGTCGGCGATCACGCCCTTCACGCTCGTGTTGCTCATCGATTCGCCGCCGGCGGTCTGGTAGCCGGGCGTGAAGAAGTACTTCATCTCGAAAACTCCGTGCGGCGTGGACATGTATTTGCCGGAGATCGCACGGCTCACGGTGGTCTCGTGGACACCCACGATGTCCGCGATTTGCACCATCGTCATCGGCTTCAGCCCGCTGGGGCCGCGCTCGAGGAATTCCGTCTGCCGCTTCACGATCTCGTGCGCGATGTTCGAGATCGTCTGCTGCCGCTGGTGGATACTTTTGATCAAGAATTTGCCGTTGCGAATCTTGTCGCGGATGTAGTCGCGCACGTCCTCCTTGTTCGCCGTCTGCGCCATGAGGTCCTTGTAAGTGTTGCTGATGCGCAGGTGCGGGATCTGGTCGCCGTTCAGCGTCACCTGCCACGCGCCGCTCATTTTTTCCACGGTCACGTCCGGCAGCACGTAGTTGTTCGGATCGGCGGAAAAAATCTGGCCCGGCTTCGGGTCGAGCGTCGCGATGAAATTGGCGGCGCGCTGAATGCACTCGACCGTGGTGCCGCAGCGCCGTGCGATTTCCGGGAAACGCTTTTTGCCGAGATCATCGAGGTGATTCGCGACGATGCGCCATTCGAGGCTGCCCTCTTTGCCGATGCGCTTGAGCTGGATCATCAGGCACTCGCGCAGATCGCGCGCACACACGCCGACGGGATGGAAGGTCTGGATCGTTTCCAACACGCGGTCGAGATCGGCGAGTTCGAGGCCGGTGTTCGTCGCGGTCTCTGTCGGCGTGACGGTGAGGAAGCCCGTGTCGTTCGTGTTGCCGATGAGCAGCTCGCCGAGCTGCTCGTCCTCCTTGGAAAGATCCGATCCGCGCAACTGCTCGAGGAGGTGTTCCTGCAACGTCTCGTTCTTCGTCAGCGAGTCGAAAAAGAACTGCCGGCGCTCATCGTCCTCGGTCGATCGGCGCACATAATTTGTGCTCTGCGCCATGTAATCCCGCCATTCGTCGTCGAGCTTCGAGAGCCGGTCAAATTCCACATCGAACTCCTCCGCATCGCGCTGCTTGTCGTCCACCTTCGAATCGTGGTCCTCCATTTCCAGCGTTGGATTTCCGTCGAGCTCCTGCTGGATGAGAGTGCGCAGCTCGAGCATCGGCACCTGCAGGATCTGCAGGCTCTGCTGAAGCTGCGGTGCGAGGACTTGTGACTGGCTGAGCGATTGGTGTTGGGAAAGTCCTGCCATGGTGATTCGGGTTGGAAATAAACTGCGTTCTCAAAATAGAGAATAGCAAGGCCGGTGCCACATGGGATTTTATAAAATTGCCGCAACTCGGCATCCTTCCGGCTGAGAAGAGGCGCAATGAAAAAGCCCAAATCCCTCATTCTGCTCGCAGCGGCGGCCATCGCCGCCTGCGCGCTCTCCACGCCGACGACGTCGTCGGCTGACTTGGCGGCGGACGAACCGGCCATTGTGCAAATCGTGAACGAGCTTGCCGCGCAGCACTCGAAGATCGCCGCCAACCAGCAGGCCATCGAGCAGAAGCTCGCGGTCATCGAGGAAACCCTGCGCGTCGCGCGCATCTACGTCTCGCGCGGAGGCGGCAAGAAATGAAACGCCCCATTCTTTCCCTCATCATCGTCGCCGCAGCCGCGCTGCTGCAAACCGCCGTCCATTCCCAGGACGCCGCACCGACACCGGTGCCGGTCCCGGCTGCTGCGCCGATCCCTCCGATTTCCAATGGCCCCCCGCTCGAAATGCTGAAGGCCATCCGCGATGCGAACGCGAAGCTGATCGAGCAGCAGGCTGCGACGCTTCTGAAACTCGAGGAAATGGAAAAGACCGCGCAGTCCATGAAGATCCTCGGTAAGCGCTCGTAAAAATCTCCGCGCGATCGGCAGGCACCGGTGCGGAACTTTCGTGCCGGAACGTTCGCCGATGTCGCGCATTGAAACGCGGCTCGGAGCCGGTAGTGTCGCGCTCTTAAAATGGCTCAAACCCGCCGCGAGTCGCCCGCCAGCAATACGCTCCACGAAGTCATCGGTCTCACACTCCTTGTCCTCGGGGTGCTGCTTCTTCTTGCCCTGATCTCGTATTCACCGGGCGATGTGCCCGCGTGGATGCGCAGCGCGCGCGCGGAAAAATCCAGCCACGCCACGCACAACTACGTCGGCTCGCTCGGAGCCATCATGGCATTTTTCAGCTACAGCCTGCTCGGGGCCGCGAGTTTTCTCCTCGCCGCCGCGCTCATCGGCTACGGCGCGGTCGCGTGTGTCGGGCGGCAGATGGGTTTTGCGATGCGCCCGCTGTGGACGGCGGGATTCGTCATCAGCGGCGCGTGCCTCATCCATGTGCTAAAATGGACGCTCATCGATCGCACCAAGCTCAACCTCACCAGCGAGGGGGGCATCATCGGCGAATTCATCGGCGGAAAAATTTTTGCCACCGTCTTCGGGCCCGCGGCCATCCTCGTGCTGCTGCTGATTTACGTCGTCTGCATCATCCTCATGACCGGCCTGCGCCCCGTCGCCGTCGCGCGGCAGATCATCGCGCTCCCCCGCGTCTGGCTCGATGCGCGGCGCAGGCGCCATCTCGAAAGAGCCGGCGAAGAACAGCGCCTCGCCCTCGAACAGCGCAAGTTCGAGCGCGAGCGACGGCGTTTGGAAAAAGACATCACCCGGCGTTCCGAAGACAGCCCTGCGGCGGCGAGGATGGAGCAGGTGGAGCTCCTCGCGCTGGAGGAGAAAAAGGACGCCGCCAGCGAGCCCGAGCCGGAACGCCCGGCGCCGAAAATTTTCGACGCCTCAGCCCCGCTGCCGCCCGTGGCAAAGAAGGAAAAGAAGAAGGAGAAAGTGCAGCTTCTTCAGACCATCTCGAGCGAGAACTACGAGCTGCCATCGCTCGATTTGCTCGATCCCATCGATCACTCGGGCCGCCTCGTCACGAGCCCCGAGGAGCTGCGCGCGGTGCAAAATCAGCTCATCGAAACGCTCTCGGAATTCGGCATCATCGTCACCGCAGGCGACATCACGAAAGGCCCGACGATCACGCGCTACGAAGTCTATCCCGCGCGCGGCGTGCGCGTGGACAAGATCGTGACCTACGAGCGCGACCTCGCACGCGCGACGCTCGCCGAGCGCATCAACATCCTCGCGCCAATTCCCGGCAAGGACACCGTCGGCATCGAGATCGCGAATTCGCGCAAGCAGATGGTGACGCTGCGCGAACTGCTGGAGGGCGACGATTTTCAGTCGAGCAAGGCGAAGATCCCGCTCGCGCTCGGCAAGGACGTGTACGGGAAATCCATCATCGCCGATCTCGCCGCGATGCCGCACGGGCTCGTCGCCGGCACGACCGGATCGGGGAAGAGCGTGTGCATCAATTCGATCATCGCGAGCATCCTCTACCGGTTTTCGCCGGAGGAACTGCGGCTCATCATGATCGATCCGAAGGTCGTCGAGATGCAGATGTACAACACGCTGCCGCACCTCGTCGTGCCGGTCGTCACGGACCCGAAAAAAGTGCTGCTCGCACTGAAGTGGGCGGTGAACGAAATGGAAAAGCGCTACGCCATTTTTGCCAAATGCGGCGTGCGCAACATGGCGAGCTTCAACTCCCGCCCGATGCCGAAATCGCAGCGGGAACTGGACGAACTCGCTGATGCGAAAACCGCCGAGGCGACCGCGAAGTCCGCCGCCGATCCGCTCACCCAGCCACGCGCGGTGATCGATCCCAGCGTGGAGCCGGCGACCGCGAGCAGCGCGGACATTCTCGGGAAAACCTTCGGCGAAGAACCCGTCGTGCGGAACGGCGACTCCGAGCAGTACGGCACGCCCGACAGCGATCGCGAAATCGTCGGCGAAGAACTCAACCGCGCCGAGCAGGCGGAACTCGGCATCGTGGTGCCGCGCGACGACGGCATCGTGGTGCCGGAGAAAATGCCGTACATCGTCATCATCGTGGACGAGCTCGCGGACCTCATGCAGACCGCGCCCGCCGACGTGGAGCTGCTCATCGCGCGCATCACGCAGAAGGCGCGCGCCGCGGGCATCCACATGCTCATCGCCACGCAGACGCCGCGCGCGGATGTCATCACCGGCGTGATCAAGGCAAACGTCCCGTGCCGCATTGCCTTTCAAGTCGCGAGCCCGCTCGATTCGCGCGTCATTTTGGATGAAAATGGCGCGGAGCGGCTGCTCGGCATGGGCGATCTGCTGTACCGCCCGCCGGGCACTTCGAGGATGATCCGCGCGCAGGGCGTGCTCGTCACGGATGAGGAAGTGCAGCGCATCGTCGAGTTCGCGAGCAAGCAGGGCGAGCAGTGCTTTGAATCCGAAATCCACAAGAAGCTCGAATCCGTGAGCAACGACGACGACGGCGAAGAGGTCAGCGACGAGGACGAGGAGCTCGTGCAGAAATGCATCGAAGTGATGCAGCAGGAAGGCAAGGCGAGCACCTCGCTTTTCCAGCGTCGCCTGCGTCTCGGCTACACGCGCGCGGCGCGCATCCTCGACATTCTGGAGGACCGCGGTTACGTCGGCCCCGGCGATGGCGCGAAACCGCGTGAGATTTTGCGCCAACCGGACGACTTGTAAAAATGGATCAGGACTTTGGAAAGCATCTGCAAAAAGCGCGGACGGATCGCGGGCTGAGCATCGAGCAGGCGGCGGCGGCGGTGCGCATCCGCTCGACCTTTCTGCGCGCACTCGAAAGCAGCGACCTCACGAAATTTCCGAATGCGGCGTATGCGAAAAGTTTCCTGCTCATGTACGGGCGCTATCTCGGCGTGGATTTGAAATCCGTCGCGGCGCAGATCGACACGAGCACGCAGATGAAAGTGGAGGGCTACCAGTACCTCACGAACCGCGCCGAGCAGCCGAAGGCAAAGGCGGAGCCGGAAATGAGCTTCAGCATGGCGCCCGAGCCGAAATCATCGGGCTCGTGGCTGCCGCTGCTGGTGCTCGGAGGGACGGTCTTCGTCGCCGTGATTGGCTTCATTTTGTGGAGCAATATGAACCGCCTCGGAGAGCGCCCGCCCGCGCCGCCAGCAAAGGAGGCGACGCCGGTGGTGCCAGTCGAGCCGCTCACCAAAATCCCGACGCCCACGCCGGCTGCCGCGCCGCAGGCTGCCGCGGATGCACCGCCGCGTCCCGCGGTGATTTCGACGGCGCCCGACTCAGGATCAGCGGCGACTCCCGAAACAGAAATTCCCCGCGCGCGCGCGATTTCTCCCGTCGGGAAGATCGCGGCCACGGACTCCGATCTCCTCGCGGACATGAGCCCGCCGAAGCCGCGCGTGATCTCGCGGAGCCCCGCCACGCCGACCACGCCGCCCCCGCGCACCGCGCCGCCTGTCGCGGAGGAGGAAGACGCCACGCCCGCGGCGGATGCGAACGCGACCGTGCTCGAGCCGAAGCGCAAGAGCTGGGTGATCATCCGCACCGGACCGGGCGGACAGGTACTCTTCGAGGATTATCTTTACCCGGCGGCGAAACCGCTGCGACTCCCCGCGGGACGTTACTTCATCGAGCTCCGGGATTCCGACGCGGTGGAGATCACGCACAAGGGACAGCGCATCGGCTATTCGTCGCCGGGCGTGGTCGTCGAGTGAGCGCGCGCGGCGTGCTTTGCCCTTGAGGAACGCGGGGCGGCTTGGTGACTCTGCGCGGATGAAAGCACGACCCTGCACCGTGGTGATCGAAAATGTGAGCCCGCTCGTGGATGGCGGGCGCTACCCGATCAAGCGCACCGTGGGCGAAGCCGTCGAAGTGAGCGCGGATATTTTCAAGGACGGGCACGACGTGATGGGCGCGGTGCTGAAGTGGCGGAAGGTCGGCGCGAAACGCTGGCACGAGACGGTGATGGAATGCACGGACTCGTGGACGAACGACCACTGGCGCGGCCGCTTCACCGTGCTGGAGATGGGGCCGACGGAATTCACGATCGAGGCGTGGGGCGACACTTGGAAATCGTGGCAGCACGAGTGGCACATGAAGTTCGACGCACGGCAGGCGGATTTGCAAAGCGAGACGCTCGAAGGTGCGGGCATCATCGAAAAAGCCGCGCGGCTCGCGACGCTGCGCAAGAACAAAGCCGACGCGGAGTGGCTGCGGCGCGTGGCGAAGGAAATCAAACAGTCCGCGCCGGAGCGGGTGAACGACCTCGTCCACGATGCGGAACTCGACACGCTGATGTGGTTGCACGGCGATCGCTCGGTGAGCACGGAGTTCGTGCTCGCATTTGCCGAGACGCAGGAGCTGCTGCCGGAAAAGGCGAAGCCGGACCTGCGGCATCCACGCATCTGGGTGGACCGCGAACGCGCGGGATTTTCCTCGTGGTATGAATTTTTTCCCCGCAGCGCGGAGGGCCGCGCGGATCGCGGCTCGACGTTCCGCGAGTGCCTCGGCCGGGTGGACGATGCGCGCGCGATGGGATTCGACGTGATCTATTTTCCGCCGATCCATCCGATCGGCATCACGGCGCGGAAGGGGCGCAACAACACGGTGAGCTGCGAGCCGGGCGAGCCGGGCGTGCCGTATGCCATCGGCAACCGGCATCAGGAATGCCCGAATGGCGGTGGCCACAAGGATGTCGCGCCGGAGCTCGGCACGCTCGCGGACTTCGACTGGCTCGTGTCGGAAATCCACGCGCGCGGGATGGAGGTCGCGATTGATTTTGCGATCAACTGCTCACCGGATCATCCGTACGTGCACGGGCATCCCGAGTGGTTCTTCAAGCGGCCGGACGGCACGATTAAATACGCGGAAAATCCGCCGAAGAAATATCAGGACGTCTATCCGCTCAATTTTCACAACCCGACTTGGCGCGAGCTGTGGGACGAACTCACGAGCATCATTGAGTTTTGGTGCGGGCACGGCGTCCGCATTTTCCGCGTGGATAATCCGCACACGAAGCCGGTGCACTTTTGGGAATATCTCATCGGCCGCGTGCAACGGAAATTTCCCGATGCGATTTTTCTGAGCGAGGCGTTCACGCGCCCGAAGATGATGCGCGCGCTGGCGAAGGTGGGCTTCACGCACAGCTACACGTACTTCACGTGGCGCAACACGAAGGCGGGTCTCACGGAGTATTTTTCCGAACTCACGCAGAGTTCCTCGGCGGAATACATGCGCGCGAATCTGTGGCCGAATACGCCGGATATTTTGCCGAGCTACCTGCAGTTCGGCGGGCGCGCGGCGTTCATGGTGCGCGCGATTCTGGCGGCGACGCTCGCGCCGGTGTACGGGATCTACAGCGGATTCGAGCTTTGCGAAAATGCGGGTCTCGCGCGGAGCGACTGGAATCCGGCGGGCAATGTGCGGGGCTTTCTCGAGCTGTGCGACGGCGACTACAAGCAACTCGCCCGCGAGGAGTATCTCGACAGCGAGAAGTATCAGTTCAAGGGCCGCGATTGGAGTGCGCCGGGAAACATCAAGGCATTCATCACGCGGCTGAATCACATCCGCCGCGAGAACCCGGCGCTCCAGCGCGCGCGGAACTTGCACTTTCAAAATGCGACGAATGAATTCGTGCTCGCGTGGTCGAAGAGCGAGGGCGGCAACCACCTGCTGATCGTCGTGAATCTCAGCGCGTGGTACGCGGAGGAGGCGATCGTTTACGTGCCGCTCGAGGAGTTCGGGCTCGGCGAGAATGAGCCGTACGAGATCGAAGACCTCCTCACCGGCGAACGCTACGTGTGGAGGGGCCGCGCCAATTTTGTGCGGCTGGTGCCCGGCGAAAGGCCGGGCCATATTTTGCGCGTCGTGAACTGAACGCGACGTCGGTCTTCACCGCGATTCGCAACGGAAGACAGGCGGCCTCGCTTGTCCACGACCGGAAGACAACGGCCGACGGGACAGCCGTCACCGGTGTCTTCAGACGCGCACGCTCGCCACTCTGGGAGTGATCGATCGGCACCAACCTGCCGCTTTAATACCCGCGAGTGAACGACCATAGCCGCGCCGACAGGCCGGCGCCGGGAACGCCATTCGGAGGGAAACGGCAATGAGGGGCCTCGAGTTTTTCAGGATGAGACAATCCCGCCGCCGGCGCGACTTTTGTCAGGAAAGCAACCCGCTTTCCGCGACCGTGCCGCTTTGCCGACGACACCTCAGCCGGCCGCGGGAGATGGCACAGCGGACTGTGCGATCTCCCGCCCGCGGCTGCGCACGCTAGGCCTTGACGTGCTTGAAGACGAGCTTCGTCATCTCAAACATCGTGACTTTTGCCTTGCCGCCAAAGACGGCCTTCAGCGCGTCGTCCGCGTTGATCTGCGTGCGGACTTTCTTGTCCTGCAGGTTGTTTTTCTTGATGTACACCCAGAGCTTTTTCGTGAGCTCGGTGCGGGGGAGGGGCTTCGAGCCGACCACTTCAGCGAGGACCGCGTCCGGCTGGACGGGCTTCATGAATGCGGCGTTGGGTTTGCGGGTGGATTTTTTGGGTTTGGTAGCCATACGCGGGCGGTGATATGCGCGAGGCCGGATCGCGACAAGAGCAAAATCGGGGAATTTACGAGGTAAACAGGCTCATTTTCAGAGCGGGATTTTGTGCCAGTGCGTGATCTTTTTGCGGCGGAAATTTACGCGTGCGCGCCAGGCGTTCGGCACGCGCCGATCGCGCGGAAGCCTTGAACTGCTAAAAATGCAGCACTTCATTTCCGCGCCGGCCGCAATCCGCGATCGGGCGCTACTGCACGCCGGGGATGTCGGACTTGGGAGGACTCTTCGCTTTGAAAAGGGTGGGCTCCGCGAGCACCGCGTAGTTTTTTCCGGGCGCGGCAGTGCCGCGCGCTTCGATGTCGAATGACAGTTCGCGCACGCGCCAGATCGGGAGCGCGACTTTTCGCGAGGCGTCTGCGCCCGTCATCACGCCGCTGTCGAAGACCGCCTCGCCATCCGCGTAAATGCGAAACGCCACGCTGCCCTCCGCTCCGAGCGGTGCGTGCAGGCCGACGCGGCACTCGAAGCCATCAAACACTTTCGCCGGCAGCGCGTAGCTCACGCGGCTGTGCGTGCCGAGGCCGAGGCCATGCGCAAACGTGCGCCCCGTGAGCACTCCATTTTCCATCACGTTCAGCACGAGCGGGCGTCTCTCCGTGCCTCCTTTCAGGATTCCGTTCGCCGTCGGGTAGCCGAAAAACGGATTCGAGAAAAATGCGTTCTGCGGAAAGTACGCCTGCGCGATCACCTCGAGCGGCGTGAGCGCGGCGACGTCCACCATTTCCAGCTCCGCCTTCTCCGCGACGTCGAAGCGATTCTTGCCGATGCACAGGATCGTGTGCAGCGCATCGGCGGAAATCTGCGCATCCACCGTCGCGGCCGTTCTCCGCGCGGCATCCATCGCCGGCTGATCCTTCGCGAAGACGCCCTGCAAAATCGGAATCACCTGCGAGCGCGCGTTGCGCACTGCGAAATGCAGCCGCTCCACGAGGTGAAATGTCGCCTCCTCCGGCGTCGTGCCGAGCAGCCGCGGCTGGTAGCCCGCGAGATCGAGCGCGAGCTGCCCGTCCTCGATCAAGCCGTGCAGCGGACGGTCGCGGAATGCCTCGGGGACCGCGATGAGGTCCTTCATCAGCCCGTGCTGATTGTCGCCCGGGATCGAGTGCGCGGGGCTCCCGCAGTCCTCGAGAAAATGCAGCAGGCAGCCCGCGTAGCGCGAAGCTTCGTCCGCATTGCCCGCTCGGATTTGCTCCACCGCCTGCGTCACGTAGTGGAGCATCTGCGCGTAGTTGTGTGCCCGGCTGTGCGGCTCGTGAGTGAAAGGATCGCCGTTCGGCAGCACCGCGTATTTTCCGAGCGTCGCGCGGTTGCTCGCGGCGCGCGCGTAGTCCGGGATCATGCAGTCATATTCGATCAGCCGCGTCCGCTGCTCCGCGAGCACCCCGCGCTCCCACTCCGGCAGCGCGACGAATGCGGCCTCCGTGATCGCCGAATGCATCGGACCCCATGCCGACGCCGTGCCGATTTGCCATGCGACTGCCGCGATGGTTGCGATGGTTGCGATGGTTGCGGCGGGAAAATGGCGGGTCTTCATGGCGCGAGCGGAGCAAAGTTCCCGCCTCACTTTTTCGGCTTCTTCGCCGCGCCGCGGAGATCCATCGCGCAGCCGGGATCGTGCGGCACGGGCTGGCCGACCTGCTCCACGGGATGGTTGAAAAGATAGCGCCACACGTCCTCGTGGATGAATTTCCCCGCCGCATCTTTCACCGCTGCGCCGCCGGGCGTCACGGAACTGTGGGCGCGCTTGTCGTCCCCTTTCACATCCGCATCCGTCGTCAGCCGGCGCGTATTTCCGTACGGCGGCTTCGCCGTGTCCACCGCCACGATCGGGCCGAACTGATGCAGCCCGATCATCTCCCATGAGCGGCAATAATGCCCGCCACTCCAGCCGCCATCGAGCACGTGGCTGAAACCGAACCAGCGGTTCGCGGGCGTCGCGGACGGCAGCGCCTGCCACGTCTCATACTGATCGCGCGGGCCGCAAAACATCACCACGCGATCCACTTTCACCTGCTTCGCGAAACGCGCCGCCGTCGTGGAGCCGTGCGAACTCCCGGAGATGATCACGCGGTCCCAGCGGAGCGCCTTGCCATCCGGCGTGAGGAAAAAGTCCCAGCGGCCCTGCGGGTTTTCCTTCGCGAGCCATTTCACAAATTGCAGCGCGCGCTCCATCATCCCGTCGGGTTTCGGGATGTCCACGACATCGCTGAAGTTTTCGCCCGTCGCGGCCTCGAGCCGGATCTTGCCGAGGAATTTGTCATCCGGCGGCGCGGGTTCCTTGCCGAACTGCCCGAACCATCCGTTCGCATAATGCACGCGGATCGCGTGCAGCCCGTAGCTGTTCACGCGCTCGAACAGCGGCGCGCTGTAGCCCATGAGCCAGATCACGAGCTTCCCCTGCGGAGCGATGCGCGTGTCCACCGAGGCGTTTTCCACATCCGCGGGCTTGCCATTTTTCTCAAAGACAAAATCGATCTCCGGATGCGGCTTCGCGCGCGGATCGATCACACTCGCGCGCGCGGTGAATTCGTAGCGCTGCGGCTTCGGATCCTTGAAAGTGAGCGGTGCGTCGGCCGCGTGGATCGCCGCGAACGACGTGAGAAAGAAGGCAGCCAGAATGGAGGGGATGATTTTCATGGAATCGAAATGAAGCGTGGGAATCGCGCGGTGGTTTGCAAACCGGACTCGCGAAGTGTGACCGTTCCCGCCGCGCACAGCCGCATTTATTTTCCGCGAATGCGGCACGGGGATCATTTTTCAGACACTGCGGCTCCGCGGCGGCGGAAGGGGATCGGCGGCGCGCGGGCGACCTTCGGATCGAATGGCCCCCGCCCCCTTCACGCGGAGCGCGGGATTTTGGCTCGTGCTTGTTTCGCTGGTGAAATGCTGGTTCCTTCACGCCATGCAAACCGCCTCCCCCGCCGACGCCGCGCGCCGCCGCGCGCCTCTCGCGCAAATCATGAGACGGCTCACCCCATGGATCGCGGGAGCGGTCGCGCTCGGCGGATTATTCGCAGCGGCGCATTTCTGGCCCGCCAAAGTGCTTTTTTGGAAATCCTCGCCCGCTGCGGAATCGGGAAAAAAGCCCGCGCGGCCCACCACGGCGATCGTCGAATCGCGCAACATCAATTTTGCCATCAGCGCGGCGGGCGAAATCACGCCGGCGGAGCAGGTCTCCGTGCGGCCCGAAGTGAGTGGCCGCATCGACAAGCTGCCGGTGGACATCGGCGACAAAGTGAAAAAAGGCGAGGTGCTTTGCACCCTCGATGATCAGGATCTGCAGACGGAGAAATCGCAGCGCGAGATCGAGATCGAGGGCGCGAAATTGCAGGTGAATTCCGCGCGGCTCGCGATGGAAAGGATCGAGCTGACCTTCAACCGCAACAAGGACCTCTTCGCGCAGAAGCTCGTCTCGAAGGAAGCCTTCGACAACGCCTCGAACGAACTCGAATCCTCCAAAAACGCGCAGGCGATCGCGCAGAACAATCTCGAGCGCTCGCAGGCGGCGTTGCGCGTGGTCGAGGACAAGCTCTCGAAGACGAAAATCGTCGCACCCTTTGACTGCACGATCCTCACGCGCCCGGTCTCCGTCGGCCAGGCCGTGTCCGGCGCGAGCGGCGTGAACAGCGGCACCGAAGTGCTGACCATCGCGGACCTCAGCGAACTCATCATCAACGCGCACATCAACCAGGCCGACGTGACGCGCATGTCCGTGAATCAGAAGGTGCAGATCGAAGTCGAGGCGGTGCCGGGGCTGAAACTTTTTGGGCGGCTCGATCGGATCGCGCCGCAGGCGACGATCAAGAATGGCATCAAGGGATTTGCCACGCGCATCATCGTGAAGAACGACGAGACCTCCGGCATCCGCCCCGGCATGACGGCGAACCTCACCATCCCGCTGCAATCCGCGGACAATGTGATCGCCATTCCGCTCGCCGCCGTCTTCACCGATCAGGGCAGCCGCTTTGCCTACGTGCGCGAAGGCGGGAAATTCGCGCGCGTGCCGATCCAGATCGGCGTGAGCGACTACGATTTCGCGGAGGTCACGAAGGGACTCGCCGGCGGCGAGACCGTCTCGCTCGTCACGCCCGCCGAAGACGCGGGCCAGGTGCAGCAGGCATTCGGCGCGGCAACAAAGGGCGGCGGGAAGAGCAGCGGCGCAAAGCCGACTTCCGGAAAGCCTTCCGGTGGCCCCGGAAAAAGCGGACCGCCGAGCTAGCACGCCAGCGAAACATGGCCCTCATCGAACTCCGCGGCGTCAGCAAAATCTACCATCTCGGTGGCGAGGAAATCCGCGCGCTCGACAATGTGGACCTCGACATCGAGGGCGGCGAATTCATCTCCATCATCGGCCCGTCGGGCAGTGGAAAATCCACACTCATGCACGTCCTCGGCTGCCTCGATTCGCCGACGAAGGGCAGCTTCAAGCTCGACGGCACGGAGATTTCCACCGCCTCGATGAAGCAGCTTGCGCGCATCCGAAATCAGAAGATCGGCTTCGTGTTTCAGTTCTTCAATCTGCTGCCAAAGCTGAGCGTGCTGCAGAATGTCGAACTGCCGATGGTCTATGCCGGAGCCCGCGCGAGCGAGCGCCGCGACCGCGCGATGGCGGCGCTGAAACTCGTCGAACTCGACAACCGCGCGAAGCACCGGCCGATGCAACTTTCCGGCGGCCAGCAGCAGCGCGCCGCGATCGCCCGCGCGCTCGTGAACGACCCGAAAATCGTCTTCGCCGACGAGCCGACCGGCAACCTCGACTCGCACACCGGCGAGACGATCCTCCGCCTTTTCCACGAGCTGAGCCGCAAGGGCCGCACCATCGCGCTCGTCACGCACGATCCGGAAATCGCCGCAGTCACTCCGCGCCGAATCGAAATCCGCGACGGAAAAATCGCGACCAACGTGGACGCGCGACTCGCCGGACTTTCCGAAGGTCCGAAATTCCAAATGAATGCGGAGAACGGAAAACCATGAACTGGTTCAACGCCGTCACCGTCGGGCTGCTGGAGATCCTCTCGAACAAGTTCCGTTCGCTGCTCACGATGCTCGGCATCATCCTCGGCGTCTCGAGTCTCGTGGCGATGTCCGCGCTCACGAAAGGCATGGAGAACGGGATGAAGGAGGCGCTCATCGCGATCGGCGGGCTGGAAAAAGTGCGCGTGGACGAGCAGGACATCCCGGTGTGGCAGCAGCACCTCGCCGATCAGGCCGTGGGTACGACGATGAACGACGTTTACGCGCTCGTGCACAGCGCGCCGCTCGTGACGATGGTCGTGCCGGAGATGCGCGTGCGGAACATCACGATGACGCTCGGCGGAAAGAACTACAGCCCGTACAATTTCATCGGCACATGGCCGAACGCCGTCGAACTGAACCAGCATGTGATCGAGTTTGGCCGCATGTTCAACGAACTGGACGAGGAAAATGCGCGCAATGTCTGCGTCGTCGGCACGGCGGTGCGCGACGCGCTCTTCGGCGCGCCGGAGCAGGTCGGGCGCGTGATCAATCCGGTCGGCGAATTTGTGAACATCGGCAGCCAGCGGTTCAAAATCATCGGCATGTTCGAGCACTACGAGAGCGAGCAGGACAAAAAGCTGCGCCTGCTGCAGGGCGACAAACCGGCGGAGACCAAGACCGGTCCCGAGCGGAGCAAGGGCTACGGCGGCAAGAGCAGCAGCCGCTCGGCGGGCGGCTTCGTTTTCGATCTGAAAAACAACACGGTGTACATTCCGCTGAACACGATGTGGCTCAGATTCCGCGCTGCGTCCGGATCGCCGACCGGCAGCGGCGGACTGTCGCAGAGCGCGAGCAAAGGCGGCGTCACCGCGACCACCAGTACGAGCACGGCGGACTTTGTTCCCGACCCGCGGCTCTCCACGCTCTCGATCAAAATCGCCGACATCGACAAAATGGACGAGGCGCTGCAGCAGGCGAAAAACGTCCTCATGCACTCGCACAAGGGCATCGAGGATTTTTCATTTCGCACGCAGGAAAATTGGAGCGAGGGCATCACGCAGGCGATCAGCAATGCGCGCATGAGCGGCGGCATCATCGCGGCGATCAGCCTGCTCGTCGGCGGCATCGGCATCATGAACATCATGCTCGCGAGCATCACCGAACGCGTGCGCGAGATCGGGATCCGCAAGGCGATCGGCGCGACATTTTCGGACGTGTTCACGCAGATCCTCGTCGAGAGCGTGGTCATCGCGATCATCGGCGGTCTCGCGGGGCTCTTCGCCTCGAGCATGCTCGTGAAGCTCCTCGTCGCGATGTCGCCGACGGAAAACACGCCCGTGATCACGGTCGAGAGCATGCTGCTCGCGTTTGCCTTCAGCGTCGCCGTCGGCGTGCTCGCGGGGCTTTTCCCCGCGGTGAAAGCCGCGAGGCTGAACCCGATCGAGGCGCTGCGCTACGGATAGCGGTGCGGCGGCAGTGCGCCAATTTGGAATCCAGGAAGCCAGGAATGGAACGCAACTCCCACGGGGTGGCCTGCCAAAGTTTCATGGATTCATGGCTCCCAAATTCAAAATGCGACGCCGCCCGTGCGGCCGCTACCGGCTCGTCGGCCAACTCGCCCCCGGAGTCTCGGGAGCGCGTTCGATCTGGGGAGCATCGATCGGCATGCCAGGCTCCGCGGCGCTCGCGGTGGCGGCGAGTTTTTGCCGGAGAGTGCGCGGGATCGAGCGCGAGTTCGGCGGCGTCCCTTCCGTGGCCGTGTCGCTGGCCGCGAAGATCTTCGCGAGGAGGCGCTCCTGCTCGGGCGACCACGCGGCCTGCGTGCGGGCGGCGGCTTGAATGCGCGCGGCAGTCGCGGCCGGGCTCTCGCCGGGGAGCGCGGAAGCGGCGGTGGCTTCGCGCAATTCCGCGAGACTGAGCTGCGCCGGAATCGTGGCGAAGCTCGGCGCAGCCTCCGCCCCAGGCAGCGCCGGCGGCGTGCGCGTGACGCCGGAACGCGCGAGGAAGCACCAGATCTCACCGGAGGGAAAACCCAGTTCGGCGAAATAATCGGTGTCCGCCGAAGGCGCGGGAATGAATGCGTGGCCCCGGCCCGACGCGATCTCGATGCTGCTCACCGGCGCTCCATTTTCCGGGAAAATGCGCAGGAAAAATCGCGTGCGCCCACCTTCTCCGATCGCGCCGGGATGCTCCTCGGGACGGAATTCCCAGTATGCGAAAAGGCAGTGTGGATCCCGTGCGATCAGCCACAGCCGGGCCTCGCCGTAGTTCCGCTCCGCACCGGGCGGATCGTCGGCGATCTCCTCGGCGGCGGATTCCTGCCGCGGCGCGATGACCTCCTTTTTCGGAGAGGGCGCGGGGGGGATTTCGCTCATACTGTTGAACACAGGCCGCACGCAGGCTAGAGACTGACGCCTTTCCCGCAAACTCGAAATCATGTTTACCAAACGCGTCATTCCCTGCCTTGATGTCCACGATGGAAAGGTCACGCGCGGCGTGCAATTTGGCCGTGCCGAGGACGGCGGGTTGCGCAATGTCGGCGACCCGGTCGCGCTTGCGCAGCGCTACAACGAGCAGGGCGCGGATGAGATGGTTTTTTTCGACATCACCGCGAGCGCGCATGGCCGCGCGACGATGGTGGAGGTGATTGAGCGCACCGCGGCGTGCTGCTTCATGCCGCTCACCGTCGGCGGCGGCATCCGAGTGGTGGATGACATGAGCGCGATGCTGAAGGCCGGCGCGGACAAGGTGAGCATCAACTCAAGCGCCATCGCCACGCCCGATCTGATCACCGCGGGCGCGGAGAAATTCGGCAGCCAGTGCATCGTCGTGAGCATTGATTGCAAGCGCACCGCGCCCGACGTGTGGAAGGTCTTCGTGAAAGGCGGACGCGAGGAGACAAAGTGGAACGCAGTCGAGTGGGCCGAGGAAGCCGTGCGGCGCGGTGCGGGCGAGATCGTGCTGAACTCGATCGACGCCGACGGCACGAAGAAGGGCTACGACCTCGCGATCACGCGGCGCGTGAGCGAGTCCGTCGGCGTGCCCGTGGTGGCGAGCGGCGGTGCGGGATCGCTGGAGCACATGGCGGAAGTTTTGAGCGAAGGCCGCGCGGATGCCGTGCTTGCGGCGAGCATTTTTCACTTCGGCACCTACACCGTCGGCGACGTGAAGCGCTTCCTCGCGACGCACGGCGTGCCGGTGCGGCTGTAGTGGGGCAGACGTCTCGCCTGCCCGCGCGGACAGCCGGGACGGACTGTCCGACACCGACAGGCGAGACGCCCGTCCCACCCTGTCTCGCGCTCCGCTTTCCGCGTGCGCCGCGGTTCTCCTTCGTATAGTCACCAAACCAAATGCCCACTGAACCGCTCGTCATCGCAGGCCGCACTTTCCGCTCGCGGCTGCTGCTCGGCACGGGGAAATTTTCCTCGAACCGCGCGATGGCCGACGCGCTCGCGGAGAGCGGCACGGAGATCGTCACCGTCGCGCTGCGCCGCGCGGACCTCTCGGGGAAAGGCGACCCCTTCGCAAACATTCTCGATTTCATCGATCCGAAAAAATACCTGCTGCTGCCGAACACGAGCGGCGCGATGAATGCCGACGAAGCCGTGCGCCTCGCGCGACTCGCGCGCACTGCGGGCATCAGCGACTGGGTGAAATTGGAAATCCATCCCGACCCGCGCTACCTGCTGCCTGACCCGATCGAGACGCTGAAGGCCGCGGAGATTCTCGTGAAGGAAGGCTTCACCGTGCTGCCGTACATCAATGCCGACCCCGTGCTCGCGAAGCGCCTCGAGGACGTCGGCTGCGCGACCGTGATGCCGCTCGGTTCGCCCATCGGCAGCAACCGCGGCATCGAGACGCGCGCGCAGATCGAAATCATCCTCGACCAATGCACCGTGCCCGTCGTCGTGGACGCCGGCATCGGCGCGCCGAGCCAGGCCGCCGAAGCTCTCGAAATGGGCGCAGCCGCGGTCCTCGTGAACACCGCCATCGCCATCGCGCCCGATCCCGTGCGAATGGCGCGCGCATTTCGTCTCGCCGTCGAGGCCGGGCGCGAGGCGCACGAGACGGGGCTTGCCGCGCGCGGCATCACCGCGAGCGCGACGAGCCCGCTCACGGCCTTCCTCCACTCCGCGGCGTGATGCGCGCGGACATCGAGGACTTCATCCTCTACCTCGCGACCGAGCGCGGGCTCTCGGACAACTACCAGCTCTCCACGCGCCGTTCGCTGGAGACATTCGCCGAGTGGGCGCAGCGGAAAACGCTCACCGAATCCGCCGCCGTCACGCTCGCGCACTTGCAGGATTTTCTCGCGGAGCGAAAGCGCGCGGGCCTCGCCTCATCGAGCATCAAGCTGGAGATCGTCGCGCTGAAAATCTTCTTCCGCTGGCTCGCGATGCGCACGCGCATCCCGCACGACATCGCCGACGTGCTGCCGCTGCCGCGCCTCGAACGCTACCTCCCCGAGACGCTGAACGAGATGCTCGTGGAAAAACTTCTCGCCGCCGTGGACACGACGCAGCCGCTCGGCCTGCGCGATCGCGCGATGCTGGAACTGCTCTACGCGAGCGGCCTCCGCGCGAGCGAACTCACGGGCGCGCGGCTGGAAAATCTCGACCTCGATCACCGCATGATCCGCGTCACCGGCAAGGGCAATAAGACGCGCATCATTCCCGTCGGCACGAAGGCTTGCGACGCCATCCGCGCGTATCTCGCGACGGAACGCCCGCAGCTCGTGTCGAAGCGCACCGGCAGCCACGTTTTCATCTCACACCACGGGAAATCATTCACGACCGTGCGGCTCTGGCAGATCGTGAAGGCGGCGGCGAAACGCGCGGGCATCGAGACGAACGTGTATCCGCATCTGCTCCGGCACAGCTTCGCCACGCACCTGCTCGGCGGCGGCGCGGACCTGCGCATCATCCAGGAAATGCTCGGCCACGCGGACATCTCCACGACGCAGATTTACACGCACGTCGATCACAGCCGGCTGAAGGCCGTGCATCGGAAATTCCACCCGCGCGGCTGAGCGCGCTGTCGCCGCGGAAATATTTGAAAATAGCCCCGTGCTTCAGCACTGGGTTTCGGGATGCGAGGCATGCAAAGTCCCTGCAGGGACGAAAGAAGCGTTCTGCCGTCCCTGAAGGAACTCTTGCCGGTCCCTTGCGGTGGTTCCCAGCGATAGTTCGCCGGGCTATTTTCGCAGGTCTTCCGCTGCGGAAGTTGCAGTGATTTACAGCTTCGTCAGCTCGTAGGCGCGGGGCTTCGGCTGGTTTTCGATGTAGATTTGATCCTCGATTTTGAGGGCCTCGGCGAGCAGCGCGGAGACCTGCGTCTTCATGTCGGCGTGCCACTTTGCGAACTCTTCCTTCTTCGCGGCGGCGTCCGGAGCGTTCGCGTCGAGCTTCGCGACTGCGCCGCGCTTGCCCTTGAGCTGGCCGTAGAGACCGCGGATTTTCTGATAGGCGGTGTCGTTCCGCTGCTTGTTGAGCAGCGCGACTTTCAGCGCCTGCTGGAACTGCGGCGTCTTGTCGTTGCCTTCGAGTTCCACGCCCGTCGAGAGCTGCGCGTCGGTGAACTGGCCGATCGGCGTGCCGTCAATTTTCACCTCGTACTTGCCGACCGGAAGCTGGCGCACGGTGAGCTTTTCGTTGCCGTTGCGATGGCCGATGTGCGTGAGCGCCTGGCCCTCGGCGGTGTCCGGCGGGAGCACCCACGGAAGCGAATTCGCGAGCAGCGTGAATGACACTTTTCCGGCGCTCACTTGCAGATCGCTCACCTTCGCATTGGCCGCGCTCGAGGTCGGCTTCGCGGCGTCCGCGATGATCGTGGTCTGCGACACGACCGTCTTCGGCACCGCGTCGTTGATGATGGCCGCGGCCATCACCGTTTGGCCGACGGCACCGGGATGCACGGCGTCGCCGATCATCGTCCAGTTGGCGTCCTGCTTGCGCTTTTCCAAAGTGAGGTTGTTCAGCGGCGACCACATGTCCACAAAGCCGAGGCCGCGGTTGAGCGACTGCTCGCGCAGCCATGAGCCGTAGAGCGAAAGCACGCCGTTGTAGTACGTGTTGCGCGGCTCGCCGTTGTCGCCCTTCATCTTCTTCGCGCGCGAATCGAACATCGTCGGCGTCATCGGGATCGCCGTCGCGCCGAGCGCGGCGATTTTGTCGAGCAGCGCCGTCATGTCGGCCTGATACGTGTCGAACGTCTGCTGGTCGAAGCCGCGATACGCGCCGTCGTTCATGCCGAGGAGGATGGTGACATACTTCGGCTTGAATGCCGCCACGTCGTCGTCGAAGCGGTTCAGCGCATCCTTCGCGCGGTCGCCGCCGACGCCCGCGTTGTGGAAGTGGATCCGCACCTTCGGCATCCGCGTGTAGAAGTAGTCCTCGACGTATTGCGTGTAGAGGCACTGGTGCGTGATCGAGTCGCCGAGGAAGACCAACGTGTCGCCGTCCTTCAGCTCGATCTTGTCGTGGATTTTTTTGAATTCCGAAGGCGCAGCCGCGGCAGCCGGCGCTTTCGTCTCGGCAAAAGTGGCGGGCGCAAGCGCAAGCAGTGCGGTGATGGCGGTGGCGAGGATGATGCGGCGGGATTGCATGAGGTGTGTGGCTTGGAGATTGGAAAGGACACTGCCCCTCACAGCCGCCCGCCTTAGTGGGCTGTCGAAAAACCGACCCGCTGTTTGCGACTTTGAAAAATGAAACGCCCACGGCACCCCGCCGTTCGCCTCGTGTCCGGAAGCCCGGCGGAAAATCGGGGCGCACGCTTCAAGCGTGCCGCGTCCGGCATCCTTGCCGGACGCAGGGCGAAGGCGGAAGTTTCGCCCGAGAAGAAGCAAGGGTGATCCACTGCGCGGAAAACCGTTCCGGGAGGATGCCAGGAACAGCACGCTGGAAGCGTGCGCTTCCATTTGCCTTCGTGCGACGCGTCCGTGTTTTTGATTGTTCGCACATCACGCCTGCATAGCCTCGCAAAATGCCCCCGGCCTCCCCCGCTGCGCTCCGCCGCTTCCTTGCCGATGTCGGCACCGTGGATGCCGTCGGCGTCGAGGAGCGCGTGGCGAAGTACACCACGCGGAGCATCAAGAAAAAATCGAAGCTCTTCGGGCTGAAGCTCGCGGCCTCGATGATCGACCTCACCACGCTCGAGGGAAAGGACACGCCGGGGAAAGTGGCCTCACTTTGCCGCAAGGCGATCATGCCGCACGAGGACATGGATGTCCCGAGCACCGCGGCGGTGTGCGTGTATCCCGCCATGGTCCGGCACGCGAAACGCCACGTTGCGGGGACGAAAGTGAAGGTGGCGTCGGTAGCCACAGCGTTCCCCTCGGGGCAGGCACCGCTGAAGACACGGCTCGCGGAAGTGCGCGCGGCGGTCGGCGATGGCGCGGATGAAATTGACATGGTGATCAATCGCGGCGCGTTCCTCGCGGGCGAACTTGCGCTCGTGCAGGACGAGATCGCGCAGGTCGTCGAGGCGTGCGGCGACGCGACGCTGAAGGTGATTTTCGAGACGAGCGAACTGGAGACTTACGACAACATCCGCGCGGCGTCATTCCTCGCGATGCGCGTGCTGCGCGCGGGGGATTTCATCAAAACGAGCACAGGCAAGACTTCGGCGAATGCGACGCTCGGCAACAACCAGGTGATGATCGAAGCCATCCGCGATTTTTACCTCGAAACCGGCGTCCCCATTTCCATGAAGCCCGCCGGCGGCATCCGCACGGCGAAGCAGGCGCTGCACTTCCTCACTGCGGTGAAGGAGACGCTCGGCGACGCGTGGCTGAACAATGCGCGCTACCGCTTCGGAGCGTCGTCGCTGCTGAACGATCTGCTGCGGCAGATCGAGAAGGAGCGCACCGGCGCGTATCAGGCACCTTACGTCTTCAGCGACGCCACGGAGGGGTATTGAGATGTCAGGCGACTCTACGCGTGCGATGAAATACCGGGTAATCTTCCTCTTGGTTGTCTGTTGCTACGCGCTTCACGCCGATGCAGAGGAACTTCCCTTGCTAGGACAGCTTCCGCAACTCGGGCCGGACTGGGTGCTTCAGAAACAAGGCTGGTTTCCTGAGAAGCAGGAAGCAGGGAAGAAGGCAGATTACGAGGGTGCATGGGCGACTTTCACGAACTCGAAGACCGGCGATATCATGTCATTCGCAGCGGACAGATACGCGAATGTAACAAGCCGAGCGCTGGAAGGCGGCGCGATTGGGCAATCGGCCAGTGAGATGTTTCCCGATGGTCTTCCGAGGTTCAGGCACAATTTCAAGCGCGATGGACCATTCGATTCGGGTTGGGATATTGCGGACGTAATCAGATTCAGCGCGATCACGATCCAGACAGGTATGCGCAATGCCGCGGGCAAGTATGTAAAGGCAAGGGCTCTCCAATATAGCTATGTGTATGAGAGCAGAGCGGGCACCGCTCCGAATCGCCTGGCACACGGGTATGTGCTCGATTTCGGTGGCACGGCCATTTTTATTCAGCACACCTCCGCGCATATCATCACCTCCGACGAGGCAATGGGTGTGGCGATGTCCGTGCTTCGGAATCATCCTTCCAGTGGCCTTAAACAATGAACTCAACGTCGCCTCAGCGCTGCAGGCTTTGAGCTTGGACACGCTTAACTAACCTATGGCTAAAGCCGCTCAAAAACTCCACGCCGTCCGCCGGTCCTCCCGCGAACTTATTTTCGGCGACCTGTGGGAATTTGATCCCGCGCCGGAGACGGCGGATCCGAAGCTGAAGAAGCGCTACGACCTTTTCATCGGTGGCAAATTTGTCGCGCCGAAGAGCGGCAAGTATTTTGCGACGATCAATCCCGGCAACGAGGCGAAACTCGCAGACATCGCGCTTGCGGGCGCGGCGGATGTGGACGCGGCGTATCAGGCGGCGCAGCGCGCGTTCGACGGCGCGTGGGGAAAAATGCCGGGCCGCGAGCGGGGCAAATACATCTACCGCATCGCGCGTCTGCTGCAGGATCGCGCGCGCGAATTTGCCGTGGCGGAGACGATGAATGGCGGGAAACCGATCAAGGAATCGCGCGACTTCGATGTGCCGATGGCGGCGGCGCATTTCTTCTATCACGCGGGCTGGGCGGACAAGCTCGACTGCCTCGCACCGGGCCGTCGCGTCGCGCCGCTCGGCGTGGTCGGGCAGGTCATCCCGTGGAATTTCCCGCTGCTCATGCTCGCATGGAAAATCGCGCCGGCGCTGGCGATGGGAAACACCGTCGTGATCAAGCCCGCCGAGACCACGAGCATCACGGCGCTGAAATTCGCGGAGATTTTGCAGGAGGCCGGACTGCCACCGGGCGTGGTGAATATCGTCGCGGGCGCAGGCGAGACCGGTGCGGCGGTGATGACGCATCCGATTGCCGCGAAGGTCGCATTCACCGGCTCGACGGACGTGGGCAAAATCATCATGCGCTCGCTCGCGGGCACGGACAAAAGGATGACGATGGAACTCGGCGGGAAGGCCGCGAACATCGTCTTTGGCGACGCGCCTCTCGACCAAGCCGTCGAGGGAATCGTGAACGGCATCTTTTTCAACCAAGGCCACGTGTGCTGCGCGGGCTCGCGGCTGCTGGTGCAGGAAAGTGTGGCGGACACGGTGCTGGCGAAGCTCAAGCGGCGCATCCAGGTGCTGCGCACTGGCGATCCGCTGGACAAGAATACGGACATCGGCGCGATCAATTCGCGCGAGCAGCTCGATCGGATCACGGAGCTGGTGCAGAGCGGCGTCGAGGAAGGCGCGGAGATTTTCCAGCACGCGTGCAAGCTGCCTGCGAAAGGATTCTATTTTCGCCCGACTGTTTTCTCGAACGTCACGCAAAGCCATCGCATCGCGCGCGAGGAGATTTTCGGTCCCGTGCTCAGCGTGCTCACTTTTCGCACTGTCGAGGAGGCGGTCGAGAAGGCGAATAACACGGCGTTCGGCCTCTCCGCCGGCGTGTGGACGGACAAAGGCTCGCGCATTTTGAAAATGAGCACCGAACTAAAGGCGGGCGTGGTGTGGGCGAACACGTTCAACAAATTCGATCCGACGTCGCCGTTCGGCGGATACAAGGAGAGCGGCTTCGGTCGCGAGGGTGGCCGGCAGGGGCTGTTCGACTACGGCAAACTCATCTGATTCCCGAACATGGCCGCACGACTCCCCATCACCAAGACGCCGAAAGTTTATGTCGGCGGCGCGTTCATCCGATCCGAGAGCGGGCGCGTCACCGCGCTGCACGGCGCGGACGGAACTTTTTTCGCGAACATCCCGCAATGCACGCGCAAGGATCTGCGCAACGCCGTCGAGGCCGCGGCGAAGGCCGGACCGGGCTGGGCGAAACGCTCGGGCTACAACCGCGGGCAGATCCTCTACCGCCTCGCCGAAATGATCGAGGCGCGCGCGGCAGAAATGGCGCACGCGATCACGCTCGGCGGCGCGGGCGAAGCACAGGCCGCGAAGGAAGTGACGGCGAGCATCGATCGGCTGATCCACTACGCGGGCTGGGCGGACAAGTATGAGCAGTTGCTCGGCAACGTGAACCCGGTCGCGTCGCCGCACTTCAATTTCACCGTGACCGAGCCGATGGGCATCGTCGGCGTGATCGCGCCGGACGCCGCGTCGCTGCTCGGGCTCGTCTCGCTCATAGCGCCCGCGATCACGAGTGGAAATGTGGTCGTGGCGCTGGCTTCGCAGACGCAGCCGTACCCCGCGATTGTGCTGGGAGAAATGCTCGCGACCAGCGATCTGCCGGGCGGTGTCGTGAATCTGCTCACGGGCTTCCGCAGCGAGCTGATCCCCACGTTCGCCACGCACGAACATCTCCGCGCGATCAGCGGCGTGGCCGGCGCGGACGAGCGCAAGCAGCTCCAGCTCGGCGCGGCGGAAAGCGTGAAGCGCGTGCGTCTCCAAAAGGCGGAGGATCGGATTGATTGGTTCGCCGATACTGCGCAGGGCCTTTACGAGATTCGCGAGCTGATCGAATTCAAGACGGTGTGGCATCCCATCGGGGCGTGAGTCATGCCCCAGGAAAGTGAGACTGCCGCTCGCCGGTGACGCGGAATCATGGGCAAGCATTTCTACATCGAGCTGATCGGCTACATCGCATCGGCACTCATCGCGATTTCGATGATGCTGAGTTCGATCCTGCGGCTGCGGCTGATCAACCTCGCGGGCGCCGCGGCATTCACGGTTTACGGAGTCCTCATCGGCGCGATTCCGGTCGCGATTTTGAACGGCCTCATCGTGCTCGTGAACGCGCACTACCTGCTGCGGATGCTGCGGGCGAAGGAATTTTTTCACCTCCTCAGCCTGCGGCCCGACTCGGATTATCTGAGCTATTTTCTCGGCTTTTACGCGGAGGACATCCGCCAGATGATTCCCGGGTTCGAGCAACGCGCGGGTGAAAATCAGCTCACGCTTTTCATCCTGCGGGATTGCACGCCGGCGGGAGTCTTCATCGCCGCCGAAGAGCCGGGCGGCGTGCTGCGCGTGGTGCTCGACTACGCCATTCCGCGCTACCGGGATTTCAAAATCGGACGCTTCCTGTTCGTCGAGCAGGCGGATTTTTTCCGTCAGCGGGGCATCCGGGAAATCGTCGTCGCACCACGCACCGCGGACTTCGGGGCTTATTTGATCCAGGTGGGATTCGAGCCGACGGGCGATGCGGAGGGCGCATTTTGCATCCGCTACGCAGCAGCTATGAAGTCGGAAATTTGAATCACCGCTGGGCGGGAAACAGGACTGCGTGTCTCGTGCGCACGTCACAAGGTTCCGCCCGCGACTCCTACTTCAGCACTTCATGCAGGCGATCGGCCAGCCGGTGGCCGGCCAGCACGATCTGGCTCTCGGCGATGGCGTGCGCTTTTTCCTCGTAGTCCGCAGGCAACTCGGCGGCGGTAGCCTCGGTCAGTCCGTAGGCGAGTTTATGATGACGCCAGCCGTCGCTGATGGCGAGTGCGCGACTCTCGTGGCTCCAGCCCAGCGGCGTTGTGTGTTTGGTGAGCTCGGGCAATGCCGTGCGCGGGAATTTCGGCGCGAGTTCGTTCGCACGATGCTCCGCGGCAAGGATCATGGTGAGCGGAACGGGATGAAAGAGCTGCCCGCTCGAGCCGAAGAGCTGATCCCAAAATGCGTGCAGCTTGATCGCGGAGCCGCCGGGCGGTTTCACCCAGGCGTTGTTCCCGCCGCGGTCGCCGTCGGGTTCTTTGAAATTGTCGTCGAAGAGCGTTTCGCAATACATCGGCTGATGCACGTCACCGACGAGGTGCAGCAGGAAGCTGAGCATTTTCGCGCGCGTGCGCGCATCGAAAACCTTCGTGAGATTTTTCACCGCCTTCGAGGATTTGGAAATGCCGGTAAGCACATCGTCGCCCGCCGTGGGCGCGGGCTCCAGCGGGAAATCCGGCGGGAGCAGCGGATAGTCGATGTAGTGCCACTCGGGGAAGGTCTCGGGATTGTCGTGATTGCGGATCTCATCCGGGTAGAGGCTCGCGAGCATGGCGATGAATTTTTCCAGCGGCACGCCGGGCAGGCCGGCTGCGGGATACGTTTTCTTCCAGGTCGCATACTTTGCATGGGCGCGGAGGATCGCGTCGAATTTTTCACGCTCCGCCGGCGTGAGCTGATCGTAGGCGATCGAGGTGACGATCATGTGGCCCGGAGCACTCCACGCGGAGGCGCGCGGGCAGAGCGGGAGCAGGAGGACGGCGAAGATGGCGAGGAACATTTTCATGGGCATGCGTGGGCTGGGGATTTTGAAAAAATCGTGGCGATCAATGCCCGGTCTTCGATGCCTTCGTGATGCGCCCGTGACTGTACAGCATGAGCACGCCGCCGATGATGCCGAACGGGGCCATGAAGTAAAAGTAGTAGTCCCAGCTTTGGTCCAAAAGCTTGCCGAGCATGAAACCCGCGAGGCTGCCGCCGAAGTATTGGAACGAATCAATCAGCCCGGACGCGAAGCCCGCGCGCTTCGCGCCGCCGATGTCCATCGCCGCGGCGGTGCCGAGGATCGAGTGCGTGGCATTTGCGGTGAAGGAAATGAGCACGAGGAAAAACAGCGCGGCATTCACGGAATGAAATTGCGCGGCGGCGAGGATCACTGCGGTCTCGATGAAATAGAGCGCCGCGGCGACGGGCGTGCGGCGGCCATTGAAAAGCGTGTCCGAGACGTAGCCGGAGATCAGCGAACCGCCGGACGCGACGAACGGAATCAGGAAGCCGACCCACTGGAATTCCGCGGAGTCGAGCTTCACATGATGCACATCCTCGAGCAGTCGCGGGAACCATTGATCGATCCCCTGCCGCACCGCGCCCGTGCATGCGTAGGCGCTCGCGGTGAGCCAGACGATCGGCTGGCGGACGATCGTGAGGAAGACATCCGTGATGGGCGTTTCCACATTGTCCGTGTGCGGCTCGTCGGGATTCACGGACGGGAAATCCGCCTGCTCCGGCGTGTCCTTCACGACCATCGCCATGATCACCGCGGCGACCGTGGCGAGCCCGGCGGGAATCCAAAACAGCCAGCGCCAGTGCAGCGGCGGGACGTGCCACATTCCGAGGAAGACGAAACCGGCAAGCAGCGCAGGACCGAGCTTGAAAATCCCGAAGCGCCCGAGATTGATCATGAAGCCGAAGATGCCCGCGAAGCGCCCGCGCTCGGTGTGCCCGAACCACGCCGCGTTGATTTTGATCATGCCCGGCGCGCCGAACGCCTGAAAGTAGCCGTCGATCCCGCGAAGCGTGACGAACAGGCCGAGGTTCCCCCAAAACGACGCGACGCCGAAAAGGATGTTCATCACGATCGTGCCCGTCGCGCCGATGAGCATCGCGCGCTTGCCGCCGAAGCGGTCGGCCAGCAGCCCGTTGATGATCTGCCCAAAGGCGTAGGCCAGCATCGCGGTCGTGATGATCCAGCCCATGTCGCCCTTCGAAAAACCGAACTCCGTGCTGATGGACTTGTTCGCCAGCGACAGGTTGTACCGGCACATGTAGAACGACGTGTAGAGCAGGCCGATGAAGCCCCAATTCAGCCCGCGGCGCGCGCGAAATCCGGCCGGGAATTTGGGATGATGGCCGGTTGAGGGGAGATCAGACATTGCGGGGGGGCGTCCTGCGGTGGAGAAAATGTGGCGGCTACTTTTCGCTGATCGGCGGCGGAATTTCGGGCGGCTCGATGCGCGGCGTGCCGTCGAGTTCCCACAGGAGCCAGTCGTCGTTCGTCACGTATTGCCGCGTCTTGCTGTCCCAGCGGTGCGGGATTTCGCTGGCGAGCTTTTCGAGAAAGGGAAGCAGCGGGTTCTCCGGCGGATGCCGCTGCTCGTGCTGGTCGGCAGAGTTGGGCTCCCATTGGAAACGCGACGCGTATTCCGCGAATCCGAAACCGTCGAAAAATCCACCGCCGCCGATCAGCGGCATGTACCAGAGGCTCGGAATGCCGCGCGGATTTGATTTGATGGGCACCTCGGCCGCGAGGCTGTCGAGTAGCGCGAGCCCGTCGGGATCCGCGGCCAGATGTTCGCGCAATTTCGCGAGTGCGGGAAATGTCACGGGCGGGCTCACGAAGAGCACCGGCTTCAACTGCTGCCGCGCGAGGATGATCTCATGCACGGTCCCGACGCTGTAGATGTTCGTCGGCACGTACGCGATCGTGAAGTCGCTCGTGTCCACCATGCGCAGATCGATGTGCAGCGTTTCCCAGAATTTCTCCGCGCACGCCGCGCGAGCCTCGTCGCCGCACTGGCCCGGCTCGAAGCTCCATGTCTCGCGCGCGTCCGCCGATTTCAAATCCTCGAGGCCGTACTCATGCAGGCCGCGGACGGAGGGCTTGAACCACGGGTCGAAAACGATCGCGCCCATCGAGCGGAGAAAATCGCCGACCCGGTTGCGCCAGCCGAGTTTTTTTTCGTCGGCCCTCGAGGCCACGAAATCCATCGGCCCAGAAAGATAGACCCGCGCACCGCGGAGGAAATGGTGCTTCATAGAGCGCGCACGCTGGCTGGCCGGCGGACCGTTGTAAAACGCCAACCGATCCTTGAGCCGCGCGGCTCAGGGGCGTAACGTCGGCCATGCCCGTCGCCGGTCTCGATCTCACCGCGGAAATCCTCGCGCTCAAACGCGAGCGCAATGCCGTCATCCTCGCGCACAATTACCAGGTGAAGGAAATCCAGGAACTCGCCGATTTCGTCGGCGACTCGCTCGGCCTCGCGTACAAGGCGGCGGAGACGAAGGCGGATGTCATCGCGTTTTGCGGCGTCCACTTCATGGCGGAGACGGCGAAAATCGTGAACCCGCCGAAGACCGTCGTCCTGCCCGATCTGAATGCCGGATGCTCGCTCAGCGATTCCTGCCCGACGGAGAAACTCGAGGCGCACCTGCGCGCGCACGCGGACAAAAATTACTACGTCGTCGCCTACATCAATTGCTCCGCGGGCGTGAAGGCGCTGTGCGATGTGATCTGCACGAGCGGCAACGCCGCAAAAATTGTCGAGCGCGTCCCGAAGGATCGGAACATCCTTTTTGTCCCGGATGAAAATCTCGGCCAGTGGGTGATCGAGCACACGGGGCGGCCCATGGATCTTTGGAATGGCAACTGCTACGTCCACGTCGAGTTCACGCGGAACTCCATCGAGCGCATCAAGGCCGAGTGGCCGGACGCACCGGTCGTCGCCCACCCAGAATGCACGCGCGCGGTGCGCCTGCTCGCGGATGAAGTGTGCTCGACGGAAAAGATGATCACCTTTTGCAAGACGCACCCGTCGCAGGCGTTCGTGATCGTGACGGAAAGCGGGATGCTGCACCGGCTCCGGCGCGAGATTCCCGGCAAGCACTTCATCGCCGGGCCGACCGATCACTGCGCGTGCGCCGACTGCCGCTACATGAAACTGAACACGCTCGAAAAACTGCACGCCTGCCTGCGGGATCTGGAGCCGCAGATAGTCATCCCCGAGCCTGTGCGCGCGCGCGCCGAACTCCCGCTGCGGCGGATGCTCGAGTGGAGCCGGTAGAAAATCGCGCGCTGTCCCCGATGGAGCGTTTCATTTTTTCTCACCGCCTCCGCCGCACGCTGGCGCTGCTTTTTGCCGCACTGTTCTGCGGCTGTGAAGACCGGAGCAGGACCGCGCGCGATGCCGCCGAGGAGCTGTCGCGGATGCTCGCGGAGCAGCGCTTCACCGAGGCGTACGCGCAGGCCGCGTCCGCCTTCAAATTCACGCGATCGGCCAATTATTTCGAGGCGCGCGTGCGCGACCTGGGCCTGTGCGAGGCGAGCGCATCCGCGTGGGGCGAGCCGGAGCGGCACGGCCGGCTCGCGACGGTCCACGGCGTTTTCACGCTCAAGGACGGCGGGAAGCTTCCGCTGAATTTCACTTTCAGCATGGAAGACGGCGCATGGCGGCTGCTCGAAGCCCGCTCCGATCCCGCGCCCGGCGCCCCTGCCGCGAAGGATGTTTTCGCAGTGGTCTCGCGCACGCGGGACACGGCCGGAACGAGGGCCTTGGAAATCCTGGAGCCGAATGCGCCCGGCGTCCCGGACGAGCCGCAGCTCCGTCAACTGGCGGAGGACACGCTCATGCTTTTCAACGAGGCGATCCAAAATGGCGGAGACTTTTCCGCCCTCTACGCCGCCGCCTCCGACCGTTGGAAATTCCGCGGACGCGAACCCCGCGAACTCTCGAAATTCGATCCGGAAAACAAGGACAACCGGCTGACGCTCACCGCGCTTCGCACGGCCTTTGCCTCGCACCTGCTGGCCCGCGTGGATCTCACGCCCATTCGCGGGAAAAAAATGATCCTCTCCGAGCCCGCACGCGTGAACTCCGACGGCGTCCTGAATTTCGGGGGCACTTTCGACGCGATCCTCGATCAGGCCAGCGCGCCGCGCAGCCCGCGGAAGGTGGAGTTCTCGCTCGAGTACGTCCGCGAAGCCGCGCACTGGAAACTCTTCGGGATCACCGTCCAGATTCTCACCCTGGAAAAAACGCCGGCACCGAATCCCTAGCTCCGCAGCGCCGCGAGCGCGGCATCGAGCGATGCGCCGTCGGCGACGCTGAGCACCGGCGTGTCTTTGCGCGTGCGCTTCACGAGTCCCGCGAGCACGCCGCCGGGGCCGAGCTCGAGGAAAAGCTCCACCTTCTCCACATCCACGAGGAACTCGATCGTCTCAGTCCACCGCACCGAACCGGTGACCTGCGCGGAGAGCGCCGCGCGGATCTCCACCGGAGCGGGCACCGGCCGCGCGGTGACATTTGCGAAAACCGGAAACGCCGGCGACTGCATCGGCGTCGCGCCGAGACGCGGCGCGAGTGCATCGGCCGCGCTCTGCATGAGCCGCGAGTGGTACGCGCCGGCGACGTTCAGCTTCGCGCATTTGCGGATGCCGCGATCGCGCGCGACATCCAGCGCCGCCTCGATTTTCGCCTCCTCGCCCGAGAGCACGATCTGGCCGGGGCTGTTGAAATTCGCCACGTCCACATCGAAGTCCGCCGCAAGCTGACGCACGATATTTTCATCGCCGCCGATCATCGCCGCCATCGCGCCCGTCGTGCGCTCGCAGGCCTCCTGCATCAGCCGCCCGCGCTCGGCGACGAGCCGCAGCCCATCGGCAAAAGTGAACGTCCCAGCCGCAGCGTGCGCCGTGAATTCGCCGAGCGAAAGTCCCGCGGCCGCATGCACCGGCAGCGTGCCCATTTCCGATCGGAGCGCAGCCAGACACGCGAGCCCGTGGAGAAAAAGCGCCGGCTGGCAGTTCGCAGTTTTCACGAGCTCCGCCTCCGGCCCGGCGAACATCACCTCGCTGAGCGGATGCCCGAGGATCGCATCCGCCTCGCGAAAAAGATCGCCCGCGACCGGGTACTTCGCGGCGAGATCGCGGCCCATGCCGACGGCCTGGGCACCCTGCCCGGCAAAAAGAAGTGCGATGCGTTTTGTCATGCCCTCGCATATTGCACCACGCCGCGCGCAAGCAAGACCGCACGCTTTTATTGCGGCGGACTTTTCTGCATGCCACCGCGCCCGCTGCGGCGTTCCTCGAATGGCTTCGCCTTCGCCGGATCGAATTGCGGATTCGGCACCGGCATCAGCGCGCCGATCGCCTTCAGATACTCGTTTAATTTCCGCTCCAGCTCAGCCGTTTCCTTCGCACGTTCCTTCGCGAGGTCGTGCTGTTCGCCGAGGTCCTTCGCGAGATCGAACAGCATCGGCACGTTCGTCTCGTACGGATGGATCAGCTTTTGATTCCCGAGCAGCAGCGCGGACGCGGGGCCGAGTTCATCTTTGTCGTAGTGCGGAAAGTGAACGACGAGCTCCTCGCGCGCGCGCTTCACCGTGGCGTTCGCCGCGCCGCCGAGCACCGGTGCGAGATTGCCGCCTTCGAGATTTTTCGGCAGCGCCTCCCTCACCCGCGCGATCGCCGCGATCGTCGGAAAAAGATCCACCGTCGTCGCGCGCACCTGCGAGCACGCGCCCGCCTTCACGCCTGGCCCGCGCACGATCAGCGGCACGCGGATGCCGCCCTCCCACACCGTCCCCTTGCCGTTCGCCAGCGGTCCGTTTGCGTTGCGCCCCTGTGCGCCGTGGTCGGAGGTGTAGATGAAATATGTGCGACCGGTGAGCCCGAGTTCATCGAGCTTTGCCATGAGCATGCCGATCGTCGCATCCATATCCTGCGTCACCGCCGCGCCGCCGACGAGGCGCTGGTCGCGATCCGTCGTCGCGCGCCGCCGCACATCCGCGTACGTCTCCGCGCGCGCATCCGTCCCGCCGCGCCCCGCATAGTGCGAGATTTGCAGATAGAAAGGCCTCCCTGCCTTCGCCTGCCGCGCCATGAATTCCATCCCGCGCTCCGTGTTCGCGAACGCCTGCTTCGGGTTCGGATTCTCCACGTCCTCCGGGCTGCCGTTGTTGTTCGACCCGTCGTTTTCCTCAAAGCCATGCCGCGTCGGACTCACGCGTCCCACATGCCATTTTCCAAAATGCGCCGTCGCGTAGCCCTCGCGTTTCAGCAGCGCGGCGATTGTCACTTCCGACTCCGGTAATTGCGAAATTTGCTGCGGCGGCACGAGCCTGCTGCCCGTCTCGGAAAACGTGCTCTCCTTCCCGCCCTTCCCCTCGCCGACGAAAGTCATGTGCAGCGCCGTCGGGCTGCGCCCCGTGAAAAACGCCGCGCGCGTCGGCGTGCAGCGCGGCGATGCGGCGTAAAAATTCGCAAAGCGCATTCCTTCCGCCGCGAGTTTCCCGAGCGCCGGAGTGCGCGCGAGCGGGCTCTTCGATCCCGGCACCGCGTCATCCATCTGCACCGACGCCGACGCCCAGCCCTGCGCCTCGCCCATGATGACCACGAAGTTCGGCCGAGAGTCCGCCGCGCGGATTTGCACCGGCAAAATCAGCAACGCGGCGGCGAGGAGGACACGGAGCATTTTCATGGTCGGCGCGAGGTGGGGAGGGCGAGCTTTTGCGCAGCATTCGGTCGCGAGGCGCGGCCGGGTTCTGTTTTCATTTGCGATGTTATCCGAATCGGTGGCGCGCCGACGGCAGGAAACAAAGACGACGCCCGGAGGGACTATTTGGTTTTGAGCTTCTCCGCCCCGTTCTGGATGTATTCCTCACGCGTCACGATGCCGTCCTTGTTCACATCGAACTTCTCGAAGCGCTTCGCGGCCGCGTCGGGGTCTGACTGGCGGGTCTTGTATTCCTCGAGCGTGAGCTTGCCGTGCTTGTCCTTGTCGAGGTGGTCAAACTTCGCGGCGCGTTCCGCCGATATAACATCGGCGGGTGCGGGCGGGGCGGCTGCGGAGTCGGTCGGGGATTTTGCCTCCGGCATAGTTGCGGATATCTCGCCTGCCTTCTTCTCCATCTTCTTTTTCTCTTTCTTCGTCTTGTCACCGCGACCACTGCCCTCGCCTTTGAAACCGGCTGCGGGGTTAAGTTCGGCGAGGGCATCGCTGAGGCGTTTGCGCGCAGCCATGGCGGCCTGATCCGTGGAATCCGCAGCCACAGGGATTTCTTCAAAGGGCGCGTTCTTCATGTCGAAGAGCTGGCCGGCCTCGTTGAGCTTCCATCCCGCTTCGCGCACGTGCCAGTGTTCTCCGAGTTGCGTGAAAGCCCAGGTGCGAGGGGACTTGGTCGCGCCTTTGATCTGCGGGAGCAGGCTCCTGCCGTCGATGACGCGATTTCCCGGAAGCGGCGCACCGGCGATCTCGGCGAAAGTGGGGAGCAGGTCGGAGGCGTCGGTGAAGTTTTCGTTCAACTTGCCGCCGGGCGTGACGCCTTTCCAACTGATCACAAACGGGACGAGTCCGCCGCCTTCTTCCATGGAACCTTTTTGTCCGATCAGGCGACGTCCGCCGATGGTCGCGCGATCGGCGTCCGCCTTGGCCGTGCCATTGTCGCCCATGAAGAAGATGACGGTGTTCTCGCGGAGTTTGAGGCGATCCAATTCGGCAAGGAGTTTGCCGACGAGCTTGTCCATGTAAGTGATGTTGTCGTCGTAAAGTTGTGCAAAACGGGCAGCGGCATCAGTGCCGGGGGCGGGCGGCGCGCTGTCGGGCGTGGGCAGGATTTGGGAATGCACGTGCGACATCGAGTAATAGAGGAAGAACGGCTTGGCCTTGTTCTCATCGAGGAAGGCCACCGCGTCCTTGTGCATCAAATCAGGCATGTATTCGGTGTCCGACATCATCAGCTTTTTCGCGTCGATATTATACGGGCCGGGATTGGCGCGCACGCCGTCGTCGGCACCTTTGTCGCCGGCGAGTTCATACTTTTTCACCCAACTGGCGGCGGCCGCCTTGTTCCAATAGATGCCGCTGGCTCTGAAGCTCAGCATGTGGTCGAAGCCCCATTCCGCAGCGTCGCCCGATGGCAGGAGCTGGCCCCATTTTCCAATCATCGCAGTGGTGTAGCCGGCTTTCTTCAGCACGGTAGGAATCATGACTTCGGCCTTCTCACCGGTGCGGATGATGGAACCGCATGCGTCCTGCGTGACTGCTCCCGAGCGGAAGGCATAACGACCGGTAAGGATGAGCGCGCGCGAGGGGCCGCAGAGCGGCGCGGTGTAAAAGTGGCTGAAGCGGACGCCGGTCTTGGCGAGCGAGTCAATGTTCGGCGTCTTATAGTGATCAGCGCCGTTCGCACCGATCTCGGCGAACCCGAGATCGTCGGCGAGGATGAAGATGATATTCGGCTTTGCAGGCGCGGCGGCGTGGAGCGAGGCGAGCGGGGCGAGCAGCAGGGCAGCGAGAAGAGTAAGCGTGTGTCTCATGGTTGAATAGCTGGTTCTATTGGCGAGTAAGCCGGAGAGCAATGTCATGACTAAATCCGGGGAGGGCGATTCTCACTTCTCCGCCTTTCAGCCTGGGTCCGTCGGTGAGCTTGCCAGTGGTCGGGTTCAGGAATTGTGCCCGCAGGCCCCGTGCGCGGATATGGCGAGATGAAGTCCAGTGTCTCCGGGTTGCAGGTGGAGTAAGGATTCACCGCCGTCTGCAATTCGCGATACAACACGAAGAGTCGCGACGCCGTCCTGTGTTTGTCCACGAGGTCATCAAGATACGGCTCCCACCTGAAAGGCCGGTTCATCACCGCGCCGTAGTGCTCCGTCGCTGTGATGAGCACGAGCGCCTTCCCGCGATACTCAAATACGCGCGGATTCTGCGGATGCAGCCGGATGGGCTGGGCGACAACAGCCAGCGGTGCCAGCAGCAGGGCGATGAGAGTGAGTGTGCGTTTCATGATCGGTTGCTACCTGAATGGGCGATTGAAATGCGCCTACTTCCCATTGGGATGCTTCCTACCCTGCGTGACGAACTCCTCGCGCGTCAATATGCCGTCCTTGTTCGCGTCGAACTTCTCGAATCGCTCCTTCGCGGCGGCGGCGTCGGACTGGCGCGAGGTGTATTCCGCGAGCGTCAGCTTGCCTTTATGTTCCTTGTCAAGCTTGTCGAAGCGCGGGCCGCGATCCTCGCTTGTGGTTGCCTCGGCGGCTGCGGGCTTCGCGGGAATCGTGGCGGCGGCTTTCGCAAGAGCGGCTTTGCCTTTGCCCTTTCCTTTGCCTTTCGCGTCGGTGGACGGCGCGGAAGAACCGACCGGCGGGAGATGCTTCGCGAATGCCTCGATGATGGCCTTGTTCTCCGGCTTGTCGTGAAGGCTCACGGTCTCCGCAGGATCGTTTTTCTCGTCGTAGAGTTCGGTCGCGACGATGCGCGCGCCCGCGATCTCGCGCCAGAAGGTGCAGCGCCAGCGGTCGTCCCGGACGCTGTAACCCATCACGTCGCCACCTCCGGTCTTGCCGGCCTTGCGCGGGTATTGGCTGATGGCGACTTTCGCCGACGGTGCGGACGGATTCTCGATGAAGGGCTTCAGGCTCCTGCCAGTGAGTCCGCTCACAGCGGGCAGACCGCAGAGATCGGCGAGCGTGGGATAGACATCCACGAACTCGACCGTGGCCTCGCATTTTTTTCCGGCGGTCTTTTGTTTCGGCACGCTGATGAGCAGCGGCGCGCGGCAGGCGATCTCAAAGTTCGTGTGCTTCTCCCACAAGCCGTGATCGCCGAGCTGCCAGCCGTGGTCGCCCCAGAGGACGATGATCGTGTTGTCCGCGAGTCCTTCCTTGTCGAGCGCGTCGAGCACCTTGCCGACCTGCGCATCGGTATAGCTGATGGCGGCATAGTAGCCGTGGCGAAGCGTCTTCGCAAAGTCGGCGGGGATCGGGTTGCCCGTCGGCACGCCCTGGTAGTTGTGCAGCTCGCTGTTCTGGTGGCCGGCAAATTCCGGGCAGCCCTCGGGCAGATGATCGATCACCGGCAGCGGGATCGTATTCGGGTCGTAGAGGTCCCAATATTTTTTCGGCGAAACGAACGGCAGATGCGGCTTCAGAAAACCAACCGCAAAGAAGAACGGCTTCCCCTTCGACTTCAACTCATGCAGGCGCTTCACGGCCTCCGCGGCGGTCGCGCCATCGGGCAGGTCGTCCTCACTTTTCGGGCTTACTTCAAATGCCGCGCCGCCCTTGGCTTTCTTCCCATTCTTCCGCGCCGCGGGCTTGTCATTGTCATCGGGCGATTCGCCCTTCGAGTATTCCTCCTTGTTCACATCGTGCCGCGTCACGATCTGCTTCGTGTAGTCGGCGAGATCGGTGTCCACGGATTTTCCAAAAGGATACCAATGCGGCTCGCTCCATGAGCGGCCGTCTTCGAGGCCCTTGTGATACACCTTGCTCAGCGCGGAGGTGTGATAGCCGTTCGCCTTGAAGTGCTGCGGCAGCGTGATGCAGTCCGGCTTCGCCACGCGGAAATGCGTCTCCAGATCCCACACCTTCGTCACGTCCGGCCGCAGCCCCGTGAGCATCGCCGTGCGCGAGGGGCTGCACACCGCCTGCTGGCAGTAGGCGTGGTTGAAAATGGTGCTGCGCGCGGCGAGGCGATCGATGTTCGGCGACTGGATGATTTTGTTCCCATAGCAGCCGAGTTCGGGCCGCATGTCATCCACCGCGATGAAGAGGACGTTCGGCTTTTCCGCCGCCAGCGCGGATGGCGAAACAATGGATCCGGAGACCAGGAGAGTGAGTGCGAGGAGGAGTTTCATGGGGGGATTTGCAGTGGCAGAGAGGGATCGATTGCGCTTGTTCCAGTGGTTCAAAGTAACAGCGTGAGGGCGCAGTTTCCGGACGGCTTCGTTATTTGAAAGGCGCGCCCGTGATGTCCAGATCGGGCGGAGCCTACGGAATCCTGTCCGTGTTCGCCGCGCCCTCCGGACGGGGGCGCGCGCCGTTCGCATCGTCGCGGCGCGGAGGCCGCTGCCCGCCGGAGGCATCGCCGCCGCTGCGCGTGGATACGACGCTGAGCGATGCACTCGCGAGCACCTTGTCTTTCATCGCCGCGAGCAGCACGTCGCGATTCACCTCGCGCGGCGGCTGCGTGATCTGCAGCGGCGCGCTCAGCGCATACACGGTGAGCACGTAGGTCTTCGGGCCCGGCCCCTGCGAATGCGGCGGCTCGTAGCCGATCTGACCCTTGAAACTCGTGCCGAGTTTGCCCACGCCCTTCACGTTTTTCGGCAGCGCCGCCGTCGTCGCGGGGATTTCCCACATCGTCCAGTAGTGCTTCATCGTGTTGCCCGGCGCGAGGTGATCCATGATGAGCGCGAACCCCTTCGTGCCGGCGGGCGCGCCCTTCCACGCGAGCGGCAAAGTCGCGCCGCTGCCATCGCCCGTGTAGTCCACCGGCAGCGCGCCGCCGTCCTTCACTTCGGGGCTCGTGAGGAGAAAAGTCGCGCTCGGTTTTTTCAGCGCATCGGGGCCGAACGGCGACGGAGCCTGCGCCTCGCCCGGCCCGCCGCGACGATTCGGATCGCCGCCTTCGCGCGGAGGCGGACCGCCGGGGCCGTCTTCGGGACGTGGCGGACGTCCGCCCTCAGGCGGCGGGCCACCGGCGGAGTTTCGCGGCGCACGTTCACCTTGCGGACGCGGACCGCCGGGACCGCCGCGGCCGCCGCCTTCGCGCCGCGTGTAGGTCTGCTTCGTCGTGCTCGCGCTGCCATTTTGAAATTCAAATGGCACCGAGCCGTCCGCATTCACCGAGTAGAGGATCGCGCGCTTCTCGCCGCCGATCTCGAAGCTCAGCTTGGAGCTGCTGCCGCTCGTCTCGAAGGCCGTGATTTTCGCCCCGCGCAGCGGCGGCTGATCCTGCCGCACAGGCTGCGCGCGCGGCTGCGGATCCACCTGGCCGCCCGCCTCGGTGACCTCGCCGTGGAAGCCGCCGTTCACGTACGGATATTTGTTCGACGCGTGATAGTGATAGCCGAGTGCCGTCGTGTGACCGTTGAACGCATCGAGCTTCGCAGGCTGCGAACCGTCCGGCTCCGTGAGGCCGAGGATCGGATAGCCATCGAGCGCATACGCGATGGGCTGGCCCTTCCCCACGACGCTCTGCAAATGCAGCGGCGCGGCGTGATAGTGATAGTCGTCCGCGCGCCCGCAGTGACCGCCCCACTCGTCGAGTTCTCCGATTTCCTGCGACACCTCGCCGCGATTATTTTGCGGATTGAAAATGGGAATCCCATTTGCCGCGAGCGCGATTGCCCCGCGCAGGAACGCTCCCTTGATCGAGCGCGGCTCCTTCGCCGGCACCGGCACGAGCGGGATCTGCCACGCATTCGCGCCGGTGTAATTTTGCGGCAGCGGCACCTGCTGCTGCCAGGCGGTGATGCCCACCATCATGGGGTGCGCGGGCAGCCCGTTGCTCTCGACAAAAAGAAACCGCTCATCCCACCGCACGCTCACCTTCGGCGCGAACGCCTCGAACACCGCTGCCTGCGCGGGCCGGTTCGATCGCCGAGGCTGCGTCGCGATGCCGGTCTTCGCCTGCACGAAAATCCACTCCGGCGGCTTCGCGGAAAAATTGGCGCGCGGAAGCTCGCTGCCGCTGAGATCGTGAGCCGCGAGCACGCCGCTGAGGTGAAGCGAGAGACTGAGCCCGAGGAGAAGTGGCGCTGATTTCATGCCGCACAGTGAACGCTCGCTTTGTCAATGTGCCGTGAGGATGGACCGGGGAATTTGTCAGCAATCGGTAAATCGGCGCGGCGCGCTCGATCCGCAGTTCGCCGAAAAATCGCGACGCTCCGCCCTCCGGAACATCGCGCGCGCAGGCACGCTGGAAAACGGGAGCGCACGCTTCCAGCGTGCCGCGTCCGGCATCCTGCCGGACGCAGGACGCAGGCGGCGGGTCTCCCCGGCGATGACGCAACGAAAGCCGGGCACTCCCGCGCATGCTGCGGATCATTTCGGCAGGATGCCGAAACGGACACGCTGGAAGCGTGTGCTCCCATTTTCCTGCGCGCGACGTTCACTTTTCCCAACTCGATCGCAACGCACGGACAGCCGACTTTTGCACAGACTCCCCGATCTGAACGGCGCACTCCACCAGCGCGGCGCGCGCTAAAACTGATACCGGAATCCGACCGACACGTTGTTCGAGCTGTAGTTCGTGCGCAGCAGTTCGCCGTCGTAGTACGCGAAGACCGCGAACTTTTCGCTCCACCGAATGCTGAATCCCGTGCCGATGAGCAGGCTGTCGCGCCCGGTCGCGGACCCGGTGACGGTGAAGGGATTCCCGCCCAGCGTCGCGAAGCTCGACGTGAGCGACGGATTCACGGTGCCGAATTCATGCTGCCAAGCCGCGCGCACTTCGGGACGAATGAGGACGCGGCCCACTTTCGCATCGAACGTGGCGTGAAAGCCGAGCGCGCTGCGCGTGGAGTCCGCGCTCTGCGCGAAAATATTCAGCGGCGCGAATCCGCCGCGCTCGGTGAAGCCGTCGAGTTGCGCATTCGTGTACTGCACGCTCGCGATCGGTCCGTAGCTGAAGCGGCCCTTTTTCCACTCGTAGCCGGTGGCGAGCAGCAGGCTCACCTCGCTGCCGTCCGGGCTGCCGGTGGCGAAGGTGTTGTTCGGCGTCGCGCGCCGTGTGGCGTAGCTGTTCGGCCCGCCGCTCACCGACGCGTCCACGTGAAAGCCGCGATCGAAATACGTCGCGTACGCGCCGATGCGTCCGCCGTCCACGTCCACCTTGCCGCCGGCCGCGAGCGCCGCCGTCGTGTTCATGTAGCCGAGGCTGAGGCCTGCGGCAAAATGATCGGAGAACCGGTAATCCACGCCCGCGGTGACGCCGCCCGAGTCGAGATTGAAGCCCGCCGCGTTCGCCGTGCCGCCCACGTGCGTGAACTCGCCGCTCCCCGTCAGGAACACGCCCCAGCGATCCTCCGGCGCAGGCGCGACCGGCGTGCCGCGATTCCCGCGCGGGCCGCTCGCGCCGTCGGCGGAGACGTTCACGCTGTTCACCGGGATGACCGCGCCGAGATCGAGCCGGAGGTCTTCGAGCCGCCTCTGAATGTTCGTGCTTTGGACGTTCGCGAGCGACGTCGCGAGATTGAAAATGGAAGTCAGTTGCGCCGGGCTGAGCAGATCGAGATTCGCCGCGATCGCGCCCGGTGCGAGGGAATCGAGAAAATCGAGTTCTTTGAAAATGCCCGTCTTCGATCCGATTTTCCCCGCGACGCTGTCAAGCGCCCCCGCCACGGCGGCCTGATCCGGCGTGAAATGCAGCGTGCCAGCGAGCGCCGCGAAGGAACCCTGCATGGCCTCGAGCACCACACTCGTCGGGTAAAGATTCACCACCGCCACGAGCAGCGGGCTGCTGCTGAAGGCGGCGAGCCCAGTGACTTTCGTCGCGGGCGCCGGCGTGCCATTCGCGCTCCCACCGCTCACCCCGCCCTCCGCGAAAATCAGCGCGACCTTATCTCCCGCGTGCAATTGAAAGGCGTTTAACTGCACGAGCGCCAGCGTCGCACCGGCGATGTTCGCAGTGCCGCCCGTCCTGATTTGATCGTACGTCACACCCGGCGAAGTCCCGCCGACCGTCGCGACATACGTGCCGCCGGTGAAGAGGATGTTCCCGCCGCTGTAACTGACCGGCGGAACGCTGGACGAATCAACGAAAGGAAATCCGAGCTGCAACACTCTGGGCCCGCCTTCCGTGCGCAGTGTGCCGCCAGTCATCGTGAGGTCGCCCCACCCGAGGCCAGTCGTGTTCGCCACAGCCAGCGTGCCCTCTTTCACCGTGGTGCCGCCGCCGTGCGCGTTTGCGCCGCTGAGAATCTGCGTCCCGCTGCCGATTTTTGTCAGCGAGAGAAATCGCGAGGGATCAAAGCTCCCGCTGAATTCCGCGTTCGTGCTCAACCCCCCCGTCGTCAGCGTCGTCGGCGTGACCGAAACTCCAGGGGCGGCTCCCATGCTCGTCACGATGCCTCCGCCGGAAAGTGAACCGACGGAATTATCGAACCCGGCCAAATCGAGACGGGATCCGGAATTAACCGCCACCGCAGAATTGCTGCCGAACGCCTGCGTGGACCCAGCGCGCAGCGTGCCGCCATTCACCGTCGTCGGTCCCGTGTACAGATTCGTGCCGCTGAGCGTGAGCACTCCGTTTCCGGTCTTCGTCAACGATCCGCCTTTCGCCGGGATGAAGCCGTCATCGCGGATCGCGCCGGAGAACGTTGTACTCTGATTGTTGCTGCCCACGGCCAGATTGTTCGGGGCGAGAAAGACATTCCCATCGCCCGCGAGCGAACCGATCGAAATGCCGCCGCTGGACATGCTGAGGTCGAGGCTCGCATTGCCGTTCAGCGTCACCGCTCCGGTCGTGCCGGTCGCCGCGCCCACGAACGAAATCGACCCGCCGCCGCCGCCGTTCGTCCCGCCGTTCGCGGTGAGCGTCGCCTTGCCCGCGGTCGAGGAGTCGTAGAATCGCAACTCGCCGCTCCCTGCGCCCGAGACGCTCGCGCCATTCACGATGAAAGTCGCATGACCTGCGGTCGCGTTGTCGTAGAAAGCCATGCTGCCCCCGTAGGAACCGCTGCTTAAACCACCGTTGATCGTGAAGTTTCCATCGGCAGCGGTTGAGTTGTTGTGGAAAATTGTGGCACCGCCTTGCCCACCCGAAATGCCGCCGTTGGTTGTAAAAGTGCCGTTGGATGCGGTGGTGGTATCGAAGAAACTGATGGTGCCTCCAGGTCGGTATCCGAACACATCTGTACTCAAGACAGTGGCCCCATTGGCGAAGTATACCCCGCTGCTGGCGGTTGCGAGGCGGAGGAAATTCAGCGCTCCACCGGGTTCCCGGAAAACGCTGCCCCCGTTCACCGTCGTCGTCCCGCCGCCGATCGATCCGAAAGTACCGTTGGTGTCGCTGTCAATCACGAGTGTCCCGGCGTTCACCGTCGTGCCACCTCCATAGATGCCCGGGCCGGCGAGGGTGAGCACTCCGCTCCCTGCCTTGATGAGCCCGCCGCTGCTCCGGAGCCCGTTTCTGAGCAACGCACCCGCTGTATTATCGACCGTAATGGTGTCCGACCCTCCAGCGAGCGTGACATCCGTGCCGAAAAAAACATATCCCGCACTGGCCTGGACATTGATACCGGTGCCGGCACTGCCCGAGATCGTAAGCGTGCGCGGACCGCTGTTGCCGGAAAAGATCCTGACCCCCGCAGGGTCGTTGATCGTGAGACTGTGGATCGTGAAGTCCTTCCCGAGCCCCGTGAACTGATGCCCCGCACCGCTGCTGATCGAAAAGGTGACGTCATCCGCCGCCGTCGGGATCGCGGTGGTCGGCGTCCCCGCGGTGTCGTTGGCCCAATTCGCGCCGGTCCACGTCCCGTCGATCGTGCCCGCCCAGAATCGCGCGGGCAAATTCCCCGGCACGATCGCCGCGGAGACGGGCAGCCACAGCGCCGCTCCCGCGAAGAGCGCAGCGGCCCCGGATACGAGCGCACGCGAGCCGCGGCGATGGGTGAGAGATCGGACGCGAACGGATGCAGCGAGCTTGGTCATCGGAGTGTTTGGTTCGGAGATTTCCGGGTGGAGGCGCACACGGTCTGCGCGCGCCCTGTCGCTGGCAAGCGGGATCCAAACTCAGAACCGAAACGCCCGACGAAAAATCCCGCGCGCGGAAAATTGTCAGCAACGGGTAAATCTCCGCGCTTCGCCGTTTCGCGCCGCCTAGGTTTCACTGCGCTCCGTCATGGTCCCATCCGCTCCACTTTCCTCCACGAAAATCCGCGAGGGTCTCCGCGTGCTCGTGATCGATGACGACGAGGATCTCTGCGAACTCACCGCCGACTATCTGCGCCCGCTCGGCTTCCGCGTGGAGGCCGTGCACACCGGCGCGCTCGGCGCGGAGCGCGCGACCACCGAGCCGTGGCACGCCGTCATCCTCGATGTGATGCTGCCGGATCTCGACGGCTTCGAAGTGCTGCGCCGCATCCGCGCAAAATCCAAAGTGCCCGTGCTCATGCTCACCGGCCGCGGCGAGGAGACGGATCGCGTCGTCGGCCTCGAACTCGGCGCGGATGATTATTTGCCGAAGACATTTTCCTCCCGCGAACTCCTCGCGCGGCTGCGTGCGGCTGTGCGGCGCGCGGGCTGGATCGCGGAAAGCGCGGCCCCCGCGCCGATGCGCGAGGTCGTCGCCGGGCCGCTGCGCATCTGCTCCGACACGCACACCGCCACGCTGCACGACAAGGCGCTCACGCTCACGCGCACGGAGTTCGAGCTGCTGCTCGCGCTCGCCTCCGCAAAGGGCCGCGTGAAATCGCGCGATCAGCTTTTCGAGGAGCTGCGCGGTGGCGAATGGGAGGTCTTCGACCGCGCGATCGACATGCACATTTCCTCGCTCCGCAAAAAGCTCGGTGACGATCCGAAGGAGCCGGACTTCATCCAGACCGTGCGCGGCGTGGGCTACATGCTCACCGTCCCGGAAAGCTGATCATGCGGCTGCGCTTCCCGCTGTACGGCAAGGTGCTGTTTTGGTTCTTCGTGAATCTCGCGCTCGTCGCGGCGCTCGCGTACGGATTTGCGCGGGTGCAATTCCGCGTGGGCATGGAGTGGCTGCTCTCCGGCCAGACCACGCAGCGCATTGAGGCGATGAGCGGCCTCATCTCCGCGGACCTGCGCGAGCGGCCCGTGAAGCGCTGGGATGAAGTGCTGGAGCGCTACCGCGCGGCGAATGGCGTGACCTTTGCGATCTTCCGCAACGACGCCCGGCAAGTCGCCGGCCCCGCGCTGAACCCGCCCGCCACCGTCCTCGAAAAACTCCGCGACCGCCGCGGCCCGCCGCCGCGCAATCCTCCTCCGCGCAACCAGCCGCGCGAGGATAGCCCGCCGGAACGACGCAATCCTGCCGGCGGACTGGGCAGACCTCCCGGACCTCCCGGACCTCCGGGACCGCCGGGACCGATCGACGGGCCTCCCGGAAATCCACCGGCCGGCGCGCAGGGCGCAGGACCGCCGGCGCGCTTCATGTATTTCCTCCGCGGCGGCGAGCCGGCGAAATACTGGGCGGGCATCCACGTGAACCTCATCCACAACGATCCCGTGGATCCGCGGCCGGTCACAGTCGTCATCGTCGCCGACACGATCACCGGCGGCGGACTGTTCTTCGATCCGGGGCCATGGCTTTGGTTCATCGCCGCGGCGCTCGGCGTCTCGGCGATGGTGTGGCTGCCGATCGTCGGCGGCATCACGCGCGCCATCCGCCGCGTGAACACCGCCGCGCGCACGATCGCCGAGGGGCGCTTCGACGTGCGCGTGCCCGAGCGGCGGCGCGATGAACTCGGCGAACTCGGCGCCTCCGTGAACGCGATGGCTTCGCAACTCGGCGAATACGTCGGCCATCAGCGCCGGCTCACGGCGGACGTGGCACACGAACTTTGCTCGCCCATCGCGCGGATGCAGCGCGCGCTCGGCATCGTCGAGCAGCGTGCCGTGCCCGAGCAGGCGGGCTACCTTGAAAAACTCGATCGCGAACTCCAGCACATGGCGCGGCTTGTCGAGGAGGTGCTCTCATTTTCCAAGGCCGCGACGCTGCCCGAGCGCGCGGGACCGGAGGAATTCGAGCTGGACGAACTCGTCGCGGATGTCATCTCCCGCGAGGCGGCGGAGGCGCGCGCGGAAGTGCATGTCCCCGCCGGCCTGCAGCTGCGCACGATCCGTGAAGCGCTCGACCGCGCGCTCGCCAACGTGCTGCGCAACGCCGTCCGCTACGCCGCGCACGCCGGGCCGATCGAGATTCGATCCGAGCAGACCGGCGGCGCGATCGAAATCACCGTGCGCGATCACGGCCCCGGCGTTCCGGCGGACGCGCTGGAGAAAATCTTCGATCCCTTTTACCGCCCCGAAGCCGCGCGCCAGCGCACCACAGGCGGCGCGGGACTCGGCCTCGCGATCGTGAAGCGCTGCATCGAAGCATGCGGCGGATCGGTGGTGGCCGCGAATTGCGAGCCGGCCGGCCTGCAGGTAAAAATCACGCTGCCGGGCATTCTCTGATCCATCCCATCGTCGAAAGCTCCGACCGGACTTTGCTCGGAAGCACACAGGAAAACGGGAGCGCACGCTTCCAGCGTGCCGCGTCCGGCATCCCTGCCGGACGCAGGGCAAAGGCGGTAGGCTCAGCCGTTCTCGACGAAGGAAAGACAATCGCAGGCTCGCAGCCCGCTGCATCTTTTCCGGCAGGATGCCGGAAAGGACACGCTGGAAGCGTGTGCTCCCGTCTTCCTTCGTGCCACCTCCGCATCGTGTGAATCGGATGCAGGACGGACAATGAAACGGGAAAATTTAACCGTCTCATGGTGCTCTGCACCACGGACGGGACTTCTTCCTGCGCGGCGGCATGAAAAAGCCGGCGCAGTCTCCCGCGCCGGCTCTTGTGATTCGTTTGGCTATTTTTTCGCGCGCCTTACTTCAGGACGGCGGCGTGGAATTCCTGCCAGTCGTCGATGTTGTTCAGGTCGATCGCGCCGGGGAGCACGCTGCCGTCATCCGGCAGGCCGGCGGCGGTGAGGATGCCCTTGCGCGTGCCGTCATCGTGGCAGTAGCCGAGGATGGCGAGGTTGTGGCGCTGGATGTCCGCCTTCGTGAGCTTCTTCGCATTCTGGCGCACCCACGCCTCGAACTGCGTGTAGGTGGGCTTGCTGCTGGCGATGAAACTCTTCACGGCTTCCGGATCGAGTCCGAGGGCCGAGCAAGTCATCGAGTCATAGCCTGCGCCGATGCCGGGATAGCCGGCGGCGATTTTGCCGGCGGCTTCGAGGCTGACTTTCAGCCAGAGGCGCGGGAGATGAAGGGCGCCGAGGGGACCGGCGACGCCGGAACTGATCATGGGAACGTAGCTCATAGTGTGTGTCTGTTTGGTTGTTGTTGGTTTGTGGATCCGCCGTGGCGGCGAAAGTGTGACTAGGGATTGGTGATTGGTGAAAGGTGATCAGCGTCGCGTGTTTTCCACCGATCACTGTTCACCTATCACCGATCACTTCTTCTTTTTCGGCCCGCGCCCTTTGAAGGTCAGCTCCGCGATGCCGCTCTTGTCGAGCCCGCCGAGGCCGAGCTTGGTCATCTTTGAGTACTGGGCAAAAGTCGCGGCGGCGAGGGGGAGACTGAGCTTCTGCTGCTTGCCGAGCGTGAGCGCGATGCCGCTGTCCTTCGCGGCGTGCGCGCCGCTGAAAAAGCACGAGTGGTCGCGATTGATCATGTCCTCGCCATCGGTCACGAGCACGCGCGAGTTCGCGCCGGTCTGCGAAAAAACTTCGGCGACCACTTTCAAATCAAGCTTCAGCGCATTCGCGAGGCCGAGGCCTTCGGCGAGCCCGGCGGTGTTGATGTTCATGACCATGTTCACGAGCGCCTTCACCTGCGCAGCCTGCCCGGCCTTGCCGATGTAGCGCATGAGTTTCCCCTCGTCGCTCAGCTTGGTGAGGAGCGGCTTCATTTTTTCAAAGGTCGCCTTTTCTCCCGCGCACATGAGGTAAAGCGTGCCGGCGCGCGCCTGATTGATCGAGGAGGCCATGCAGCCTTCGAGCGATGCGGCCTTCGCCTTTTTCGCGAACTTTTCCACCTGCACATGCACCGCCGGCGAGATCGTCGCGCAGTTCACAAACGTGCGGCCCTTCGCGCCCATCAGCAGGTTGTCCTTCTTGTTCGTGAAAATCGCGAGCTGCGCCTTGTCGTCGGTGACGACGGTGATGATCACGTCGCTGAGTTCCGTCACGCGCGCGAGCTTCGTGCAGGCTTCCGCGCCGAGTTCCGCGGCGAGTTCCTGCGCGCCCGCGGTGTTGATGTCGTACACGGCGGTCACGTTGTAGCCCACGTCCTTCAGTCTGCGCGCCATGTTTGCGCCCATGCGTCCGACTCCGACAAATCCGATGCGTTCTTGCATAAAAAGGTAGGGTGTGTGGTTGAGGGGCGCCCGTTCTAGCGGTGGCGGAAAATCGCGCAAGCCCGCTCTGGAAAAATCAACGGCGATCCGCACCGCCTTTCCCTCGTGGATCTCACGCCCGCGACCTGCGGCAGCCAGCCTCCCGGGGGAGGCGCTCGATCCCTTCAAAATCACGAAGTGACCCCGCGCGCAGCGACCGCGCGGCCGCCGTGCCGATCGCTCACGAAAACTGGATCACATTCTTGATCCCCTCGGCCTTGCCGATGAGCAGCTCGCGGTGCGCCGCGATCGGGTGCCGCCCGGTGATCAGCGCCGCGACCGCCTTCGGCCAGCGCTTCTTGAATTCCCCGAGATCATGGATCGCATCCACGAATGCCTGCGGGCTCGCGTTCACCGTGCCGATGAGCGCGTGGTTTTTCAGCGTGATGTTGCGGATGATCGTGTCGGCGAAAACCGGAATCTGCGGCTTCTCCGCCGGGATGCCCGTGAAAATAAACACGCCATTGATCCCGAGCACGCGCGCCACTTCGAAGGATACCGCACCTTCGCCCACCGCCTCATACACCAGATCGATGTTCCCGATTTTCTTCGCGAGATCGTCCACGGAGACTTCCTTCGCCGAGAGGTATTCCGCGCCGATTTGCTCCGCGATGTCCGCCTTGAAA
>JBBSEI010000008.1:0-85767 GCA_038239865.1 Chthoniobacterales bacterium
ACTCCTGCCTGCTCTTCGCCTTTTTTAAGTTCAGTCACGTCTATCGTAGGCCGATCGACCAAATTCACGAAGTTCAGTCCGTAGTGCTCCATGAACTTCTTATCGTAAATCTCCTTGAGCAATTGGTCATTTTTCAGATCACTTTCTGCTTCTTTCAGCAAGCCGGCCCGGTTCAGCAGATACCAAAACATCTTGTTATTGGAAAATGGCACCCCGCGCCGATAGGAACCGGGATGCGGATTGATGCCCACGAACAGTATCTTCGCGTTCTCCGATACCTTGTAAGCGATCATTCTTTCGCGGTCCGCGGCGAGACAGAGGACTTAGCCGACGGTTTCTTTTTAGTGAACAACGGCAACTCCTCGGCGGGATAGGTAACCTCGGTGCGGCGAACTTTCGCAAATGGCGTGAGCGTGTGAACCTGACGCCGAGTCGGGCTCATGATGTCCTCGACCCGAATTCCGCGGACCAGCAACGCATCCGCGATGAGCGAACGATGACAGCGCCACGGCACCGCTTCGGCGCACATCATGGCGATTCGGTCGTGACTCCCGCACTCGATCAATTCTTTGATGCCTTTCTCAAACTCCGGCGTCTGCATGTAATCCGCGTAGCCGCGAAAAGAAGCATTGCGCCATCCCGCATTCAAGGAATCAGGCTTCGCATGGCGCAAACCGCCGAGTTGTGGCATGTGAACATATCCAATGCCTGCTTTCTTTAATGATCGCGGCAGTGAGGTTTTGTTGAACTGCGGGTTGTGCCATGAGCGAGGCACCGTGCGCACATCCACGACGCGCGTGACCTCGTGCGTCCGAAGAAGGGCAATGAATTCTTCAATCGTCCGGGTGGAATGGCCGATGGTTAGCACAATCGGTGAAGCGTTTCGCGGATCAGCTTCGCGTCGTTTGTTCATTGCGTTGTGAACTTGTTCATATCGCGGCAAATGAGTGTTGCAGAATCCTTCCGCGGGTTGAGCCGCTGCGTTTTTAATTCGAGCGAAGTGTATGTGCAGAACCTATCCCCGCACCGTCAGGTTCAGCGGCTGGGAGACTTGGCCGAAGGGCTGGTTTTGGTAGCGATATTGCACCTCGAAGGTCCAGATTTCGGCGACGCTGGCGGCGGGGAGCGGCTCGGTGACGTTGTAGCGGCGGGCGGTGGAGAAGCCGATGAGCTTCCTCGTCTGGCCGGGCCGCGTGAGATACGCGTCGTAGCCTTGGAACTGGCCTTTCACGCACGTCAGCTCGGGATGGCCGCTGGTGAAGATGTCGCCGCTGAGCGCGGGGATGGTGGTGGGCGGGCGGGAGGATTTGCGCGCCTTCGATGCCGAGCAGGGTGCCATCGGCGGGATCGTAATTTTCGTTGGCCTTGATGCGGGCGGCGAGGTTGCTGAAGAAGGTGAAAAAGCCCGGTTCGAGTAGTGCGGGCGCGGGCGGCGGGCCGGTCAGCGTGGTCACGGCGGGCAGCACCGGCCCACCGGGCAGCGGCCCGGCGGCGGACTGCGGGGCGCTGGTCATGGTGTCGCGGATTTGGGTGAGGCTTTGCGCCCAGTCGCGCGCGGCAGTGAGCGCGTCCTGAAACCACGCCCAGACGGCCGGGCTTGCGTGACGCGCGTCCGCTCGGCGGCGGCGATGCCGTATTTCGTGGCGAGCGCTCCGCCGTTGGCGTTGATGTTCGTATCGAAGGAAAGGAGCATGGCTCCGATGCCATCGGCGGTGGTGGTGGGCATGTAGGATTGTTTCGGCATGGCCGGGTGTAGGCAGATTCCGGGTCGGAGGAAAGGGCAAAACACGCGCAACAGAGTAGGGCCGACTCACGCCCGCCCGCGAATGCCTGAAAGGAAGGCTCCTCCGCTTCGCCGGAGCGCTCCGGCGCTGCGAAAAAGCCCGGTTCGTGATGGTGGAGCACTCCACCGCGGTGGCAGAGCACTCCATCGGGACAACAGCGTGCTCCGCCGCGATGAAGGCGCACCCGGCGCTGTGGCGGAGTGCTCCGCCGCGGCATCGGAGCACTCCACTGGAGCGGTGGAGCGCTGCCTCAAGCCGGAAAAGCCTCGGCGAATTGGACCATGAACTCACCCGAGATTATTGGATGCGCGAGTTTCCGAGCCTCGCCATTGGGACGAGGGACGGGCTGATTATTCGTCTTAGAAACCCAGTTCCCGCAGCCGTTCGATGCGGGCGCTGTGGGTTGCCGGCTTGGTCGTTTCACGATGGCGACAGGAATTGCCGGATGAACTCCTCCGGCGGGATCGGCTGGGGCTTGTAGCCCGCGTTTCGCAGTGCCTGGAAGCGGCGGTCTTCGGTGATGATGGATTCCGCGTCGGCGGCGATGGCGCAGTCGGCGAAGATGTCGTCGTCCAGATCGGCGGTGATGATGCGGAAATGGAACTGCGGGGTGAAGTGCCGGACGAAGCCGAATGCCGTCGCGAGATCGAGGAAGTTCATCACCTCCCGCGCAGACACCGGCCCATGCATCGCCGCCGCCACTTCCTCGTATTCGAGCAGGATGGCTGTGGACCCTGCGAGTTCGATCTGCCCGCCCATCAGCGCGACGGCAATCGCCCGGAACCGCGACTTTTTTCCGAAAAGCTGAACGGGCGAATTCGTGTCAATGCAGACAATCACGCCTGCGCGCGCCGCCGTGCAATTCCAGTCCGCATTCGGCATGAAGTTCGCCCAGTGCGATTCCTGAAACGGGGTTCAGGCGTAGCAGGCGATGATCGGGCGGGGAGGCGCTTTCGGCGTTGACAGGAAAGTGGTGTGCCGCAATTTGTGCTACATGAAGACGGCGACCGTCCGCGACCTGAGAAACCACTACACGAGCCTGCTGCGCTGGATTGCCGCCGGAGAGGAAGTGCTGATCACGCAGAAGGGGACGGTCGTCGCGCGCCTGATGCCTGCGGGGCCAGCGGGACCACGGAAGGTGAATTGGGCAGACAGCCCGGAGGTGCGGCGGGATCGCAGGAAGGAGACGAAGCTCACGGCTAAAGAGTCAGCCGCCCTCATCGCGGAGGCTGGCGGGAAATGGTGATTTGCGGGGACTCGAGCTTTTTCTTCTCGCTCTATGGCAATGATGCAAATTCGCCGAGAGCGGTGAAGTGGGCGGCGAAGGGCACCGTGCCGATCACCCTCAGCCCATATAATCCGTTCGAGTTGGGCAATGCTTTGCGATTTGCCGAATTCCGGGGAGTCATCCGGCATGGCGAGGCGGCGATGGCTTGGGCGCAGTTTGAATCCGCCGTGCATGGTGGTCGCTTGTTGCGACCCCCGTGCAATCTGGCCGATGTGCTGGATGAGGCGACGCGGCTTTCCAGCACGCACACGCTGACCGGAGGGCATCGTGGATTCGATATCCTGCACGTCGCGGCGGCGCTGGTGCTGGGGGCCGATGAATTTCTGACGTTCGACGCAAACCAGAAGAAGCTTGCTGAATCGGAAGGGCTGGCAGTGACCGAGATAAAGGGCGGTGTTTGAGGCGAGCGCCGGCGCGATGACGACGGCACGAAGGTGGGTGCGACGACGCAAGTGGCCGCTGATCGCCTTGCTCAGGTTCCCGGCGTGCAAGCCGGCGGTGCCGTTGCGTGCCGAGGATTCGAGTTGATCAAACGGGCAAATCAACAACCCTGAGACAGCAGGCAGCAACCTTATGGAAACCATCCCCGATCCCTTTCACGAGCCGCGAAAGGCAGCCGGCGTGCTGCGGTGCGAATTCCAGGGCGAGAGCGTGCCGATGATTTTGCGGCATGAGGATGTGCGGCGCGCGGCGAAGGATTGGCAGGCTTTCAGTTCGGACGCGCCGTTTCGCGTGCCGATCCCTTCCGAGGAGGATGTGCGCTCGATGCGGCAATTGCCCATCGAGACGAATCCGCCGGACCACACGGAGTATCGGGAAATCGTGGAGCCGTTTTTTGCGCGGGCGAAAAACCCCGCGGTGATCGCCGGGGTGGAGAAGCTGATCGAGTCGCTGCTCGCCGATGCGCTGCGTCGGGATGCGATCGAGGTCGTGAGCGAGTTTGCGCTCCCGCTGCAATCGCGCGCGCTCACGCATCTGCTCGCGATGCCGGAGGCGGAGGCCGGGCGCTGGATTGGCTGGGGCATCCACGTCTTCCGCGTGGAGGATGGCGAACTCGGGAGCGAAAAGGGCGCCGCGCTGGAGACTTACCTGCGCGAGCAATTTGACCGCGCGGAGGCAAATCCCGGCGGGGATTTTTTCAGCGCGCTGACGAAGGCGACCTTCCGCGGGCGGCCGCTCACGCGCGAGGAGATGATGGGCTTTGCGAATCTCGCCTTTGCCGGCGGGCGCGACACGATCATCCATTCGATCTCCGCCGCGCTCGGCTACCTCGGCCGGCATCCGGAGGCGCTGGATTTTCTCCGCGAAGATCCAAAGCGCATCGTGCTCGCGAGCGAGGAATTTTTCCGCGCCTTCATGCCGCTTACGCACATCGGCCGCGTGTGTCCCGTGGAGACGGACGTGCATGGCGCGGACGTGAAACCCGGCGGCCGCGTGTCGCTCTGCTGGGCTTCCGCAAATCTGGACGAGGCGGCATTCGACGCGCCGACGGAGGTGCGGCTCGATCGCAAGCCGAACCCGCATCTCTCGTTCGGCTTCGGCACGCACCTCTGCCTCGGCGCGCCGCACGCGCGGCTGCTCCTCCGCACGCTGCTGCAAAAGTGCGCCGAGCGGGTGGCGCGCATCACCATCCTGGAGGCGCGCGAGCGGGTGGAAAGTGAGCCCGCGTATCGTCGCGCCGTCGGCTACGAATCGCTGACGGTGAAGTTTTCGCCGCGGTGATCCGGAGCGACGATCGCGGGCGCGCTTGAGCGGACTGCATTCCCGCCAGGTTTTCGGCAGCGCACGGCGCGCCTGCACGGATGAGCGCGCTCGGCATTTTTCGGAAAAATATGCGCCGGGTTGTCTTGCAATCGCGATTCATCGCATAGCGCTTTTCCCCGACAAAAAATGTCCGGCCAACCAACCGCCCAGCTTCTAGGCTCTCCGCGCGCGTGGCGCGGGTACTCCCTCGCGCTGGCGACGACGGCCGGGGTGGTCGCGTTGCGCGCGCTTTTTGACGGGCCGCTGCACAACAGTTATCCGTTTGTGTTTTCGTTTGCGGCGATTGCGTTCACGGCGGCTTACGCTGGATGGAAACCGGCGATCTTCGCCACCGGCATCGGCTTCCTCGCGGCGGATTGGATTTTCGTGCCGCCCCGGTTTGCGGTTACGCCCTTCACCGTCAGGGGAATCATCGCGCTCGCGAGTTTCTGCCTCACGGCGGGAATCATCATCATGCTCGCGGAATTGATGCGCCGGGCGGAACGGCACTTCCGGGAAAACGCGCTCGCGCTGGCGGGTGAGCGTGAGCAGTGGCGGGTGACTCTCGCGAGCATCGGCGATGCCGTGGTGACGACGGATGAAAGGGGCGCGGTCACCTTCCTCAATCCGGTGGCGGAAAAACTCAGCGGCTGGACCAACGATGAGGCGCGCGGGCGTCCCGTGGCCGAGGTCATTCCGCTTTTCCACGAAGAGACCGGCGAGCCGGTCGTGAATCCCGTCGAGGAAGTGCTGCGCGATCGTGTCGTGATCGCGATGGCGAATCACACCGTGCTGCGCCAGCGCGGAGGCGGCGAGATTCCGATCGAAGACTCCGCCGCTCCGATCTTCGCGCCCGATGGCACGGTGCGGGGAGTCATCATCGTCTTCCGCGAGGTGGGTGCGAAGCGGACGCGGGAGCGGGCGCTCCGCGATGCGGAATGGCTGGCGCGCACCGCGCTCGAGGTGGGAAACGCGGGGGCATGGGTTTGGGATGTGGACCGCGACTTGGTGTTCGGTGATGCGCTCTTTGGAAAAATGTTTGGCGTGCCGCTGGAGCAGTGCCGCGCCGGAGTGCCGATCGCGTCCTTTCTCCCGGTGATCCATGCGGAAGATCGCCCGCGCGTCCGATCGGCGATCGAAGGCGCGCTGGAGACCGGGGAACCGTATCACGCGGAGTTTCGCGTGTGCAGGGAAGATGGGTCCGAACGCTGGGCCAATGCCCGGGGTCGGGTGGAGCGAAGTGCGGACGGGCGCGCCGTCCGTCTGCCGAGCGTGCTGGTGGACACCACGGATCAGCGCGCGGCCGAGGCGCAGCTTCGCGCGAGCGAAAACCGTTCGCGTGCCATCATCGATACCGCGATCGACGCGGTGCTGCTGATGGATGCGCGCGGTGCGGTGGTGGATTGGAACCCTGCGGCGGAGCGGATTTTCGGGTGGAAGCGGGAGGAGATTCTCGGGGCGGAATTGGCGGCGCACATTATCCCCGAGCGTCTGCGCGAAGCACACCGCCGGGGCTTGGCGCACTTCCTCGCCACGAAGGAAGGTCCCGTGCTGGGACAACGACTGGAACTCCCCGCCGTGCGGCGCGACGGGACTGAATTCGCCGTCGAGCTTTCGATCAATCCTCTGCCGGGTGTGGGAGAGCCGATGTTTGTCGGCTTTATCCGCGACGTGTCCGAGCGCAAGGCGGCGGAAGCCGAGATCGATGAGCGCGCGCGCCTCGCCGCCCTGCGCGCCGATATCGCCTCGCTGCTGGCGTCTTCGACCGAACTCGAGCCGAGCCTGCATGGCACCTGCGAACTGCTCGTGCGGCATCTGAACGCTTCGTTCGCGCGCATCTGGGTGCTGGACGAGGCGGACGCGGTGCTCGTGCTCCGGGCCAGCGCGGGACGGTACACGCATCTCGGAGGGCCTCACGGCCGCGTGCCCGTCGGTGAGTTTAAAATCGGCCGCATCGCGCAGACGAGGCACGCGCATCTCACGAACGACGTGGCGCATGATCCGAACATTTCCGACCCGGACTGGGCCGCGCGCGAAGGCCTGGTCGCGTTCGCAGGATATCCGCTCGTCGTCAATGCGCGCCTCATCGGCGTGATGGCGCTTTTTTCCAAGCAGGCGCTCTCCGAAGCCGTGCTCGGCGATCTCGCCCCGATCGCTGATGCGATCGCGAACAGCATCGAGCGCCGCGCCGCCGATGCCGCCCTGCGCGCCGCGAAGGAGCGGACGGAAATCGCCTCGCGCGCGAAGGACCATTTCCTCGCCGCACTTTCCCACGAATTGCGCACTCCGCTGATGCCCGTCCTGATGACGGCCACCTCGCTGCGCGAAGACGAGCGGCTGCCGGACGATGTGCGCTCCGATCTCGCGATGATCGAGCGCAACATCACCCTGGAAGCGCGGCTCATCGACGACTTGCTCGACCTCACGCGCATCGCGCAGGGCAAGCTCCTGCTGCGCGAGGAAATTTGCGATGCCCACTCGCTGCTGGCTCTGGCGGTGGAGATCGTCCGCGATGAAGCGCTCGAGAAACCCGTCAGCCTCCACCTCGATCTCGCCGCGCGGATGACGGGCATGCGCGCGGATCCCGCCCGGCTCCAGCAGGTCTTTTGGAATTTGCTCCGCAATGCGATCAAGTTCACTCCCGCTGGCGGCCGGATTTCCGTCACCAGCCGGGATGACGCCGACGGTCGGCTGCGCATCGAAGTCAGCGATACCGGCATCGGAATGCCGGCGGACGCTTTGGAGACCATCTTCCGCCCCTTCGAGCAGGCGGGCCGGGAGAACAATCATCAATTCGGAGGACTCGGACTGGGTCTGGCGATCGCGCGCGCGATCGTCGATCTGCACGGCGGAGGGATCACCGCGCAGAGTGAGGGGATCGGAAAAGGAGCGACGTTCATCCTCGAATTGCCCGGCGGTGGCGAACAGGTCACGGGCGTGAATTCGGGAGCGATTTCCAGCCCGCAGAGTCGCGACGCGGATGCGCCTGCGGACGGCAAAATCCTCCGCTTGCTCGTGGTCGAGGATCACGAGCCCACTTTGGCCGTCCTCCGCCGACTCCTCGATCGGGCCGGTCACCAAGTCGTCTCCGCCGGCAGCGTCGAGGCAGGCCTCGCCGCCGCGGCCAAGTCCATGCCGTTTGATTTCGTGATTTCCGATCTCGGCCTGCCCGATGGAACGGGCTTTGAATTAATGGCGAAGCTAAAAGTGCTGCAGCCGGGGCTGCGCGGCATCGCCCTTTCGGGCTACGGCATGGATGAGGATTTGCGCCGCTCGAGCGAGTCGGGATTCCTCGCCCATCTCGTGAAGCCGGTCGATTTTCACCAGCTCAGCCGCGCGCTGCGCGACCTCACCGCGCGGCACGATCCCGCCTGAGCGCGGTCACCGCGCCGGTCACCGCGGGCGCGCTTCAGTTCCAATCGCCGCCTCACGCCTTGCGGATCATCTCCGCGATCTGTTTGGTCGCGATGCCGATGGGACGATCCAGCGGCACGCCGGCACAAGCGAGCAGCGTGGTGAGCAGATCACCCTGATTGGCTTTGATTCCCGGCAGGAAGCGCCCCGTGTTGATCGAACCGCCACCCTTGCCGGCGATGATGAAGGGAAGGTTTTCGCGGCTGTGTTTGTTGCCGTCCTCAAGACCGGAGCCCCACATCATGATGCAATTGTCGAGCAGCGTGCCGGAGCCTTCGCGCAGGCTGTGCATCTTCTTCACCATGTAGGCAAACTGCGAAATGTTGAACGCGGTGATCGCGGCGACTTTGCCGACTTTGTCGGCTTGATTGCCGTGATGTGTCTGCGAGTGGTGCTCGTCCTTGAAGCCAAGCTCGGGATAGGAGACGCCGTTCGGGGTCGAGCCGATGTAAGTGCTCACGCGGGTCGTGTCCGTTTGGAATGCGAGCACATTCAGATCGCACATCACCTGCATGTATTCGCTGCGTTTGTCGCCCACGGGAATCTTCACGTCGATCGGCGGCGAATCGGAGGCGTTGCGTTTGCTCATGCTGACTCCGGCGGATTCGAGCGCGGCTTCCTTCTGCCGGTATTCGATGGCGGCGATGCGGCGCTCCACGGAACGCACGCTGTCGAGGTATTCGTCCAGCTTGTGCTGGTCATCCTGCGGCAGTATCCGGCGAAAATCGCGCGCACCTCCGAGGACGAGATCGAGCATGCTTTGATCGAGGGCTTCGGTCTGCGCCGAAGGCTTGCGGCCAGCCGCATCGTCCTTTTTGAAGAGCCGGTTCAGCACGCTGCGCGGATTGATCTCGGCGGGGACTGCCTGCGTCGCCGAACGGAAACTGCAGTGCGAATAGTAACCTTCGTTCAACCCCTCCTGATGCTCGATGTGCGTCTGCGGCATCGTCGCGAGTTCCAGCGACGGCAGCGAGGTCATCGCACCGACATAGTTCGCGGCGATCTGATCCGCCGAGATCGCGATGTTGATCTTATTGCGCTTGTGCGAATCCGGCAGCGTCGCGGTGAGCCAGGTCGAGAGTTCGAGCGCGTGCGGTGCGCCGTTGAACGGAGCGATGGGCACGCCCGAGATTCCTTTCATCAGCAGGCACTGATTGAGCACGGGCCGCAGCGACTCCAGCGCCGGCGGCGGGGCCGACAGAAAGCTCTCCGCAGTCGCGGGCCAAAACTGATCCATGATGACCCCGTGCGGCATGTACATGAACCCGATGCGCACCGGCGGCTTCACGGCTTTGCCTTTCGCGGGTTCCGCCCAGCCCATCGTTTCGAAAAGCGGGAGGACGAGCGAGGCTCCGATCCCTTTCAGGCAGGTGCGGCGATTGATCAGGTGATGGCTTCTCATGGGATTGGGAAGCATGGATTCGACGAGGGAACGGGGCAAGCGGGGATCTCGCGGCCGTGCGAGTTCTTAAAACGAGCGCGCTCCTGAACACCGGTCCGGCATCAAGGCCCAAAAGCGCCCCTGCATGTCGGTCAAAGCAGGCTGCAGCCGCACCCAAAGCCCCACCTGCTGCCGCGCCGTCACGAGATAATGTGCATGGCACCTTACCGCCGCAGCGCGTTGATCAGCTCATCCAGTTTGTCGAAGAGCATCTGCATCTGCCACTGCTGGTAGCTGCCATCGGCGCTCTGGCCCATGGTGCTGACGGCATTCGTATTGTTGCTCGTTCCTGAGATCGCATTGGCGATGGCGTTGTTCAGGTCGTTGATCGTCGCTCGCTGTTGGATGTCGGCGTTGAGCGACGTGAGTTGGCTGCGCATCTCTGCCGAGAAATTCGGCGAGTGGTCTGCGGGTTTGGCGGGGTCGAAGGGCATGGTGTGGAAAAGGGTGAAGGATGAACTTTGAAGGATGCAATGGATGCGGCGGAAAGACTCAGGACTTCATCCCTCATCCTTCCGCCTTCATCCTTTGCATCACGGACTCACCGTCACCTTCACCACATCGGTCCAGTCGCCATTCGGCGTGCCTTTGTCCCAGAATCTCATGCGGTATTCGCGCACTTCGGGCGTGGCGGCGACGAGCAGCGGGCGCTCGTCTTCATACGGGCTTTCGGTGTCGATGCCGAGGAACTCCCACGCGCCGGTGCCGCGTCGGCTCTCGATATACACGCCCATGTGGGTGTATTTGTAGAAGGTCAGCTTCACGCATTGGCAGCCGTCGCCTTGCAGCAGGTCGGCGCTGAATTTTGGCAGCGCTTTCTCAGTCTCGGCGGAGCCGACGATGCCGAGGTCGGTGCCGATGGATTCGGTGTAGCCTGCGGAGAGTTTCATTTTCGCGATGAGGGCGAAGATGCGCGTGAGCGTGCCGGGCAGCGCGGCGGATACGCCTGCGGGCAGCGCGGGTGCGGTGAAGGTGGGCAGCACCATCGCTCCACTGCCGCTGCCGGTGAGCACGTCATCCACGGCATCGGTGGTGGACGGTGAAAAATTGCGCACCGCGCTCAGCCAGGTGCCGAGGACGTAGTTGGCATACTTCGCGTCGTTCACGCTGGCGGTGATGTCGCCCGCGATGACGCCGAGCGCGGCTCCGTGGATGGGCAGTTTGGTGGCGTAGTTGTCGAGCCAGATCACTTGGTCGCCGATGCGGCTGGGGTAGTAGGTTTGTCTTTTCACTTTGGTTTTGGGTTTGGATTGCGTTTGAAAGTGGTCGGATAGCGCATCCCAAAAGGCGCTGTCCCAGGTGGATTGGTCCCAGTTCATCGGCAGAGGGGTAGGGCGGGAGAGCGGGAGACAAGGAGAGGGGGAACACAGCCATCCCTGGCTGTGCGGCCCGCGGGCATCCTGCCTGCGCAGGCTGGAAGCCCGCGGGCCGCACAGGCTGGAAGCCTGTGTTCCTGGATACCGCGCGCTGCGGGCTCGATACCGTGCGCGTGGGTATCGCGGGTCCGTCGTGCGGGATGAATCCCGCCGCCGTGGGTAGCGCTACCGCGCCGTCCGGGATGGATACCTTTTCGTCCGGGGAACCATCCCATTTCGTCCGGGATGAATCCCGCGCCGCTCGGGATGGCTACCATTCGCACCGGGATGCCTACCTTTCGTCGTGGTATGGATACCGCCGCTGCCGGTAGCGATACCGCAGCGACCGGTAGCCCTACCATTTCGCGCGGGATGGCCGTTTCAGGCCGGAAACAGGCTCCCGGAGCCAAAAACAGCCCTCCCGAGGCGGGGATTCGTGCTGGGGAGGCGGGGGAGAGCTTCATCGCGATCATCGTGGGTGACGGCCGCGATGGAACCACAGCCCCCGCGTGCTGCGTTAGTCAATCATCGGTGACGGCCCAAAGTAGTCCCGAGCTTTAGCTCGTCCGAACGTGGACGGGACTCTTGTTGCTGAATTGTTGTTGCGGTGCCTGCGCGGGCTAAAGCCCAGCACTACTTTTCCTCATCCTCCAACTGCTCCACAAACTCCGTCAGCGTCATCCCAATGACATGACTGAGCTGCGCCGTGACGGGAATCGTCGGATTGGCAACTCCACGCTCCAGCTTGCCGATGTATTCGCGACTCAGCCCGCTTTCACGAGCGAGGCCGTATTTGCTCAGCCCCGCCCGCTCCCTCAGTTCCTGCAAACGGCGCGGCAGCCGCGCACGGATGCGCTCGGCGTATTCGTGGGCATCGTGGCTGTCCGATAACGCGGGCATGGTCCGTCACCTCGGGGATTCGTTGAGCACCACGCCCTTCTCGGCGGCGTTCAGGTGTGAGCGCGGGAAAGTGCCGATTCTCATCGCTCACTTGCTTTGAAAGACTTTGCTGATGACGAGCGCCTGCACGAATTCGCGCATGGCGAAACCCTTCCCCTGCGCCTGCTTCACGATTCCAGCAGCGAGGTCTTCATCGACGAAGCCAAACGTCCTGCCCATCGCATACTCAATGAGGGCTTCGATGAAACCTCGCGCAAACTTCTCGGGCTTCGCGGCGATGAGGTCGCGGAGCTGGAAGTAGTCTTTGAAGGCGGGGCCGTTGTAGATGGTGCCGGCGGGGTCGATGGGCCAGGTTTTCTTGCCGACGCCCTTCTTCTCATAGGTCTCCTCGGTGCGCCATTTGCCGACGGCGTTGAAGTTCTCCAAGCCGAAGCCGATGGGGTCGATCTTGCGATGGCACTGGGCGCATTGTGCTTCCTCCTGATGTGCGGTGAGTCGTTCGCGCGTCGTCAGCAGCTTGCCTTCGAGGCGCGAGAGTTGCGGGACGTTCTTTGGCGCGGGCGGCGGGGGTTCGTGAAGGAGTTTGCGCAGCACCCATGCTCCGCGTTCGACGGGACTGCTGGCTTGACCGTTACTTCCCATCGCAAGGACGGCGGCCATGCCGAGCAAGCCGCCGCGTGGTGAGTCGGCGGGTAACTTCACGCTTCGGAACTCGTCGCCGCTCACGCCTTCGATTCCGTAGTAGGTGGCGAGCAGGCCGTTCACGAAGATCTCGTCGCTCTTGAGCAGACGCGTGAGGCTGGCGTTGTCGCGCAGGAGGTGGGCGAAGGTTTCATACACTTCGCGGCGTGTAGCGGCGCGGGCGCTTTCATCGAAGTCGCGGAACTGCTTGGTGTCGAACTGGAAGAAGTCGAGGCGCTCCATGCCGAGCCACTGATGCACGAAGCCACTGACGAACTCGCTGCTGCGCGCGTCGGCGATCATGCGGTCCACTTCGCGAGCGAGCACTTCGGGTTGGTGCAAGGTGTTGTTCTTCGCGAGTGCGAGCAGTGGCTCATCAGGCGGCGCGCTCCAGAGGAAATACGAGAGACGTGTGGCGAGTTCGAGATCGGTGAGCGTGCGCGATTTCTTCTCCTCGCCGGGCTCTTGAAGATAAAGAGAACCCGGCGATGCGAGCACGACGCTGAGTGGCTCTTTGAGCGCAGCTTGGAACACATCGCCTGCCTTGCGGCGCGTGTCGTAGAGGGCGGTTAGCTTGTCGATGAAGGTCGCGCCAGGCTCTTTGCCGCGAAAGGCGCGCGTGGCGAACTTCTCGATGATGGCCCGCGCGTGATCATGCTCGCTCGCTCCGGTGATGTTCGCGAACAGCACGGGTTCCACCGCTGACTTCGGATCAGCTTTTTGGAGCGGTCCTTCCCACTCCAACCAGTCAATCCACAGCGCTGGCGGCGGGCCGAATCCGGTTTCCTTTCGCGCTGTCTCATAAAGATCGTGATCCAGTTTCACGTCGCGCTTCTCGCGCAGCACAAACGTGCGCGGGCCATTCGCGCTGATGCTCACCGGCACTTCGATGATCTGTGGTGCCTCAGTGGTGCCACTGATTTGAAACGTCTGCATCAAGCCGAACTCATCCTTCTCAATGCGGCTGCCCAGCTCGACAAAGTGCCGCTCCTTCGGCGTGCCCTCCACTGCGCCGATGCGGAAGCGCAGCATGTAGTCGCCTAGCTCGGCCTTATCGATTTCGTGCTTCGTCTTCATCCAGCCCGAGGGCTGGTCCGGCGGCAGCGTGATGACCTCCTCGGTATGCACATTGAAGGTGGTCAAATATGCGCCTGTCTTTGTCAGCGGATCATTCAGATAACGCTCAAAGCTCGGCCCGTGTCGCTCGAACTCCAACACGCGGAACTTTGCCTCATCTACATCCGCGATACCCTTGCCAAAGGCGCTCGGTGGCTTGCTGCGGTCGCTATCAAGATAGGCCTTCGATACCTCGTAGCCGCCTTTGAGGTAGCCGTTGTAAATGCCGCCCACCACCGCGTTCGCGTGCAACTCGACCTCACGGCGTTCCTTGATCGCCTTGGTGGCCAAACTGGAATTGATGGGCGCTGCACGCGCGAAGTTCTCATCCAACGCCCGACGCCCGAGCGCTAGGTATTGCTCGAACTGATCCGACGACATGAACAACGACGACCCAACGGTATCGAACGTTCCCGCACCGCCATCTGCCGGCAGCTCATTCACACGCAAATCAATGCCGAGCAAATCGCGAATCGTGTTCTTGTATTCGCGCCGGTTCAGCCGCCGCATGGTGATCTTCCCGCGCCCATCGCCGAGCGACTTCCGCGCCGTCACCAGCGTGCGCGAAAGCGAGTCGAGGAAGTCCGTCTTTGCGAGCTTCTCCGGCTGCTTCGCATCGTCCGGCGGCATGTCGCCGGAGTTGATTTGATTCAGAATCTTCTGCCAGCGGTCCGCATTCTCGATGGAGTCGAGCGCGAACGAGACGTCATCGAGGCGCAGCTTGCCCTTCTGTTTCTTCTCGTTGTGGCACTCGGTGCAGTAGTCGCTGAAAAAGGCGCGGTGCTTCTCGTCCATGTGCGCTTGCGGTGCATCGGCGGAGTGAGCGCGGGCGAGCAGGGCAAGCGAAGCCAATGCGGAAATAGCGGGGAGCTTCATGAGGAGTCAGAAAGAATGGGATTCCCGGAACGAACGAACCACTCAGGCGATGAGTTCCTTGACTACAGCCGAGCTATCGCCGTGGCGCTCGGACTTAATGCCGATGCCGTTGAGCAGCGTGAGCCACACGTTGCAGAGCGGTGTGTCCTTTGAGAGCACGAGGTGCTGGCCGAGCTTCATGCCTGCGCCGCCGCCGGTGAGGAGCGTGGGGCAGTTGTCGAGGTAGTGGATCGTGCGGATGTTGCTGCCGTAGGCGAGGCAGGTGTGGTCGAAGAGCGTGGTGCCGTCGGCTTCCTTGATGGCTTTCAATTTGTCGATGAGCCCGGCGAGCAACTCGCTCTGCGTCGCATCGCGCTTCTGCGAGGCCTCCATGCGGTCGCCGGGTGTGTAGTGGCTCATGTCGTGCGGCGCGACTTTGATCGCGAGGCTCTGCAACAAGGCGGCGACGGGCTGACGATAGGTAATGACTCGCGTGCTATCCGTCTGCAATGCGGCGACGATGAGGTCATACATCACTTTGATTTCCTCCTTGCCCGCGAGGCCCGGCTTCGGCTCGGCGATGGGTGGCTTCATCTTCGGCACGGTGAGCCATTGCTCGTCCTTGCCGAGGCGCACCTCGATGTCGCGGATGCTTTGGTAATACTCGTCGAGCTTGTCGGTGTCGGTTTTCGTGAGGCCGAGTTGCACGCGCTTCGCATCTTCGCGCACCGCATCGAGCACGCTGCGTTTCTGCGCGAGCATGGCCTGGCGTTCGGTGAGCGGCGTCGTGTCATCCGAGAACAGCCGATGAAACGCGACCACCGGATTATCAAGCCCCGCCATCGGTTTGCCGCGCTGATCCCACGCGAGCGAGAGGCCGGGGCCGTGCCCCGAGTTTTGCACATCGGGCGAGTTAAGCTGGATGGAAGCATAGCGCGTGTCGCCGCCGAGATGCGCCGCCGCGACCTGATCCGCGCTGATGCTGTTGTGAAAACTCTGCCCCGGCTCCGCATAACGATTCGCCCCCGTGAGCCAAAACGTGCTGCCCCAGTGCGCCTCGTTCGCAAATTTGTTCGAGCAGCCCTGCACGACGGTGATTTCCTTCTGGTGCCGCGCAAGAGGCGCGAGTCCCGCCGGCAATTCCCACTCCGCACCCGTTTTCTTCACATCGGGAAACCAAGTCTCATTCGTCACGCCCCAGCCGAAATTGAGGAAGACCATCCGCTTCGATGGTGTCGTGCTCTTCGATGCGGCGAAGGCGCGGAAGCCGATGGATTCAAGCGCAGGCAGCGCGATGAGCGTGCCGGTGGCGCGGAGGAAATGGCGGCGAGTTATCATAGGTGTTGCGTTGTAGTAAGTCGGTCCGGGAAAGGTGAATTCAGCGTTGCGCCAGCCGCACGGGCAAAGTCGGCTGGGTTTTGAGCGTGAGGCGCACGTCGTCGGCGAACTGCTCGCCGAAGACGGCGATGGTGTTGGCGGCGGTCGTGGGCTTGTGGGCCACGAGATGCACCACAGCGAAATCTGCCTGCGGGGGCAGCACCACTTTCGTCGTGACACTTCGCCACGTCTGCGGCGAGCCGCCATCGCTCTCGCAACTGCCAGACCCGGAGGCCAGCGCCTCCTTTTGCGTCATCGGCCACTCGGCGGGGAGAGACTCGGGGCTGCCGGAAAAAACATATAGCGTGCCGATGAACTTCACTGGCTCGCCCGGCGCGTCACGCGCATCCAGAAACTGCACGGAAAGCTCCAGCGACGCTTCTCCCGCCTGCGCATCAGCTTTCAACGAGCGCAAGTCCACGAGCTGATACACATCGCATGACGCCGCGCCGTAGTTCGGCAGTGCCGGCTCGCGCTCAGCGCGGACGAAGCGGAGCATTTGCCGCCCGTCATTCGCCTTCACCGCATCCGCCTTCACGATCTCCGATTCGTCACCACTCCACACACCGAACACCACGGGAAACCCCGAAGCCACGCGCCCCGATTGCTTTTCAAAACTCCCATCCACCAGTGCGAACAAGCGCGAAGCCGTCGCCACCGCATGAGGCATCACATACCCAAACACCACCGAGGTGCAGAGCATCCCGAACACAATCCCCGCCGCCGCAGCCGTGAGCGGACGCCATTGCAGCCAGCCACTCCAGCGCTTTGGTTCTGAGCGAGGAGACGGCTGCGTGCCGCTGGTCATCGCCGACTCGCGTTGATCGGCCACGAGCGCGGCGGGCAACGCTTGCGGCAGGGCGCTCTCAACCAGCCAATCCTCCAGCAAGGCATCGCGATGCTCCGTCGTGGCAAGCCTGGCTGTCAGTTCGCGCAAATCGGCTTCCGTGGCGGTGCCGTCGCGCCAGCGTTCGAGCAGTTCGTCCATGTTCATATTGTGGGTTCCTCCTGGGAGAGTTTTCGGCGCACGCACTCCAGCAGCGCGGCGCGGATGCGGATGAGTGCTTTCTTCACCGCTTCGAACGACTGCCCGACTTCATCCGCGATGTCGTCCATCGAAGCGCGCTGCGTGTATTTCAGCGACAGCAACCGGCGTGAGCGCTCGGTCAGCGCGGCCACGCATTCATCCAGCGCCGCCAGTCGCGCGGTGGCAAAATGCTCAAGATGGTCCGTCTCCGCGAAGCACTGTTCGACGCGCTCCATGAATGCTGCGAGCGCCTCACTGCCAGCCACCACCTTCGCCGTCTGCTGCTTTTCCCAATGCTGCCGGATGAGGTTGCGAGCCAAGCCACGGCACCACGCCGGCTGACTCTCGATGCGCGTCCCTTTCCCGACCTCCGCCGAAAGCCGCAGCCACACCTCCTGCAACACATCCTCCGCCGCGTGAACATCACGCAGCAACCCGCCCACGAATGCACCCAACAGATGCCGGTCGCGGATGAACTCGGCGGCGGCTTGCTGGATGGCGTTGGATTCTGCGGACATGATTCATGGTCTTGTCAGATGAAACGGCGAAATGGGGACAAACTTTTTTTTGCCAATCTCGTTTTGCCCTCATTGGCCACATGCCAGCCGCGCCGCCACATGCAGCGTGGGAATGGACTCACCGCCTTCGACGCGGCTCACCATTTCCAGCGACACGCCCACTCTCTTCGCCAGCGCATCCATGCTCAACCCCGCCCGCTCCCGCAACCGGCGCGGCGATTGATCGGATGGTTATTTCCCATTGGCAGAAGTGGTGACGTTTTCCTGGATGCGATGATTGACGAAAGGATAGCTGGTGACGATCTCGGAGATGAGCGTCTGCATTCGGTAGCCATCCTTGGCGATGGTCTCCATGAGGCGATCGACCACGATTTCGTCGTAGCCCTCGAGTTGCCGACACAGCGCGAAGGCCAGCAGCTTTTCGGTGAGGTTCCGCGCAAGCTCATCCTTTCGCGCGGCGATGATTACTTTCAGTTCCTTCGGCGACGAGAAGCGCTTCCCGCCCGGAAGCTCGCCCGCCGCGTCAATCGCCCCGCCCGAATCGTCCTTGTCACGCCAGCGTCCGATGACGTCGAAATTCTCCAGACCAAATCCGATCGGATCGAGGAGCTTGTGGCAGTTCGCGCACACGGCATTCGTGCGGTGCAATTCCGTGCGCTGACGCAGCGTCATGTTTGCGACCTTCGTCGCGTTTTGTTTTTCCAAAGCCGGAACATTCGGCGGCGCGGGTGGCACATGTTCGCCGAGCATTTGTTCCAAGACCCACACGCCGCGCTTCACCGCGCTGGTACGGTTGGGGAAAGACGTGGTGGCGAGAATGCCGGGCATCCCGAGAATGCCCCCGCGATTGGCATCGGTGAGTTGCACCTTGCGCATCTTCGGCCCGGTGACGGTCTTTTCGAGGCCGTAGATTTTCGCCAACGTGCCATTGAGAAAAGTGTAGTCCGCATCAATCAGGCTGACCGCGCTGCGATTGTCGCGAACGACACTTTCGAAGAACAGCCGCGCTTCGTCATACATCGCCGAACGCATCTCGGTCGTCATCAGCGGGAACTTCGCCGTGTCGAAAGTCTTGCTCGCGAGATTGCCCAGCTCGAGCCACTGCGCGCCGAAGCCATCGAACAGCGCGCGTGATCGTGCATCTTTCAACATGCGCTGCACCTGTGCTCGCAGCATCGCCGGCTCGTGCAGTTTCCCGCTGTCTGCTAACTTGGATAACTCCGCATCCGGCATGGTCGCCCATAGCAAATACGACAGGCGCGACGCGAGTTGCCAGTCATCCAGCGGAACGATGTCGCTGTTGGTTGCAGCGGTGTCCGCGGGCGTGATGAAGAGGAACTGTGGCGACACGAGCACCGCCTTCAGCATCAGGCGCAGCGCCGCCGGATAGGGAAGTTTGTTCCGGCTCGCCAGATCGAAAACTCCCAGCAGCACATCCAACTCCGCATCCGACGGGGGCCGACGAAAGGCGCTCCGAGCAAGCGAGCGCGCGACATTTTTCGCCGCCGCCCGCGCATCGGCGCCGGGCGCTGGCGCATCGCCAAACAGCCGCTTCTGCATTTGCGTCGGTGCCGCACCGATGGGCGCGAGAATCTTGTTCAGCACGTCGTTCGCGATCGCGAGATACTGCTCCATTTGCAGCGGCGAGAGTGTATTCAGATAGCCCTCGCCGAACGCCTCATCCGGCAACTCGCGCGCGACCGATGGAGCGACGCCGAAGAGATCATGCAGCGTGTTGCCATACTCCACCTTCGTCAGCCGGCGCATGACAAACGGTCCCGGATCTTTCGGGCTGAGATATTTTACGGTACCCACCCAGTCCATGAACCTCCGGCGCTCCTCATCCGTCGGCTGCGCATCCGCATCCTCGGGCGGCATGTCATGCGTCTTCACATTCGCGAGCGCCTGCTTCCAGATTCGGTTGCTGTTGGCGTCTCCCGGGGTCTTCAGCGCAGGGTTAAAAGTGAAGCCACCCTTCATCTTCTTATCGCCGTGGCAGCTCTTGCAGTGAGTCGTGACGAACGGCACGACCTGCTCCCGAAATTCTTTTTTTGCACTGGCCTCGAGCGCCGTGAAATCATCTCCGGTCCCGGCACGACAAGGCATCGTCAAGACCCAGCCGAGAAAGAAAAGCATGATGTCGATGAACGGGCGAAGGACAGGACGGCGTCGCGTTTCCTTCCGCTGCCGCGCTCCCCATCCCGCCGCATCGGCGGCACGACTTTGATCAAAGTCCGGGACGGTTCGCATTTCGATGGATCATGTTTTTCACTTCGGGTGTTTCTGGCTGAGCAGACTACCCGAGATGCGCGGATTCGTTATCCAAGATTCCGCCTTTGTCATGCCGTCTGCCGGCACGTGCGCATGAGCCGTGTCCGCCGGGAGCGAAGGCTAATCCCGCCGGAGTGCAGTCGCTTCACGGCTGGGCAAATTGCTGCCGATACTCCGCAGGCACGAGTTCCCCGATGAGCTTCGCGCGATCCGCACCGGTGGCCGGCGAGCCCTCGGGCATCGGCTTGCCGTTGATGATGCAGTTTTCAAACTTCACTCCGCCGCGCGCGTTGAGTTCGAGATTTTCAAACGTCACGCGCCGCGCATCGAGCACCGCAGTCTTCGCCACCTCGGCATTTTTTGCAGGTCCGATGCGGCGGATGAGCACGTTTTCCAAAATCAGCTCGGCGCGCTGATCGTCGCGTCCCGCGAGCACGAACGGATTCTGCGCGGACGACAGCACGACGGCGTTCGTGAGCTTGTAGCGCCCGTTGTCGAGGAAGAATAAATCGTAGCCGTGGCAGTCCGCGATGAAGACGCGATTGTAACTCGTGTGCGCCGCGACCGTGTCGGTGATGCCTGTGCTGTTGCCGATGCTCACGAGCCCGTCCACGCGATACTCCGCCGACTCGTGCGCGCTGATGCCGTCGTCGCCGCATTCGATCGCGCGAATGTTTTCAAACACCACGTCGCGGCAGTCGCCGTGAATGTTGAAGCCGTCGTTGTATGGATGCGTCGCGGTGAGGTTGCGGATCACGAGGTGCGCATTGTCGCCGCTCATCTGCACGCCTGCGCTGCGCACCGGCGCGGCGATGTCCGCCTCCGCCAGCTTTTGTCCAGCGGGCAGCCTCAGGAAAAATGTGCCGTAAATCTGCTTCGACGGCGGCTTCTCGCGCGACGGGTCTTTGACAAACGTCCACTCGCCTGGCTGCAACTCCTCCGCCTTTTTCAACGGCGCGCTGCGGCCCTTCGACGTGCGGCCCATGAGATTCATCCTCCCATCCCATAGGAAAAACCAGCGCCCGATCACCGCATCGTCCATATTCCGAGGTCGCAGCAGTTCATCATTCGCAAAAAGCCCCGGCGAAATCTCGCGCCACTTTGCCGGATCGATCGGGTCGCTGCCTTCGAGCGTCGCGCCGTGTCCGTCGAGCGTGATCGGTTTTCCCGCCTCGCCCTTTTTCCCGTAAAATCCCGCGTAGTCGCGATACACGATCGGCTGCAGATGGATCGTGTCGCCCGGCTGCGCACGCTGGATGGCTTCGTGAATCGTCTTCGCATCGGTGCCGACGCGGATGTCCGCGGCCTGAAGTGGCGCGGGAAGCGCGGGCAGCAAGAGCGCAGCGAGGAACTTGAGCGAGTGTTTCATGGGGAGCCTTGTGAAATGATTTTCTGCGGTATGGCACGCAGCCGATCTCGCTGAAACGCTTTTCCAGTTACGCCTCCACCACCTTGTGACCCGGCGAACCCATCCGGCGACCGTGTGGCAGCGCAATGGCTTCCACGTCGCGTTGTAGGTGTGGAGCCGAGATTTTCATTTTGAAAAGGAGCCACCAGCTTCCTATAAGCAGGATCGCGGCGCACGTTGTAAACCCCACGCAGAAAGCGCAGCTAAACGTGGCTCCGTGAAAAATCAAATCGGCGCGGCGAATTCAGCTTTTCCGAACCGGTGATATTTCGGCTAATGCCGTCGCAGCAATTCAAACCAACGCTCGAACAATTGGCACATAGCGGAATCTTCCTGCCATTAGTCATTCAGGCCGAGTCAGGGGCGCGTAACTTTCAGGCGGAGAAACTTTCGCTGCACCGAGGCGCCTATGGGGACGGAGGCTTTCACGGTCTCGCGTGTGGCATCGAGCGGAGTCACCTGGAGAGTCACCCCTGCGGTGCTCCAGCCTGGCGATGAAAGATCGTCACTCCATTCCATTGTGAGCATGATGTCAGGCGCGCTGACTCGCCGCGTAAAGGTGAGGCTCACTTCGCCTGCGGTCCGCGCGAAAACGGGCTGGCCGTTTCCGGCGGTGGCATTCGGATCGAGGCCGAGCGCGTATTCGAGGAGGTTCACGAGGTCGTCGTGGTTGGGATCGGCATTGTCACCGGCGATGGCAGGGTCATTCGCATTCGCGCCGAACTGCTGTTTGCGCCAATCGTCCACCGGGAGATCGGCGATGGTGACCGTGTCGCTGGACGATGCGCCAAGTGCGTAGGCCGCGTTCGCAGCCAGGGTGATCGTGACGGTTTCATCCCCTTCGGACAAATTGTCTGCGAGCGGCGTGATCGTGACCGTGGTGCTGGCAGAAGATGCGGGGATGACGACCTGCCCGCCGATGCTCTGATAGTCCGCGCCTTCTGTGGCGGTGCCGCTCTTGCTGAAAAAAACAGTGAGCGCAGCGGCGGTGCTGCCCGTGCGGGTGACGGTGAACTGGCCCGGAACAAGCCCGAACTCCGTCGCGAGGGGCGCGTTCGCCATGATGGTCACGACGGGCGTGGTAACGATGACGGTGGCTTCATCGAAGGTGCGTACTTCGCCATCGTCGGCGGTGAGACGCAGCACATAAGTTCCCGCCGCGCTGAAAGTGGCGCTCGTGTTCGATGCGCTCGCATCGGCAAACGCGACGGTGCCGGGGCCGCTGGTCTTGCTTCACTGCACGGTCGTGACGCCGGGAATCGAAGGCAGCGCGTCGTCGCTGACCGTGCCATTGAGCGCGAAGGCGGTGTTGATTTGCACCCCGCCGTCCGGCCCGGCGTCGATGCTTGGCGCGGTATTGTCCGGCGTGCCGATGATCTGCACGCTATCCACGAGCGCGGTGTTGATCTTGGTAACGCTCGCGGCATCGACGCCGATGCCTGCGAGGATGTCGTTTGCCATCGTGATCACCTGCGTCGCGCCGCGCTGTGTCCAGGTCACGCCGTCGGGCGAATCGTAGGCGGAGAAGTTGTTGCCGCTGCGCACCACGCGCACCCAATACGCAACGGAGACGCCAATCCCGAAGTCCACGTTGGACGCGGCGGCATTCGCGGTGGTGCGGTAGTTGAAGATGTCCGCGTTGTTGAAAAACGGCGCGAGCGTCAACCCGGCCATCGGCGATCCGACCGCCGTGCTCTCGCGCAGCATCACTCCGACACGTGAGCTGCTGAAGCTCGGGACGTAGCGGACGCGCGCGCGGATTTCTCCGTCGCCCACGAGATGCCGGCTGCGCAGGAAAAACGAATCGGTGCTGCCGCTGAGATTCGTGCCGCTGCCATTGATCGCGACGAGGCCGTTCTGCTCGGTGGCACTGCCGGGAAAAGTCACGCTGCCGACATCGGTGTTCGTCCACGGTGAGATCGCCGCGCCGACCGTGACAGTGAGATTGCTGATGCTTGTCTGCGTGCCGTCATTCGCACTGAGCCGCAGCAAGTAGGTGCCGTTCGCGGAGAAAGTGACGTCCGTGTCCGCCTGCGCAGGCGCGCTGAAAGTGGCGGTGCCGGGACCGGAGATCATGCTCCACGAAATCGTCAGCGATCCGATTGGGCCGTCATCCACCAAGAGGCTGTGGATGCTCAAGCCGACTCCACTCGGAATGGCGGGCGTGCTCGTCTTCGGTGAGACGATTTGAATGAACGGCGGGTTGTTGCTCTGCGCATCGCCGATGAAAGCCGTCGCGCTCGTTTGCGAACCGGCGACTGCATTGCTCGAGGCTGCGAGCGAAATGACCACGGTCTCCACCGGTTCCACTGCGGCGTTGTTGATCGGCGTCAGCGTAAGCGTGGCGGAGGTTGCGCCATTCGGAATCGTCACGGTCGCGGGCAGCGCGACGTAGTCCACTCCGCTCGTCGCGGTGCCGCTCACGGTGATGGGCACGACCAGCGCGCCAACCGTGGTGCCGTAGCGGCGCACGGTGAACTGCGCGGTCTTGCCCGTCTCATAGGCGAAAGGATCGGTGGCCTCGATGGACACGCGCGGTTCGTTGTCGAGGATGAGCACGGTGAATTGCGATGCAGCAGTCGTGATCGCCGCGCCGTTGGCGTTGCGGAGTTGCAAGACGACCGTCTCCACATCCTCGGGAATGTTGTCATCAATGATGGTGAACGGGATGCTTTTTACCGTCTCGCCCGGCGCGAAGGTGAGCGCGCCCGGTGGGCAGAGGTAGTCCACGCCGCTCCCAAGAGCGGTGCCGTACAACACTCCGTATTCCACGGAGACCGCGCCCGCCGTGCTGCCGGTGCGCGTCACATCGATCATGAAAGTGCCGGCGTCTTCCGGCTTGATCACGCTCGTCGCGGCGAAGCCCACGTTCGTCGTGAAGCCGACATCGTTGTCCGCGATGTGTTGATGATCGCGCTGCCGACCTCGATGCCATACGTCGGCGTCGGCAGCGTGTCCGGCAGCAAGGTCACGATCACCGTCTCCGTGCCTTCGGCGATGTTATCGTCCACCGGAGTGAGATTGACGAAGGTGCCGGTCGAGTTTGCCGCGAAGACCACGGTGCCGGGCAGCGCGGTGTAGTCCGCGCCGGGCGTGCGGTGCCGCTCACAGCGTAATGAACGGTGATCGCGCTCGCAGTGCTGACAGCACGGGAGAAGTAAAATTTTCCCGCCACGGTTTCGCTCACCGCTGTGTTAGTCGCGGAGACGCTTACCATGTTCACCGCGTCATCGTCGCGGATGGTGATCGTCGCGCTGTTCTGCAAATCCACCGTGTAAGCCGGGTCCGGCGTGATGGTGAGGATCACGCTCTCCGCATCCTCGGCGATCGCATCATTGATCGGCGTGACGGTGACGGTCGCCGTCGTGTTCTTGCCCATCGAGAGCGTGCCGCTCAGCGCGGTGTAATCCACGCCGGGGGTCGCGGTGCCGCTCACCGTGTAATGCACCGTGATGTTTCCCGCGTCGGTGCCACTCGTGGTGAATGTGAACGTGCCGTTCGTGGGCGACGCGCCTTCCGCAGCCTGCGCCGCGCTCGCACCGACGGCCACGACGGGCAGGTCGCCATCGTCGTTGATCGTCACGACGGCGTTGCCCGTGCCGCTGAATTGATACTGCGAGGCGCTGCGGATTTGCAGGCTCACCGTCTGCGCCGGTTCGCCCAGCGAATCATTGATTGGCACCACGTCCACCGTCGCCGTCGAACTGCCCGCCGCGAAGGTGACGAGGCCCAGCAGCGGTTGAAAATCCACGCCGTTCAGCGCCGACCCGCCGACGCTGTAGAAAACATCGAGCACCGCACTCGTGCTGCCCGTGCGCGTGAAAGTGAAGCGGCCCGTGTCGCCGTTTTCATTCGCGCTGTTGTCTGTCGCGACGAGCGTGACGACGTTGATATCCGCGTCGTTGATCTTCAGCGTCGCATTCGGCGCGAGGCCGTTCGCAGGCGGGACGTAGAAGTAGTTTGCATCGCTCGTCAGCGTGAGTTTCACCAGCTCCATGCCTTCGGCGATGCCGTCGTTGAACGCGCTGATGTTGATCGTCGCCGTCGCCGCGCCGGCGGGAATGATGACGGTGTTGCCGATGTTCGCGTAGTCCGTGCCGTTCGTCGCGTTGCCTGGCGTTGTGTCGATCGAGAAGAAAACCGTGAGTGCCGCCGCCGTGCTGCCCGTGCGCGAAACCGTGAACTGCCCCGGCGACGCGCTGCCCTCCGTCGTCTCCGGCACCGAGGTCACGATGTCCACGCGCGGCAGCGACGTGTTGGCGTCATCAATCGTCACCGTCGCCGTCTGCGGACCCGTGGCGAGGTAGATGCCGCCCACTGTGTTGCCCGCGACGAGCGACATCACGACGGTCTCCGGCCCTTCCTGCAAAGCATCGATCTTCGGTGTCACCGTGATGTCCAGCGTCGCACTGCCCGCGGGAACCGTGAACAGCTCCAACGGCATGGTCGTCGTGGTGTCCGCCGCCGGGCTGAGCGTGTAGTCGGCGCCTATCGTCGCGGTGCCGGTGATGTCCGTATAGATCGTGAGCGCCGCCGCCGTGCTGCCCGTGCGCGTGATGCGGAAGGTTCCGGTGTCGCCGCTTTCATTCGCCGATGTATCGGGCGCGGAAATGCTGACATAGACTCCCGCCGTGGCGGTGAAATTTTCCCCCGCCTGATTCGGCCCCACGATCACTGGGTTGGAAAATCCGCTCGCCGCGAATATGTAGCCCGCCTTGAGCGCCGAGAGCGTGATGCTACCTGCGGCGAGATTGCTGATGATGTAATTCCCATCGCTGTCCGTGTAACCCCATCGCTGGCTCGCGCCGCTGAGTCCGTTGGAGACGAGCACCTCGCTCACCGGCGTGCCGCCAGTCGTGATCGTGCCGCTGATCGTGTAAGTCGCGGGCGAGCCGACCGTCACGAGAAGCGTCTTCTTCACCGCGCCGCCCTTCATGTCGCTCACGGTGCATTGCACGACATAGTAGCCCGCGCTCGCGTAAGTCTTGCTCTGCGTCGCGAGGTTGTTGGTGGAAAAGCTCACGCCGTTATAGCTCGCGAGCTTGTCGCCGAACTCCCAATAATACGCGAGCGCGTCGCCATCGGGATCGCTTACGATCGCGGTGAAGTTCACCGTGCCGCCCGCCGCGATGGTGAGATTGTCTGCCGAGAGCGCGAGCGTGGGCGCGTGATTGCCCGCGAACGCGCCGACATTCACCACCACGTCGAGCGACTCCGGCGTGGTGCCGCCCTTGCCAACGGGCGTGATGTGAATGCCCGCCTCGTAGTCCGAAAACGTGCGGCCGATGACCAGCGGCGAGTCCTCCACGGCATCGGGGGAGCCTGGCGTCATGTCGAGCAATTGCGTGCCGGCATTGCTGCCTTCGGTCGTTCCGCTGACTGAGCCATTGCCATTGCCCCAAGGACTCCAGTTGATGGACGCGCCGTTCATATACCAAGGGTTGGTCGCGAGTTTCTGCCGGAACTCCAGCCAGTAATCGCGGTCGGAATCCTTCGCGACTTTCAGCGAATAGCGCCGCGCCGGATCGAGGCTGGGCTGGTCAAATTGAAAAATGCGGTAAACGCCGCTTTGCAAAACCGTGTGATAGTTTTCCGACGCGATCCAGCGGAGCTGCTCCTTCATCGAGGCATTGAAGTGGCCGTTCGTCACCCCACGCGCACCGCCACCCATCGTGTCCTTGGTGTTGCCGTATTCCACATTCGTGCCGGGGCCGATCACGCTTGCGCCGCCGGTGTCCCAGAAGTTCGAGTGCATGATGCCGAGGTTGTGCCCCGTCTCATGCTCCACCGTGCTGAGGGTCGTGGTCTTCACCCAGTTGTTCGCCGAGCTTACGGCGGCGACGCCGAGGAAATTGCCCAGCGTGCTGTTATAGATGAGCGTGAAATGCTGGTAGTCCTCCGTGATGAATCCCGCCGCCCGCGCGGCCTCCTTCGCATCGGCCATCAGCGCATTCGGGTGAATGTCGCCGCTGGCATTGTAGTCGGCGATATACCAAGCCTCCGTGTGCGGCAGCATCAGCAGTGGCGCGACCGTGTCGTTGAAAGTGAGCCTCCCATACGACTGCTCCTGATAGAAATCCGTGAGCGACTTCACGTTCGCATACGCGCTCGCCTCGGTCTGCGGCTCGCTCCTGCGGTCGGGGAAGATGACGCGCATGTAGAGCCAGTCGTGAACGCCCGTGGCGAGCGCAGCGCCGATGCCCGTCGGGAACGCGCCCCGCGAAGCCGTCGGCCCGCCCGTCGCCCCCTCCGCCGCATAAAACTCGCCCGTCAAAATCTCCTCGTTGATCTGCTGAATATGCGCGCCGTTGCAGAGATAGATCACTTGCTGGCCGACTTCGACCGCAGGCGTGTCCGCCGTCACCGTCGCACCTGCCGCCTGCGTGGTGATCCCGGAGACGGGACAGGCCCGCACGATTTGCTTCGCGGCGCCCGGCACCTCGCCGATTTCCAGCGCTCGCGCCGGAGCCTCGCTCACCGCCAGTTCGCGATCCACCGCCACGCCATTCACCGTGATCTCCGGCAGCGATTTCAACGCCGCGCGCCGTCCATAAAATTGCGCGTGAAAAGTCTTCTCCCCCAACGTCACGATCCGCTGCGTCACCGTCGGGTCCGAAGCTTTGACCGGCGTCGCCACATAAGTCTCCAGCGCTCCCTTGCCCGACACGCGCTGCTCCAGTTGCGCTACAATGCTCGCCGGCAACTGTTGCCGCAGCATCATCGGCACCGCCTGCTCCAGTGCGGTGCGCGGATCTGCCAAGATGAGTTCTTTCAGTGCCGCGCGATGCGCCTGCGCCAGCCGCACGCCCTCCTGCTGCAGCGAGATTTTTTCATCCGCCGATGCATATGGGAATTTTTCCGCCCACAGCCGAAACTTACCTATGTCCGGATGCGCTGGAACAAAAGCTTGCAGCATGGGCCTCCTGGCGGCAGCGGACGTGCCCGTGACCTCCCCAAATGCATCCGCTGCGTCTGGAGAATCGGCGTGCTCGTCTTGAGTCGCGCTCTGTATCTGCCCGGTAGCGGGAAGCGCATCCGCTGATGAACCGAGGTGTCCGTGTCCCACTTCACTACCGTTCTCGATGAAACCTCCTGTCACAATGAGAAGCGCTGCCCCAACGACGGATGCAATTACCGCAAAAGACTTTATGTGCGTCATGGGAGTCTGGAATTGTCAGTCGTCGGACCCGCGTGCAATGTTGACGCAAATCGGGCGAGTAACTTCAGCTAGAAGGCAGTGCGTATAATGTGTCCGGGAGGGTCAGCATAAATGAATGAAGAGCAATTTCTTTGCCTCCGCTACATGCTTAGGCAAGGAAAGTTTAATCGACGAAGAATGCAGTAATGCCTGCCCAGAATTCGGAGAATATAGCGCGCTCCGAAAACATTCACGTTTCCTTTCCAACGTGCCGCTGAAAGCTCGCTGCCCGCAGCCTTTCGGGCGTGATGTTGGAGGAGTTGAGCCGAGTTCAGTAGCTGCCTTCAATTTTTGTATGGCACGGTCCCGTTGGCATCCACCTTGTAGCCCCACTTGGCGATGTAATCGGCGCCGGGCCGAAAATCATCATGTTGGGCTGCGAGCTTTTGTTCCAATTGTTCATCGAGCCTCGCCTGAAGGTCGGACGCCTCCGGCTTTCCGACGAGGTTGTTCAATTGCCACGGGTCTTTCTCGTTGTCGAAAAGGAGCCACGGACCTTTCAGGTCGCGCACATACGTATAGCGATCCGTGCGAATGCCACGGTATTCCTTGCCGCCTTGCCGTGGTCCGAATTCGCCGAACGGCGACGCGCACTGGATGAGCGCCGCACCGCCAGATGGATCCTTTCCACCGCGCATGTAGCCGCTGAAGTCGAGTCCCTCGACGGTCTTCGGAATCGGCACACCACACAGGCTGAGCAGCGTGGGCATCACGTCCTCCGTGTTGATGGTTCCTTCCACGCGTCGCGGCTGGACGCCGAGGCTCGCCGGCAGCCGGAAAAGCATCGGGACGCGCGCGGATTCCTCGTAGGGCTTCTGCTTCCGCTGGAGGTCATGCGACAGCAGCATATCGCCGTGATCCGCCGTGAAGATCACGATCGTATTGTCCGCGAGTCCGGTCTTTTTCAAAGTGGCCATCAAATCGCCGATGCAGTCGTCCAGCGCGGCGCAGTGCGCGTAGTATCCGGCGAGATCCTTCCGGGCCCGCGCCTGCGCATCCGGCGGAACATTGCCGCGGAGCTTAATTTTTTCTGGCGGATACATCGCCTGATATTTCGGCGGCGCAGTCTCATACGGATTGTGCGGCGGTCCCCATGAGAGCCAGAGCAAAAAGGGCTTCTCCGCTTTCGCATGCGACTCGATGTAGCCCTGCGCATCGCGTGTCTGCGCAATGGCGTCGTAGCCGTCCCATTTCAGCTTCTCCGGGCCGTCGGCATAATAAGGCGAGTTGTTGTACGAATGGGTGCATTCGAGCACCTTCCAGTAATCGAATCCCTGCCGACGTTCGCGAGGGATGAAATTCGAGCGCCCGTGTCCGTCCACATGCCACTTGCCGATGCAACCCGTGTCATAGCCAGCGGTCTTCAGTGACTTCGCGATGGTCAGCGCCTCAGGATTCAACGGCACGTCGTTCAGGAAAATCCCATGCGTGAGCGGGCGTTGCCCGGTGAGCAGCGATGCGCGCGTGGGCGAGCACACCGGCATTCCAGAGATGGCCTGCGTGAAGTCCACGGATTCGCTCTCCAGCCGGTCGAGATTCGGCGTCTTCACGTTCGTGTCACCCGCAAAGCCGAATGCCCCCGCGCGCCACTGGTCGGCGATGATGAAAAGGATGTTCGGCGGACGGTTTGCCGCGTGCAGGGGCGTGAGCATCAAAGCGGAGCCGAGGATAGACAGGAGGCAGGATAATGGACGGTACATGGGAAATCGGTGTGAAGATAATCGTCGATGGCAGTCGGAACTTGGGGAGCATCCATGGCGGTCTTCGGTTTGGCCTGCTTTACGGCAAGGAAATCGCTTTTCACCACGCCGCGCCGGAAACGGGCGGGCGTCGGGTGATGCCGGGGAGCGGGGGGCTGACCCGCACTTGCGAGAACTCGTGTGGTTCCGCGAAGATTTCGACGGCGACACCGGCCGCAGCCTCGGTGCGGGCCACCAGATGGGCTGGACTGCCGTCGTCACGCGCTGCCTGAATACTGTCGGTCGGCTGGCGGAGCGATGCTGCCGGATGCCGCGGAAAATGCGGCGCGACGCAGGCCCGCGAACTCCTCTGGAAAAAGTCGCGCGTCTTTTCCCAACCCGCGTTGACCGCGATGCAGAATGCGTGGACGGTGCGCGCCGATGAAAAGTGAAATCTCCCAATTTTGCACCGTGTGCTCGCAGAGCCTCGGCACGCTGCCCGCGGTGCTCGAAAAAGCGGCCGCGCAATTCGAGCGCGGTGGACCCGCGCTGCACAATTCGCTCGCCGCGCTGAACGATCTCCGCGCGCGACTGCGCTCGCTCACGGACAAGCTCGACAGCCAGCATGCCTACCTGCTCATTTTCGGCCCGCTGAAGAGCGGCAAGAGCACGCTGATGAACGCCATCAGCGGCGCGTATGTGAGCGAGGTCACGTCGCTGCCGGGCTATCCGTGTCTCGTCTTCGTGCAGGATTCGCCTGCGCCGCGCTACTCGGTCACGCGCTACAATGGCCGCGAGACGGTCCTCTCGACGGGCGCAGAACTGAAGGCCGTCGTCGAGGACGCGCACCCGGTGCTCGCGGTGAAAATTCGCGAGGCCGAGGAGGCAGGCGAAAAGTTCGAGCCGGGCACTTATTTTCCCGAGGCGATCCGACGCGTGGACATCAAGGTGCCCGTGGCACCGCTCGGCGAATCGGCGATGATCCTCGTGGACACGCCGGGGCTCTACAGCCGGATGAATTTCGGCTACGATGTGCTCACGCGCGAGTTCCGCGACGGCGCGGCGTGCGCGGTCTTCGTGGTGAAGACGGACAACCTTTTTCTCGAGCAGGTTTTCGCGGAGTTCAATCAACTGCTCGGGCTCTTCAGCCGCATTTTCATCGTGGTGAATGTGGACACCGGCAAGCGCGACGTGACCGCGGACGGCAGCCTGCGGCCGAGCGCGGAGAGCGAGCATCCCGAGCGCGTGCTCGAGGCGTTTCGCACGCTCTCGATGGCCGGCCCGCTGCGTGATGCGCACGACTCGGGGCGCGTGCGGATTCACGCGGTGGACCTGCTCAATGCGGCGTCGGTGTCGCTTTCCCACGGCAATGGCAGCGGCAATGGCTCCAGGCCGCCCGCTTTCGAGGCGTTTCAAAACGACCTCATGGACTACCTGAACAGCAGCGACTACACGCGCGAATTCATGCGCGACAGTCTGCGGCAGGCGCGCACGCTTTGCGGCGAAATGGAGACGGTCGTTGCGGGCGAGGAAGTCGCGGCACTGTGCGAAAAGCAGGACGTGCTCGCCGGGGAAATCCGTGCACTCGAAGTGCAACTTGCGGCGACGGACCGGCTGCTCAGCGCGGACTGGACGGCGCTTTTTCAAAAGGTGCGCGAGGACCACCGCCTCGCCGCGGAGGAGTCCGTGTCGGTGCGCGCCGCGCAAGTGCGCGAGGATTTCCGGCAGGGCTTCACGCGCTGGATGGCGGGCAGCGACAGCGTTGCAGCATTGCCGCACTTGCACTGGAATCCCGCGCTGACGGACGCCGCGCGCTGGCTCGCTGAAGAGAGCAAGGCGCGGCTGGAGCGCGTCGCCGGCACGCCGCACGCTGGGCTGAACATGCCCGCGGAACTCATCGCCGACATGCAGGCCGCGGGGTTCTCGCCGCACGATTCCGGCCTGCGCGGCTTCACGACGACGCGCCTCGATGACGACGTCTCGGGCTACAAAATGGCGCTGCAGACGGACGCGATTCCGGTGCAGAAATCGTTCGCCGACTGGCTGCTTTTCCGCGGCCGCGCGAAAGTGCGCGAGCGGCTCTTCGGCGAGGACGGCAGCCGTGAAATCGCACCACTGGAAAAGTCGAATCGGCTGCAATTGAAGAGCCAGGCGGAGTTCGAAAAACAATGGGAGTCCGCGATCCGCGAGCGCTTCCCCTCGCGCCCCGTCGCCTTCGCCGTGAGGCACGCCGAACTCTACACGCGCGTTGCCGCCGAAAACATCCGCGCCGCCCTGCGCGCGCTCCGCGACTCGCTGGCGGCGCGGCGCGGCGCCAAGCAGACACCGTTTGACATTCAAGCCGCAATCCTGCGCGCCGCCGATGAACTCAAACAGCAGGCCGGCAACGTGGCGCATGACGTCGAACTCCTTTCCGAAAAGGAAACGAACGCCGGCACGCCGCCGCCGATCCCGGATTCGATCCTTGGCGTGTCAGATGCGGGCCTCCTGCCCTCGGCGGTCACGCTTCCGCTGCTCGCGCCGTAGAATCACGCGCCTTCGCTGCGCACCCACGCGAGCGCTTCGTCGCGCGCGGCGAGCGTGCCTTCAAACTGCCGCGTCGCGACCGCGCCGAGGATTTCCTTGAATTTCGGCCCCGGCTTCTTCCCAAATTTTTTTTCAAATCCTGAATCGGGAGAGTTTGCGATTTGCTCCCCCCACAACGACAGATATGAGTCCAAGCATGCTGTCCGCCGCCCTCCGAATCCTTTTTGTGCTCATCGGTTTGATCTCGGTCACGCTGCACGCTCAAAATGTCCAAGCCGGATTGGAGGCTGCGGTAAAATGGAAATGGTGGGCGTTACCCTCTGAGGAAAAGGACTGGGGCTTTCCGCTCATTCAACCCATCCCACCTGCCGCCACCGCCCCGCCAAGTGGGCAAACGATAGAAAAAAAAGAGCCGTTGGCACCAGCGGGAACGTCAATTGCCCCCGGAAACTACGAGGTGAAACGCGGGGACGCGCTTGCCATTATTGCGCGAAAATCTGGCGTTCCGGTCACACAACTCAAACGTTTCAATGCGCTGGCCAAGGACGTAATTCGGATCGGGCAGATTCTCAAAATCCCGACTCCGGCCGAGTCCATCGCGCTCGCGCCTCCGCCTCCGGCCCCGAAAACCGCCTTGCCACCGGTGGCCCCCGCCGTCACCAAGAAGCGCAAGAAAGCCCCTGCCAAAGCGGCTCCGGAACCGGAGATTGATTACGTCGCCGAGGCCACGCTGCTCCAGGTTTTTCTGGATCGGGAGGATTTTTCCAGTGGGCCGCTCGATGGCATCGACAGCAGCGCTCTGCAGACGTTGTCAGCGGTTTACAGGAGCCTCCATCCGGACGTGCAAACGCCCGAGGCACTGCGGGCCAAGGCGGCCACGGTCGTGGGTGAGCCCTTCGCGGCCTACAAGTTGAAACGCTTGGATTTCCGCTTCATCGCACCCCCGACGGCGGCCAGCCCACCGGTGGTTTCACATTCCAAAAGCGGCAGGGCGAAGACCGTGCCGGTGCCGAAAGCTCCTTCCCGGCCCGCGCTGACTTACGAAGAAATTTTGGAAGCCAAGTATTCCGCCTACCGGACACCGTGGGATTTTGTCGCGGAGCGATTCCACTGTGAAGAGTGGTTTTTGCGCAGCCTGAATCCCAATATCAAAACTGCGCCCACGGCGGACACGGACTTCAAGGTTCCCAATGTGACCCCTTTTGAAATCGAAAAGTGCTTCGAGTCCCCATTGCGACCGAAGCCTGATCCGGCAAAGCCCGTCACCGCAGCGGTGGTTGAGTTGTCACGTCTGGAAATCTACCAGAGCGGCAAACTGGTCGCCATGATGCCGCTGTCCCGAGCGAGGCCCGGGTTGCGGGGGCGCGGATCGTGGACGATTTTGGATGCCATCGCGGGCCCGCGGCTGGCCACCCGCCAAGAGCCCAGCGGCACTCCCAAGGTGACCACTGACCCCGGCGTGGCCGCTCCCTTGCCCGATTCTGAGCAGACCGCATCTTCGCGGGCTGTGGACCAAAAGATTGCCGCCGGACCGAGAAATCCGGTGGGCGTCTATTGGATCAATCTGGCGAAAGCCAACAGCGCGACACCGCTTCCGTATGGACTGCACGGCACGGGGATTCCGAGCCGCATGAAGACTCAGGAAAGCCTTGGCGGTCTGCGCCTGACCAATTGGGACATCGCCCGGGCGGTCCGGATGTTGCCCGAAGGCACGCCGCTGATCTGGAAATAACGCTCGCACGCTGCGGGTGAATCCCCGCGTCAACTTTCTCGCTTTTGGCGTTCACTGTCTGCGGACCTACTGCTCATTCGCAGCGTGCATTGCGGGCATTTGCTTTCCTACTTCGCCGCAGGTGCTGCGGGCTTGAGCACCTGCAGTTCGTGGATGCTCCAGTAGGTGCCTTTGGCGGAGCCAGTCTGGGTGATGCGGATGAACTTGGTCTTCGCGGGTTTGGGCAGGAGGAGTTCGGTGACGGAGCGCTGGCCCTCGCCTTTGAAGACGGGTTTGTCCCAGTTTTTGCCGTCGTTGGAGAACTGCACGGTGTAGCCGCGCGGGTAGTCGCCGCTGGACTTCGCGGAGTCGAGCACGAGACCGGCGATCTCGGTCTCGGCGGGCAGCGCGATCTGGAACCACATGCCGGGCTCCTGCGGTTTGCCGCTGGTCCAGCGGGTGGATTCATCGCCGTCGTTGGCTTTGCCGCAATCCTCCGGCTTGTGGCTGGCGGTGAGCTTCCATGCTTTGCGATTGTCGAGCGGCGAGGGATAACCGGCTCGAAGTTCCTCAATGGTCCAAGGTGAGGTGCGACCCTTTGTAGCGGCGCGGAGTTTTTTCACCTCGTCCTTCGTGACCATCGCGCCGCTGTTGCCGAAAGCCTTGCGCACATAGCAGGCGACGTCGGCAATCCAGGCGTCGTCGTTGGTGCCCATCGTGACCATTTGCGCTTCGTAGGTTTTTCCGTCAATGGGACCCGCCAGACCTTGCAAGAGCACGCGCAGTACGGCATCGCCCTGCACGACGGTTTTGGAGCCGGAGAGCGGCGGAGCCATCGTCACGCCTTCGCGACCGGGGAAGGGCATGCCTCTGCCGTCGAAGCCGTGGCAAGCGAAGCACAATGAGCGAAAGGTTTCCTGTCCTCGCTTGATCTGATCCTGCTCCTGCCTCGTGAACTTGCCGACGATCTTCGGCGGCTCGATGAGGAACTGACTTCCGATCTCCTTCACGCCGGCGGACGGGCTGGTGAAGATGATGTTCTGCGCCTTCATTTTCCAGTCGGGCCAGTTGAGCAGCTTGCTCGTCATCACGACCTGCAGCACGACCGTCGGATCGGTGTCATGCGTGAGCGCGCAGATGTCCGCGATGAGCGCGTCGTCGGCTTTCATTTTCAAAAGCGTCTCGGCAGCGCGGATGGCGCCGGCGCGGAGCATCGGATGTTCATCGTGCAACTTGTCGCGCACGAGCTCCGGCGTGAGCGCGTCGAGTCCTTCGAGCGTCCACATCGCATGGAGGCGCGCGAGGTGATTCTTTGAGGACTCCGCCATCTTGATGAGCGCAGGCACGACAGACTTGTCGCCTTTCACAATCAACATGCGCTGCGCGGTGTCGCGCCACCAGCCGTTCGGATGCTCCAGGTGCTCGACGAGTTGCGCGGGTGTTTCGTCCAGCATGTGCGGCTGCGGGCCGGGCTTGAAGTCCTTGTGCGTGAGACGCCAGATGCGGCCGCGGCCGATGTTGTTCTCGAGACCGTTCGCCTTCACCTGGCCGCGCAGGAAACTGCCTTCCTTCACCCAGTTTCCTTCCTGAATGATGCCGCGATAGATGTCCACGATGTAGAGGCAACCGTCGGGGCCGGTGGTCATGTTCAGCGGACGGAAGTTCGGATCGCTGCTGCGGATGAACTCGGATTCGTGATACGGATTCTCCACTTTCGTGATCCCGTCCTCGACCTTCACCGTCGCGCGACGGATGAGACGACCGACCGGCTCGGGCAAAAAGGCGTTGCCGTAAAGCTCCTTCGGCAGCCGGTCGCCGCGATAGATTGTCTGGCCCGCGCAACCGGTGAAGTGATTCAAACGCTTGTCCTCCGGGGAATGAAAGCGCATCGGGCCACCCTGAAAATCGCCGAGTGCAACGATGGGCCAGACCGTGTCGAAGTCCGCTGACTTCTGGCTGCTGACGTTGATCCCGGCGTAAAGGATTGGCGTTTGATAATTCCACAGGCCTTTCTCGCCGCCCGCATTCGACCACCACATCTTGCCGTAGTCGTCCTGCGCGAGGCCCCACTGTCCGCCGTTGCCCGCGGTGTTTTCCTTCAGCGGGTCGCCCTTGCCGTTCCAGCGAAGGCGGTAGCTGTTGTAGGTTTGATAGATCCAGTTATCGAGCCCCCAAACCAAGCCGCTCTGCTGATGCTCCAGATTTCCACCGCGCGGCCCTCCCGCATACCAGAGTTTGCTATCATCAGCCACGCCGTCGTTCTTCGAATCGCGGTGAATGGTGATGTCGTTCGTGTCGGTCACGTTCACGAGCACGCGATCATCCAGCGGCAGCACCATCCGCGGCAGCACGAGATGGTCGAGATACACCGTGTGCTTGTCGAACACGCCGTCGCCCTTCGTGCTTTCATGGCGCGAAATCCGGCTTTTCGGATCGTGTTCACCATTGCCATCAATGTCCTGCATGTAGGTGCGCATCTCCGCGACATACATGCGCCCGTTGCCGTCGAAGACCGCGAGCACGGGCTCCTTGATGTCCGGCTCGCTGAGGACGAGTTCAAGCTTGTAGCCGTCGGGAAGCTGGATTGTTTTCAATTCCTCCTGCGGCGAGAGCGGCAGAACTTGATGCACTTCGCCAGGTGCCTGCGCGACCCCAGGCGTTGCGATTACGCAGAAACCGAGAGCGAATGGGAGCACGTGATGCTTCAACGAAGACAGCGGCACGGCGGAGAGGAGGCTGGGAATCTTTTTCATGGGAGCATTTTCAGGTTAACGAAACACGGGAGGAATCTGACGCACGAACCGAACACTCTGCGCCCGTGGACAGGTGCGGAGCTTTACTTTCAACCCGAGTATCACCAGGGCTTCGGCTTCCACAACACTCGCGGCATTGCCGCGTTCCCGAACGGCGAGGCTTACAAGGCAGGCGTCCACGATGGCTCGCTCCGTGCGGATAGAGGATGTTCGCGTAAAGCGACGCGCCCTCCCAGCCGAGCGCGCGATCGAGATTCACGCCGATGCCGAATTTTGCGCAGCCCTCGAACACCGCCCCCTGCTTCTCTCCGCCGACTGGATGGCCGAGAACCTCCGAGACGCAGAGCAGCTTCCACGCGACGGTGTAATCGCTCAGGTCCTTTGGCTGATCGGCAAACAGCTCGGCGGCTGTGGGCATGGCTGGCGTTTTGGGAGGCTCGTCGGCGCGCACACGCGGCGCGCATTGCGGCACGAGAGCGAATGCGATCAAAAGCCGCAAAAATTTCTCCACCGTGCCGCGGACTTCATGTGCGAGCGTTGTGGAGCATCGGAAATTGGTTGCAAGAACAAACCCGTGCGCCGCACGAGACCGCTTTGCGCGGATTGACGCCCGTGCGATAAGTGCCGCGTTCCTGGCGGACGACTGCACGCGTCGCCAATGCACCATGCCCGGATTCCAGAGCTTTCTAAAATCGCGTTCGCGCCCAGTTATGATCGGCGCGTGTCTGCTCACCGTCGTGCTCGTCGGCGTCGCGGACTACCTCACGGGCTACGAGATTTCGTTCTCCATCTTCTACCTCGTCGCCGTGTCGGTCGCGACGTGGTTCATCGGCTTTCGTTTCGGACTTTTCGTTTCCCTGCTGAGCGTCGTGTGCTGGCTCATTGGTGATCTCGCAGCGGGCGCGACGTATTCGACGCGTTTTGTCCCCGGATGGAACGCGGTGATCGCGCTGGTGTTTTACATCGTCATGGTGCGCGTGCTCGCGAGCCTCCGCACGATGCACGATCGGCTGGGAGGAATGGTGGCCCAACGAACCGCGTCGCTGACGGACGAAATGGCGAAGCGCGAAATGCTGGAGAAGGAACTGCTCGCCGTGAGCGAGCGCGAGCAGCGGAGGATCGGCCACGACTTGCACGACAGCCTCTGTCAGCACCTCACGGCCACAGCACTGGCCGGCCAGGTGCTCGGCGAGAAACTCGAAGCAAAGGGTCTGCCCGAGACTGCGGACGCGGACCGCGTGGTCACGCTCGTGGAGGAAGGCATCACCCTCGCGCGCAGTCTCGCCCGCGGGCTCGCGCCGGTGGAACTCGAAGCCGAGGGACTCATGGCCGCGTTGCGCGAACTGGCGAAAAGTGTGAGCGAGCGGTTCAAAGTGAACTGCACGTTCGAGGCTCCGGAGTTTGTCCCGATGGATGACGCCGCGTCGGCCATCCATCTTTTCCGGATCGCGCAGGAGGCGATCAGCAACGCGATCAAGCATGGTCGCGCGCGGAACGTGGTGATTGCGCTTTCGATCAATCCCGCCGGCGTCCGCCTTTCGATTACCGATGACGGCACAGGGCTGCCGGATCCCCTGCCCGCGAACCGCGGGATGGGCCTGAACATCATGCGCCACCGTTCGGCAATCATCGGCGCGAACTTCGACGTCCGCCACAGCGCGCAGGGCGCGCGCGTCGAATGCACGCTACCCGTGCTGGACGTTGCGACCACATCATGAGCACGCACGACGATTCACAGGCCGCGAAGCACCGCATTTTCCTCGTGGATGATCACCCGCTCGTCCGTGAGTGGCTCACGACACTGATCAACCAGAAGGACGATCTCGCAGTGTGCGGCGAAGCGGAGACCGCGCCAGTCGCGCTGGAGGCCATCGGAAAACTCAAGCCCGACGCCGCCGTGATCGACCTCACGCTCGCCAGCGGCTCCGGGATCGAACTCATCAAGGACATCAAGCGCCTCTGCCCAAAGGTCGCCATCGTCGTGCTGACGATGCACGACGAGTCGCTCTACGCGGAGCGGGCGCTGCGCGCGGGCGCACGCGGATACGTGATGAAGCGCGAGACGACGAAGAAGATCATCGCGGCGATTCGGAGCGTCATCCAGGGCAAGCTCTATGTGAGCGATGAGTTCAAGCATTCCGTCGCGGAGAAACTTTTCGACGGCACCGCTGGGGAGTCGGCGGTCGGGCAGCTCAGCGATCGCGAGCTGGAGGTTTTCCGAATGCTCGGACAAGGCGTGGAGACGCGGCGCATTTCCGAGTCGCTCGGCCTCAGCATGAAAACGGTTCAGGCCTACTGTGCGCGGATCAAGGAGAAGCTGAATCTCGCGAACGCGACGGAGCTTTTGCGCGAAGCCGTCCGCTGGTGGGAAAGCAACCGCGGCGCGTGAACGCAAGCGGCCACGGGCGCGCGAACGTGTAGGATGTCGCCCTACACGGGATTTCGTCCCCGCCTGACATGACGGATTCGACAGCGGGCAATACGTTATGCGCCGTTGAAAACTTACGCTTTGCCCATCCAGCGCAGCCGCTTCGTCCGCACACGGCTTTTGCGCGGAGGATTCCGGCTCTGCGTGTTTGCAGTGAGCGTGTGGTCGCTCGTGTTTTGTCCTGCCGGGAGTTTCGCGCGCGGCGCGGACAAGCAGAGGAAACGGAAGAGCCTGCCAGCCCGGCGAACGCGACCCCCGCAGTGCTCACTCTTGCGGATGCGACGCGGACCGCGTTCGAGCGGAATTGGGATCTGCTCGCGGCGAAGGCGAACGTCGATCTGGTGCTCGCGCAGAAAATCGTTTCCCGCGAATTTCCAAACCCGACCACTTCGTTCTCATCATCGAAATTCACCACCGCGGAGGGAAACAGCATTGGGGATCGGAACTGCAACACGATCGTCGCAATCACCCAGCTCTTTGAAATGGGGGCAAGCGTTCCGCATTTTCGGCCTTTCAATAAATCGCAATCAAAGAAATCCCGTGAAAACAACCCGCATCCTCATCACCGCCCTCGTCCTGCTAACCCTACTCCTTCCCGGTAGCCCGGCCGCCTTGGCCCAATCCGCCACCGCAGCTTACATCGAAAGCCTCAAGAGCCAAATCGACCAATATAAAATTGATATTGAGCGGGTCCGCCTGGCGCAAGCGGACCTTCGCGTGAGGCGGCAGGAGGCGGCGGCTAACTATAAGGAAGCAGAGATCCGCAAGTATCAGAACGTCATTACTCTAAAGCAACAGGAGATGGCGATGCATCAGCAGCAGGATACTATGTCGAAACAGCCGCTTTCCTCGAACCCCGGCATTGCTGCGATCCAAGGCTACATCTGGCAATTGACCTTTGAAAAAGACCAAATCGCCCTTCAGCAGACGGCAGCCACGCAGGCGGGCAACGTGAGGGGAGCCGCTGCTCTCGGGCAGTCAGTAGGTTCCAAACAACTGCAAATCCAAGCCAAGCAACAGGAGATTAAGGTGTTGGAGCTACAGCAAAAAAGCGGGCGATAATCCGTCATGGATTCGCTCCATCCAGCCTCATCCATCTCGCAGTGCCCCAAAATCTGGCGGGTCTTGCGGCTGAGGGTGCCGCCGTCTGTCCCACCTCGTGCCAAACTAAGTTCCATTTTGGACTGTGCGACGCTGGCCAATTGGCTGCCCAGAGACCTCAATGAATCCGAACAGCGATTGGCCGGAAAATTCACGCTCTGCGTGTTCGCCGTGTCCGTGTGGTCATTCATGCTATGTGGAAATGTCTGTCTGGCCCGCCATGTGAGTGAGGCGAAAACGCCGGCAGCACCCGCAGCAGCAGAAAATACAACGCCGCCGGTCTTGAGCCTCGCGGATGCGAAGCGGATCGCGTTCGAGCGGAATTGGGATCTGCTTGCCGCGAAGGCCAACGTTGACTTGGCGTTCGCGCAGAAAATCGTCGCGCGAGAGTTTCCAAATCCGACCGCGAATTTTTCCACCTTGAAGCTGAACACCGACAGACATCCGAACAGCACGACATCGGGCAACGGCGTGTGGGATCGGAACTACGACACCATCGTCGCCGTCAGCCAGCTTTTTGAAATCGGCGGCAAGCGTTCCGCTCGGCAGGCATCCGCGGCGGCGGGACACGAGTCTGCCGAGGCGAGTTTCCGCGATGCAAGGCGCACGCTCGATCTCGCGGTGACGAAGGCCTTCATCGCCGCGCTGCTCGCGGAGGAAAATGTGCGCGTCCTGAAAAAGTCATCCGAGTCGCTCCGGCACGAGGCGACGATCGCCGAGACGCGGCTGAATGCGGGCGACATCTCCAGCAACGATCGCAACCAGATCGAGATCGCCGCTGATCGTCTCGAACTCGATGCGGCGGCTGCGAAGAGCAACGCCGCCACGGCGCGGATCGCCGTTGAGGTTTTGCTCGGGGCAACGAGGCCGGGCGGAAATTGGAAGCCTGCGAATCGTCTGCCCGATCTCGCGAGTGCGGCCCGCGAAAGCCGTGAAGCCGCGGAAGGCATTCGTCCCGATCTGGCGGCGGCGCAGGCCACGCTTCGCAAGACGGAGGCCGATCTCAGGCTGCAAAAGGCGATGCGGATTCCGGATCCGACCGTCCAGATGCAATACGAGCACCAGCCGCCGGACCAGCCGAACACCATAGGCTTTGGCGTGTCGCTTCCTCTGCCGCTTTGGAATTTCAATCGCGGCAACATTCGCGCCGCGGAGGCGGCACACGACCAGGCGCAGGCGCAGGCTTCCAAAATCGAAACACAGATCGCGTCGGAGATCGCGAGTGCCCAGATCGCCTATCGCGAGGCGTTCGCACGCTGGCGTCGGTATCTCGATCAGATCGCGCCGAGTTCCGCGGCGGTCGTCGCGACGGTGTCCTTTGCATACCAGAAGGGCGGCGCGTCGCTGCTCGATCTGCTCTCGGCGGAGCGCAACGACAATGAAATCCGCGTCGCCACGGCGCAGGCGATGGCGGATTGCGCAACGGCATCCGCGACGCTCGCGAGCGCGCGCAACGCGAGCCCTTTCACCAGCGCTCCGGAAAACGAAACGAGAATCAAAAGCCATGCATCACCCAAGAAATAACGCACCCATCCCCCGCGCTGCCGTTATGCGACGCATCGCCCGCCTCGGCGTGGCCCTTCTCACGCCGATTGCGATGCTGGGTTGCCACAAAAATGACAAGCCAGCGGAGCAGGCCGCGGAATTGAAGGCAGATCACGGTAGCGTCACGGTCCCGGCGGACGCTCCGCAGAATTCCTCGCTGGCAGTCGAGGCCGCAAAGCCACTCGCGAAGTCGAGCGTGCATGTGACCGGGCGTCTCGTCTGGAACGAGGAGACAACGGTGCGCATCTTTTCCTCGGTTGCCGGGAGGGTGAACCAAATCAACGTCAACGCCGGCAAGCGCGTGAGCGAGGGTGACACGCTGGCGACGATGGCCTCCGTGGATTTCGGCCAGGCGCAGGCGGACGCAAGCAAGGCGGAGGCGGACCTCAAACTCGCGGAGCGCACGCTGAAGCGCCTCACGGAATTGCACGCGCATGGCGCCGCCGCGAAAAAGGACGTGGAGGCTGCGGAAGATGATTTTGAAAACAAAAAGGCCGAGCGTGCGCGCTCGCTCGCACGCTTGAAACTCTACGGCGTCACCACCGGGACCGTGGACGGAATGTTCCCGCTGAAAGCGCCGCTCTCGGGAGTGGTCGTGGAAAAGAACATCAATCCCGGACAGGAAGTGCGGCCCGACCAGATGCTCGCGAACGATGCGAAACTCGTCCTTCCACTTTTCGTGATCAGCAGTCCCTCGCGGCTGTCGGTGGTCCTCGATGTGACGGAACTGGAAATCTCCGCGCTGAAACCAGGGCAGCCGCTCAAGGTGCAGAGCGGCGCATATCCCGACCGCGTCTTCGAGGGAAAACTCGAACTCATCGGCGACTCGATCGATCCGCTGACGCGCACCGTGAAGGCGCGCGGCTACGTCGAAAATCCCGACGGGCTGCTGAAGGCGGAGATGTATGTGGCGGTGGATGTCTCGGTGGCGAATGGAGACGCCGCGCCTTCTCCCGCCATCGTGGCGGAACCCGGCGGCGACGGTCCGCCTCGGCTGCGACTGGAAAGTGCGCCGGTGGAAATTTCAGCGAAGGCTGTGTTTTTGAAGGACAACCGGCATTTCGTTTTCGTCGAAAAATCGCCGGGAAAATACGAGCGACAGTCGGTGCAGATCGGACCCGCGCGCGATGGCCGCGTGTGCATCACTGACGGGCTGGTCGCCGGGCAGCGAGTCGTCACGGAAGGCACGCTCCTGCTTCAGGCGCTGACCGAAGGCAGCAAGGACTAGCGCGCGGCATCCGCATCCGATTTCATGATCAAGCGACTCGTCTCATTTGCGCTGCACCAGCCGATGTTCTTCGGACTGATGGCGCTGCTTTTCACGGTGGGCGGGATCATGGCGTTCAAGTCGCTGCCGATCGAGGCGTTCCCGGATGTGTCGGATTTGCAGGTCACGGTCATCACGCTGTTTCCTGGTCGCGCGGCGGAAGAGGTGGAAAAGCAGGTCACGATTCCAATCGAGACGGCGCTCGCGGGCGTGCCGCATTGCGTGCGGCTGTTTTCGCACACGCAGTTCGGGCTCTCGTACATCGTGCTCACGTTTGACGACGAACTGACCGATAACTTCGCGCGCTCGCAGGTGATCGAGCGACTCCGCGGTGCCGACTTGCCGCCGAATGTGCTGCCCGATCTCGCGCCGCTCTCCACCTCCATCGGCGAAATTTACCGCTACCGGCTCAAGGGCGACGGACGCAGTTCGCGCGAGCTGCGTGAGATTGAGGATTGGGTCGTAGAGCGGCAGTTCAAGACCGTGCCGGGCGTCGCGGATGTCGTGAGCATGGGCGGCTTCGTGAAGCAGTATGAGGTGAATCCCGACCTCGGAAAAATCCGCTACTACAACCTTTCGCTACAGCAGCTTTTCACCGCGCTCGGGCGCGGCAATGCGAACGCGGGCGGCAGCTACGTGAATCAGGGCGCGCAGCAGTATTTGATTCGTGGCATCGGCTTGCTGCGCTCGGCGGACGACATCGGCGATATCGTCATCGCGTCCCACGCCGGCACGCCGGTGCGCATCAAGGACATCGCGACCGTTTCCATCGGCGCCGTGCCACGGCAGGGCGTGATGGGACAGGACGACGACGACGACGTGGTGTGTGGGATCGTGCTGATGCGCAAAGGCGAGAATCCCTCGCGGGTGCTCGCCGCCGTGAAGGAGCGCGTGGAAAAGCTGAACAACAAGGTGTTGCCGAAGGGCGTGAAGCTCGTGCCCTACTACGATCGCACTTGGCTCATCAGCACGACGCTCGCGACCGTTTTCAAAAATCTCGCCGAGGGCGCGATGCTCGTCACGTTCGTTCTGCTCATCTTCCTCGGCAACATCCGCGCCGCGGGCATCGTGGCGCTGATGATTCCGCTGTCGCTGCTCTCGACTTTCATCGGTCTGACTTGGCGCGGCATTCCGGCGAACTTGCTGTCGCTCGGCGCGATGGATTTCGGCATCATCGTGGATGGCGCGGTCATCGTGGTGGAGAACATCTTCCGCCGGCTGTCCGAGCGCGAGCACACCGGCGACCTTCATTCGCTGAGGCACACGATTCTCGAAGCCGCTGCGGAAGTGGGCCGCCCGACATTTTTCTCGATGTTGATCATCATCGTGGCGCACGTGCCGATCTTCACGCTGCAACGCCACGAAGGGCGCATCTTCGCGCCGATGGCGTGGACCGTCACCTCAGCACTCATCGGTTCGCTGCTGCTCTCGCTCACGCTCGTCCCGTTGCTTTGCTATTACCTTTTGCGAAAGAAAATTCCGCACGGGGACAACTTCGTCGTTCGTGCGTGCAAGCGCATCTACCAGCCTGCGCTCGCGTGGTCCCTCGGGCATCCGAAAATGATTCTGACTGCCGCAGTGCTTGCGCTCGTGGCGAGTTTTGCGGTGGTGCCAAAACTCGGGACGGAGTTTTTACCAGAGTTGAACGAGGGCGCGATCTGGGTGAACATGAATCTGCCCGCGGGAATCTCCGTCGAGGAAACCGTCGCGAAATCCGCGCAGATTCGCGCGATTTTGCGAAAGACGCCGGAGGTGAACACAGTGATCTCGAAGGCTGGACGGCCGGAGGATGGGACAGACCCCAAGCCGATCAACATGCTGGAGGTGTTCGTGGATCTGAAACCGCCGACCGAGTGGAAGCGCGGCCTCACGAAGGATCAAATCCTCGAGGAGATGGATCACAATCTTGATGCGCTGCCCGGCGTCGAGAGCAGTTTCAGCCAGCCGATCCGCGACAACGTGCTGGAGAGCATTTCGCAGATTGACGGACAGATTGTCATCAAGGTCTTCGGCGACGATCCGGTGGTGCTGCGCGAGCAGGTGCAGAAAATTCTCCGCGTCATCAGCGAGGTGAAAGGCGTGACTCGCGCCTACATCGATCGCGCCGGCGAAATCCCGCAGCTACTCATCAACATCGATCGCAGCCGTGCCGGACGATACGGGCTCAACATCCAGGACATCCAGGACGTGATCGAAACCGGACTCGCAGGCAAGGCGGCCACGGAACTGTGGGAAGGCGAGAGGCATTTCAGCGTCGTGACACGGCTGCCCGCTGCGCAGCGCCAGCTCAGCGAACTCAAAAAGATCCTCGTCGATCCGCCGGACGGCCAGCGCATCCCTCTTGAGCAGATCGCCGATTTCAAACTCGTCAACGGCAGCATGAACATCAGCCGCGAGAACGGCACGCGCGTCACCGCCATCGGCGTTTTCATCAAGGGCCGAGACATGGGCAGCGTGGTGAAGGACATGCAGGCCGAGGTGGAGAAGCTCCCGAAGCTCCCCGGCTACGACGTGACGTGGAGCGGAGAATTCGAGAACCAGGAGCGCGCGATGAAGCGCCTCGCGTTCATCGTCCCAGTGAGCGTCTTCCTGATTTTCATCCTGCTTTTCAATGCGTTCAAATCGGTGAAGAGCGCGCTGCTCATCCTGCTGAACGTGCCCTTTGCGCTCATCGGCGGAATTTTCGCGCTGCTCTTCTCCAGTATCCCGTTGAGCGTGTCCGCGGCCATCGGCTTCATCGCGTTGTTTGGACAGGCGGTGCTCAACGGCGTGGTGATGATCAGTTCTTTCAATGAGATCCGCGCTGGCGGAGCGAATGCCACCGCGACAGTCATGGAAGGCTCGCTCGTGCGCATGCGTACCGTGCTCATGACGGCGCTGCTCGCCATGCTCGGCCTGCTGCCGATGGCCCTCTCCCACGGCATCGGCTCCGAGACGCAGAAGCCACTCGCAGTCGTGATCATCGGCGGCCTCATCTCCGCGACGCTGCTCACGCTCATCGTGCTCCCGACGCTCTACGTCGTCTTCGCGAACTTTGGCGAACCGCTGAAGGACGATGATCACAACGCACTAGTTTCACCCCTCGACCCACACACCGAAACACCATGCGAAAACATCCCTGCGTGATCCTTCTGCTCATCGCACTGCTCATCGGATCCGCACCCGCAAGTCATGCGCGCAGTCCGCGAGGCCGGCATCTCACCGGCACCATCCAGCAAGCCGACGCCAGGACGCGCCACGCGGTCCTGCTCACCAATGATAAATCATCCGTGTCGTTCGTCTGGAACAAGAGCACTGATTTTTTGGCGGGAACGGAATTCGTTCCTGCATCGCGCCTCGCCCGCGGGGCACCCGTCGAAATCATTCTCCATCGGCCATTCTTCGGGGAGCCATTCGTGACGAAAGTTGTTTTTCTAAATAGCACCCCAAAGCCGTGAATGTGATGGCCAATCGGCGGGCCCTTTTGGGTTTGCTGAAAACCGTCGGCAAGTCGCCCCATGAATCCTGCGACTTCGCTGCCGGTGAACTTGAACCCGGCTGGAAACTGACCGCTCACCCGCGCACAAAAGCCATCCGAAACTCCACGACTCAACCGTTGTTTCAAATAGCGGGAAGCCCATGCTTCCAGAGCCCATTCAAACGGACCCTCGGTAACACTCTCCATGAAATCTCCACTGTCTTTTCCCATTCACTTCCGGATCATCGACTACAAGACCACCGGGCTGTGATTTGCCGAACTTGACTCGCTTCGCAAGCGCCATCAATTCAGGGACGGTTTTCAACTTACTACGATGGAGGGCGCGGGCCACCACATCGCTGTTGTACTCGGCGAGCAAGGATGCTTTGCTGGCAGATTTGACCACATACCTACTCAGGAATTCTTGAAAACGAGGCGAGTGCGACACGCCGTAACTAAGCCATGCGTGCGGTTCGCCCTCTGATAAACACCGCCTTGTCGAGTTCGTACATTGCCGCAAACCAGAGACGCATCGCCTCCTCAGTCGCTTCCACCGCCTTGCTTCCGGCCTTTGGCCCTCGTAGTGCTGCTGCTATCTGACAAAGCTCGAATGGTGTGGGCAGTGGCACCGGTTCCTCGCGTTTTTCCTCCGGGGCTATGTCCGGCGTGGGTATAACCTGCGGAAGGGGAGGCAGTCCCGGCTCAACTTGGGGTAGCGTCGGCTGGTTGTCCGATGGTGTAGCATTCATCGCGCGGCACTCATTGGAATCACGTTTGCCGCCGCATCGGGTGCGAGCGCAAACCACGTCTGCGCTTCCGCTGGCGTGCAAAGCTCGCGGTAGCGCTGAAAGATCATTTTCGGGCTGTTGCCCGCTTCCAGCGCCACGCGGTTCATGTCTTGAATCCCCGCGAGGCGGTAGGAAATGAAGCTATGTCTCAGTGCATTCGCTTTCCACACGAAGCGGGGCGCTTTTGGTTTCCGCTTGTCATTGATGCGTTTCACCGTGTCCCGCACGGATTCAAAAAACCACGGCTTGCTGTGCTGCCACACGCGCCCGTCGCTGCGCGGAGAAACGGCAAGCCATTGCGCAAGGTTGGCCGAAATCGGCACGAGGCGGCGCGCGGCAGTCTTGGCCTTGTTCGCGGCGATTTCGATGAAGCCGGGGCGGCGATCCAAATCCGCCCACTCGAGGCGGAGAATTTCCTCAGCCCGCAAGCCCGCGAAAGCCGCGAGCGTCAGACACGGACTCAAGTCGGCGGAGCAGTTCGCCAGTAGATCGCCTATTTCAGCCGGGGTGAAGATTTCCACCGGCACAGACTTTCCCCGCCGCTTTTCGATGCCCGCGAGAAGATCGGCCTCACGCGAAAGCCAGCCGCGATCCTGCGCGAAGGCGAAGAAAGTGCCGAATGTCGCGAGCGAATTGTTGTACCCTCGCGGCGCGAGTCCGAGTCCGTCGAGAAAGGTGCGGAGATCATCCGGCGCGACGGCGTTCACGTTGCAACGGAACGATTGCGCGAGCGCGCCGAGCCGGTAGCGGAGATCGGCAGCGTAGGTCTTGCTCACGCCCTTTTCGGTTTTCGCGGCAATCATTTCCACGACAGCATCGGTGACGAGTTTCGGACGAATGCCGCGCCCATGGTGGCGCATGAAAAAGCGCGCAGCTTCCACGAGTGAGAAGCCGTCGAGATGCTTTTTCGCCTCCGCGTATTCCAGCGCCGCTGCATCGAGTTGCATGTCGAGAGGCCGGATCGCTTCCAACGCGCGACCATAGATGAGGCGGTCCTTGCCGGTGATGGCAACCGCGTCCATGTCACCACGGGAAAGCTGCGCGGCTTTCGCCTCGGCTTCCTCTCGTGCTTTGTCGAGATCGGGGAAATTCAGACGGCATCGCCGTCCGCCCATGTAGAAGGACACGCGGAAATACGTGCCGCTGTCCTTGGTTTTGTCGCGGTAGATTTTCACGACGAAGGAGCCGCGACGGATGCTGAGGGGGAACTTTTCAGATTTCGTTTTGATGCGTGGTAATGCGTGAAAACTGTCCGAAAATGCAAAAAGTATTTTCTCGACGTTTCGCAAGTCGCTGCACTTAAAGTAATTAAAGTGGCGACCCTAACGGGATTCGAACCCGTGTTCTCGCCGTGAAAGGGCGATGTCCTAGGCCACTGGACGATAGGGTCTCTTTGGAAAAAGAGGGGCGGGACTATGCGAAGCCGTCGCGGGCTCGGCAAGCAGTTATTCGCGGGATCGCGGGGATGCGGGGCGGCGCGGGCTTTTGCTCCATGCCGCGGTTTTCTTTCGCGCGGCCGGTCGGGGATTCGTGCCGGGACGATTGGGCTTTGCGGATCGGCGCGGGGTGGACGGCTTTTCGGCGGCGGAAATTTTCGGCGTCGCGGCTTGCGGGGGGGCTTTCGATTTCGGCTCGGGCTTGGCGTCGCGCAGGGCGGCGACTTCCTTTTGCGTGAGGAAGCGCCATGCGCCGCGGGCGAGGCCGGAGATGGCGATGGGGCCGATGCGGATGCGGAAGAGGCGTTCCACTTCGTAGCCGAGCTTGTAGAGCATCATGCGGATTTGGCGCTTGATGCCCTGCTTGAGCACGAGGCGGAGGCGGTTGGCCTTGATGGCTTCGACGGCTTCGCATTTGGCGTAGCCTCCCTCGATGCGGAAGCCGCGCAGGAGCTTCTCGCGATCGTCGGGGGCAAAGGGCTTGTCGATCAGCACGTCGTATTCTTTTTCCACCTCGTGGCCGGGGTGGGTGAGGATGTGCGTGAGGTCGCCGTCGTTGGTCACGAAAATCAGGCCTTCGCTTTCCTTGTCGAGCCGGCCGACGTGGTGGACGCGGGGCCAGTTCGAGGGGAAAAGCTCGAAGATGGTGCGGCGATCGAATTCGTCCGCGGCGGTGCAGACGTAGCCGGGCGGCTTGTGGAGCACGGCGTAGATCGGCTGCTCGGCGCGCACGAGGCGGCTGCCGACTTTGACGGAATCCGTCGGCAGGACTTGCGTGGCGAGATTCGTGACGACCTGGCCGTTCACGCGGACGCTGCCCTGAGTGATGAGTTCCTCGACACCGCGACGGGAGCCGAGGCCGGCGGCGGCTAAGAAACGATTGAGGCGCATGGATGGGGAGTGATCAGTGATCGGTGATTAGTTGACGTGCGGTTGTCATTAGTCGTCCGGGCGGGACTTAGTCTGGGCACTTATCACTCACTTACTAAGCACTAATTACTGCTTCCTCAGCTTCCTCGTGCGGCGGGGGGACTCGCAGGAAGAGGAGGAGGAGGCAGTCGAGCGTGAGCAGGCCGGCGGAGGCGAGGAAGGCGATGCGGCCATAAGTGCCGGCGGTGTCGAGATGGACGAGCGAGTAGCCGAGCATGGGGCCCAGGAAGCGGCCGAGGCCGCCGGCGCTTTGCATCAGGCCCATGAGGCGGCCCTGCGCGTGCGCATCGACGGCGCGGGAGGCGAGGCCGTTGAGCGTGGGTGTGGAGAGGCTGTTGCCGATGGAGATGCCGGCGCAGACGAGCAGCAGGAGGCCGATGCCGCTGCCGGCGGGGAGCATCCCGAGGCCGGCCATGCTCACGGCGAGGATGGCGGTGCCGATGATGGCGAGCGGCTTCTCGATCGGGCGGTGCAGCAGTCGTCGCACGACTCCGCCCTGCATGAGCGCGCCCAAGATTCCGACGTAGGCGAGCACGTAGCCGACGTGTGCGGCGTCGTAGCCGTAGCGCTGCGCGCAGAAGAGTGCGAAGATCGCGGTCATCACGGAGAAGCCGGTGACGCCCGCGATCTGACTCAGCAGCGTGATGATGACGGTGCGGGCGCGACCGCCGCCGAAGACTTCGCCGAGGCTCGCCTTTTCCTTTGCCCGCGCGCGGATTTCCGGCGTGAGCGTCTCGGGCAGACGCCACATCACGAGCGCGGCATTCACGAGTGCGAGGCCGGCGGCGAAGTAGAAGGGGAAGGAGAGATTCACTTTGCTCAGGATGCCGCCGAGCGCGGGGCCGATGACGAAGCCGAGTCCGAACGCCGCACCGACGAGGCCCATGTTGCGCGAGCGCTGTTCCTTCGTCGTGCTGTCGGCGATGCACGCCATCGCGGTGGAGATGTTGCCGCCGCTGATGCCGTCAATGACGCGGCCGATCATGAGCATCGTGACGGTCGTCGCTGCGCCGAGCACGGCGAAGCCGACGGCGGTGCCGCAGATGCTGACGGCGAGGACGGGCTTGCGGCCGACGCGATCGGAGAGTTTGCCGATGAGCGGCGAGCAGAAAACTTGCAGCAGGGAGTAGATGCCGACGATCCAGCCAAGCTGATTCTCGGTGGCGTGGATGATCGATCCGCTCGCTGAGCCTTTCGCGTAGAGCGGGAGGACGGGGATGACGATCCCGAAGCCGATCATGTCAATGAACAGCGTCAGGAAAATGAGGCGCAGCGTGGTGCGGTTGTTTTTGGCGGTCGGGTTTTCCAAAGCGCGCGGATGGAAGCGGGGGCGCGGCGCGGGAGCAAGGGTGAATGACTGCGGAGCGTGATCAGTGATCAGTGATCGGTGAAAAGTGTTCAGTCTGCACGGGCCGCTTCGGTCTGATCACCGATCACCGATCACTTTTCCGCCGCGCTCAGTGGCAGCCGCCGCCCGTCCCGCACGAGCCGCCGCCCATGTTGCGCTGCATGTCGGCGTGGCGCGGGGCGTTTCCTTTCGCCATGTAGCCGTAGCCGCCGCTGATGACGCGCCGGATGGGCTCGCCGGTTTCCGGATGCTTCGTGAGCGGCGCGTCCTTCATGCTGTGCTGGATTTCGAAATGACGGGGCGGCTTCGTCTCGTCGGTCGTCTCGTAGATGTAGGTCGGCATGGCAGGTGCGGAGTGGAAAAGTGAAGAGTTGCGAGGTGCTGCATCGCCTCGCAACGCTCAATTTTCAACTCTCAACCTGCTACATCCCGAGCCAGCGCATGAGCAGCATCGCAGCGATGCCGCCGGCGGCGAGTTCGAGTCCGGTTTTGAGGCCGAGCGGGTCCAGTTTTGGGTGGAAGGGGAACTTGCTCACACCTTCACCGTAGCATCGGGAATGCCAGCGCGGGTGCGGGCGGCACTCCAGCGCGCGATCTGCCACGGGAGATCGAGGACGAGGAAAAAGACGAGCGCGGTGAGATCGATCTGGAGGATGTAGAGCCAGCGCGTGTCGGAGAAAAAATCGAGCAGGCTGTGCGTGGACGGCCGGTGGCTGAGGAAGCCGTAGTTCCCGCCGGTCGCAGCATTCACGGCGAGGGCGCAGGCGAGGTAAAATTGCGACCAGAGCACGGTGCGCAGCCACGCGCCGCGCTGGGGCCGCATTTTGAACTCGAAGATGAGCCACAGCACGCTCGCGGGGATGCCGGAGTGGACGACGAAAAAGCCGACGATGCGGCCGAGATCTTCGGTGACGAGCGCGGGTGTGATGAGCGCCTGCACGGTGCCGGCGAGGCCCCAGAAATACGCGAGCTCGAAGCAAAGCTGCTGCCGCAGGAGGAGCGCCGCGATGGTGATGGCGAGCGCCCAGTCGCAAAGGTGCATGGGCAGCGCGAAGTCCGGCGTGAGGTCGCCGTCGCGCGCGACGATGCGGAGGACATTCGCGTACGCGGCGAGCATCGCGCCGGCGAAGAACCAACTGATGCCGCGGGCAAAGCGTTCCGAGGCGAGATGACGGCTGAGGACCCAGAGCAGCAGCGGGCCGGCGAAGGTGAAGATGAGGAAACCGATCTGGATGCCGGGCATGGGGCGAGGGGGGAGGGGGCGAAGTGGACGTTGAGCGCGCGATGTTACCCGGCACTTTCCCGCCGAGAAGGGGGGAATGTGCTCGCTTGGACTCCGCGCTCCGAGGGCGTTTTTTCGATGCACGACCGCACTCCCGCGTGCCGGGAAAATGCTGATCTTTGCCCTTGAATGTGCTTCGGCGAGTTTCAGCATCGGGCCAAACCCATCGTCTTATGCAAATCACAGGCTCCGTCGGCGCGCTTCTGCGGGACAAGGCTCCGGCCATTCACTCCATCCCACCTTCCGCCATCGTCCTCGATGCGATCACGCTCATGGCCGAGCGGAACATCGGCGCGCTCCCGGTGATGCAGGGCGACCGCCTCGTCGGCATGTTCACCGAGCGCGATTACACCCGCAAGATCGTCCTCAAAGGCCGCACCTCGCGCGAGACGCAGGTGGGCGAAATCATGACGCGAGATCCCGTCGTCGTGAGCTCCGCGGACACGGTGAACGACTGCATGGAAATCATGACTGAGCAGCGCGTGCGGCATCTGCCCGTGGTCGAGGACGGGAAATTGATCGGCCTTTTGTCCATCGGCGATCTCGTGAAATGGATCATCTCCGCGCAGACGGCCACCATCGAGCATCTCACGCGCTACGTCTTCGGCGAGCAGGTCGGGTGATGCGGAAAATGCGGTGCCGCGCGCAGCCAAACCCATTGACGCCCCACTCCTCCGCTGCATAGTGTCCGCCCATGAAACGCATCCTCTCGAATACCGGCGCAGTGTCATTGCTTGCAGCAGTCTCCATGGCGAGTCTCTCCTTCGCGCAGCCCGGTCCCGGCTTTGATCCGAATGCTCCCGGCGGCCCCGGCAATCGGCGGGGAGTGGCCCCCGGCGGCCCGGGAAATGCAGGCGGTCAGGGCGGCCCCGGAAATCCCGGCGGCCCGGGCGTGCCGAATCCCGGCCCTGGAGGTTTCATTCCCGGACGCCGCCCCGGCGTGCCCGTGCCGATCCTCCCGGTGCCCCCGCGTCCGCCCGTGCCGCCGGACGATGGCGCCGCGCTCGTCGCGCAGGTCCAGCGCAAGCTCAAGCGTCTCGGCTACTATCAGGGAGTGGTGGATGGTGAAATGGGCCGCGGCACGCGCGGTGCCATCCGCGCGTTTCAGAATGAAAATGGCCTCGCGGACACCGGCGCGATCGACCGTCCGCTGCTGCGCGCGCTGGGGCTGTAAAAGGGACGTGCATCTCGGGACCGGACGATATCGCGGAGCCGCGTGAATTTTCACAGGACCGCACAAGTCACATCCTCCATGCATCGAATTCTCACCGCGTTGCTCGCCGTCGTGTCCGTCATCGGCGGCTGGCTGGCGTATGATTACCGCAGCCGGCTCGTCGCAAAGGAAACGCAGATCGCCAACCTCACCGCCGAGCGCGACGCCGCGCGGGCGGCGGAAAAAGCGGCCCTCGCCGGCATCGATCCGCTGAAGGAAAACATCGACCGCCTCACGCGCGAACGCGACCGACTGCTGGCCCAGGCGCAGGTACCAAATTCGCCGGATTCGCCGCCCGGAAATCAGCCGCCGCGCCCTCCCGGTGGGATGGAAGGCCGGCCAAATTTCGGCGGGCTCGCCGCCATGCTCAGCACGCCGGAGGGCAGGAAAATGTTTCAGGCGCAATCCGCGAATGTCGTGCGCAATCAGTACACCGAACTCGCGCGGCGCATGAAACTTTCCCCGCAGGACACGACCGTCCTCATGGGCCTGCTCGCCGATCGCCAGACCGCGATCGCCACTGCGCGCGCGACCGCGGGCGGGAACGTCGCCGGAGTGACGGAAAAACTGAGCGCGATTCGCAGCGAGTTTAACGGCAAAATCTCGGCCACGCTCGGCGAGGCGAACATGACTGACTTCAGCCAATACGAGCAGTCCGTGCCGGAGCGGATGGCGGTGAATCAATTCTCCGAGCAGTTCGATTCCGCGGGCACGCCGCTCGAAGGCGCGCAGAAGGAGGGCCTCATCCAGCTCATGCAGAGCGAAAAGGAAAAATCGCCGGCGAACCCCTTTGATCCCGCGAAAAATGATCCCGGCTCGATCCTGACGCTGCTCAAGGACGACAAGACTTTCAGCACTTGGGAGACGCAGCAGCAGGACTACCAAAACCGCGTCCTCCAAACCGCCGCAAAGACGCTGACGCCCGATCAAGTCAACACGCTGAAGACCGTGCTCGACCAAAAATTGCAGCAGGACAAAACCGCGCTGCAGATGTTCAAGGCGACCGGCAATCCTCCCCCGAATCCGCCGCCGCGGCGCTGAGATTCCATCCGCAGCGGCAGAGCAAAACTGCGGGCGTCTCGTTTTCTCTGCGCCTCTGCGTCTCCGCGTTTAAAAATAGCCTCGTCTCCTGCGGACACGCCCGCGGCGCTCGGAGGATCGCACATGAGGTTCGGTGCGCCGCAGCAATCCTTCCGCCGGCAAAGACAGGACGCTTCCGATTTTGGGATCCATCCGCGTCCATCCGCGTTCATCTGCGGTTGAAATGTCGAGCCCCTCGAATCACTCGCGAGGAAGCAGATGGACGTTCGACTCATTAATCTAGGGACGCGAAGTGCATTCCCCGAGAGAAGCCTTGCAGATTCGGGAAATCGCGATTCCAATTTGTCGAGCGATTTGCCATCTCCACGCGGCAATCTCCCAAAAAATGGACACCTCTAAGATCGTCCCGTTCGCGCTTTTCCTGAGCATTGCCGCCGCCGGAGGAGCGTTCGGCTGCGAGTTATGCGCGATCTATTCCGCCGACCACGGGACTGCTGCGGATCATGGCTGGTTCACGGGCGCGGCCGAGCAATTCACCACATTCGGCAGCATGCAATTGGGCGGCAGGGAAGTGGCAAATCCGCTTGGCCAGCGCATTGAGAGTTCCACCACGCAGTTTGTCCTCGGCTACAATTTCGACGACCACTTCAGCCTGCAGGCGAACATTCCTTACATTCACCGATCCTTCCGGCGCCCTGGCGCGCTCGGCATCGAGGAAGGCAGCGAGTCCGGCCTCGGCGATGCGGTCCTCGTCGGCAAACTGGCGCTGTGGCGCCAAGACACGGGCGACGGAATCTTCACTGGCAGCCTGCTCGGCGGCGTAAAATTTTCCACCGGAAGCACCGCGCGCCTCCGGGATGAAACGCGCGCGCTGAGTGCCGTGACTTCGTCCACGGGGGGCACCCACGGCGGGACTTCTTCGCAGACTAATAACACCGCCAGCGGCATTCATGGCTATGATCTTACCTTGGGCAGCGGCTCCTTCGATGCCAGGTTGGGTGGCAGTCTCTACTATAGTTATAAGCGCGCATTTTTGTCCGCCGCCGTCCAGTATGCCATCTCCGGCGAAGGTGACTATGGATACCGCTTTTCCAACGATCTCACTTGGGACGGCGGGCCGGGATACTATCTGCTCTCGGATGCCACGCGCACGCTGGCCATCGAGGCGGCTATCTCCGGCGAGCATAAGGATGCGGACACTTATAAGGATCAGCCTGTGGATTCCACCGGTTTCACGGCGATCTACGTCGGGCCAAAGGTGACTTACACTTGGAAGGATCGCCTCACGGCGCACTTCGGCGTGGATTTTCCTGTGAGCATAGAAAACCGCGGATTGCAGGCGGTGCCGGGAACGCGCATCCGCGCAGGCTTCACATGGATGTTTGGCTCGCGCGCGGATTCACCTTCACCGTCCGCCAAAGCCCACCGGTCACTCGCGATGGATGGAAGCACTCCCGCGATCTGGAGCGCCGCGCCGGACAGTCGTTTCTATGCGGGCCTGGAATACCTGCAGTGGTGGGTGAAGGACGCGCCGCTTTCCGTGCCGCTCGTCTCCACCGGGACGGTCGCTAGCACGCACCATGGCTTTCTGAACTATCCCGACACGACGATCCTCTACGGTTCGCCATTTTCACCCGCGCAGGGCGGGAATGACACGCAACGATTCCAGGCGTTTTCCGGGACGAGAGTGAAACTGGGATATGCCCTCGGCAGCGAGCGCCGGTTCGCGATCGAGGCGAGTGGATTTGCCCTCGAGCAGCGCAGCGCAGGCTATGGAGCCAACAGCGACGCGACGGGGAATCCGATCGTGAATGTCCCCGTCTTTAACACGATCTCCTACACGCCGGGAGGGCGCCCGGGAGGACTGCCGCCCGCGGAGGATGGGCTGCCCGCGTCGCTGCCCGCCGATCCGCATCGGGTGGATGGAAACGTGGGCGTCTTTCAGGGCGGCGTGAACATCCGCAACACGCTCCAGCTATGGGGGGCGGAGGCGACTGGAGTTATTAGTTTGTTCCGCAGCCCGACGTGGGAAGTCGCCGGGCTCGTCGGTGCGCGCTATCTCGATCTTACTGAGACTTTCAGCCTCGACTATAGCAGCGTGGGTGTCTCCGGCCGCTATGTCGGCTTGAGCGGTGCGGCGAATGACACCTTCAAGACCCAGAACCAATTTACCGGTGCGTTACTCGGTGTGCGAGGCACTTACTCGAGCGGCCGGCTTTCAGTCGATCTGTCCGGGCGGGTCGCAGTGGGGGCGGCGCATCAGACGGAAAATATCACCGGCAGTTTCTATTCCATCGGTCAGTCCGGCCCGTATGTCACGGGATCGCAAGGAATCTTTGCGCAGCCGGCGAATGAGGGCCGGACTTCGCGGGACACGTTTGCCGTCGTCCCGGATGCGCAGGTGAAGATCGGTTATGCACTCACGCCGCGACTGCGCGCGACGATCGGCTATGACTTCCTCTATTTTAGCGGAGTGATGCGGCCAGGGGATCAGCTTAGTCATTACGTTCCGAAGGGGCAGACCTTCCAGCAGGGGGGGAAGACGGTGAGCGCGACCAGCCCCGCGCGGCTGTCTGACTCGAGCGACTTTTTCGCGCATGGGCTGAGTCTCGGGCTGGAATACCGGTTCTAAGTCGCCCGCCCGATGAGGACATGCACCGTCCGCGAAGACTGAATCCGCTGCAATGCTTTTACCGTTGCAATCGGCCATTCCGAAAAGCAAGACACGGACGATGAACCCGAACCCCCGGCATTTGAAAGCATCCGCCTCGCTCGCGAAAGGCGTAGCTGGGCGAGAAGCTCGCCAATCTTTTACCAAACTCCAACCCGCCAAACACCGCATGCGCCGTCCCACCTATTTCCTTCCCACGCTCGGCCTGTTGCTCGCCGCCGCGGCACCGGCAAGTGCCTGTGAACTATGCGCGATTTACACGGGGGATCATGAGGGCGGCGGGCCTGCGAACAGTTGGTTTACGGGAGCGGCGGAGCAATTCACGAGCTTTGGGAGTCTGCAACTCGACGGGCGGAAGGTGGCGAATCCGGCCAACCAAAGCCTTGAGAGTTCGACCACGCAGTTCATTCTGGGGTATAACTTCAACGACCATTTCAGCCTCCAGGCTAACATTCCATACATCCACCGATCCTTTCGGCGACCAAGTGACACCGGGATCGAGCAGGGGAGTGAGTCGGGCTTGGGCGATGCGATCTTAGTCGGCAAGCTGCTCCTGCTGCGGAAGGACACGGCAGAAAGTTCCTTTGCCTGGAGCCTGCTTGGCGGGCTGAAGTTCCCCACGGGCGACACTTCACAACTAAGGGACGAAACGCAGCGGCTAAGTGCGTTGCTGGACACCTTCGGCACCACGCATGGACATACTCACGGCAATAACTCGGCGGAAAGCGGCATCCATGGTTATGACTTATCCCTGGGCAGCGGATCATTCGATGCCCGGATCGGCACGACTTTTCACTACACTTACAAGCGCGCCTTCTTCGATGCCTCCGTGCAGTATGCCATTTGCACGGAGGGCGACTATGGATACCGCTTTGCCAACGATACGACGTGGGACGGAGGACCGGGTTACTTCCTCCTTTCAAACTCATCGCATAGGCTGGCGCTGCAGGCGGCTGTCTCCGGAGAACACAAGGGATCGGACACCTTTAAGGATCAACCGGTGGATTCCACCGGCTTTACGGTCGTCTATTTTGGACCGAAGCTGAGTTACACTTGGAAGGATCGGCTGACGGCGCATCTCGGAGTCGATTTCCCGGTGAGTATCTCGAACAGCGGATTCCAAGCGGTGCCGGGGACGCGGGTCCGGGCGGGATTGACTTGGATGTTCGGGCCGGGGGCGGAGCAGGGAGGTAACTCGAAGGACAAGCCGAGATCGCAAGTCACGGATGGTCGCGCCGCGCCGATCTGGACGCCGGCACCGTCATTGAATTTTTACGGCAGCGCCGAGTATCTGATGTGGTGGGTGAAAGATGCGTCTCTCCCAGTTCCGCTTGTCTCGGGCGGGCCGGTCGCGACGACGCACCACGGATTGCTCGGAGTCCCCGCCAGCAATGGGGCGGACTCGACTGTGCTTTACGGCGCACCGCATACACCTGCGCAGGGCGGCGAGGATAGCCAGCGGTTCCAGAATTTTTCCGGGATGCGCCTTACGTTGGGATATTCCTTTGGCAACGAACATCGGTTCGGAGTCGAGGCCAGCGGTTTTGCCCTGCAGCAGCAGAGCGTGGGTTACGGCGCGCATGGGGATGCCCAAGGTAACCCGGTGATCGGAATCCCGGTCTATAACAGCGTGCCTTATAAGATCGGGGGGATGACGATTCGGGAAGGCGAGGACAGTCTGCCATTCGCGCTGCCTAATGATCCGACTCGCTCGCGCGGGAGTGGCATCATCACCGGGGCGGTGAATATCGCGAATCAGTTGGAGCTATGGGGAGCTGAGCTGAATGGCGTGATTAGCCTTTATCGCAAGCCGTCGTGGGAGCTTTCCGGATTAGTTGGCGTCCGCTTTGTCGATCTGAGCGAGAGCCTGAATCTGACCGCACAGATTCGGGGCTTGTCGGGTTTTTATTCCGGACAGTCGGGCGTGGTGGTGGACGAGTTTTCCACGAGGAATGAGTTTTTCGGCGGGACCCTGGGGCTGCGGGAAAGTTACTCATCCGGACGGCTATCAGTGGATGTCACGGCAAAGGTCTCGTTGGGGGTGAATCATCAAATCCAAAACATCGCGGGAGGATTTTCTTCCGTGAATTTCACCGCGCCGTTTTCCTCGGGCACCGAAGGTATTTTTGCGCAGCCCGCGAACGAGGGACGCACTTCATCGGATAAGTTTGCGGTGGTGCCAGAGGCGCAGATCAAAATTGGCTACGCACTGAGTCCGCGGCTCCGCGCGACGCTGGCGTATGACTTCCTTTATTACAGCAACGTGATGCGGCCGGGAGACCAGATCAACCGGGCGATTCCAAAGGGGCAGACCTTTAACCAAGCGGACCCCGTCGTGAGCACCACGAGCCCGTCGCGGCTGTCGAAGACCTCGGATTTCTTTGCGCACGGCGTAAGTGTCGGCATGGAACTTCGGTTCTGAGCCGATTAGTTGCCCGGCATCATAGATAGGCCCGTGACGAGCAAGGTTCCATCGCGATGACTTCGCCAGCTATTGGCATCGGTGCGGCGCTCGGATCCGCGGCGTCGTGGGCGCTCGGTGCCATCCTGTTCAAACGCATCGGCGAAAAAATGTCGCCGCTGGCAATGACGCTCGCGAAGGCCGTGGTGAGCGTCGTTTTCCTCGGGGTCGCTCTCGTCTTCCTCGGCTTCACCCGGATCGCGCCGCATGATCTCGGGATGCTGGTGTTGAGCGGATTGATCGGGATCGCGGTGGGGGACACGCTGTTTTTTGCGGCGCTGCAGGATTTGGGGCCGCAGACGCTGGTGGTTTTGATGATGGTGGGGCAGGTGGCGACGGCGTTGCTGGCGCTGGTTTTTCTCGGAGAGAGGCCGTCGGCGAAGGCATGGGGGGGCATCGCGGGGGTCATCGTCGGAGTGGCGCTCGTGCTGTGGGCCAATCTCGCGGGCGAACGCCAGCGCTCGCGCGGGCGCGGCATCGTGCTCGGTCTGCTCTCGGTGGCTTGCATGGCGGTGTCCGTGATTTTCGCGAAGCAGGGACTCGATGGCGGGGCGGCGGTGTCGGAGACGATGCAGCAGACGATGCAGGGAACGTGTGTGCGAATGCTCGCCGGCGCGGTGGGCATCGCGCTGGTGGGGCTTTTCACCGGGCGGTTGCGCGCGTGGTTTGCCGAGGGGAAAAGTGCGCGCCTTGCGGGGTCGTTTCTTTTCGCAGTGTGCGTGGTGACGTTCGGTGGATTCTGGCTGTCGCTGCTCGCGATCCGGCACGTGGATGTGGCGATTGCGAATACGCTGAACTCTCTCGAGCCGGTGTTCGTTCTGCCGCTGGCGGCAATTGTGCTGAAGGAAAAAATCACGCCGTTGCAAGTCGTCGGCACGCTGACGGCGCTGACCGGGGTGATCATTCTGTGCAACGCGTGAGGCGGGAGGATGTTTTTCTCACGAATTTCCGAATAGAGGCACGCGCCGGGGCGTCACAAACTTTACGTCCGCATTACACTCGAACCGCGTTTCTTTCTTGAAATGTGCCGACGCTTAACCGAATCTTTACAAAACCGAACCACAACCAAGGAGGCTTGAAGAGATGATCACGACCCTAACCACCGACGAAAACGTTGCCACAGCAGAGCCCTTGGCCGAGGCGCTTGCCGCAGGAGATTTTTCAAGGGAAACGCTTCGCCGCGGACTGCTCGCGCGGGGAGCCGAGCAGGAAAAACTTTTTGCCCTCGCCCGCGAGCGCCGGGATGCCGCATGGCCGGCGCACGAGGTGGAGACGCGGAGCGTGATCGAACTTTCCAACGTCTGCCAGCAGAGTTGCAACTACTGCAGCATGGCGAAGGAGTCGAAACTCAAGCGCTACGTCATCAAGATGGATCCGCTCATGGAGCAGGTGGACTTTTTGTATTCAATGGGCCGCCGCGTGATCCTGCTGCAGTCCGGAGAGAACGACTCGGACACGTTCATCAATTACGCCGCGAAATGCTGCACCGAATTCAAAAAAAGGCATCCCGATCTCGAAATCATCCTCTGCATGGGCAACCTCAGCCACGACCAGTATGTCCGGCTGAAGGAAGCCGGCGCGGATCGCTACATCCTCAAGTTCGAGTCCTCCAGCCCGACGCTTTATAACACGTGGAAGCCGAGCGACACGCTCGACCAGCGGCTCGCCTGCCTGCAGGATCTCGTGGACATCGGCTACAAAGTCGGAACGGGCAACATGGTCGGCATGCCCGGGCAGTCGCTTGACGATGTCGTTGATGACATTCTGCTCCTTGGAAAATACGATCTTTCGATGATGAGCTGCACCGTTTTCATCCCCGGCGAAATGTGCAACTACGTCAACCAGCCGATGGGCGATGTGGAGATCGCGCTGAACCAGATGGCGCTCATGCGGATCATGTATCCCAAGCGCCTCATGCCAACGACGAGCTGCCTCGAGCGCGGGAAAAAGGGCGGCCAGCTCAAGGGCCTCATGGCCGGCGCAAACACGGTGACGATTCATGACGGGACACCGGAGCAATTTAAGAATCTCTTCCCGATTTATTCCACGGACCGCTGTTCACCCGGTTTCGCGCGTTGCGAAGACATGGTCAACCATACGGACCTCCGCTTCGGAAAAGCGCCGCTCATTTAACTCGCGAATTTCACTCCCAACCTTCCACAATCAAACCATCCGTCCTATGAACGCAGCATTGCTCGAACCCACAGGCATCAATCCCAAGCTCCTCGCTCCCCATGAGCTGCCCCCGTCATTTGAAGCCGGTCCCGTGGACCGCGCGGCACTCGTCGAGAAGGCCAAGGAGCGCCTCGAAGATTTCCGCCGCGTGCGCGACTCAGGACTCGTGAACAAACGCGGCGACTTTTACCCGTCCGTCCACTATCCGCCGATCACGATGTATCCGCCGATGAGCGACGACGAGTTGCTCGAAGGCTACACGATGCCCGCCGACGGCGCGATTGATGTCTATGCGCATGTGCCGTTCTGCAATTCGCACTGCGTCTTCTGCCACTACCCGGTGAAGCTCGGCCCGCAGGTGGATGAGAAGCAGAAATACATCAACGCCTTCATGAAGGAGACGGACATCTGGCGCGACCGCCTTGGCGTCGATCGCATCAAGGCGCGCTCGGTCCTCGTCGGCGGCGGCACGCCGACCTTCCTCACCACGGATCAGTTCGAGCGTTTCCTCGTCGGTTTCGTCGAGCGTGTGGACCTCTCGATTTGCCGTCAGTTTAATTACGACGTCGATCCGAACACTCTCATCGGACCCGACGGTGAAAAGCGGCTCGCGCTCATGCGTGAGTACGGTGTGGATCGGCTGACGATCGGCGTGCAGTCGCTGCACCCGACCATCCTCAAGAAGATGGGCCGCCATCACGGTAAAGACCAAGCGCTGCAAGCCATCCGCGAGACGCTCGATGCCGGCTTCATGGTGAACATCGAATTCATCTTCGGCTACCCCGGCCAGACTGTGGACAACTGGCTCGACGTGATCGAAGAGGCCTGCCAGCTCGGCGTGCATGAGATTCAGCTCTACCGTCTGAAAGTGGAGGCCTACGGCGACCATCAGGGCGCGGTGAAAAATTACGTCAACAACAAACCGGAGGAATACCCCGACAACGAGACGCAATTCGTTATGAAGCAGGCGGCGATTTTGATGCTGAACCACTACGGCTACACGGAGAACCTGCGCCGCGTCTTCTCCCGCCGCCGCGGCGACTACTCCGTGTACGCGCACAACCAGTGCTGCGTGCAGTTCGACCAGATCGGCATCGGCCTCACGGCGTTCAGCAGCCTGCGCGACCGCTTCGCGCTCTGCACTCAGAACTTCGACGAATACTACTCGTCCATCGAAAGCGGCCATCTGCCGATCAACCGCGGCTACCGTCGCAACGCCGACGATCAGGCGCGCTGGGCCATCGTGCTGCCGATCAAAAACCGCAACGTCCGCACCTCGAACTACCGCCGCCTCACGGGTCTGCCGATGGACGAAGTTTTCCGCGGCAAGATCGAGGCGCTCAAGGCGCACGGTCTAGTGTATGAAACGGACCGCGCCATCGGCGTCACCACGCTCGGCGCGTTCTTCGCCGATGAAGTCGCTCAGCAGTTTCACAACACCGACTTCATCCCGTATCCGCGGGAAGACTACGCCGAAGGGCCGCTGAATCCGTATCTGAATCAGTCGATGTTCTAATCAGAGCGACCGGTTTTGAGATTCTCCGTTGCGGATCATCGCGATCAAAATGCGGGCCTGTCGGCTTTTGCTGACGGACCTGTGGCTGGGATGCTTTTCGTTGAGCCGGAGCGTTCAGCGAGGTTGCGATTGCATCCCCGCCGCGCCTCGCCCAGCCTCGCCCTCCTTTTCCATCTGCTTATGAATACCGTGGTGTTTCGCCGTCAGCTCCTCTCATTTTTCGTCGCCATCGCGCTGGTCCCTGCGGCCAGTTTTGCCGAGGAAAAAAATGCGCCGCCATCCGACACGGTGATCCATGTCACCTCCAAGTCCTCGCTGATTCATCTCGGGAGCTTGGATTCCTTCGACGTCACCCAAGGCGGCAAAGAGGCCGCGAGATCCGTCTTGGATTTCCTGGAAAAAGGCGATCGCTCGGCCGCGAAAAACGCCATCACGATTTACTCGCGCATCATTCCCGATGAAAATTTCGGCGGCGAATACACCGCGCTCCAGTGGCTGATGGAATGCGAACTGGCTCCCGAAAATGTCCGCAAGGATGAATTCCTCGCCGATCCGTTCGTCCGCAGTTTCCACGATTTTCTCGCCGCGGATCAGTGGAAGGCCTTCCGGGCATTCATCCGCGGAAAATACCATCTCGACGAAATCCCGGGCGCGAAAGTCGATCCCGAAACCGCGACGCGAAACCGGTTCATGGAGGACTTCATCCTCTTCGCGAATCCCCGCCGCGAGGCGTGGGAAAAGACTAGCAAGATGATCGCCGCACTCGATCTGAAGCCCGGCGAAAAGGTCGCCGACATCGGCAGCGGTCCCGGATATTTTTCGTTTCAATTTGCGAAGCTCGTCGGCCCGACGGGCAAGGTCTTTGCGATCGATAACAACGACGATCACCTCGTTTACCTGAAAAAAGTCATCGGCGATCTGCACATCCCGAACGTTTTCCCCGTCATGCCGCGCGAGAGGAACATCGGCGTCCCGGAGAAAGTGGACCTCGTATTCATGTGCTCGCTCTACCACAATCTCTACGCGATCATGACCGACGAGGAGCGCGCGGAGATGATCGACAGCGTGAAGGCGATCATGAATCCCGACGCGCGTTTCGTCATCGCGGACAACGGCCCCGTCGAGGGGAAGTTGCCGTATCACGGCCCGTACATCGCGCGTGAACTCATCATCAGCCAATTCCGGCACATGGGCTTTGATCTCGTCGGCACGCATCAGTTCATCCCGCAGCGCTACATGCTCGTTTTTAAAATGCGCGCCGATGCGAGAAAGCCCGGCGAAAAAATGCCCGACGCGCCGAAGCTCGCGATCCCCGAGGGCGGTCTGATCGTGGGCGATCTGCACAAGCTGCCCGCCACCGCCGGCATCTCCGAAATCGTGGACGGCGATCCCGAAAAAATCCGCGTGCTTTCGCAGCGCTCACTGCTGCGCGCGCAACTTCCCGGCACCTCCGCGACGTATTCGACCGCCGGTCGCGCGGTGGCCGAGGTGATGCTCGCCGCGCTCCGCAAAAAGGACGCGGTGAAATTGAAAGCCGCGCGCGACCTTTACGCGGCGCTCATCCCAAAGGAGCGCATCGGCGACGAGTATTCCGCGCTGCAATGGTTCTGCGACTACGCGCTCACGCCGGAAGCGGAGCGCGCGAAGATGATCCCGAATCCGCTCGTCGCGGACTACGTGGCATTTTTCGCAGGGGATGATTTCAAAAAGCTGACGACCTATCTGAAAAACAAATACGTCCTCGAGGAGCTGAAGCCGAAGCTCGAGGAGCTGAGCAAAAGGGAATCGGAGCGCGAGAAGGGGCTCGGCGTGCTCATCGCGGAGACGATCTCCAACACGCCGGTCGGCCCGCGGAAACTGACCGCGACCAACAACGTGAACAAAGGTGGCGCGACCGTTTCCGCCGCGGAAAAAATTGAGCGGGACGAAGCGCTCCCTGCGCCATATCCGCTGCTCCCGCTCGACATCAGTGCTGAGACGCTGATCGAGTGGTGGGAGTATCTCGTCTTCATGAATCCGCGCCGCGCGCAGTGGGAGCACACCGATGAGATGCTCGGCGTGCTGAAGATCCAGCCCGGCCAGACCGTCGCCGATGTCGGCAGCGGCGCAGGCTATTTCACGTTTAAGTTTTCCGACATGGTCGGAAAAACCGGCAGCGTGCTCGCGCTCGATTTGGTGAAGGAGCAGTTGGATAACCTGAACCGCTCCGCGGCGCTCGCCGGTATCACGAACATCAAGACCGTTGTCTCAAAGGAAAACGACTGCACGCTCCCCGAGAACTCGATCGACATGGCCTTCCTCTGCTCGCTCTACCACGCGAGCTACGTGAACTCGCTCGAGTACGTGAAGGACGGATTCGTCGGCAGCATGCACAAGGCGCTCAAGCCCGGCGGCAAGCTCGTCATCGTGGACAACACGCCGATTTCCGACAAGGACGGCGGCTACTACGGCCCGCGCATCGCGAAGGAAATGCTCATCGCGCAGCTCACGCACTACGGGTTCAAATTTTCCTCCTACGCACAATTTGTCCCGCAGCGCTACGTCCTCATTTTCACCGTTGAAAAATAGCGGACCTGAACTCTTGCAGGCACCCGGCGATTATTTGATCCATCACCCATGAGCGACGAGACCAGCGCACAGACCTTTCGGGCCCGCGTTTTTTACCACTGGAAAAAGCCGGGGGAAAAGGAACGGCATGGCTTCTCGATGGGCATGGTGTCCGCGCGCGAAAAGACGAATGAATCCATCCTTGTTGCGCTGAAGGAGCAGCACGAGAAGCTGCGCGAGTTCGACCTCTTCATCGACAAGCTTGAATGGCGCTGAGGCGCGGATGGATGGTCGCGCGATGAGCGGGATCAGCGACCGTCTTGACACCGGCGGCACGACGGCGGACACACGCGGCGTGCCTTTGCTCGAAGTCCGCAATCTGAAAGTTTATTTCCCGATCCGCACCGGCGTTTTCCGCCGGCACACGGATGATGTGAAGGCGGTGGACGATGTCTCATTTTCCATCGAGCGTGGCACGACGATGGGGCTCGTGGGCGAGAGCGGGAGCGGCAAGACGACGATCGGCCGCGCGCTGCTGAAGCTGCATCCCGCGACGGCGGGCGAGGTGCTGTTCGAGGGGCGCGATGTGCTGCCGATGCGCGAGGGGGAGTTCCGCCCGTACCGCCGCCGGATGCAGATGATCTTCCAGGATCCATTCGGCTCGCTGAATCCGCGGCTTTCGATTTTCCAAATCGTGGGCGAGGCGCTGGAGATTCATTTTCCCGCGATGTCGCGCGAGGATCGGCGCGCGCGCGTGGCGGAACTGCTGCGGCAGGTCGGGCTGAAGCCGGAGATGATGGAGCGGTATCCGCATGAATTCAGCGGCGGGCAGCGGCAGCGCATCGGCATCGCGCGGGCGCTGGCGGTGAAGCCGGAATTCATCGTGTGCGACGAGCCGGTGAGCGCGCTCGATGTGAGCGTGCAGGCGCAGATCGTGAATCTGCTCCAGGACCTGCAGGATGAACTCGGGCTCACGTATCTTTTCATCGCGCACGATCTCGCGGTGGTGGAGCACATCAGCGATCACGTGCTGGTGATGTATCACGGCAAGATCGTGGAGAGCGCGCCGGCGGAGCAGATTTACGAAAACCCGCAGCACGACTACACGCGCAAGTTGCTGGCAGCGGTGCCGAAGTTTGCCTGATGGACCAAAACGCGGAGATCAAACGCGGAGACGCAGAGACGCGGAGGACGGCAAAGCAGGTGTCACCGCAGGCTTCATTTCGCTCTGCGTCTCAACGCCTCTGCGTTTCAAATCCCCGTTCCGGCAAATCTGCCGGGCGACGCGACGTCCGCTGATGACTCCGCTGCTCCGAAAATTGCTCGGGATGAACTGGCTGCTTTTTGCGGCGGTGGTGGTCATTTCGATGGCGGGGATTCTTTTCATCCACGGCGCATCGTACATGCATCCGGCGGAGCGGTACTGGCAGCAGCAGGCGAAATGGGTGGGCATCGGGCTCGTCGTGTTTTTCGTCGTCACGCTCACCGATTATCACTGGGTGAAATGGCTCGGCGTGCCGATGTATCTCGCGAGCATCGCGCTCGTGGCGCTCACGTACACGGGCATGGGTGTGGAGGTGAACAAGGCGAAGTGCTGGCTGCGCCTGCCGGTGATCGGCGTGTTTCAGCCGGGGCAGATCGCCGCGGTCGGTGGCATTCTCACCATCGCGCTTTTTCTCAGCTACGCGCGGCGCTGGCACGCGGCGATCCGGATCGCGGGCACCGGGATCATCGCGGCCCCGGCGATGGTGCTGATTCTCAAGCAGCCGGATTTGGGGATGACGGTCGCGTGGGTGCCGGTGATCCTCACCATGCTGTGGCTCTGCGGAATGCCGCTGCGCTGGCTCGCACTCGTGCTGCTCACCGGGCTCACGCTGCTCCCGCTCGTGATGAATTTCGCGCTCAAGCCGTACCAGCGCGACCGCGTGGTGACCTTTATGGATCCCGACGTGGACCCGCGTGGCACGAGTTACGGCGTCAATCAATCGCTCATCGCAATCGGCTCGGCGGGGATTCGCGGGAAGGGATTCAAGGCACCCGACACACAGCTCGAGCTCGGGCTCATCCCGGCGGCGGAGGCGCACACGGATTACATTTTCGCGACCATCGGCGAGCAGTGGGGCTACCTCGGCGGCGTCGCGCTCATCGCGGCCTTCGGCGTGCTGGTGATCGCGTGCATGCTCACGGCGGCGCGGGCGTCGGATCTGTTCGGCGTGCTCATCGTGGGCGGCATCACGGCGCAGGTATTTTTCCATGTGTTCCAAAATATCGGCATGACGATCGCGCTGATGCCCATCACCGGACTGCCGCTCCCGCTCGTCAGCTACGGCGGGACGTTTGCGCTCATGCTCATGTTCAGCTTTGGCCTCGTGAACAGCGTGTGGGTCCATTCGCGGCGCGAGCCCGAGGAGGCGACGGAAAAGTGAAGGTGTGACTGGTGAATAGTGACTGGTCATCCGTTTCACGCCATTTGCGCGGGTGGGAGACCAGTCAATATTCACCAGTCACCTTCCGCAGACGGAAAAAATGCGGTCAGACCCCGCAGGCGCACCCTCGCACTACCCGCGCGATTTTTTCTGCAAGCGCTTCAGCTTCCCGGCGAGGCTGGTGCGCACGGCGGAATTCATGCGGTCGATGAACAGGATGCCATTCAGGTGATCCACCTCGTGCTGCACGGCGCGCGAGAGCAGGCCGCGGGCTTCAAATTCCATCGGCGTGCCGTCGAGTTTCTTCGCTTTCACTTTCACCGAGGTGGCGCGGACGATGTCGCCGTTGAGCTCGGGAAAACTCAGGCAGCCTTCCACGCCTTCCTCCGTCGCCTTGCTGAGTTCGATCACGGGATTCACGAGGACCAGCGGCATGAAACTCTCGATGCCGACGCTCTTGCCGCCGATGATTATTTCGCTCGGGCGATCCTCCACGCCGTTCACATCGATGACCATGAGCTGGATGGGCACGCCCACTTGCTGCGCGGCGAGGCCCACGCCGTTCGCGGCGCGCATCGTCTCGAGCATGTCGTCCGCGAGCTTGCGCGCGCGTTCATCGCCTTCGCTGACTTCGAGGCCTTTTGCGCGGAGGACAGGGTTTCCATATTTGACGATTTCGAGGACCATGGGTGGCGAGGTTTTAAGACGATGCCATCGGATGCTTGCCAGTGCAAACTCGCGGCTCTCGGGATTTTCATGTCGTGCGCAGTCATGCCGGGTTGCCATCGCCGCCGGATTTGCTTTGCTTTGTGCCATGAAAATCCTCGCCGCACTGCTCCTCGCCATTTCGCTCAATTTCGCGCCGCATGCCACGGCCATCGAGCCGACGCAAAAATTGCCAACCGCCGCAGCCGTGAAGGACGTGACTCCGGACGAGGCGGCGGTGCTCGTGAAGAGTGAGCTCGGCGTGCTCGTGATCGATGTGCGGACTCCGGATGAATTTGCCGAAGGGCACATCCCCGGTGCGAAGAACGTGGATTTCCTCGGCGATGATTTTGAAAAGCAGATCGCCGCGCTGCCTGCGGACAAGCCGCTGATCGTGCATTGCGCGGCGGGCAACCGCAGCGCCAGGGCCGTCGTGAAAATCGCGGCGCTGCAAAAATCCGGGCAGATCTTTCACCTCAAGTCCGGCTTCAATGGCTGGAAAGCCGCGGGCAAACCCGTCGAGGTGAAGCCGGCAAAGTAGGCGAGATTTCCCATCTCGCGCGGGGCGAGCGGAGCGAAGGGTGGCAGGGAAGGCGTGCGGATTGCCGCGGCATTTGCGCCGGAACCCGCGCTTGTGTGGGAGCCGCAGCGCGCCAAGACTTTCAGCCCGCATTTTTTTCCATGAACAAACTCCTGCCCGCTCTTTCGTCGCTCGTTCTCTCCGTCGCCACCGCGATCGCGGCCGATCAGATTTTCATCGAGGCCGAGTCGTTTCGCGATCACGGCGGATGGGCGCTCGACACCCAGTTCATCGAGAGCATGGGCTCGCCGTACCTCCTCGCGCACGGGATGGGCGACCCGGTGAAGGATGCAGCGACGACGGTGAAATTTCCCGGCACGGGAAAATATCGCGTGTGGGTGCGGACGATGGACTGGGTGGCGCGGTGGAATGCGCCGGGCGCGCCGGGAAAATTCCAGGTGCTCGTGGATGGGAAGCCGCTCGCGGAGACGTTTGGCACGAAGGGCAAGACGTGGTCGTGGCAGGACGGCGGGATGATCGAGATTACGAAGACCGAGACGCCGCTTGCGCTGCACGATCTCACGGGATTTGCCGGCCGGTGCGACGCGATCTTTTTCACGACGGATGCGGCATTCACTCCGCCGAACTCGAACGATCCGAACGATCGCTGGCGGCGCGAGGCGCTCGGGCTGCCGGAGAAGCCTGAGGAGGCGGGCACCTTTGATCTCGTCGTCGTCGGCGGCGGCTACGGCGGTACTGCGACGGCGATCTCAGCGGCGCGCATGGGCTGCAAAGTGGCGCTGGTGCAGGATCGCGCGGTGCTCGGCGGCAACGGATCGAGCGAGGTGCGCGTGTGGGCGATGGGCGGGACGCGGCGCGGCAAATATCCGAACCTCGGCGAGATCGTGGAGGAGTTTCAGGATATGGCGAAGGAATCGCCGGGGAAGTATGAGGAATTCGGCGACGACAAAAAGGAGCAGCTCGTGCGCGCGGAAAAAAACATCGCGCTATTTTTCAACAACCACGTCATCGGCGTGGAGATGACGGACAAACAGCACATCAGCGCGGTCGTCGCGCTCGATGTGCGCTCGGGAATGAAGCGGCGTTTTGCCGGCCGGCTTTTCTGTGATGCGACGGGGCACGCGACGATCGGCGCGCTCGCGGGCGCGGATCACACGCTGCGGGAAAGCGATCATCTCGGCATGTCGAACATGTGGCGGTGGAAGGAAGCCGGTCAGCCGTCCACTTTTCCGGAGACGCCGTGGGCGCTGCCGCTGGAGATGGATGACTTTCCGTATCCGCAGCGTTTTCACGCGCAGTGGTTTTGGGAGAGCGGGTTCAGCAAGCATCCGATCCTCGGGCTGGAGGACATGCGCGACTGGAATTTCCGGGCGATTTACGGTGCATTCAACGCGATGAAAAATCGCGGCGGCAAGGCCGAGCATGCGAACGCGAAACTCGAGTGGGTCGCATACATCGGCGGGCCGCGCGAGAGCCGGCAATTGCTCGGCGATGTCGTGCTCACGCAGGATGACATCGTGGAGAAAAAGGAATTCCCCGACGCGACGGTGCCGACGACGTGGGACATCGATCTGCATTATCCGAAGGAGCAATTCGCGAAAGGTGCGGCGAAGGAGGATCCGTTCATCTCAAAGGCGGTGTTTGGAAAAGGCGTGGATCGCAAGCACGGCTACCCGGTGCCGTACCGGTGCTTCTATTCGCGCAACATCGAGAATCTTTTCATGGCGGGCCGCGACGTGAGCGTGACGCACGAGGCGCTCGGCACGGTGCGCGTGATGAAGACCGGCGGGATGATCGGCGAGGTCGTGGGCAAGGCGGCGAGCCTCTGCGTGAAGCGGGACGTGATGCCGCGCGACATCTACGAGCGCTACTTTCCCGAACTGCAGGAACTGCTGCAACTGCCCGGCGCCGCGCGCCGCGCGACAGTGAATGACGCTCCCGCGCTCCCGCCCGGCTACACTCCGCTGCCGCCGCCGGCCGACAAGCACGACGCACCCGCGGGCCTCGCCGTGAAATCGCTGCCCGGCCTCGCGCTCGACGACAGCCAGGCAAAGCTCACGGGCAAATGGGCGCAGGGCCACGGCCTGCCGGGATATTTCGGCGACGGATACCGGTACCGCGGCGCGAAGGAACCCGGCGCGGCGCGCTACGAATTTGTGATCGAAAAAGCGGGCATCTACGAGGTGCGGCTGAGCTACAGCCCGCACGAAAACCGCGCGACGAATGCGCCGGTGACCGTCGAATCCACCGCCGGAAAAAAAACCATCGCCGTGAACGAACGGATCCCGGCCCCGCTGGAAAAGGGTTTTGTGAGTCTCGGGAAATTCCCATTTGAACCCGGCAAACCGGCGGTGGTGATCGTCGGCGACGGCACGGCGGACGGCAATGTGTCGATCGACGTCGTGCAACTCATCCCCGCGAACTAGAGCGCGCGCCTTTCATGAAAACGCTGGCCATCCTCATCGCCCTGAGTTCCCTCGCAGCGGCACTGCCGCCGATGCGAATCACGAATCGCGAGTTCCCGGACGGATCGGGCAGTTCGCGCGAGATGGATCCTTCCAAGCGGCAGTCCACGGAGATGTTTTACGATGCGACGCGGAAGGTGACGCACAGGATTGTTTACAAGCTCGATGACCGGCTGCAGCCGGTGTCGGCTCTGCTCTACAATGCGAAGGGCATCCTTTACCAGAAAAGCACGTACAAACTCGACGGCGAGGATCGCGTGATCCAGGAGGTGATCTACGACGCGAAGGACAAACTGCTCGGCACGAAAAACTACAACTACGGGCTCCGCAATGGCTCGGCCATTGTCATCAATGTGGACACGTACGACGCGAATGGAAATCTGCTCGCCACGCCAAGGCTCTCGAAATCCGGCAAGAAGAAGTGAGCGACGGCGCGTGCTGCGCGAGTAAAAAAAGAACGGTTCCCGCTTGACGGACTGGGCGGCATGAAGAACAAAGCCCGCCCCTTAAATTCAAATAATGAAAACCGCACCATTTCTCCTCTCGTCATTGCTTGGCCTTGTCGCTGTCGTTCTGAGCGTTCTCAGCTACAGCAAGGCACAGACGAATAACGGCCTGCAATCGGATCTGCTCAAGAAGCAGTCGGAACTGCAGGACCTCACGCAGGCCGTGACGCTGCAAAACCAGGACTTCCAGCGCATGTCGCAAGTCATCGAGACGGGCGCGCAGGTGGCGCAGAAGCTCGGCCCGCCAATCCTCCGCGACATGGGATATTTCGCGGCGAAGGGCAACACGAAGCTCCTTGAGATCATGAAGAAGTATAAGTTCGACGAGTTCATCCCGAACGCCACTCAGCTCAAGGAAATGGACAAGCAAATTGATAAAATCAAGGCTGAGAAAGGCGGGGCTTCCACTCCCGCGCCAGCAACGGCCCCCGCCACCCCCAGCGCGCCTGCACTCCGCCCGTAATTCTCACTCTCAAACCTACCCACAGCCATGGAATACCAGGAATCCCAAAACCCCTTCATCAGCATCCACGTCCCAGTCGCCCTCGTGGCGCTGGCGCTTTCGGTGCTCTTTTTGAGCCAGATCAACGGCGTCTCGACCGCGACCGACACGATGAAATGGCAGAGCACGAATGCGGACAAGCAGATCGTCGCGCTCAAGGACAACAAGGAGAAACTCGCGAAGGCCATCGAGGACCGCAAGCCGCTCGTTACGCAGTCCGAGCAACTCCAGAAGACCTTCACCGATCTGATGAAAGACGTGAACGATCTCGCGACGAAGGGTGATGAGGACGCGAAGAAAATCATCGTCGGCTACGGCATCAAGATCGCCGACAATCCGGCTGCTTCCGACAAGAAGTAGTCGAGTCGCTGCCGACACATTTGCAAGACGGGCTTCCCTTCGCGGGGAAGCCCGTTTTTCTTTTGAACGCGGGCGCTCGGCAGAGCGCGGACGTGGACTTCCGTTCCCGGCTCCTCGTGCAATGCCGGTCCTTTGCCGTGTGCGGGCGCGGCTACGTCCGGATGCCGATGAGCTGTGCGGCGCGCGCGCTGGAGCGTTCGAGGAGCGTGGCCGCCTCGTGCATCGCGTCGGCCAGCGCGAGCGGACGATCCGTAATGGGGATCAGCGCGTCGAAAATGCCGGCAGCTTCGGCAGCCGCGGTGATCGAGCCGCCAAAAGCGATCACGCGCCGGCCTGCCTTGCGCGCGAGTGCGGCGACTCCCGCGGGGCCCTTGCCGTCGAGCGTCTGATCATCGATGCGGCCTTCGCCGGTGATCACGAGATCGGCTGCCGCGATGCGTGCTTCGAGGTGCAGCGTCTCCGCGATCATGTCGAAGCCGGGCCGGATCGCCGCGTGGCAAAAAGTGAGCAGGCCAAATCCCAAACCGCCGGCGGCACCGGAGCCCGCGACATTGCGATGATCGCCGCCGAGGCTCGCGGTGCAGACATCCGCGAGTCGTGAAATTGCGTGTTCGAGCAATTCCACGGTGGCCGGGTCCGCGCCTTTTTGCGGCCCGTACACCCGCGCCGCGCCGCGGTCGCCGAGCAGCGGATTTTGCACATCGCAGGCGGCGAAAATTTCCGGCAGTCGCAGATCCGCCGGTCGCTCGATGCGCACGAGCGAGGGGAGCGTTCCGGGCGTCGCGGCGAATTCGCACCCATCGCCATCGAGAAAGCGAAACCCGAGCGCGCGCGCCGCGCCCGCGCCGCCATCCGTCGTGGCGCTCCCGCCGAGGCCGACCAAGATCCGCCGCGCGCCGCGGGCGGTCGCGTGCGCGATGAGCACGCCGGTCCCGAATGTGTCCGCGCGCAGCGGGTCGAGTTCATCCGCGGCGAGGCGGTGCAATCCGCTGGCCTCGCTCATTTCGAGCACGGCGAGATTTTCACCCGGCACCCACGCGTAACGTGCTTCGATCGGGCGCCCGATCGCGTCGTGGCTCGCGACCTTCACCCATTCCGCGCCGAGTGCGACGGCGAGCGATTCGGCGAAACCCTCGCCGCCGTCCGCGATCGGCGCGAGGTCGAGTTGCGCATCCGGCCACACCGAGCGGAGCCCGCGCGCGATCGCATCCGCCGCCGCCGGAGCGGAAAGTGAGCCTTTGAATTTGTCGGGAGCGATCAGGATGCGCACGGAAGGCGATGCGTAGCACCGTCCGCCTGTGCAGCGCAAGGCGTGCAGCCGCGGGCGCGCAAAGTCTGGATCGGCGGACGACGATGATCCGATTTTCAAAATCATCCGCATCGTTTCGTGCAAAGGGTTGACTCCTCTGTGCATCGTTTACTCTGATCGCATCGTTCCCCCCGTGACTGCTCCGACCACGAGACCGCACCTCCGCGCATTCGGCATCGCCGCCGGCTTTGCGATCGTCTGCGCGCTCGCGACGGTGCTGCTGTGCGCGAAGGCGGAGGACCGTTACATCCACAATTTTGCGGACGAGTTTGGCGATCTGAAATTGCAGGGCGTCGCACTGCAAAAGACGGCATTTTCGCAGCCGGATCTGCTGGTGCTCTACGGCAGTTCGGAACTGGTGTCGCCGGTGCATGGCAAGGCGAGCGAATTCTTCGAGCAATACCCGACGGGTTTTCGCGCCTTTCCGGTCGGCAAGCCGGGCACGACTTCGCTGGCGATCATGCAGAAAATCGCGTCGCTCGGCCGCTACATCGAGGGGCGGAAAGTCGCGTTCTCGATTTCGCCGAGTTACTTTTTTTCGGAGAAAGTGAACCAGGATTATTACGAGGGAAACTTCAGCGCGCTCCAGGCGATGGAGCTGGCGTTCAGCACGCATCTCACGCCGGAATTGCGGCGCGACGCGGCGCGCCGGATGATCGAATACCCGGAGACGATCGAGGGAAATTGGGCGCTGGAATTTGGGCTGCGCCGGCTCGCCGGCGACACGGCGCTCGACCGCGCGCTTTACGCCGCGATCTGGCCGCTCGGCAAACTCGCGAATGCCGTCGGGCGCGCGCAGGATCACATCGAGGCCGGGCTGCACATCGCGGAAACCATCGAGGAAAAAAATCCGAAGCCGCACCGGATCCCGGGACTGAACTGGAAGGAAATCCTGCGCAAGACGAGCGTGAAGGTGAAGGCGACGCGCCCGCCGATCGTCCCGCGCCTCGCGAAGCGGCCGAAGGGATCACGCGACGCGGATTTTTTGAAAGTCCTGAAGGGGGCGGATGAATGGGATGACTTCGAGCTGCTGCTGCGCACGCTGAAGGAAATGGGATCCGACGCCCTTCTCATCTCGATGCCGCTGCACGGGCCGGACCTCGAGACGACCGGCGTTTCGGCGGAAGCGCGCAAGGCGTACGGCGTGGAACTGAACCGACTCGCGGGCAAATACGGCGTGCAGCTCGTTTATTTCAGCCAGTACGAAAACGACCCGACCTTCTTCGCGGACAATCTGGATCACCCCGGCGAGCGCGGCTGGATGCTGTTCAACAAGGTTCTTGACGATTTTTACCACCAGCCGCAGAAGACCCGTAACTAGCGGGCGAGCCCGCAATTCCCACCACGAATATGGCCACCGCCACCAACGACCAAGTCCTCGATGTTCTCGCGCGGGTCGCCGACACGGAAGAAGTGCGGACGAATCCCGACCTCGCGCTCTATGAGCTGCAAATCCTCGACTCGATGAAGACCGTGGAACTCATCGTCGCCCTCCAGCAGGAGATCGGCGTGGAAATTTCCCCCGCGGAATTTGACCGCGACGCGTGGGCGACGCCGGCGAAGATGGTCGCCGACGTGCAACAGCGGCTCGCGGCGTGATCGATTTTGCGAAAAGCTGGCTCGAGGCCCATCCGCGCGCGCGGCCCGCGGTGCTCGCGCTGTACTACCTCGCGATCCTCGCTGTGCTCGTGGCGATTTACGGTCGCGGAAATTTTGAGACCCCGGAGTTTGTTTACGCGGAATTCTAGCCATGCACCTTCTCGACAGGATTGAAAAACACGGCCGCACCGCGCCCAATCGCCTCGCGCAAGTGAGCGGCGACCGGCGCATGACGCACGGCGAACTGCTCGCCAAAAGCAACGCGCTCGCCGCGTGGCTCGACGCGCAACTCGGCGACAAGCGCAGCCCCGTCGCGGTGCACGGGCACAAGGAACCTGAGATGCTCGTCGCCTTTCTCGCCGCGGTAAAATCCGGACGGCCGTATGTGCCGATCGACTACATGACGCCGCCGCAGCGCATGGAGCGCGTGGTGGAAATCGCCGGCGCGGAAATCGTGCTCAATCCCGCAAAGGTCGCGGAGGTCGTCGCCGCTGCGGGCGCGATAGAGTATGAGCGAAAGCCACTCGGAAACGACGATCCTTTTTACATCCTCTTCACGAGCGGCAGCACGGGCGAGCCGAAGGGCGTGGTGATCACGCTGGCAAATTTGAATCACTATCTCGCGTGGATGCACGCGGACGGAAATTTCCGCGAGGGCGGCGAAGTTTTTCTGAACCACGCGCCGTTCACCTTCGACCTCTCGGTGCATGACCTCTACCTCGCGCTCAGCTCGGGCAACACGATCTTCAGCCTCACCAAGGATCACATCACGAACTTGCGCGCGCTTTTCATCGCGCTGCGCGAATGCGGGGCGACGCAGTGGATGAGCACGCCGTCCTTTGCGCAGATGTGCATGATCGAAAAAGGATTCAACGCGACGATGATGCCCGACGTGCGCGCGTTTTATTTTTGCGGAGAGACGCTCGCGCCGGAGACCGCGTCGCAATTGCTCGAACGTTTCCCCGGCGTGCCGATCTGGAACACGTACGGCCCGACCGAGGCGACTGTCGCGATGACGAAAACAGGCATCACGCGCGAGGTCATCGTGCAGTGGAATCCGCTGCCGATCGGGCGTGTGATGACCGGCACGCGCGTCATCATCCGCGGCGAAGATGGCAAGGCCGTGCCGCCCGGCGAGCGCGGTGAGATCGTGATCGCGGGGCCAAATGTGAGCCCCGGCTACCTCAAGCGCGACGATCTCACGGCGAAGGCATTTTACCCGCTCGAAGACACGCGCGCCTACCGCACCGGCGACTGGGGCCGCGACCGCGACGGCATGCTTTTTTGCGAAGGCCGCATGGACAGCCAGATCAAGCTGCACGGCTACCGCATCGAACTCGGCGACCTCGAGGCGAACCTGCGCGCGCTGCCGGAAATCGCGGACGCGGTGGTGCTGCCGGTGCGAAAGGGCGAGATCATCGATTCGCTCGCCGCCTTTGTGGTGCTGAGCGGCGCGAAGCAGGGCACGGATTTCGAGCAGGCGGCGAAATTGAAAACGCACCTCGCCGATCGGTTGCCCGCGTACATGGTGCCGCGGAAATTCCATTTTCTCGACAGCTTCCCCATGAACAACAACGGCAAGGCGGATCGGAAAAAACTCGCGGAGATGATCTAGCCGCGCGGTGACCGCGAAATGACACGTCTCGCATTCAAGAGTGCCTGCCTGGTTTTGCCGACGGTTGCGACGGTATGAGTCCCTTCGCGAACTGGACGTTCTTCGGCCTGCTGCTGCTCTACGCGGTGCTGCCGATCCTCGCGCTCGGGCTTTTTGAAAAGCGCTGGTCGCGCGTCGCCGCCATGGCGGGAGTCGTGCTGCTGGTTCCGTTCATCGTCACGTTCGTCGTCGCGATCGTGTCGCCCATCGCGGATGCGGATGTGTTCGGCCATTTCATCCGGCAACTCCAAACGGCGTGGGTCTTCGCGCTTTTCCTGATCGTGGTCGCGGCGTTCGGGGACGCGGGCGCGCGCTGGTGCTTCATCGTCACGCTGCCGATCCTCGGATTCATCTTCGCGCATCACGACAACACCGTGCTGCGGCTCGCGGGCGCCCATCTGCCCGAGCCCGGCGGCGCGCTGCTCACGCGTCCGTGGACGAACACCACGGCGGGCGTCGAATTTTCCCCGCTCTATCTTTTTCTCGTCTGCATCGCGTGGCAAATGTGGGTGCCATTCGTCTTCCTGCGCTGGAAATCGAACCGCACCTTTTACGCCGCGATGCTCCTCACGCTCGCGCCGCTGCTGCTGAATCGCCTCCTCCCTTTCGCCTCGCACGAGAGCGTCTTCGGCTACCTCGGCATCAGCTACGTCACCTTCCGCGCGCTCGATGTGATTTTCTCCATCCGCGACGGCGTCGTGAAATCGCTCGCACCAGGCCAGCTCTTCGCCTTCCTGTTTTTCTTCCCGACGGTGTCCTCCGGTCCGATCGATCGCTACCGGCGCTTCGGGCAGGATTGGGGGAAAGGGCGCACGCGCGCGGAGTTCCTCGACGATCTCGATTTTTGCATCCAGCGCGTGATGCGCGGCTTCCTCTACAAATTCATCATCGCCGCGGAAATCGATCGGCACCTGCGCGTTCCGCTGCTGAAGGTCGCCGGCTTCTGGGGCTACGCGGGCTACATGTACGTGTACACGTTTTACCTCTTCTTCGATTTCGCGGGCTACAGCGCGTTTGCCGTCGGCGTGTCGCGACTGATGGGCGTGAAGTCGCCGGAGAATTTCGCGCTGCCCTTCCTCGCGCGGAACATCCGCGATTTTTGGACGCGGTGGCACATCAGTCTGTCGTTCTGGTTCCGCGATCACATCCACATGCGCTTCCAGCTCGCGGCGATGAAAGGGAAGTGGTTCAAGGGCAAATACACGGCAAGCTACCTCGGCCTGTTCCTCACTTTTGGCCTCATGGGCATCTGGCACGGGCTCAATTTTCACTACATCGCGTACGGCATGTACCACGCCGTGCTGCTCTGCGGCTACGATGTGTTCGTGCGCTGGAACAAGCACGCCAAAGTGTGGGGCGACGGCCCGTGGTGGCGCGCGCTGAATGTCGCGATCACCTTCCACATCATCGCGCTCGGCATGTTGCTTTTCAGCGGGCGCCTCACGCCGCCGCCGCCGCCGTACGAGGCGAATGTCGAGGAGGCCGACTACCGCAGCGTCTCCGGCTACGTGTGGCAAAAGGACAAAGCCGGAACGGCCATCACCGTGGACGCCTACGCCGATCACACATGGGTCGCGCGGGTGCAGAGCAATTTGCCCCGCCCCGACCTCCGCGAAAAACGGTTCGGCGACGGGGCCATCGGCTTCCACGCGGATCTGCCCGCGTGGCTGCGCGACGGCCGCTCGCACACGATCGAGGTGCGCCTTTCATCGCCCGGTTTCCGACTCATCGGGAAACCAAAATCCATCGTCTTTCCGAGCGAGCCGTGGACGCCGCCCGCGCCCGCCGGTCCGCCCCCTCCGCAGCCCGCGACAGCTCCCGGAGCTAACCGCTGATCTTCTGCCAGTCCGGCTTGTGGTCGAAGACCCAGCGGTAGTACTCGCGCCGCGCCAGCTTTGCCGCCGCCGCCTCGTCCGCGACACACTTCGCGACCGCGTGCATTTGCAGCACGCTCGCGGGATTCATCGCGGTGATCGGCCCCTCGACCGCCGCGGCCACCGCATCGGCCTTGTTCGCGCCAAAGGCGAGCATGAGCACCTCGCGCGAGGCCATGATCGTCCCGACGCCCATCGTGATGCAGTGCAACGGCACCTGCGCAAGATCGCCGCCGAAGAACCTCGCATTGTCCGCGCGCGTCCGCTCCGTGAGCGTCTTGATGCGCGTCCGCGAGGCGAGCGATGAGGACGGCTCGTTGAAACCGATGTGCCCGTCCGTGCCGATGCCGAGCAGTTGCAGATCGATCCCGCCCGCCGCGATGATCGCCGCCTCGTAGCGCGCGCATTCCGCGGGCACGTCGCGCGCCATGCCGTCGGGGATGTGCGTGCGTCGCGCGTCGGCATTCACATCCCGGAAGAAGTGCTCCGCCATGAACGCGCGGTAGCTCTGCGGATGCTCCGGCGGCAGGCCGACGTATTCGTCGAGGTTGAAAGTGGTGACGTTTGAAAAATCGAGCGACTCCTCGCGGTGCATGCGCGCGAGTTCACGGTAGGTGCCGAGCGGCGTGCTGCCCGTCGCGAGTCCGAGCACGCAGTCCGGTTTCGTCCGCACGAGCTTCGCGATGATCCGCGCGGCGATGATGCTGCCCGCTTCGGGCGAGGGCTGGATGATGATTTCCATGTTCGTGAAAAAGGATCGCGCCGCTATTTCCCGAGCCGCGCGCGGAGCTTTGCGTCGACATCGTCGCGGAAGCGGTCGATCGCGCCGGTCACGTATGCGACGATGTCGAGCGAGTCGTCGTGCGCGAGCGGCGTGAGGTCCATCGCGAAGGCGAGCGCGTCGCTGCGATCCACTCCGTGACTTTGGAAAAACGTGGCGTTCGCGCGGCGGCGGCCCAGCACGGCGAGGTCGTAGCGTTTTCCTCCGGCGATCTGGCTGTCGAAGATTCCGTTCAGCGCCGCCGCGAGGCTGTCGTGACCGCTCACATCGTGGACGATCTTTTCCGCGTCGCCGAGCCAGTCGAGATCGCGCCACACTTCGCAGCCATGCACCGCCTGCGGGCGCTGCTCGCGAGGAAGATCGCGGATCGCCTGGATCACCGGCACGACGACCGCGATGTGCGTGTCGTGCTTGTCTGCCGGGTTGTGCGTGTAAACGACGCGCGGCCTCGAAGCCGCGAGGATCGCGCGCAAGTCCTCACGCAGCCGGGTGTCAGTCGCGTCCTTCGCAATTCCGCTCGGGTAATCGAGCTGCACCATCGCGCCGAAACGCCCCACGATCGCCGCCTGCCGCTGCTCTTCGCGTCGCACCACCATCATTTCTTCGTCGGAAAAATCCGCATACGCTCCGGTGCGCGCGCTGCCGCTGCCATTCGTGCACGTCACGCCGCCGAACCACTCCGTCTCGCTGTGAAAACATGCGCGAATGCCGTGGAACGCCATGAACTCGAGATCATCCTGATGCGCCCCGATCCCGAGATGTGTGACACGCGCGAGCGCATCGGCGGCGGCCAGTCCGTCGGGGACGAAGATTTCCGCGGAGGGAAGGTGAAACTTCATGCTGCGTGTTCGTCGGCTATTTGCGCAGCGCGGGCAAGCTCGCGGCGGCGACGGCTTGGCCGTGGCGCTTGTCCTTTTCATCGGGCGTGCGGAGCGTGATGCGCTTTGCCAGTTCGGGGAATTCCGCGTGCAGCACCTCGCCTGCTTTTGCGAGCAGCAGATTGCCGCCTTCGCCGCTCGTCACGCGGCCGAGGATGAGCAGCGTGCCGATGTCGTAAAACTCCGCGTAGTGCGCGATGGCGTAGCCGAAGCAGACGCCGATGGTCTCGTAGATGCGCCGTGCGCGTGTGTCGCCAGCGCTCATGAGGTGCTGCACCTCGACGAGCTGCTCCGCGAATTTCATCTCCGTGGGAAAAGCGAGGCCCGCGAGTGGTGCGAGACGCGCGACGCCTTGCTGGCAGAAATACTGAACGGCGCAGCCGCGGTCGCCGCTCCACTCGTCGGCAGGTGCGTCGTCGCGGTAGTCCACGGGTGCGAATGCGAGTTCGTTCAGCCATGGCGTGATCGCGCCGCTCGCCGTCACGTAGCCCGCCGCGACGCTCGTGCCCATGCTGATGCCGAGCACTCGATTTTCGCCGAAGCTCATCGAGGCGGCGAGCGCGGTGACCTCGCCGTCGTTCGCGACTTCAAACGGCACGCCGCCCCACTCGCGCTGGAGGTCGAAGAAAATCCGGCGGATGCGTTGGTCGAACGCCGCCTGCGGCACGCCGCGAAAGAGCGATCCGGCGCGCGCCTCGTTGTTCACATACACGCCCGCCGCGCTGCCGCCGATGGCGTCCACGCGCGGCAGATGCGCGGCGGCGCGGCGCAGCGTGTCGTTGATGCCGTCGTAGTGGTATTGCGGGTCGCTCTGGAAATACGGGTCCCACGCGATCTCCTCGGAAAAGACGACCTTGCCATCGATCAGCGCGGCGCACTTCCGATCCGATCCGCCGAGGTCGAAGCCGATGCGGCAGCCGTCGAGATGCCGCCCGAGCGGGACGGTGTTTTCGTTTTCTGCCGGCACGTCGGAGGGTTCGCAGGCGATGATTTCAATGGGCCGCCCATACGTTCGCGCGCCGACGAAATCGCAGTCGAATCTCCGCTCGCCGCCGGGCGAATACATCCCGCGCAGGAGGTCCGCGATGCTCGCATTTCCGCCGATGAAAATGCGGCAGCCGCCCCGCGACCACAGCAGCATTTTCACCAGGCGCTCGATGTAGCGGAAGTTGAGCGCGGAGTCCGCGCCGGAATGCGGAAGGATGCGCGTGTCGAAGCGCGACACCGTGCCGTCCGGCCGTTCGAGCGCGAGGGCGAGCGGCTCGGAAGCGGGCGCGCAGCGGCGGCGGAATTCGCGGTTCCACAGAACGGCAGGGACGAAGCCGGAATCGAGCGGGGGAATGATGGCGGGGGAGACGCTGAGCACGCCGGATGGGATTCTGCGGTGCCGGGCATTGGCGAGCAGTTTTTTGTAACTGAGTGCCGAGATTGTGGTCGGCTGATGATGCAAGACCTGGAGAGCGGGAGAGGGGAGAAAAGCGCAGCTTGAGCTTGACCCCGGAGACGGGTTACTTTCCCCGGCATGAGCTCCGTCGCTGAAATCGAACAGGCCATCGGGAAACTTCCGCCCGAGCAGTGGGAGGAAATCCGCCGCTGGATGGAGTCCCATCCGCAGAGGACGGACGCCGGGACTCGCATGGACAAGACGGAGGATTTCGAGCGATGGCTTGCGGCAAGCGTGGGCATCGCAAAGGGGCGACTGACCACGGATGAGCGGATGCGGGAAACGCGGGGAGAAGACTGATGGCCGGCAGCGTCATCGTGGATGCGAATGTGTGGCTCGACATCCTCGCGGAGGATCCGCTGTGGCTGGAGTGGTCTGCCGCCGGGCTGCGCAACGCAAGGGATGGAGGGCGGATCCTCGTGAACCCAATCATCTGCGCGGAGATTGCCCCCGCCTTTGATTTCGACTGGCCGCGACTTGACGCGTGGCTGATGCAGGCGGGAGTGCAGAAGGAGCCGCTGCCGTTCGAGGCTTCGACTGTCGCCGCCGCGGCGCATCGCGAATACCGCGCACGCGGCGGCACGCGCACGGCCCCGCTGCCGGATTTCTACATCGGCGCGCACGCGGAGACGGAGGGCCACACGCTGCTCACCCGCGACGCGGCGCGCTACCGCACGTATTTCCCGGATGTCGCTCTCATCTGCCCCGCGCAGAGTGCCGCGTGAGCTTTGCAAAATCTTAATCCCAAACTCCCCCCATGCCCTTCGACCCGACCAAGCCCGCCGCCGGCGACGACCTCGACGCCGTGCTCATCCGGAACCAGCTCAACGAACTGAAGGCGCTGATAGACTCCCAAGCCGCACAGATCGCCAACTTGCAGGCGCAGCTCAATGCTGCCATCGCCGGAACCAGCAACAACAGCAACGGCGTCGGCAATCTCAGCCTGAGCATCAGCAACAACCCGCCGCAGCAATTCGAGGTGCAGCCCATCGCCGACAAGGTGGATGAGCTGATCAATGCGCTGCGGAGATAGCGGGTGCCACGGCAGCCGCCGCCGCCAACGGCCCAACTGCCCCGGTCCGTGGAGCGACTCGGCCAGCAAGATGGTGCCGTAGGACGGGGATATTGACTTCCGCCGAACGAATGATCAGTCTGTCGCTTGTTCCCCTCTTTAACCTGTTTCACTACCAACACGACCAATGAACCCAACAGCAACAATTAAAGCCGACCTCGAAAGAGAAATCATCAATTCCATCAAGAGCATGCCTCAGACTCTTGAACGCGGTATGGGAGGCGACACCGAATGGACAGCATTGCTCAAGAGTGAGATGACAAAAATCGCTCACAGGCACGAGTACTTGGTGTGCCCCAAGCTCGATGAATCCAATACGGAGTGGCTTTATGACCTTGTCTGGTTCAGAAACGACTCAAATAGGTTTCTTCGCGAAGTGGCGCTTGTTCTTGAATCGGAATGGGCAAGAGATGCCGATGAGATCCACTATGACTTCGAGAAGCTGTTGTTGGCGAAGGCACCAATTAAAGTAATGGTGTTTCAGAACTGCCGTGACAATCTCCCCGAGTTGTGGCGGCAGCTCAAAGATGGCATTCGTATCTTCGAGCAGAAATCCAACGATGAGACTTACATCCTAGCAGCCTTCAAAGAAAAAGAGCATGAATTCGAGATTCAAGTCGTCACCAACTCCTCCCATGAGCACCACTGACCGCGCTTTTCATATCCGCCTCGACCGCCGCACGCTCCTGCGCAGCCTCCTGCTCGCGAGCGGCGGCATCATCACCAACAGCCTCTCCGCGGAGGCGCTGACGCTCACCCCGCGGCAGAAGAACAATCAGTTGCCAACAGACGCCACGCCTAACGATGAAACTACCGCAACGATTGCTGCCTGCCTGAGATCAAGATTCTCGGACGTTGAGGAAGAAATGGAAAAGAGCCTCTACCAGCTCAAGGCGACCAAGCGATTTGAGTTCGCGAAAATTGAGGACGAAATGGAAAAGAAGGTCAGAGGTGAGAAAATGGTCTGCATTGATGATTCGTTTACTTGCGAACGGGCTGCGCTAAGTAACGCCCTACCTGTGCGCGGACAGGTTTACACTCTACGAGCAATTCGAGTTGCCGTGCTGGAGGATAACAAGCCTATTGTGGCTCTCCTGTTCGACGAAATCGTCAACACACGTCTGATCTTCGGCAAGGAACCGGGATTTTTCCATGATCGATTTGAAATATATGATTCAGACGATGATTCAGACGCAGGGGAACAAGGGATAGGCTGATAAAGCCGGGGGGACGGACAAACTATCCGCCATTCCACGATAACTGCCGCCCCGCGCGACAGCCGTTCATTTTCCCCCGGAAGAAGCCCTGCCCCTCGCCGCCGATGGCCGGCACGCCGAGGCAGGAACGCGGGACGGGCTGGTTGCCCGCAGCGAACCCACGCTTGAGCTTTTTCCGCAGGC
>JBBSEI010000009.1:0-75752 GCA_038239865.1 Chthoniobacterales bacterium
ACGCAATCCATGCTCCTCGCGGCGCTCGATCCGCGCATCACCGTCGCGGTGCCGTGCGTGATGGTGAGCACCGCGATGCAGGGCGGCTGCACGTGTGAAAATGCGAGCCTGCTGCGCATTCGCACGGGCAACATTGAATTTGCCGCGCTCTTCGCGCCGCGCCCGATGGGCCTCACGACCGCGCACGACTGGACGGTGAACATGTCCACGAAGGGCTTCCCCGATCTCGCGCAGCACTGGAAAAATCTCGGCGCGCCGGACAGCGTGAAGCTCTTCGACCACCCGGATTTTCCGCACAACTACAACCTCGTCACGCGCGAGCACATCTACGATTTTTTCAACACGCACTTCCGCCTCGGTCTCGCCGCGGATCGGCTGCAGGAGCGCGATTACGAGCCGCTCACGCGCGAGCAACTCACGGTGTGGGACGCACAGCACCCCGCGCCGGCGGGCGGTTCGGACTTCGAGAAAAAGCTCCTGCACTGGATGAAGGACGACAGCGACAAGTCGCTCGCGGCCGACTTTGAAAAGATCGCACGCCCCGCGCTCGACGCGATTTTCACCCGCACGCTCGCGGGCGAAAAGGCGGTGATGGATCGCTCGACTTTCAAAAAGGAAGACCGCGGCGACTGGTGGCTGCTGCGCGGCGTCGTGGAGAACGAAGCGCGCCACGAAGCCGTGCCGTGCCTCTTTTTCCATCCGAAAAAATGGAACGGCCACACGGCGATTTGGCTCACGGAAAAAGGAAAGTCCGCCCTGCTCGATGGCGATCAGCCGGGCGCGGACGTGGCGCGCCTGCTTGCGTCCGGCGTGAGCGTGATCGCGGCGGATCTTTTCATGCAGGGCGAATTTTTGTTCGACGGCCAGTCGGACACGCCGGTGCGCAAAGTGAAAAACCCGCGCGAGGCTGCGGCGTTTACGTTTGGCTACAATGACTCGCTGTTCGTCCAGCGCACGCACGATGTGCTCACGCTGCTCGCCTTCGTGCGCGACCATGAGCACCACTCCACGCGCGTCACGCTCATCGCGCTCGACAAGACCGCGGCGATCGCCGCCGCCGCGCGCGCGCTGGCGGATGGATTTGTGAACAAGGCGGTGCTCGATGCGCAGGGTGTCCGGTTCGTCAATGCGGAGAGCATTTACAGTCCGTGGTTCCAGCCCGCGGCCGCGAAATTCGGCGACGTGCCGGGCTTGCTGAAACTCGGCAAAGGCGCGCTGTGGCTGAAGGGCGAGCCGGTGGCGAAGGCGGAATCCCCGATCGAAGCGGTGCTCGCGGACTGAGTGCCGCGTTATTTTTTCCGATCCACCGGCGCGCGGCGCGAACGCCAGATCGCGAACAGCAGCACGCAGAGCGCGAGCACCAGCAGCGGTGTGCTCAGCGATCCGGAGTAGAGCGGCTTCTTCGGCGAGGTGCGGAATTCCGTCGTGAAGAGCACCGATGAGTCCGCGTCTTTTCCCGAGACGATGCGCACCGCGTAGAGTGTCCCGGGCTTGAGGCCGCGCAGTTCCGCCGTCGCACGATCCGCGCCGGGCGTGATGGTCGCGGCAGCGATCGGCGTCCACGCGATCTGCAATTCGTCGTTCGGCAAAAGCGAGAGCACACGCTCTTCCGCGCGCGCATTTTCGAGCGGCCCGAGACTCATCGGCCACTCGATCCTCGCCGAGTCCGTGCCGGTCGCGCGGGCGAATTTGCCGAGTGCATTCGGCACCTCGCGCGCATTCGGTGAGATCAAAGGCGCGTCATTTTCCCCGCTGTTTTCCAGCGTCTCGCTGGCCGGGATTTTTTCCTCCGGCGCCCTCACCGGCGGTGCCGGCGTACGCTGCGCGCGCGCTTCCGAAATCTCCGCGACCACGGACACGGCCGCGGAGCCGCCTTCGCCGATCGCTTTCATCGTCGATCGAAAGGTGCCCGCCGCCGCGTCGCGTACGAAGACCGAAATCTCCACGCGGCCGCGCGCCGGGACGGTCACCACGCGATCCTCCACCTCGAACGGCTTCACGACATCCAGCCGTACGGTGAGCGCCTCGCCGCCGCTGTTTTCCAAAATCGCGCTCGCGCTCGCATTCGCATCCGTCGCGCTGCCGGCGATGGCCACTTCGTTCCCGGTGAATTGCAGAATCCCGCCAACCGCGACGGAGTGGACGCGCACGACCGATTGCCATTCTCTGCTGCTCAATTTCACGACCTCGTCGAAGGCCGCGACATCGGCGGCATCGGCAAAAATCGGCAGCGCCGCGGTGCCGTGCGCGGGTACTTTTACGATGCGATCGGTGAGCAGTCGTGCGCCGGCCTCGACGGCGACGGTCGCGTCTTCCTCGGAATGATTCGCAATGTTCACCGTGCCGCTCCGCGTCTGGCTGCCGGGTCGCGCGACGAGCTTCAGGAGCGCCGGACTCGCGGCGAGCCGCTCCTCGGCGGTCGCGCGCAGCGGGATCACTTTCCGCTGCGTGCCGGTGATGACAGCCTCGCCGTTTCGCACGCCGGGCTGCGCGGGGGTGAAGACGAGCTTGATCGCCGTGCGCTGTCCCGCGGCGAGGCGGAAAAATTTCAGGCCCTCGATGCTCCACGGTTCCGGCGCGGCGACTTCGCCCTCGAGCATGCCGCCGCCTTCGTTGGCGAGTTCCATTTCCGCCGTGCTGCGTTCTCCGGGAAAGACGGGCGCAAATTCGATCTCGTTCGGCGCACGCAGCCGCGGTGCGGCGGTGATCGGCTCGGCAAAGCGCAGCACGATCACGCCGGGCGCGGAGACGCCCTGCGAGCCGCGCACCGCGTAGGCAAAGCGATCTTCCGTCGCGGTCGCGCGGGCGGCGGGAGTATAGATCACCGCCGCCGAATTCATCGTGAGGCTCTTCACCGGCGACAGCCTTCCATGTCCGGGCGGCGTGCGGATGAGGAATTCCAGCAGCTCCCCGCGAGTGCCGTGGATGCCGAGCGGCACCGTGATTTTCTCGCCGCGCCGCGCCGCGATCGTCTGCGAAATCACCGGCGGTGGCGCAGCGCCCTGGCCGTCCCGCCGGGTCTCCGCGGTGGCGAAGGATGCGGAGGCGAGAGCCAGTGTCGCGATGATGATTGCTCGGAAGGTCACGGTGGGAAGTGAAGCGGCTTATAGGCACGCGCGCGCGCGCTGGCAACGCGCCTCGGCGATTTCTGTCATTGCGACGCGGAGAAGGCGTTTCTTACAAACGGCGCAGCATGTTCCCCATGATCCGTCCCGTCGTCGCCGCAGCCGCGTGCTGCCTCGCGCTTCCGTGCGGAGATGCCGCGCCCGAGGACTCGCCGTTGCCCCCCGTGCCGCCGGAGCCGCCGGTGCTGCTGATGAAGCAGGCGAAGGACTTGATCCACAAGCAGGAGCCGTGGCGCACATTTCCGGAGGTGTATTTGAAAGGCACGCCTGAGAACATGCGCATCGTCGTGAATCTCGCGACGCAGCGCGCGACGCTCATGGTCGGCGCGGAGGTCTCCGTGGACACGCCGATCTCCTCGGGGAAACGCGGCGCGCCGACGCCGGTGGGCTCATTCACCGTGCTGGAAAAAATCCGCAACCAGCAGTCCTCGACCTACGGCAGTTTCGTGGACAAGCGCGGGCGCACGGTGCGTTCGGGCATCAGCATGAAGCTCGATGTCGCGCCCGCGGGCACGCACTACGTCGCGGATCCGATGCCGTATTTCTGCCGCTTCACGGCGAATGGATTCGGCATCCACGGCGGCACGCTGCCGGGCTATCCCGCGGCGCAGGGATCGATCCGCGTGCCGGAGGAGGTCGCGCGCTTCATCTACGAGAAAGTCCACATCGGTACGCCGATCGAGATCCGCGCGGAGTGAACGTCGCAGCGGCGCGCGCTCAGCCGCGCACGCCCGTCGCGAGCAGCGTCTGCAAGTGCGGCGGCTGCGGCTCGCGCGCCACGGTCATCACTTCGATGCCGGTGAAGCCCGCCTTCTCCAGCCACCCGTGCAGATCCGCCTCGCCGAAGCCGAGCCAGCGATCGGCGTAAAGTTCCCGCGCCTCCTCGAACTGATGCTGCAGCAGATCGAGCACGACGATGCGCCCGCCCGGACGCAGCAGCCCGTGCGCGGCCGCGATCGCGATGTGCGGATGCTCCGCGTGATGCAGCGCCTGACTGAGCAGCACGAGGTCCACACTCTCCGGATCGATGGGCGGATGCTCGATGTCGCCGAGGCGGTATTCGAGATTTTGCAGGCCGTGCTCCTGCGCGAGCTTCACGCCGAATTCCACCATCTTCTCGCTGTTATCCACGGCGATCACCTTGCGCACGCGCTTCGCGAGGAGCTGCGCGAGCGTGCCTTCGCCCGCGCCGAGATCCGCGGCGATCGTCTCCCGCGGCACGAGGAGGAAAAGGAAATGCGCCACGGCTTCCCACGTGCGGCCCGGGCAGTGCGTGCGGCCAAATTTTCCGGCGAGCTTGTTGAAATATTCCCGGGTGCGATCGTTGCGTTTTTGCACCGCGACTTTCAGCGCCGTGCGGTCGCGCTCGGCCTCCGCGATTTCGCGGCGCGCGGCCTGCAGGATCGGATCGAGATCCGGCAGCGCCGCGCGTTCGACGAGCGTGTAGTAGATATTTTTCCCGGAGCGCCGGTCGCGCACGAGGCCCGCCTGGCGGAGCTGCGCGAGGTGATTTGAGATGCGCGACTGCCCCATGCCGAGGATCTCCTGAAGCTCCACGACGGACAGCTCCTCCTCGCCGAGCAGCAGCAGCAGCCGCAGCCGCGTGGCGTCCGCGAGCAGGGCGAGACTTTCGACGAGCGAGGGCATCTATTCCTCCACGCGGTAGAGCGCGGACTTCGTGCGCAGGAAGAGCGCCTGCCCGCTCACCGCCGGCGCGGCCATGAAGCCGTCGTCGAATTTTCCCTCGCCGAGTTTTTTGAATTCCGGTGCCGCCGCGAGGATCGTCACCGATCCGTTTTCGCTGAAAAAATACAGCCTGCCCGCGCCGAGCAGCGGCGAGGCCGAGTAGTCGCCGCCGATCCGCTGGCTCCATTTCACCGCGCCCGTTTTCGCTTCGAGACAGGTCGCGATGCCCTTGTCGTCCACGGCGAAAAGATAGTCGCCGTCGAGGATGAGGCTCGGCTTGTTCGGCGCGCCCTTCGTCTCGCGCCACGCGACGGAAGACTCATCGAGCGCACCGCTGCCGCCGAGCTTCAGCGCGATGATCTGCTTTTTCCCAAAGCCCGGCGTGATGAACCACATGCCGTGTCCGACGACCGGCCGCGCCGCCGCGCTGTGCGCGCCGTGCTCGTCGAAGCGCCACACTTCCTTGCCGGTCGCGGGCTCGTACGCGTAGTGCGCCTTCGCGCCGCTGGAGAGCAGCAGCGGCTTGCCGTTCCACTCCGTCACGTGCGGCGTGGAGAAGCCCTTCCGCCAGTCGCCGTCCGCCTGCACTTTTCCGTCGGGCTCGAGGTCCTTGTAGTCCACCGAGCGCTTCACTTCCCACGCGGTCTTGCCGGTCTTTTTGTCGAGCGCGACGACGAACTGATGATCGCTGCCGTCGAAATTATGAAAGAGCAGCCCGTTCCAAATCACCGGCGAACTGCCCGCGCCGCGGAAGTGATTGCACACAAAATCACGCCGCTCCCACAGCACCGCGCACGTCTTCGTGTCGATGCACGCGATGGCCGGCGATCCGAAGCTCACGTAGATCCGTCCCTCTTCGATCACCGGCGTCGGCGACGCGTAACTGTTGAATTTGTGGCAAAATTGCGGCTCGGCCACGTGGAAGAGCACCTTGTCGTGGAGCACCTTCCCCGTCGCCTTGTCGAACGTCATCACGCCGAGTTCCTTTCCGTCCTCGCTCGCCGTCGTGAGCCACACTTCGTTCCCCCAGATCACCGGCGAGGACCACGCCTTGCCATGCGTCGGCGTCTTCCATTTCACATGCACACCCTCGCCGAGCGCGATCGGGAGCGACTTCGCGTCCGAGTGCCCGTCACCGTTCGGCCCGCGGAACTGCGGCCAATTTTCCTCCGCCTGGACGGAGAAAGTGAACAGCGCGGCGGCGAGGAGAAACTTTGGGGAGGTCATGACGCGCGGGAACTAAACCGACACCGCGCGCCTTGGCGAGCCGTTCCTTGCCCGCACGCGGCACCGAAGATTTCGCCCGCGAGGCGCACGGAAATCCGGATGCGCGCGGGCCTCCTCGCGATCAGTATTTCCACTCGGCCTGCTGCAGCGCCTTCAGCCGATCCACTTCGTCCGCGCGCTCCGCCGCCAGATCCTTTTTTTCCAGCGGATCCGATTTGAGGTCGAAAAGTTCGATCGCCTTCGGCGCGGAGGTGTAAGCCTGATCCGGGCGGACCGGTCCGGGGAGGAGGAGCTTTGACCAGCCGTGGATGACGACTTGGGTGACGAGGCTCTTGGGCGGCGCGTCGAGGTCGGCGATGTTGTGCGTGTACGCCTCCACAAAAACCGTCTTCCGCGCAGTCATCGCCGCGCGGTCGAGCAGGTCCAGTCCGGGAAGCTCGGGCGGCACCGCCACGCCGCTGACTTTCAAAATGGTGGGCACGAGATCGATGATGGAGGCCAGCGTTTCCTCATCGCGCCGGGCCGTCACTTTTCCGGGCCACCGGACGAAAATCGGAGTCCGAATCCCCATTTCATACGGGGAAAGTTTCGCGCGGTTGCCCTGCTCCGCGTCCCACCCGTTGTCCGTGAGAAAGAGGATCACCGTGTTTTCCGCGAGGTGCTGCTGCGCGAGATACCCGTCCAAATCGCCGCACGTTTTGTCGAACCATTCGACCATCCCGTAATATTTCTCCGCCTGCGGACTGAGCCCCTTGCCCTGGTAGTGCGCGAGATATTCCGCCGGCGGATTGTGCGGCAGATGCGGCATCATCGGCGCATACCAGACGAAGAACGGCTTCTTCTCGGACTGCGCCTTTGCGATGAAATCAAAAATCGGCTGCATCGTTTTCCGGCCGATGTCGAGGCCCGCACCGCCGTGGCGGCCCTCGGCATTCGTCATCCCCGAGGTGAAGCCCACTTCCTCCGCAGTCACATTCCAGAGCTTTCCGGTTTGAAAAGTGAGGTAGCCCGCCGCCGTGAGCGCCTTCGGCAGCAGGAGCGAATTTGCGAGCAGTTTGCGGGAAAGTGGCGCGCGCCCCGGCGCACCCGCAGCCTTCGCGGCGTCGGCCGCGGCTTTCGTGAGATCATTGCCCGTGATGCCGTGCGCGTGCGGCAGCTTGCCCGTGAGCAGACACGCGAGCGAAGGCGAGCACACCGGCATGACATAGCCGCGGGTATAGAGCAGACTTTGCGACGCCATCCGATCGAGATTCGGCGTCCGCACGACCTTGTGCCCCATGAATCCGTAATCGGTGAACCCCTGGTCATCGGACAAAATCAGGATCACATTCGGCCGCTCGGCTGCCTCCGAGCGGAAGCACACGGCGGAGGCGGTAAGGAGGAGAAGGAGGAGTTTGAATTTCATCGGAGGTCAGGCGGAATGCGAACGAGGTCATAGTCGCCGTTGCCCGCGAAGCGAGTGCGAATGACCGCGGCCGGAGAAATCCATCGCCGCATTTCCATTTTCAAGACGAGCGCCGTGAGACTTTTCTCTCGAACGATTCCAACGCGGAGTGCAGAGGATTGTCATGGCCATATTCGTAGTTCGGCTTGCCGATCTGGAATTCCTTTCTCCGCACAATTTCAGCGGAGGATTGTCGCCTGCCGGGATCAACGTCCAGGAGCCGTTCTTCACGGCGCTGGAGCTTTTCAACGAGGAGGGCGGCGCGGCCTGAGCCGCGCGTTTTCGCGCATGCCGCACCTTGGCTGGAACGAAGTCCGCGACCGCGCCATCCGCTTCTCGCGCGAGCACGCGGGCGACCGCTCCGAGAGCGCGGAGAAGCAGACGTTTTGGAACGACTTCTTCAATGTCTTCGGCCTGCGTCGCGCGTCGGTTGCGACCTTCGAGGAAAACGTCCGTAACCTCAAAGGCAACCAGGGCGCGATTGATCTGCTGTGGAAAGGCAAACTCCTCGTCGAGCACAAGAGCTTCGGCGAGAGCCTCGACAAGGCCGAGAGCCAGGCCTTCGCCTACGTCGAGGCGCTCACGAGCGAGCAGCGCTGGGATGAGATTCCGCGCTACATCCTCGTCTCCGATTTCGCGCGCTTTGCCCTCTATGATCTCGAGCCGGACGAGCAGCGCGATCTGCCGCTTTTCGCCGGGCGCAAAATCCAGCCGCACCACTTCACGCTCGCCGAGTTTCCGAAGCACGTCCGCCACTTCGCCTTCATGCTCGGGCAGACGCGCGTGCGCCTCGACCCCGAGGATCCGGCGAATGAAAAAGCCTACACCCGCATGTGCGAGCTGCACGACGCGCTGCGGGCCGGCGGCTTCACCGGCCACGAACTCGAACGCTTCCTCGTCCGCATCCTCTTCTGCCTTTTCGCCGAGGATACTTTCATCTTCGCGCAGCCGGAGGTCTTCACGCAGTTCATCCGCACCCAGAGGGCTCCGACTGCGGCCCGAAGCTCTCCCAGCGATTCGGCCTTCTGCTTTTCTTCGCCGAGAGTGTCGTGTTGGAAATGCGCAGTTCTCGTTACAGTTCGGCTGCCTTCGGAAATCGTTGCTTGCGATCAACTCTCGTCGGCTCTGCCAGAACAAATGCCAATTGCGATTCGTCCTCCGTTTCAAGTGCCGCGTAGTCTGCGCCGGTCCTGATTTCCTGTCCTTTGAAATCCGGATAAAGCACTGCCAAGCGCGGGATCGCTGCTTTGGCTAAACGGTAATACTCCTCGTCCAACTCCACCCCGACTGACTCATAGCCGATGGCCTCTGCGGCGGCGATGGTAGAGCCTGAGCCCATGAAAGGGTCGAGCAAGACGCCTCGACCTAGTGGCAGCAAGGCCCGAACGAGAATCCGCATGAAGTATTGCGGCTTGAGACAGGGATGGTTTGAGATCGCCTCCTCATTGTTCGGCGTGCGTCCACTCGGAATCGAATCGGCGAGCGGCTTGTCCGCCGAGAAGCGCCGCAGCCCGCCCGTTCCCCACTCGCGCAGGTTTTCCGCAACCGTCCGGCACTTGATCGGTTTGCGGAACAGCATCCACGGCTCATAAGCTCCCTTTGGTGTCACGCAGACCTCGGGAAATTCCCGCTCTGCATTCTTCGGACGGTCACCGCCGCGAAAGCTGTAATACATCCGCATCAATGCACCGCGCACTTCGTAGCCCGCATCGGCGAGCGCCGACTGGACGAGATGTTGCAGCATTGGGTTCCCAGCCACGCAGACATGAGCCCCCGGCACGAGCGCGGGCCACAACGCCTTGCTCCATTCGTGAAAAAAACGCTTCACCTCCTGCTTCTGCGCCTCCGAGAGCACCGTGAATCGTGGCAGCGGATCGCGCTTGCTCCCGCCGATGACGGGCGGGAGCCGCCACACGCCGCCACGCCCGGAACGCAACTTCGCGACCTCCTTCCCCGTAAACTCCAGCACGCCGTAAGGCGGATCGGTGCAGACCGCGTGGATCGAGCGTGGCGCACAATCACGCAGCCACTCGAAGCAATCGGCGTGATGGAGTCTGTAGGACGGCATACCGTGAGAATTCGCCTATAGGCGAAAGACGCGCAAGCCCGGAAACGGTATCAACCAAAGACGAAATGGACGCCAAGACCGCCATAGGACGCCACGCCCGCCGACTCCGGGAGCAGCAAAAACTCACGCAGGATCAGGTCGCCGAAAAGACGGGCATCTCTTACCAGTTCCTCTCCGGCTTGGAAAATGGGCGCGAGAATTTCAGCGTGGATGTGCTCGAATCGTTGGCAAAAGCTCTTGGCACTCCGCTCGCGCAGTTGATCGCCGGCGCTTTCAGCGGCGGCACCGCCGCAATTCCAGTCGTCAACCCCGCCCACTTCCGCCCGCAAGTGCCGCTGCCGCCCGGGCTGACCACCAGCCACATTCAGGCCGCCGTGAACGCCACGCAGAGCCTCGTCGCCCGCATCAACGCCAACTTGATTTCCAGCGGCGGCAAGCCGCTCGTGGAATACATTCAGGGCAACAACTTCAGCGGCATCGTCTCAAACATCCTTTGCGATTCGCTGCACGAGCACTCCCCGTATCGGCACAACTCCCACCAAGCGTATCCCGACCTCATCAACGCAAAGGCCAAAAATGCCGGACTAGAAGTGAAGAGCACCATCCAAATCGGCAAGGGCGGCGAGAGCCACAATGGACACTCCGGCTGGCATCTCATCGCGTGCTTCACGATCGAGCCGGGCACGGGAAACATTCGCTTCGTGCATCTCATGTTCGCCGTCCTCAACGGCCACACCCATGCTGAGCCCGACTGGAAATACGTCGGCAACAAAGTGAACGCAGAGACGGGGAGTCGTCGAACTGAGACATACAACACGAACATCTTCGGAACGACGAAGCTCCGCGACGGCTCCTTTTACCTTGATCCCAGCATGATCTCCTTCAAGCGATGGAAGCATCAACGACTCGGGCCGGTTCCTCCATTTTCCATCTTCGCCGGGTGAGAACACTTCAGTCGCGTCCATAACCACTTCCCCTGGCCGAACCCCACGCCCGCGCAGCGCGCCCGCGTGGAGACTCAAGCGCGGGCCGTCCTCGCCGCGCGCGCACCGCATCTGCCGCCGCGCGGGATGAGCACGCTGGCCGATCTTTACGACCCGCTCACCATGCCCGCCGCGCTCGCCAAGGCCCACGCCGAACTCGATCGCGCCGTCGAGAAATGCTACCGCGCCGAGCCCTTCCACTCCGACCGCGAACGCGTCGAGCACCTCTTCCGCCTCTACGAAGAACTGACCACGCTCTTCCGCACTCCGAAGACGCGCGGGCGGCGTTCCCCCGCCACCGCCCCAGCCACCCGCCCACGTCGCGGACGAACGCCCGGACTCCCCGACGCCAGCGCGAGCGGCGAGGTGTGAAAGAGACGTTCAGTGCGGGCGGAAGGTTGCCAGCACGGTGCGTTAGGAGCATCCTCCCGGCATGAGCACGCTCGCCGAAATCGAATCCGCCGCCGCCGCCCTGTCTCCGAGGGAAAAGACGGAGCTGCTGCTCTTCGTCGCCGGCCAGTTGCGCGCCGAGGGCGCGCCGCTGCCCGAGCCGCGCCTTTTTTCCCCCGAACAGCTCGCGGCGTGGATGGACGAGGATGAGGCGGACATGCGGAAATTCCGCGCCGGCGAGTGAAGCTCTTCCTCGACGCGAGTGTGCTGCTCGCCGCCTGCGGGCGCGCGGCGGGAGGTTCGCGCGCCGTGTGCGATCTCGCGGCGGCGCAAGGCTGGCGGTTGCTCGCCAGTGACTACGTGGTGCGCGAGGTGGAGAAGAATGTGCGACAGCGCCTGCCGGCAGCGGCGCAAAATGAATGGCAGCGCCTCAAGCCTTCGCTGGAAGTGATGACGGATGTCCTGACGTTTGACTGGCCCGTGGTGTTCCCCGCGTCGAAAGACCGGCCCGTGCTCTTCACCGCCGCCGCCACTGCCGATGTCTTGCTGACGCTGGACCGCGCAGATTTCGGGGGCGTGATGGGCGTGGGATTCTACGGCCTGCCAGTGATGAAGCCGGGTGATTTCCTCAGCCGCGAGCGCGCAGCGGGTCGGCTCGCCTGATCACACTGGGCACGATGGCACCGCTCTGCCCGCTGCGTTCGTTCACGACTTTCGCAAGGCGTAGCGTCCGGTTTTCTGGCCGCCGATTTTTTCGACCACTCCGGCATCCAGCAGCGGGTGCAGCAAATCCATCGCGCCCTACCGAAAAATTTCCAGTGCAGCCCACAGTTCCGCCGGTGCCATGCAGCCGTGATCGCGGATGAGCTTGCCCATGTGCCCGGATGCCGCATAGTCGGGGACTCGCGCCGGCGGCGCAGGTCGCCCGGAGTAGCTGAACCGGGCAGTTAGCTCAGCGGTAGAGCGTCTCGTTTACACCGAGTTGGTCGTGGGTTCGAATCCCTCACTGCCCACCAGCGCGTCAGTGACCGGCGGCGGAGCCGGCGGCGATCCACGCGGCGGCTTCGCGGAGGGCGCGGGCGCGAAAGGCGGCTTTGAAACGGATTTCGTCCACGGCGAGGGCGACGGCTCGCGCGGCTCGCGACGGCAAATTCGTCTCGGCGAATTTTTCGAGTTCCGCCGCACGGCTGGCGTCGGTGAAATTCGTGAAGATGCGCGGGACGATGCGGTTGGCCTCGAAATCGGTCACGCGCGCGAGGAGGGCGGGAAGGTTCGCCTTGGCAAAGGCCCACGCGTTTTCGGTCCGCTCACCATTCGAGGCCACGCGGTTCACCATACCGGCGGCTTGCCGGGCGGGAAGATCATCGCCGAGGGAAAGGGCGAGCGCGCGCTCGCAGAGGGCTTCGTCGCGGGTGGCGGCGAGCGCGGTGAAGAGCAGATCCTTTTGCTCGGTGTCGGTCGTGCGCTGGCCGAGGGCGTGGATGCGATCCCAAGTCGCGGCGTCCGCATTTTGCCCGGCGAGGGAAAGCACGGCGCCGCGCAAATCGCCGGCGAGTGACTCGGGCTGCGCGATGAAGGACTCGAAGCGGCGCTGCGCTTCGGCGAGCACGTCGGGCGCGCCCATTTCGCCGAGCAGGCGGATCAGCCTCGCGCGATGATTCGCGGCGGCGGGTTCTTCGCCGGGCTTCGCGTCCCAGCCCATGCGCGCGAGCCGCGGCTCGAGCAGCGCGCGGGCGCGGATGCGGAAGGCGGCGCGTTCGTCCGCTCCGCGGAAAATGTGATCCAGAAATGCGATCACGTTTGTGATTTCCGCGCCGACGGTCGGCGACGGATCTTCGCGCAGCGCGGTCGCGAGCTCCAGCCAGCGGCCGAGCGGCGTGCGGCCCGATTGCGCGAGCGCCCATTCATCCTGCAGCACGCCGAGGCGATCGCCCTCGGGCAATTCGGCGATGTGCTCGCGCAGCCGCGTCCACGCTTCGCCGGAGTATTCCACGCGGAAATATCCGGCGCGTCCGGCATTCACGCGCACAGGGATTTCGGCTCGCACGCGCATCGGTTCCGCGCCGAGGAGGAGCGTCCGCGGCTCGCCGTCGAGCGGCGCGATCATCACCGGGATGAGCCACGACAGCGCGGCGGCATTTTGCTGATGCACGGTGAAACGCTCCTGCCTCAGCTCGATCTCGCCGTCGCCCGCGCTGCGCACATGGACGAGCGGGAAGCCCGGCTGCTCCGTCCAGCCCGCGGCCATCGCGCGCACTTTTTCCCCCGAGGAATCCTCGAGCGCCTGCCACAGATCCGCGGTCGTCGTGCTGCCATTCGCGTGCCGCGAAAAGTAGAGCCTCATGCCGGCGCGGAATTTTTCCACGCCGAGCCACGTCTCGATCATGCGCAGGATGGCCTGCCCTTTTTGATACGTGATTTCGTCGAAGGCGTCGTTCACCTCGGACTCGCTGATTGACGGCTGCTCGATCGGATGCGTGGTCGCGCGCGCATCGAGGCGCATCGCGGCCTCGGCGGAGTTCGCGGCGCGCAGCCATTTTTTCCACGAGGGATTGAAATGATCCGCGGCCTTCGTCGCCATCCACGATGCGAAGCCCTCGTTCAGCCACAGATTGTCCCACCACGCCATCGTGACGAGATCGCCGAACCACTGGTGCGCAATTTCGTGCGCGACGACATCGAAGACGCGCTCGCGATTTGCCTGCGAGCCGGCGGCGGGATCGAAAAGCAGCGCCGTGTCCGCGTACACGATCGCGCCCCAATTTTCCATGCCGCTCGCGCCGACGCTCGGAAACGCGACCTGATCGAGCTTCGGCAGCGGATATGCGGTGCCGAAGTAGTCGTTGTAAAATGGCAGCACCGATTTCGTCGTGTCCATCGCGAGCGCCATGCGATCGCGTTTTCCGGTCGTCGCGAGGATGCGCAGCTTCGTGCTCGCGGCCTCACTTTCCACCGCATCGAGCACGCCGCTGGCAAAGGCGACGAGGTAGCTCGCCATCGGCGGCGTGGTGCCGAAAGTGATCTCCTTGCGCCCGCCATCGAGCGCGCGCTCGCTCGTCGCGGGCATGTTGAAAATCGCGGTGTGCGGCGCGGGGACGATCGCGGTGAGCTGGAACGCTGCGCGGAAAACGGGCTCGTCCCAGCACGGGAACATGCGCCGCGCGTCGGATGGCTCCATCTGCGTGACGACCGCCTTGCTCCAGTTTCCAGCCGGAAGCTGGAAGCGCGTGAGGAACATCCCCTGCGGCTGCTCGGTCATCGCGCCGCTGAATTCGATGCGCAGCGAGTGCGCGCCGGGCGCGATTTCGCGGCGCGGCGTGAGCGTGAGGAATTGTTTTGCGGCATCCACCTCGGCGGCGAGCGCGTCATTTTTGTCGAGCGTCGCGCTGCAGATCGTGAGGCCGAGTGCGTTCAGCGTGAAAGTGCGCACGGGCTCGCGCACCTCGACTTCGATCTCGACCGAGCCGGTGAAGGCCGCGCGCTCGATGTCCGGCTCGATGCGGATGCGGTAAAGTTTCGGCAGGACGTTTTTCGGAAGCCGGCCCGGCGTGCGCTCGAATGAAAACGGCTCACCGGCAAATCCGGCGGTGGCGATGATGAGGAGGAGTGCGCGGAACATGAGAGATCGGAACGTGTCATGCATTCTTGCGGTGGTCATGCGTCGAGGGCCAAAGGCCCGTCCACATGCCAGCCCAGGGCAGCGCCCTGGGTGACGTGCAACAACATGGTCAAAGCCCTGAAGGGGCGGCTCAATTTTGTCGCGCCCCTTCAGGGCTTTATTTGTTCTCCGCGCAACCCAGGGCGTTGCCCTGGGCTGGCATGGTTCGCACCGTTGGTGCTCAGGAGATGTGGCGCGATCAAAGGACATGACACGCTCTAAATTTTTCCGAGCACCTCGGCTGCGATGTCCGCCGTGCGCGCGATGTCCTCGGCGGTGTGCGCGAGCGAGAGGAAGCCGGCCTCGAATTGCGAGGGCGCAAAGTACACGCCGCGTTCGAGGCAGCCGTGAAAGAAGCGTGCGAAGGCCGCCTTGTCCGAGTGCTGCGCTTCCTCGAGATTTCGGATCGGAGCATTCGTGAAGTAGAGGCAGAACATTGAGCCGATGCGGCGGAAATTGTAGTCGCGTCCGGCGCGCTTGAGCCCGGCGCGCACGCGCGCTTCGAAGTCCGCGCCGAGCTCTTCGAGCTTCGTCCAGCCGTCGAGTCGTGCGAGCTCGCGGAGCTGCGCGAGGCCGGCGGCGAGCGCGAGCGGATTTCCGCTGAGCGTGCCGGCCTGATAGACCGGGCCGTCCGGCGAGAGCTGATCCATGATTTCGCGGCGACCGCCAAATGCGCCGACGGGCAGGCCGCCGCCGATCACTTTGCCGAGCGCGGTGAGGTCGGGCTTCAGCCCGCAGAGCTGCTGATAGCCGCCGCGCGCGAGGCGGAAGCCGGTCATCACTTCGTCGAAAATGATCAGCGCTTCGTGCTCGGCGCAGAGCTTGCGCATGAGCTCGTAAAATCCCGGCTCGGGAAAATAGAGGCCCGCGTTTGCGGGGACGGATTCCACGATCACTGCGGCGATTTCCTTTCCGTGCGCGGCGAAAACGGCGCGCAGTTTTTCCGGATCGTTGTACGGCAAAGTGATCGTGAGCGCCGCGAGTGCCGCGGGCACGCCCGCGCTGTCGGGCGAGCCGTGCGTGAGCGCGCCGCTGCCGGCTTTTACGAGGAGCGAATCCACGTGGCCGTGGTAGCAGCCGGTGAATTTTACGATCTTGTCGCGCCCGGTGAAGCCGCGCGCGAGCCGCACGCAGGACATCGTGGCCTCGGTGCCGCTGTTCACCATCCGCACCTTTTCGATGGATGGCACCCATGTGCAAATCGTGCGCGCCATCTCGACTTCGAGCGCGTGCGGGATGCCGAAGCTCACGCCTTTTTCCGCCGCGGCGGAGATCGCCTCGAGCACGACGCGCGGCGCGTGGCCGAGGATCGCGGGGCCCCAGGTGCCGACGTAATCAATCAACTCGCGGCCGTCCGCATCCCACAGGTGCGAGCCCGCGGCGCGCTCGACGAAGAACGGCTCGCCGCCGACGCCGCGAAAGGCGCGCACGGGGGAATTCACGCCGCCGGGGATGTACTGGCGGGCTTCGGAAAAAAGGGCGGACGAGCGCGGGGAATTCATCGCGCAGCGAGATGCCGCATCGCTGGCCGGTGCGCAACGACGAAGCGGCGACACCGCGGTGGAGCGGGCGCTCCACGCACGCTGCGATCGCGCGAGATCGCAGGATGAAAAATCCCAGCGTCCTGCGCGAACCGCGCCCCGAGGTCGCGTTCCGCCGGCACTGGCGCGGCCATTTTCCGACTCGATAAATCGCCTTTCCTGCACGGCGATCCGGCCTATTTTCGCGACGTGAAAGCCCCCTTCCTCGCCCTCGGCCTCGCTCTGCTCACGACGACTGCATCCGGTGCCAGCGCACTGCCGCGCGAGGCCGGGGCGATCTATCTCGAGGACCTCGCGATCAGGCCGGTGAAGGTCGCGGTGATCGGCGAGGCTCCGGTGCACAGCCAGATCGCGAATGGCAATTTTCTCGGCGTGCTCCGCCGCGGCAGCACGGCGGAAGTGCTCGCGATTTCGGCCACCGCACTGCGCGTGCGCGGCACCGCGCAGCAGGGCGGCGTGGCCGGGTGGGTGCCCGCGACGGGCGTCACGGCGCTGAAGGCTGACTTCGTGGAGAGCGTGAAAAAGAACGCGCAGCGCAAGGCGGATGTGGATGCGCTGATCGCGAAAGGCGAAGTGGCGCTGAACATGACGCACGAGGAGGTGACGGCCGCGCTCGGGAAGGCGCAGAAAAAATCTTCCAAGCTCGACGCGAAGGGCCGGCAGGAAGTCTGGGAATTCATCCGCTACGCGCGCATCCCGCAGGAGACGACGGTGCAGGATGCGCTGGGGAGGCCGGTGATCACGACGGTGTATGTGAAGGTGCCCGCGGGGAAATTGGCCGTCACTTTCGAGAACAATCTCGTCGCGGCGCTGGAGCAAAGCGAGGGCACCACGGAGGTCGGCGCACCGACGCGGCTCGTGCCTGCGCCGGTCGTGCTGGTGTTCTGAGTGCGCTCGATTGTCCGTTGACGCCTGCGGGAGATTTCACTAACAGTCCGCGCTCAATCACGGCGGAGTAGCCAAGTGGGAAGGCCGAGGTCTGCAAAACCTCTACGAGTGGGTTCGACTCCCACCTCCGCCTCCATTGAGCAGCCGTGCGGGAGGAACGAAGCCGGTCTAATTTACGAGTCTCGAGGGCGCCGCGCTCATCGCGCGGGTGGGGAGGTCGGCAAGCGAGCCTTCGATGTAGGTGTGGTGCCAGAGTTGCGTCGCGACGACGGCGCAGAGGCCCATCTCCACGGAGAGGCGCGGCATGGAGCCGACGCGCATTTCGCGGTATGCCTTCCGCCAGTGCTGCACTTCTTTGAGGTCGAAGTAGCCGGTGCGGCGCAGCGATTCCTCGCTCAGCAATTCACCGACGAATTTCGGCTCGGGGTCCATGTGGAAGCTGTCGAGCGGCGCGCGGAAGATGACCTTGCTCCGGCGGGCGATCTGCGGCGGGAGCCAGCGCTCGGCGAGGAGGCGGAGCAGATATTTGTCGCGGAAGCCACGCAGTTTCCAGCGCGGGTGCAGGCGTGCGGTGAAGTCGAAGACGTCCTCGTCGAGGTAGGGATACCGCACTTCCACCGAGGAGTGCATTGCGACGCGGTCGCCCTTGGCCTGGAGCAAATGTCCGGCCAGCGTGACGCGCGCGCCGACCCACAGCCCGCGGTTCAGCGGGTGCCAGCGTTTCGCGCGCTCCACGTCGAGGCCGAGTTCGTCCCACGGGCGCGCTTTTTCCAGCACCTCGCGCATCGGCGGGCCGTAGAAGCGCAGCTTCGAGATCGCGAGCAGCCCGTAGGAATCGATCCACGCGTTCGGCCCGCCGACGGATTTTTCCCAGTCGCGGCGCACGCCGGCGGGGAAATTTGGGACATGGTTCAGCCGGAGGTAGGCGCGGCGCGCGGGGTCGCTCAGCCGGAGGCCGGGGATGACGTCGAGAAAGCCCATCACTTTCGCGAGCTTGTACCACGGGTAGCCGGCGAGCCATTCGTCCGCGCCTTCGCCGGTGAGAACGACTTTCTGCCCGTTCGCACGCACGCGGCGGGCGAGCATGAGCAGCGCGGCGGATGAAGTGTCGATCACCGGTGCCTCGGCGGCCTGGATGAGTTCGGGGTACGTGGCCAGCGCGTCGCTGTTGCGAAAATCCTGCACGATGGGTGGCTTCGCGCCGATGTGCCGGGCGGAGAGCGTCGCGGCGCTGAGTTCATCAAGGCCGGGATCGTCCACGCGGATCGTGTAGGTGTTGATCGCGGGGCCCTTGAGCTTCGTGGCCATCGCCACGATCATGCTCGAGTCCAGCCCGCCGGAGAGGTACGCGCCGACGGGGACATCCGCGCGGAGGCGCTTGTCCACGGCGTTGAGCAGGACGTGCTCGAATTCATCCACGAGCCTGCGCGGATCGCCGCCGGGATCCTCTTCGCCCTCATTGGGAAAATCCATCTCCCAGTACGCGCGCTCGACGATCGCGGGTGGCGTGCCGGCGTCCGTGCCGGGGGTGATTTCCAAATAATGGCCCGCGGGCAGCAGTCTCACGCCTTCGAAGCACGTGACCGGCCCCGGCATGGCGGCAAAGGTGAACATGTGATCGATGCCGCGCCGATCCGCTTTTGCCGGCACCATGCCGGAGGCGAGCAGCCCCTTGATCTCGGAGGCGAAGAGCAGCCAGTCGCCCTGCCGCGTCCAGTACAGCGGGGCGATGCCGAAGCGATCGCGCCCGAGCACGAGCCGCCGCCGCCGCTCGTCCCACAGCGCGATGGCAAATTGTCCCCGCAGCCGCTCGAACATCCCCTGCGCGTGATCTTCCCAAAGGTGCGGGATGATCTCCGTGTCGCAGTGCGTGTGGAGCACATGCCCGCGCGCCGCGAGTTCCTTGCGCCGCTCGGCGTGGTCGAAAAGCTCGCCATTGAAAACGACCGACACGTTTCGATCCTCGTTCGACATCGGCTGCTGCCCGTCCGCGAGGCCGACGATGCTCAGCCGCCGGGAAGCCATCGCGAGGCCCGGGCGCTCGAAAAAACCCTCTTCATCCGGACCGCGGTGGAAAAGCGCGCGGGACATCGAACGGATGGCGCCTTCGGGGACGGGTTGAGCCGCGGTGAGATGAAAAATTCCGGCGATTCCGCACATGGTTCGTCCTTCTACTTCGCGGCTCGGCGGCGGCCAAACTGTATTCATTTCGCCGAAGACCACGGCCAAGGAAGCTGCCTACGCCGAAATAAGGGACGATGGGAAAATCCAAAGCCGCTGACGCCTTTTACCAGAAACACACTCACGGAAACCCTTCGCACGGCACCGAAGCGCCAAAGAACGGGCGTGACGAGAGGGGGCGATCGGATGCTACGTTTCCCCGAATGCACAACGAAGGAATTGCGATCATTGGAATCGGGTGCCGGTTTCCCGGCGGAGTCAATAATGCGGAGTCTTTCTGGAAGCTGCTCGTGGAAGGCCGGGAGGCGGTTTCCGAGGTGCCGCCGGATCGGTGGAACGTGGAACGTTTTTACGACCCGGAGCCCGGCATCGTCGGCAAGTCGATCGCGAAACGCGGCGGCTTTCTCGATTCGATCGATCAGTTTGATCCGCAGTTCTTCGGCATCTCGCCGCGCGAGGCGCCCTACATCGATCCGCAGCACCGGCTGCTTCTCGAGACGGCTTGGGAGGCGATCGAGGATGCGGGCTTTGTGCTCGATTTGGAGAAAGGGACGGACCTCTCGGTCTTCGCCGGCGTCTCGCACAACGACTACCAGGTCATTCAGGGCACCCCGTGGGATTCCTCGGGCATCAGCCCGCACTCGCCCACCGGTTCCGCGCACAGCATCGCGGCGAACCGCATTTCATACTGTCTGAATCTGCGCGGCCCGAGCGTCGCGATGGACACGGCGTGCTCCTCCGCGCTCACGGCCGTCCACGTTGCGTGCGAGCACATCCGCGCCGGACGCGGTGATGCCGCGCTGGCGGGCGGCGTGACGGTGATGATCACGCCCGGCGGATTCATCGGATTTTCGCAGGCAGGAATGCTGTCGCCCGAGGGGCGTTGCGCGGCGTTCGACGCCTCGGCCAGCGGTTTCGTCCGCGGTGAAGGCGCGGGCATGGTCCTGCTCAAGCGACTCTCCAAAGCGGTCGAGGACGGCGACAACATTTACGCGGTCATCATCGGCACCGCGATCAATCAGGATGGCCACACGAATGGCATCTCGCTGCCAAGCCCCGAGGCGCAGGCGCAACTCGTCCGCGACGCCTGCGCGGATGCCGGAATCTCGCCGTCGCAAGTCGGCTTTGTCGAAGCGCACGGCACTGGCACCGCCGTCGGCGATCCCATCGAGGCGCACGCGCTCGCCGATGCGCTCTGCCCGGATCGCCCGGCGGATCAGCCGCTGCCGATCGGCTCCGTGAAAACGAACCTCGGCCATCTGGAAACCGCCGCGGGCATCGCGGGACTTTTCAAGGCCGCGCTGGTCCTGAAGTACGGGAAAATTCCCGCCAGCCTGCACTTTGAAACGCCGAGTCCGCACATTGATTTTACCGCGCTGAAACTGCGCGTGCCGACGACGCTCGAGCCTTTCCCGGAGACGGATGGTCCGCGCATCGCCGGCGTGAATTCCTTCGGCTTCGGCGGGTCAAATTCGCACGTCATCCTCGCGGAGGCGCCATCCTCCCAAGCCGCGGAAAATGACGGCTCACATCTCGAACGCTCGTGGCCGCTCATGATCTCCGCGCGCTCCGAGGAAGCACTCCGCGCGTCGGCTTCGCAACTCGCCGCGTGGCTCGAGGAACGCGCGAATGCGAACGGCAAATCGCCGCTGCCCCCGGACCTCGTTTTCTCGCTCGGCGCCCGGCGGAATCATCATCCGCACCGCATCACGATGGTCGGAAACTCCCTCGAGGAAATGGTGCGTGAGCTGAAGGCCTTCCCGGCCGGCGAGGCCGGACCGAAACTGCGCACGTCGTTCACGCCGCGCGCCGAGCACGCTCCGCGCGTGGCTTTCGTGATGAGCGGTCAGGGCCCGCAATGGTGGGGCATGGGCCGCGAACTCATGCGGCACGAACCCGTCTTCCGCAAAGCGATCGAGGCTTGCGCCGTGGCGATGAAACCGTGGGCGCGTTTTTCCCTGCTCGAAGAACTCGGCCGGCCCGAGGCGTCGTCGCAGATGTCGCGCACGGAGATCGCGCAGCCCGCGATTTTCGCGATGCAAGTCGCGCTGGCGGAACTTTGGCAATCTTGGGGCGTACGCCCCTCCGCGATCGTCGGCCACAGCGTCGGCGAAATCGCCGCCGCGCATGTCGCCGGCGTGCTCACGCTCGACCAGGCCGCGCAGGTGATCGTGCAGCGCAGCCGCTTCATGGAGGAATGCGCGCGCGGCGCGGGCACGATGCTCGCCGTCGGACTTTCGCCGGATGAAGCGCGCGCGGTGATCGCACGCCACGATCGCACCGTGAGCATTTCGGCCTTCAACGGCCCGCACTCCGTCACGATGTCCGGCGTGCGCCTTTCGCTCGAAGCGATCCAGGCCGAACTCGAGCCGAAGGGCGTTTTTGCGCGGCTGGTGAAAGTGGATCATCCCTTCCACCACGCGCTCATGCAGCCCGCGGCCGATGCGCTGCAGGCCGCGCTCGCGGATCTGAAACCCAGCGCGGCGACGGTGCCATTTTTCAGCACCGTCACGGGCGCGCAGATGGACGGCGAAAAATGCGACGCCGCGCACTGGGCGCACGGCATCCGGCAGGCCGTTCTTTTCGCCCCCGCCGTGGCCGCGCTCGCCGAAGCCGGCGCGGAGGTCTGGCTGGAGATCAGCGCGCATCCCGCGCTCGCGCATTCGCTGCAGGAATGCCTCGCCGCGGGCACGGGAAAAGTGCCCGTCCTCGCGTCCGCGCGCCGCGAACGAGAGCACGAGTCGCTGCTCGAAACCGCGATGGATTTGCATCGCGCGGGCGTCGCGCTGGACTTCGCCGCGATGACCCCTTCGCGCCGCCTGCTCTCGCTCCCGGCCTACGCGTGGGACCGGAGCCGCTGGTGGCATGAATCGAACGACTGGCGCGAAGGCCGCCTCGGGGCCGGCGGGCGCGGTCTGATCGAGATCCGCCTCCCGCGTGCGACGCCAACTTGGATCGCGCGACTCGACAACCGGCACATGGCCTTCCTGAAGGATCACCGTGTGGAAAACATGATCGTGTTTCCCGCCGCGGGCTTTGTGGAACTTGTGCTCGAAGCAGGCGTGCAATTGTTCGAGGGCAGGCCGTTCGTCATTGATGATTTCGAGATTCGGAAACCGCTCATCCTGCCCGATCCGCCGACCGGCCTCACGCTGGAGATCACGTATGAGCCGACCGAGCGCACCTTCGCGATCCAGAGTCGTTTTGAAAATGCGGCCTCGTGGTCCGTCCACGTCATCGGCTCGATGCGCGGGGAGCGTACTGAATCGTCCTTCGCCGGTTTGTCGTGCGATTCCGTGTCGGCCTCCGGTTTGGAGCCCGTGGTGGTCGCGGATTTTTACGGCCACATGAGCGAGATGGGATTGCGCTACGGCGAGGAATTTCGCCCCATCCGCGAGCTCGCCGCGAGCGGGGGAAAATCCGCGGGACGCGTCTCGTTGGGCGAAGCAGTCGCGCATCGTGCGGCGGAATATCCGCTGCATCCGGTGCTGTTCGACGGCGCGCTCCAGATTTTTTCCGCCGGTGCCACGACCGTGGAAGGCCGGACCGCGGGACTGCGCCTGCCGGTCCGCTTCGCGCGGATTCTGTTTCTGCGTTCGCCCGGCGCGTCCGGTTTTGTGCGCGCGGTCGTGAAGCACGCGAACGACGAATACGTCGAGGGGAACATTGATGTGTTCGACGCGACCGGGCAGCCGTGCGTGCGCATCGATGGCTTCCGCGCGATCAGCGTCGAGGGCGCGCGGCGCTCGGGAAAAACGGGCAAGGGCCGGGACCTCACTTATCACGTCGCGTGGGAAAAAACTCCGACGACGGCCAAGCCCGCGCCGCTGCCGCCCGTGCCGCTGCGAAAGCTGCAGGATGCCGCGCAGCGCGCGCTCGATGAAGTGCTCGACATGCGTGGCCGCGATCAACTCGAAGCCGCGAGCAGCGCCGCCGACACGCTCGCCGCGGCGCAAGTCGCGCGCGCCTTGCGCGACATGGGCGCAGGCTCCGCGCAGGGCGGCATCTTCACCGCGGAATCGCTCGGCGTCGCGGACTCGATGCGGCTCTCGTTCGACCAGTTGCTCGCCGACCTCGTCGCGCAAAAGCTGCTCGTGAAAAAGGGCGCCGGCTACAGGACGACCGCCGCGTTTGCGAAGGCGGCGGATTCCGTGACGAAGATCTTCCGCGAGGTCACCGAGACGCATCCGGGGCATCTGCCCGATGCGCAACTTTCCGGTGCCACGTCCGCCGAACTCGGGCCGATTCTGCGTGGAGAAAAGGACGCCGTGCAGGTGCTCTTCACCGGCAGCGGCGCGGATTTGCTGGAGCAATTTTACGGCGACGGCCCCGCCTCCAGCGGGTATCTCGCATCCATCGCCGCGGCCGTCGCGGAAGCCGCCCGCGCGCTCCCGGAGGGACGCGGATTGCGCATCCTGGAAATCGGCGGAGGCACCGCCGGACTCGCCTCGCAGGTGCTGCCGCTGCTCGAACGCGGTCTCCATTCGTACGTTTTCAGCGACGTGTCCGCCGGATTTTTCCCCGCGGCGCGGCAGAAGCTCGCGGCTTTCCCGGAGGTGGATTTCAAAATCTTCGACTTGGAGAAATCGGCGCTCGATCAGGAGTTTGACGCGGGATCGTTCGACATCATCGTCGGGACGAATGTCGTCCACGCGACGCACGACGTTCACGCCGCGCTGCGCAACGTCCACGGGCTGCTCGCGCCCGGCGGCAGCCTGGTGTTCCTCGAGGTCGCCACGCCGCATTTGTGGATCAATGCGGTCTTCGGCCTCACGAGCGGCTGGTGGCATTTCACCGATCGCGAGCTGCGTCCGAAGCACCCGCTGATGGAAAGCGCGAAGTGGAAAAAGGTGCTGCTCGAATCCGGCTTCAGCGAAGCCGCTTCGCTCTCCGGATTGCTGCACTCGCATGGCGGCGAAAGCCTCATCGCGCTCATGGCGCGCAAATCCTGGACCGAGCCCGAGCCCGTCGCCTCGCCGGCGGCGGAGGCTCCCGCGGAAAAATCGTGGATCGTGTTCGCCGATCAATCCGGCGTCGGCGATCGGCTCGCGACGCAGCTTCGCGCGACGGGCGTTCGCTGCCGCGTGGTCCGGCAGGGCGCGGCATTTTCCGCAGGGAAAAATGACGCCTTCACGCTCCGCGCGCAGGTGCCGGAGGATTGGGTTGAGCTTTTGCAGACGTGCGCGGAGGAAGCGCCGGAACGCTTCGTCCTGCTGTGGAATCTCGACGACGCCAAAATCGGCGCGGACAAGGATGCGGCGATGCTCGGCACGGTTGCGCTTTTCCATCTCGCGCAGACGCTCAACTCGCTGACTCCCGCGGCGAAAGTCCGCATGGATGTGGTGACGCGCGGCGCGCAAGCTGTGAGCCAGAGCGACGCCGTCGCCGTGGCGCAAGGCGCGGTGCTCGGCCTCATGCGCGTGGTCGCGAATGAACACCCGAACGTGACCTGCCGCGGGATCGATCTGCCCGCGACGGCGTCGGCGGAGGACGATGCGCTGCTTTGGAGCGAACTGCAGCAGCGCGACGCCGATCGCGAAGTCGCGTTCCGCAACGGCGCGCGCCACGTGCGGCGCATCAATCGCGGCGTGCAGCCGAACGAGCAGACGCTCGATGTCTCCGTGCCGCTGCGCCTCGAATCGCGCGAGCGCGGGCTGCTCGATTCGCTGCGCCTCGTGCCGTACGAAGTGCCGCCGTGTGCGCCCGGCGAAGTGCTGATCGAAGTGAAGGCCGCGGGCATGAATTTCCGCGACGTGCTCAAGGCGCTCGCGCTTTATCCCGCCGAGACGGCGGACGCGCGCATCTTCGGCGACGAAGTCGCGGGCATCGTGAAAGTGGTCGGCGCGGGCGTCTCGCACGTCGCGCCGGGCGACCGCGTCTTCGGCCTCGCGGTCTTCGGCCTCGCGACGCATTCCATGGCGCGCGGCGGCGATGTGCGGCGGATGCCGGAGGGCCTGTCGTTTGAAGACGCGGCGACCATCCCGGTCGTCTTCATGTCGTCGTGGCACGCGCTGAAAACCGTCGCGCAAATGCAGCCTGGCGAGACGATCCTGATCCACGCGGGCGCAGGCGGGGTCGGCATGGCGGCGATCCAGATCGCGCATCATCTCGGCGCGGAAGTGATCGCGAGCGCCGGCAGTCCGTCGAAGCGCGCGCTGCTCGATGCGCTCGGCGTGAAGCATGTCATTGATTCGCGCCGATCCGATTTTGCGGAAGCCGTGATGGAACTCACCGATGGGAAGGGCGTGGACGTGGTGCTGAACGCGCTCGCCGCGGAAGCCATCCCGATGGGCCTCTCGTGCCTCGCGCAGTTCGGCCGCTTCATCGAGATCGGCAAGCGCGACATCTATCAAAATTCGCGCATCCCGCTGTGGCCGCTGCGCAAAAATGCGTCGTTCCACGTCATCGCGATGGACGCGATTTTCAGCGGCAACGAAGCGCGCACGCGCGACCTGCTGCAGACGATCGCGGCGCTCGTGGAAAAAGGCCGGCTGCACGCGCTGCCGTATCGCGCATTCCCCGCGTGCCGCATCGATGCGGCGTTCCGGCTCATGGCGCAGGGCAAGCACACGGGCAAGGTGATCGTGTCGTTCCCCGAGGCCTTCGTCGCGCGGCGCGGCGAGCCGCTCGTGCCGAAATTTGAAGTGAATCCCGAGGGCACCTATCTGATCACCGGCGGCTTCGGCGGCTTCGGAAAAGTGCTGGCCGGCTGGCTGGCGGATCTCGGCGCGAAGCACCTCGTGATGAGCAGCCGCAGCGGCGCGTCCACGCCCGAGGCGGAGGCTTTTCTCGCGAAGCTCGCCGCCCGCGGCGTGACGGTGCAAGTCGTCCGCGCGGACGCCGGATCGCCCGCGGACGTGAAGCGCACGCTGGCGGAAATTTCCGCCGCCGGGGTTCCGCTCAAAGGCGTCTTCCATCTCGCGATGACGATCGACGACGCGCCGATCTCCGCGCTCGATCGCGAGCGGATGCGCGCGGTGCTCGCCACGAAGGCGCATGGCGCATGGATGCTGCACGAAGCCACGCGCAGCCTGCCGCTGGATTGCTTCGTGATGTTCTCTTCGGTCTCGAGCCTTTTCGGAAATCCCGGCCAGGCGAATTACGCGGCGGCAAATGCCTTCCTCGATTCGCTCGCGCATCATCGTCGCGCGCTCGGGCTGCCCGCGCTGGTGATCAACTGGGGCGCGCTCGGCGGCGAAGGCTACGTGGCGCGCAACGAACGCGTCGCCGAATACCTCGCGCGCCAGGGCACTGCGGCGCTCACGCCGGCGGAGGTCGTCTTCCTGCTCGAGTCGTTCCTGAACTCGGGCACCACGCAGGCGATCGCGCTGCGCGTGGATTGGGCAAAGTGGCGCCAGTCTTTCCGCGGCAGCCAGGAGAGCCCGCTGCTCGAACGCGTCTTCGCCGCCGGCATCGAGGGTCCGGAGGCCAGCGGCGCGAAAAGCGACTGGCGGCTGAAGATCGAATCCGCCGCGCCGGAGGATCGCATCGACATCATCGGCCACGCGGTGCGCGATGTCGTCGGCTCCGTGCTGCGCGTGAAGCCGGAAGGCCTGCGTCTCGATCAGCCGCTCACGGATCTCGGACTGGATTCGCTGATGGCGGTCGAGATTGAAAATTCGATCGAGAGCGCGATCGGCGTCGCCCTTCCGCCCGCGAGCCTCATGCGCGCCCGCACGATCGGACAGATCGCCACTTTGATCAGCGAACACATGGGCGGCGCGAAGGCCGCGAGTGCGCCCGCCGCCGCGCCTGCCGCGCACGCGCCCGCGAGCGCCGTGGATGTGGATGCGCTTTCCGATGACGAGATTGACCGTCTGCTCGGCGATGAGCCGGCGGCGAGTGCCAAGGAAGCGGAATTGCAAACCCGGGTCGAAAACTGAGGCATGCCGGAAGACAATCGAGCGCGTCTCAAGCAATGGCTGGAGAGCGGGGAAGCCCGCCTCCAGCCGCTCACTTTTCCGCAGCGGGAATTGTGGGAGGCCGCGCCCGCGCCTCCGGGAGACGTGTCGAACAACATCTGCGCGATGATCCACCTGCGCGGCATGCTCACCCCGCAAGGCAGCGAGGCCGCGATGCAAAAAGTCGTGGATCGGCAGGAGGTGCTGCGGCTTTCCATTTTGCCGGGGAAGGGACAGCCCGTGCAGTTGATCCGCAAGGCCGGCAAGCCGTCGTTCAATTTCCGCGAACTGCCGCCGGGGCAGCAAAAGCCGGAGGCGATCGACGAGCTGGCGGAGGAAGTTTTTTCCGAGCCGTTCGACCTCGTGCAGGGCCCGCTGTATCGCGCCGAAGTCTTTCGCCGCAGCGCGGATGATCATGTGCTGGTCTTCGCGATCCACCATGCGATCGCGGATGGCTGGACGCTCGGCGTGTTCGTGCAGGATTTGTTCGCCGCGTATCTGCAGGGCGTGCGCGGGGTGCAGACGCCGCTCCCGCCCGTGCCGCTGACGTATTCGGAATGGGGCGCGGCGGAGCGCGCATTTTGGCAGCCGGCGGAACTCGCGCAGCGCGGGGCATTTTGGAAGGCGACTCTCGCCGATGCGCCGAGGCTCTGGAGTCCGCCGACCGGGGCCGGCGAAGCCTCCGCCGCCTTGGAAAGCTGCACGTCGCTCGTCCCCGCCGAACTGGCGCGCGCTGTGCGCGACCGCGCGCGCCGCGACGGGGCCACGCTTTTCAGCACACTGCTCGCGGCCTTTCAGCTCACCCTCTCAAAATGGACCGGCGCGGATGACATCGTCGTGGGCACTCCCGTGGCGAATCGCGGCAAACAGGCGGTCCGCGAAACAATGGGCTACTGCTCGGGCGTCGTGCCGCTGCGCGGCCAGATCGATCATGCGCGTTCCTTTTCCGAGAGCCTGCGCGCGGTGCATCAGGCGACGCTGGATTGCTTCGCGAATGCGATGCCTTTTGCCGAACTCACGCGCGCGGTCGGCGAGCCTGTGTGCGCCGGGCGGAATCCGATCTACGAGGTGCGCTTCGCGCTGCAAAATCACCCCATCCCGGATGTCTCAGTGCCGCGACTTTCCATGAAACTGCGGATGCGCTCGACGGGCACCGCGCGCTTCGACCTCGCGTGCGAAATCACCGAGGACGGGGAGACGCTGCAAGTCGAATGGCTCTTCCGCGAGAATCTCTTCGGGGCGGATGACATTCAAAATCTGAGCCGCATGTATCTCGCGGTGCTGGCGAGCGTGTGCCGTTCACCCGAGATTTCCACCTCCACCCTGATGACCGCCTTGTGATGAACACGATGCAGCTCACCGAACCGGAAATCGAACCGCACGAGCCGCACTGGCTGAGCCGCTCGGCGTTTCAGATTGTTGTTTTTTTCGTCTTTATCACGCAGCTCGCGCTGTTCGCGGTTTTGCAAAGTGGCGCGTCGCTGTGGTTCGCCGTGCCGCTCGTGCTGATCGCGGGCCATCTCATGCATGGCTCGTCCGTGGCCTTTCACGAGGCGTCGCATGGTCTGCTCCGGCGCAGCCGGCTCATCAATGAGGTGGATGGCGTGCTCCTCGGGACGCTGAGTTTCATGAGCTTCAGCCTCTATCGCGCGGCGCATCAGATGCACCACATGCATCTTTCCACCGAGCGCGATGAGGAGCTCTGGCCGTTCATTCATCCTGCGAAACCGCGCTGGTTCCGCATCCTCGCGGCGGTGCTTGAGCTGACCTTTGGGCTGTTCTTTCTCCCCGTTTTGTTCCTCCGTATTTTCCTCCGCTCCGGTTCGCCGATTCGGAGCAAAAAAGTGCGCCGCCGGATCTGGAAGGAGTACGCGCTGATCGCCGCCGTGTGGACCGCGATCGGTTTCGCCGTCGCGCACTGGCACGTGGGCAAATATTTTCTGTGGATGTGGGCGCTGCCCGCATTCGTCGCCGGCAATTTGCAGAGCTGGCGCAAATATATCGAGCACGTCGGCCTCACCGGCAGCACGGTGAACAGTTCCACGCGCAGCATCGTCGCGCGCGGGCTCGGCGGAAAACTCGTGGCGTTCACGCTGCTGCACGAGCCGTATCACGGCGTGCATCATCTCCACATGGCGCTCCCTCATGCGGAACTCCCCGGGCGCGCCGCGGAACTTGAACCGCGGCTTGGCGGAGAAATGCGCCCTTTCCGAAACTACCGCCACGCGCTGGGCCATCTGCTCCGGAGTCTCGCCGATCCGCGCGTCGGCGCGCAGTGGCGCACCGCCGCCCGCAAGCCATGACCCCGCCAAATTCCAACGCCGATTCGGACTGCATCTTCGCCGCGGCGGGGCTGAAAAAGGAGTACGACGATGGGACGGTGAAGGCGCTGCGCGGGATCGATTTTCGCATTCAGCAGGGTGAGTTTGTCGCCGTTGTCGGGCAGAGCGGATCGGGAAAATCCACGCTGCTCCAGATGCTCGGCGCGCTGGATCGGCCGAGCGCCGGGACGCTGATGTTTCGCGGCACTTCGCTCTGCGATCGCTCGGATCTCGCCGCTTTCCGCGCGCACGAGGTGGGGTTTATTTTTCAAGCCTTCCACCTGCTCCCGACCTTCACGGCGATCGAAAATGTGCAGATGCCGATGTTTGAAACGAACCGCTCCGCTTCCGAGCGAACGAGCCGGGCGACCGAACTCCTCACGGCCGTCGGACTCGAAGGTCGGCTGCACCATTTCCCCTCGAAACTCTCGGGCGGCGAACGCCAGCGGGTCGCGATCGCGCGCAGCCTCGCGAATGGCCCCTCCGTCCTGCTCGCCGACGAGCCGACCGGCAACCTCGACAGCGAAAATGCCGAACTGATTTTGGAACTGATCATGCGGCTGCGCCGCGAGCAGAAGATCACCCTCATCCTCGTGACGCACGACATGGGCATCGCCCGCAAGGCCGCGCGCGTGATCACCATGAAGGACGGGCACATCGTTTCCGATGAGCGCAGCGCAGCTTCGCCGCCGAATTAACTGCCATGACCCGCTTCACCGTCAGGCCCATGGATGCCGTGTTCGCCCTTTATTCGGACGGTGCCCATGAAATGTCGGCGGCGATCGTCGCGAGTCTCAGCCGCGCCGTCTTCGGTGGAGCGGGGCGGGTGCCGGCGGGGATGATTCAGAGAGCGATGGCGAGGCTCTCCTACCGGCTCCTGAAGTGGACGACGTCCCCTCGCAAAGTGGATGCCGACGAGCGCACCGCGGGCGCCTTCAACAATCCGCTGCTGCGCCGCACGGGCCATCCGTACGCACGCGCGCTGCTCGATTCTTCCAGCGCGGCGGCGGAGTCGCTCGTGGAGGGAGGCGATCCGATGAACGGACCGTACATGATGCTTTCACCCGAAATCCTCAGGGCGAGCAGCGTCTGGGATCGGATTTTTTTGCATTCCGTGCAGAGCAAGGACGTGCAGCTCCGATTCATCTGGGAGACGCAGGCGACCTACGACGCCGCGCGGAGGCGTCTGGACAAAGGGGACTCGGTCCGCATGAAGACCGTCGCTTCCGGCACCGGGCTGAGCATGATCGTCGCGTACGACCGGCTCATTCAGGACGGCTACGATCCGCAGCGGATCACGGTCCGCATCACCGACCGCGATCAGTCGAGCATCGATAAGGCGAGGCGGCTGCTGGCGAAATTGCCCTCGCACCGCGAGCGGATTTCCGACGTGGAAATGGAAGGAACCATTTCCGCGGGCCGCGAAGACATTTTCGCCGAGCCGGCTTTCGCCACCGCCGCCGTCGAAAAGTACGACGTGATCACCGCGGTCGGCATCTTGGAATATTTTCAAGGCTTCACCTCCGACACGACCGAGCGTTGTCTGCGCGAGCCGCAGCCGGCAGAGGCCCGCACCGCGCGGTGCGTGGCGGCGAAGCTCGGCGAGATGACCTCGGACTCCGCCACGCTGATCGTGAATACGTCGCGGCTGCATTCCAGCACCCGGATCCTCGAGTTGTTCGGCAAGAAATTCGACTACCGCAGCCGCGAGGATCTTTCCGCGCTGATGGCCACCGCGAACTTTCGCAATCCGCGCCTGGTCGGCTCCGGCCACATCTACGACATCGAGGTGTACGAAAAGAGCGCCGCGTAGCTGCGAGCGCCGCCAGCAAAGGACGACCTCGCACTTTCATTCACGCCATGACTTTTCTCACCATCGTGGTCCGCGGACTCCTGCGGCGTCCCGTCCGCACGGGTCTCACCCTTTTCGGCATCTCCATCGGCATCGCTGCGGTGGTCACGCTTGTCGGGATGGCGTCGGGCTACGAAAAAAGCATCGGCAAACAGCTCGACGTCATGGGCGTCGATCTCGTCGTCAGCAACATGAGCGGCGGCATCATGCCGAAAGTGTTCGATGCCTCGCTCGAGGGTCGCATCGCGAAGCTGCCGCACGTGACCGAGACCACCGCCGTCCTCATGCAGATGCTGAGCATCGAAGACGCGCCGATGATGATGGTTTCCGGTCGCACGTGGGGCGGATTCGCCTGGGAAAAACTGAAAGTGATCGAGGGCCGGATGCCGCATGACGGCGCGGAAAAAGCCGTGGTCCTCGGCCGTCTCGCGGCGGACGTGCTGAAGAAAAAGATCGGCGACAAGGTGCAGGTCGAGGCGGAGGAATTGCCCGTCGTCGGCATCGTCGATGGCCAGGCTTTGGTGGAAAATGGCGCGATCATTCTTTCGCTCCCGGTCCTGCAGGCGGTCACGGCCAACGAGGACAAGGTGAACTTCATCAATGTCCGCATCGCGCCCGCGACCACGAAGGAGGAAGTGACGAAGCTCTGCGAACAGGTGAAGAAAATTTTCCCCGTGGGCCGCGCGATGGTGGCGAATGAACTCGTGAGCACCAGCCAGGGATTTCGCATCGCGCGGGCGATGAGCTGGAGCACCTCGCTCCTCGCGATCGTCGTCGGCGTTCTCGGCGTGATGAACACGATGATGATGACCGTCTTTGAGCGGAAGCAGGAGATCTGCGTGCTCCTCGCCATCGGCTGGCAGCGCGCGCGGATTATGAAATTGATCCTCTTGGAATCCGCCTTGCTCGGATTCCTCGGCGGGATCACCGGCGTGCTTGTCGGCATCGCCGCGGTGAAAGTGCTCGGCAACTTGCCCTCCATGCGCGGATTCCTCGAGCCCGATCTGAATCCGCGCCTGCTCTCCACATCGATCGGGATCGCCGTCGTCGTCGGCATCTTCAGCGGACTCTACCCGGCGTGGCGCAGCTCGCGGCTCACGCCGAGTCATGCCCTGCAGGGCTGATCCTTTTTCCCGAAATCCCATCCCATGAAATCCATGAAAACTTCCACCAGTCTCCTCCACTCGATCGCGGCCGCTTTTCTCGGCGGCGCGTGCGCGCTTCTTTCCGCGAACGCGGCGGAAACAGCGCCCGCACTTTCCGCGCAGGAACTCGCGACGAAGCTCGCGGCCATGCAGCAGGACGGCTCTTCGTACGTGCGGCTGAAGCTCGATGGCGGTGCGGAAAAGGCCGCGCTGCAAATCCAGATCAAGCAGCGCCGGACGCGGGGCTCGACGGAAGTCATCTATCAAATCCTGTGGCCGAAGGAGCGGAAGGGCGAAGGCGTGCTCCTGCGGAAAATCGGCGATCGTCCCGCGACCGGCTCCTATTTTCGGCCGCCCGACACGCTCCGTGCGCTCGGCAGCGAGCAAATGAAGGAACCGCTTTTCGGGAGCGATCTCACTTATGAGGACATCGTGGAAAATTTCTTCCTGTGGGAACACCAGGCGTTCGTAGGCACTGAAACCGTGGACCGCGTGAACTGCCAAATCCTCGAGTCGAAACCGGGCAAGGGCCAGCGCTTCAGCTATGCGAGTGTGCGCACTTGGGTGGACACGCGGCATCTCGTGCCGCTGCGCATTGAAAAATATTCCGCATCCGGCGAAATGGTGCGGCGCATTGATGCCACGAAGGTCGCGACCGACGACGAGCACCGGCACATCCCGGCAAACCTCAGCGTGCGCGGACGCCGGTCGGACTCCGTCACCGAACTGGACGGATCGCGCATCGTGCATGGCGTCGGCTACACGGATCGCGACTTCACGGCTGACGGGCTCCGGGATCTGACGACTCCGAAGTCCGCTCCCAAGTAACCGTGCGCCGCTGGACTCATGCAAATGCGAGCGCGAAATGAAGAAGTGCAGCCGAGCAAACCGCGGAAGCGCGTTCGCGCGGGCTTCCCCGGATCGTTCCGCTATTTCGGTTGGAAATGCACGCGTCGCGGCTAGACTCGCGGACTCCCGATGAACACATCCGCGGAAAAATGCCCGGCAGCCGACGCAAGGCCCATGCGTCCGTGCGCGCACCAAGCGCTGACGGCGCGCGGCGGTGACCCCTTTTGCTTTTAACAAATGCCAGCGAGCACCGCACCGAAGCTGATGCAATTTGCCCGACGACTTCTGGTCTGTGAAGTGGGACCGAGTCAGCCCGCCGACCCCAAGGATTCCGCCGCCTTTCGCGTATGTGGGAAGCTGCGCGGGCCGCTCGGCAAGCTCATGGGCGTCGCCGGTTTTCGCTCGCTGCTCTCGCGTGCGCTGGTGCTGGCAATCGCGAAAACTCCCTGGCTGGCCGCTCTCCAGATCAAGACGGACGGCTCGTTGGAAGGGTTTCACGAAGCGACGGTGAAACTGGACTCGCCCGGCACGGCAGAGGGCGAAATCGTCCTCGTCGCGCAGTTGCTCGGACTGCTGGTGACCTTCATCGGCGCGGCGCTGACGGTGCGCCTGCTGCACGACATCTGGCCCGAGTTGGATGACCTGAATTTTTGAACCCACGAATCGTTATGAAAAAGAAAAAAGTCCCCGCACGCACTTCGGCAAAAAAAGGGAGCCAGCCGGAGAAAGTAAAAATCCGCCAACTGCCGACGGGCGTCCGCGGCCTCGATGACATCCTCGGCGGCGGGCTGCCGGAATTCTCCTTCAACATCATCGCGGGCGCGCCGGGTTGCGGGAAGACCACGCTGGCGCATCAGATCATCTTCGCGAATGCGACCCCGCAGAAGCCCGCGCTTTATTTCACCGTGCTCGGCGAACCCGCGTTGAAAATGTTGCGCTACCAGCAGCAGCATTCCTTCTTCGACCCGGCCAAGCTGGGCAAGGCCGTCCGTTTCATCAATCTGAGCGAGGTCGTCCTGGAAAAGGACTTGGGCGCGGTGCTGGAGGAAATCATCCGGGAAGTGGCGGCGTGCGGCCCCAGCATCGTGGTGGTGGACTCCTTCCGCACCATGGAGCGCAAGGCGAGGGGCGACGGCACGGAGGGAGCACTGCAAGGCTTCATCCAGCGTCTGGCCCTGTACCTGACCAGTTGGGAAGCCACGACCTTTCTCATCGGCGAATACTCCGAGGGGGAACTGCGCGACAATCCCGTGTTCACCGTGTGCGACGGCCTCTTCTGGCTCACCCAAAATACGATGCGCAATTCCGTGGTGCGGAAGTTGCAAATCATGAAACTGCGCGGGCAGAACTCCGTGCCGGGCCTTCACACCATCCGCATCAACGGTGACGGGCTGCAAGCCTTCTCGCGCACGCTGGGACTGGCCGGGAAAAAGGAGCGGCCGTCCAATCCCCGGCGTCTCTCCACTGGCGTTCCCGAACTGGATAAGATGATGAACGGCGGCATTCTGGAAGGCGACAGCCTGCTGCTCGCCGGACCTTCGGGCACGGGAAAATCGGCGATCGCCACGCAATTTCTCGCCGAAGGTATTCGCCAGGGAGAAGCGTGCATCGCGGCCATCTTCGAGGAACGTCCGAAGGGCTACCTGGCGCGGGCCGACTCTTTTGGCCTGGACCTGAAGACGCCGCAAAAAAGCGGCAAGCTCGAAATACTTTACCTGCGTCCGCTGGATCTCTCGGTGGATGAGACGATGCAGGAAATCCTCGATGCGGTGAAAAGGCTGGATGCCAAGCGGCTGACGATTGATTCGCTGGTCGGTTTTGAAATGGCGCTGGCGCCCGATTTCCGCGCCGACTTTCGGGAATCGCTCTACCGCATGATCGCGGTGCTGACCGGAGCGGGGGTGACGATCTGCACCACGGTCGAGGTCGAGGACAGTTTCACCGAGTTCAACTTCAGCCATTACACGATTTCGTTTCTGACCGATGACATCATCCGGCTGCGGTACGTGGAGATTGACGGCCAGTTGCGCAAAGTGATGGTCGTGATCAAAATGCGCGGCGGCAACCACAGCAAGGACATCCGCGAATATGTCATCACCGACAAGGGCGTGGTCGTCATCGGCCCGCGCCAGACGGATTATGCGCGACTGACCAGCGGGCTGCCGGATCGCATCGGCCAGGTGCCGCCGGAGAAGTCGCCGGAGCCGAAAGCGACCATGCTGCTCGCGCACCCCGAGTTGACGCCGGAACCGAAAGCCACGTGGCGCTCGGAGCCGACGAGGGCACCGAAAGCCACGCGGCGCAAGGAGCCGACGACGAAACCGAAGGCCAAGCGGTAGGAGCCTCGAGCCTATACGGGACTTTGAACACGATACGGAATGAGCACCAAAGGTGCGCAAACAAGCCAGCCCAGGGCAAGCGAGGCACGAGCGCAGCCCTGGGCATCGGATTTTATTCGGACAAAGCCCTGAAAGGGCGGCGTCATCTGTCGCGTCCTTTCAGGGCTTTGATCCTTCTGTTGCCGTTGACCCAGGGCGCTGCCCTGGGCTGGCTTGTTCCGGGCCTTTGGCCCCGCTGCAAAATGAAGTTCCGCACAGGCTCTGGCCGCGCTTGCCAATGCGTGGCATCGGTGAAAGCTGAAACGAGTTTATGAAGGCCGGACCAACACCAGGCAAAACAAACCCGATGCCCGGGAGTCGCTCCGCGATGATCATCGAGCGCGCGCCGCTGCCGATCGTCGAGATGCAGGGCAGCGCGCATATGGTGTCCCACGTGAATTCCGCCTTTTGCCGGCTGCTTGGAAAATCCAGAGAGGAGCTCATCGGGAAATCCTTCGCCGAGATCGTGCATGGCGGGGACAAATGCGTGCCGATTCTGGATCGCGTTTATCAGACGGGTGAAGCCGCCACCCTGGCGCAGGAGGACGATTCCGATTCGGCATCCTGGCTGTATGCGATGTGGCCGGCGCTGGATGCGAACGAACAGCCCGAGGCCGTGATCATTCAACTGGCGAAGACCGCCAAATTGCGTGAGGACACTGCTGCGGTGAACGAGGCGCTGCTGATCGCCGGGTTGCGCCAGCATGAACTCACGGAAGAGGCGGAGAAGCTGAACGCGCAACTGCTGGCGGAAATCGCAGAGCGCAAGGACGCGGAAGAAAAATTGCGGGAGAGCGAGCTGGCCGCCAAACGCGCGCTTGATTACGCGGAGGCCACGCTGCGCACGACGCCCGTGCCCTTCCTCGTCCTGCGCGCCGATCTGCGGGTGAACACGGCCAGCGAGGCTTTTTACACGGACTTCAAGGTGAGGCCCGACGAGACCGAAGGCCAGTTGATCTACGAGATCGGCAACGGGCAATGGAACATCCCCAAACTGCGCGAACTGCTGGAGGAAATCATCCCGAAGAAAAATGTCTTCAACGGCTTCGAGGTGACGCATGAGTTTGCCACCATTGGAACGCGCACCATGCTGCTCAACGCCCGCCGCATAGACAACGCCGAGGGCGTGCCCGAGCGCATCTTGCTGGCCATTGAGGACATCACCGACCGCAAGCAGGCCTCCCAGTATGCCCGCAGCCTCATCGAGGCGAGCCTCGACCCGCTGGTCACGATCAGCGCCGAAGGCAAGATCACCGACGTCAACGAGGGATCGATCAAGGTGACTGGCGTGGCGCGGGAGAAGCTGATCGGCACCGACTTCTCCGACTACTTCACCGAGCCCGAGAAGGCGCGCCAGGGCTACCAGCTGGTCTTCGCGAAGGGCTTCGTCACCAACTACCCGCTTACCATCCTGCACAAGGACGGTCGTCTCACCGACGTGCTCTACAATGCCTCCGTCTATAAGGATGTGAGTGGCCGCGTCCTGGGCGTCTTTGCCGCCGCTCGCGACGTCACCGAGCGCAAGCAGGCGGAGGAAATGTTGGCCCGCCTGGGCTCGATCGTGTCATCTGCCGATGACGGGATTCTGAGCAAGACGCTGGACGGCGTCGTGACCACTTGGAATGCGAGCGCGGAGCGGCTGTTTGGCTACACCGCGGCAGAAATCATCGGTAATCCCAGCCTGCATCTGACCCCGCCCGACCTGCACCACGAGGAGGCGCATATTTTGCAGCAAATCCTCGCCGGTAAGGCCATCAAGCACCTCGAAACCCAGCGCATGACGAAGGACGGTCGCCGCCTGCCGGTCTCGCTCACCATTTCCCCAATCAAGGACGCGGAGGGGAAGGTCGTTGGCGCGTCAAAAATTGTCCGCGACATCACCGAGCGAAAAAAAGCGGAAGAGACATTGCGCGCAAGCGAAGAGCGCTTCCGCGTCGCCGTCCGGGCGGTGAGCAACATCGTGTGGACCAACAGCGCGGAGGGCGAGATGGTGGGCTCGCAGCCGGGCTGGGCGCATTTCACCGGGCAGACGCAGGAGGAATATCAGGGCTACGGGTGGGCCGGTGCGGTGCATCCCGACGACGCGCAGCCGACCATCGATGCGTGGAATCTGGCGGTGGTGGGCAAGCAGCCGTTTCACTTCGAGCACCGGGTGCGGCGGCACGACGGCGTGTGGCGGCGCTGCTCCGTGCGCGCGCTGCCGACGATCGGGCCCGGCGGCGAGATTCGCGAATGGGTGGGCGTCCACAACGACGTGACCGACGAACGCGCCGCCGCCGACGCGCTGCTCGCGGCGAAGGAGCAGGCCGAGGCCGCGAGCCGCGCGAAGGACGACTTCCTTGCCGCGCTCAGCCACGAGCTGCGCACGCCGCTCACGCCGGTGCTCATGACGGCGACCGCCCTGGAGACGGATCCCTCGCTCTCCGCGGACGTGCGCGATCAGCTCGCGATGATGCGGCGCAACATCGAGCTGGAGGCGCGGCTGATTGACGACCTGCTCGACCTCACGCGCATCAGCCGCGGCAAGCTGAGCATCGCGCCCGTGGCCTCGGACATCCACCAGCTCCTCACCCACACCGAGGAGATCGTGCGCAGCGACGGGCTGGGCAAGCAGGTGCGCGTGGTCTTCGTCCTCGAGGCCGTGCGGCATCACGCGCTGGCCGATCCGGCGCGGCTCCAGCAGGTCTTTTGGAACCTGATCAAGAACGCGCTGAAATTTACGCCGACCGGCGGGACGATCACCGTGCGGACGCGCAACGATGCGGAGGGCTGGATCGTGGTGAGCGTGGAGGACAATGGCATCGGCATCGCGGCTGAGGCGCTGCCGCATATTTTCAAGGCGTTCGAGCAGGGCGACGTGGCCGGCCAGCATCGCTACGGCGGGCTCGGCCTCGGGCTCGCGATCTCGCAGGCGATCGTGACCGTCCACGGGGGCATCATCCGCGCCGAGAGCCCGGGCGGGGGGCAGGGCGCGACCTTCACCGTCGCCCTCGCCACCGTCGCGGCACCGGCCGTGCCCTCCGGCACGGAGAATTCGCCGGCCGAGCCCGTGCGCGCGCTGCGGCTCCTCGTCGTCGAGGATCACGAGGCAACACGCACGGTGCTCACGCGGCTGCTCACGCGCAACGGTCACCGCGTGACCGCGGCGTCCACGGTGCGCGAGGCGCTGGTGTGCTTTGATGCGGAGCGCTTCGACGCGGTGGTGAGCGACCTCGGCCTGCCCGATGGCAGCGGCCTCGACCTGATGCGCGAACTCCAGCGCCGCCGCCCGATCCCCGGCATCGCGCTGAGCGGCTACGGCATGGAGGACGATGTGCGCCAGACGAAGGAGGCCGGTTTTTTCGCGCACCTCGTGAAGCCGGTGAACATCGGCCAGCTCCGGCAACTGCTCGCGCAAGTCGCCGCGCCGCGCGCGTAGCCGGTCTTATCAATCGTCCTCCTCGTCCTCGTCCTCGTTCTCCGAAATTCTCACGATCGAGGACGAGAACGAGAACGAGGACGAGGACGAAGCTCCCCCGTCATTCGTCATTCGTCATTCGTCATTCAGCATCGCCCACATGACCGCCCCCGACCCGTCCCACCTCGCGCTCCTGAAAAAATTCTTCGTCTTCGCGAAGGCGTTTTTCAACGGCGGCGCGAAGCGGCAGGCGCGGCTCTGGCTCGCGGCGCTGCTCGCGCTGTGCGCGGCGGGAGGCGGCGTCGCGTATTTCCTGAGCTTCGCGATGCGCGATTTTTTCACCGCGCTCGAGCACCGCGACTACGCGGGCTGGATGCGCAGCTTTTGGAAAGTGATCGCCATCGGCCTCGTCTCCGTGCCCGTCGGCGTTTTCTACCGCTTCGCGCAGGAGCGGCTGTCGCTGACGTGGCGCCGCTGGCTGACGCAGGTGCTCATCAAGCGCTATTTTTTCAACCGCGCGTACTACCGCATCCGCGCCTCGGAGACCGTGGACAACCCGGACCAGCGCATCGCGGAAGATGCGCGGCTTTTCACCACGGGCGTGCTGAATTTTTTCCTCATCATCGTGAATTCCCTTGTCACGCTCGTCACGTTTCTCGGCGTGCTGTGGACGGTGTCGGGCATGCTTTTCGGCGTGCTCTTTGCCTACGCTGCGGTGGGCACCGTCGTCTCGATGCTCTTCGGCAAGCGCCTCGTCGGGCTGTATTTTAACCAGTACCAGAAGGAGGCGAGCTTCCGCTACAGCCTCGTGCGCGTGCGGGAAAATGCGGAGTCCATCGCGTTCTTCCGCGGGGAAAAGCGCGAGCACCGCGACCTGATCGAGTGGCTGAATTCCGTGCTCGAAAACACATACTGGATCATCGGCTGGTCGCGGAACCTGGGCTTCTTCACGAACGGCTACAACTACCTCGCGCCGATCATCCCGGTGCTCATTGTCGGCCCGATGTTCATGCGCGGCACGGTGGAGTTCGGCGTGATCACGCAGGCCGAGGGCGCGTTCGCCGCGGTGCTCGGGGCGCTCTCGATCATCATCGCGCAGATCGAAAATCTCAGTTCGTTCACCGCCGGCATCCGGCGTCTCGGCGACCTGTGGGACAACCTCGATGAGTTCGACGCGGAGGATGCGCGCGAGGCGGAGGAGGCGAAAATCGAGGTCAACGAGGAGGCGCTGCATCTCAAGCTCGACGACGTGACGGTGCAGACGCCGCGCGGCGACAAGACGCTCGCGCAGCACCTCTCCTTCCAGCTCCCGCGGCGCGGCAGCCTGCTCATCATGGGCGAGAGCGGCGCGGGGAAAAGTTCGCTGCTCCGCACCATCGCGGGCCTGTGGCAATCCGGCAGCGGCGCGATCGATCGCCCCGCGCACAACCGCCTCATTTTCCTCCCGCAAAAGCCGTACATGGTGCCCGGAAATCTCCGCGCGCAGCTCATGTATCCGCTCGATGAAAAGGACGCGAAGGATGAGGCGATCACCGCCGTACTCGAGCAAGTGAACCTGCACGACATCTTCGCGCGCGTCGGCGGCGACCTGAGCAAAGTCGTGGACTGGACAAACGTGCTTTCACTCGGCGAGCAGCAGCGGGTCGCATTCGCGCGGCTCTTTTTGAAGAAGCCCGCCATCGCATTTCTCGACGAAGCGACGAGCGCACTCGACGAGGAGAATGAGCGATTCCTCTACGAAAAACTGCGCGCCTCCGGCATCGCGTTCGTCAGCGTCGGCCATCGCTCGACGCTGAAGGGATTCCACGATCGGCTCCTCATTTTGAAAACCGACGGCAGCAGCGAGATGGAAAAACTGCCGAAACCCGAGCCAGAGCCGGCCGAGACGAAGAGCGTCTCGCAATAGCTGGGAACGCTCCCTGCCGCAGCGGTGTCCCTGTTTTCAGCCGATCAGGCTGGCGTTTCTCCGGCCGCTTTCCGGAGTGCCTGCCACGCTGCGCTGCCCGGGGCGATGAGGCCGTCCACTGCGAGACTGGAAACTCCTTCGAGCGCCTCGATCGCGGCGATGGTGTTCGAATTCGCGGGCGGGCGGGCGATTTTCCCATCCACGCCGTGCGGATCGAGCTGCGGAAGCTGCGACTTTTGCGCAGCGGTGGTCAGCAGGCGCTGGACGGTCTGCACGTCGGCAGACTGGTTGGTCGCGCCTTGCTCCCAACGACCGACGGAGGCGGCGATCTGCGAGGCAGCCGGTGAAGGCGGCGTCGCCGGCGGGACGGTGGGAGTCGGTGTCGTGCCCTGGAAGTATTCGTCGAGATCGAGATCGAGATGAAGCGTGCCGCCGTCCTTGCGGCCGCGCAGGGTGGTGGCGGCATTGAGCAGAGACTTTTCGAGCCGCGCGACCTGGCTGTTGCTGAAGGTGCATTCGCGGTGGAAGAACTGTTTCACCGTCGGGTCGTCGCTCCATTTTTGCGCAAAGGTCTGCAAGGCGGCATAAGTGCCGGGATGCATGTTGGTGGATGCGCGAGAGATAGCCCTTTTGCTCAAAGAGATTCGTATTCAGGAGACCGGCGTCGGTGTCCTTGATGGTGAGCTTTTTTACCGTGACCTGCGGTGCGCCGGCGGGGATATCAGCGGCCTTGGATGCCTTGGTGGATTTCACTTTCCCGCCCTCGAGGTAATAGGCGAAACTATAGTCACTAATGTTGCCGCCCGTGAGCCGGTCCGATTGGGCGAGGAGATAGTCGAGGAGGATGAGTTCGCTCATGTCGCGGATGGCCACGAGCGCTTGCACATTGGAAGGCGTAAAGGCGGTGGAGCCGAGAATGGCGGACGCGGGGCGCGAGTCGGCCATTTGCTGAAAGGCGCGGGCGTTCGCCAAGTCCGAGCCGGCGTTCAGCCATTCGGTGTAACTATCCTCGCCGGTGGTATTCTCAAGCAGCGCACCGTAGATTTGCGTGAAGTCCGACGTGAAGAGATCCCGCGCCACATCGGAGCCACGGGGGTCCGCATAGTAACCGCTGAATAACTCCCAACTCTTGGCGATCGTGCCATGCACGCCCATCTCGGAAGCGAGGCGGACGACCTTCTTATGCTGCTCGATGTCCATGGTGCGCAGCACGGCGGGCTTAATCTCACAGATGTCTCCGAGCGCCCGCGCGACATGATAGTAACCAAGAATCGCCGCCGAGCTCGTGGTCGTGAACTTATTGTCCGTTTGCTTGAATTTAGCGACGCACTTGCCTGTTTTTTCCAGCGCCGTGCAATAAGTCGCCGTCAACTGCTCCGGCCGCGCGCTCGCGGCTGGCAGCGTGTAGATATCCACCGCCGCGCTCGTGCTGCTCCGCTTCGGCAGCGGCGCCACCACTCCGGCCTCGGCCGGGCCTGCCCTGTAAAAATCGTAACTGGCGAGGCGCTGCTCATCGGCGATGTCCTTGGCGCCGTCTTTCCCCCTGTATTTGGCAAAGGGGAGATGCTTTGGCACCACGCAGATCTCGTCCGGTCGTCCGCCCGGGACTTTGAAGGTTACCGTCTGGCCACCCCGCTCCGCTTCGCGATGAAGTGAGCCCTCGTAGATATCATCAGTCGCACTCATGGGTAAGATGCTCTGCTTCCCGCGCCGCTTGTCGAGACATTAAATCATTGCCAGCAAGGGCGGAATTGTCTTACACCCGCGAGGTCATCTTATGAAACGCGAATGGTATCTGACTTTTCACGGCGGAGAGGGTCGCAGCGATCTGAACAGCATCCACGCCTATTCGGCTGAGGGGAAAAAGATCGGCAAGGTCCTCGATCGCTCCAGCCTCCCAGCCGATGTGGAATTGCGCGAACTCCGCGGCCACGTCTTTGGTCCGGATGGCGATTTGTATGTGGCAAATGCGTACAAGGAAAACAGCGAGGTGCTTCGTTTTCATGGTGCGCGTGACAAGAATGGAAGGCACGGATTCCGCGATATCTTTGTGAGGAATGACGTGACTAAGAATCCCGGCCTCAGTCATCCGTTTAACATTGTCTTCGATGCGCACGGGGACTTATATGTCACGAGTCAGAATACGAGTCTGGTCTTGCGCTACCACGGGCCGAATTCCCCGGCTGGCGAGGCTGGCACGCCGATGCCGCCTGCCGCCCACCTCGCGGGCACCGGCAGTGGGAAACTTAGTCCGGGGATTTTTTGTGCTTCAGCGAATGTCGCTCCCGATGGATTGAAAGTGGTCCGCAAGGCGGTCTTTGCCTCGGGCTTTCTCTATGTCGCGGATCGCGATGCGGACTGCGTGCGAAAGTATGACGCCGCGACCGGCGCGTTCCTGCTTGCGATCACCGCGCCGGGCATGATTGACAAGCCGATCCATCTCGTGGCGGATGGTGACACTTTATATGTGGGCAATCGGGGAAACGAATCCGTCGTGAAGTGCGACCTGAAAACCGGGCAAGTGTCGTCTTACATTCATCCTAAGTCGGGAGGATTGAACAATCCGTCCGGCTTAGCACTCGGGAATGACGGATATCTATACGTCGCCAGCCGCGGCTCGCATCAAATCCTCCGGTATCGGCTCTCCGACGGCTGGCCGGACAAGCATCCATTTATCGACAAGCTCGAGGACGAACCGGAGTTCATCGAAGCGGTCGATCCGCGGTGATTTCGTCGCACTCAAACTAAGCGGAGACATGGCCGCACCACTTTCCATCGCAAACTAACACCAGCCCAATCGCACTAATATGAAGAAGCAAAGTTCTGCTGCTAAGTCCCGCAACAACGCCAAGCATGGGAAAGCCAAGGCCGGGAAGACCATTCCCGCGAAAAAAACCGCGGCGAAGAAACAGCCCGCCAAGAAGACAGCTCCTAAGAAAGCACCTCCGAAGCGCGTCGGCAAAACGATCCGCGCGAAGGCAAAACCCTCGCCCGCAGGATCGCTCCTGAAACGAATGGCCGCGGCGAAGAAGACCGAGGCTCTGGACCGACCGAAGGCGCTGAAGAAAGCCGCCTCCGTCGCCAGCGGACCGTCTTTGCTCGCGAGCGCCGCACTGGCTTCCCCTCCGCAGCGCAATGCCGATTTTCCGAACACTTACATCCAGACCATCTCCGTGCGACTCGAAGATCCGGATCATCCGGTGACGCTCACATGGGCTGGGCCGAACGCGAGCGCACAGGAGACCGGACCCTTCCGAAGCTCGCCGGGGGCCGGTTTGCGCGGACTGAACTGCGACGACCCGGCGACCAGTCGCCGCTCGGGCAGCACCTGCACGCCGAAGGGAACCTTTTCAGTGACCGGTTTCGCGCCTCACCTGAACAGCCATCCGGAGGCGACGGATGTGACGTGGTTTGTGCCCGCGCGGGGGATCGCGTTGCATTACTATCCTTCGGTGCCGAAGTTTCCCGCATCGCATGGCTGCGTGCGCTTGGAAACACGGCGGATCGCGCAATTGATCCAGAATAACTCCGTGCCTGGTGTGACGAGTGTGATCGTGGACGGGACTTGGACGAAGCCCGCGCACCAATATTGAAAAGGAGCGAGCGTGAGCGGCGCGCCCTTAGTCGGACATGCTGGAAAAATCACGCTGGCCGATGAGGCCGCGCAGGCGCAGACTGCGGAGATGCACGCGACGATACCGATCGTTCAACGAAGAGCGCCCGTCCGCTTTTTCCCTGCTAAGTCTCAGCGAGGAGATACCGATGTCTGAGGTGCTGGTCAGAGACCGATGGTATGCGCTGATTATTGCCGGGCCGAGTGGCTCGGGCAAAAGCGTGGTGGCGGAAGAAATCGGCCGGGAAATGAGCCTGCCGGTGATCGATGCGGATGACTATCACAGCCGGGAAGCCGTGGAACTGATGAAGAGCGGGACTCCGCTCGCCGATGAGTATCGCGAGAATTGGGCCGAGCGCATCCTCGGCGGGATGATCGCGTGGCGACGCCGCGGGGAGAGCGTGGTGATCGCATGTTCGTGCATTCGCCGGCGGACGCGCGATCGCTTCCGCACTTACGTGAACGAAGCGCGGATCGTCGGTGGCCAGGTGGCCATCGCGTGGCTCGATGTCCCGCAGGGAGTCTTGCAATCGCGGCTGCTGCACAGGGAAGAAGAGCACACGCATTTTTTCCCCGCATCGCTCCTCCCGTCGCAGCTCAATGCCGTGCAGGCACCCGACCCGTTGACGGAGCCCGGCGTCGTGCGAGTGGAAGTAAGAACCGACGCTCCCGAAGCTGTGGCGCGCAGAGTTTGGGAAGCGGTGCCGGCACTGCATCCATTTGTCATCCGAAGTTAGCCGAGGCAGGAGTGACGGGCCTTCTAATCGAACTAAGTTGGCCGGCAATGTTTTCGATCGGTGCGCGTGGCGTTTGGACTTAACGATTTGTCTCGGGCCCCCGCTCTTTCGATTAGTTCTTTCCCGATCTCAGACCACGGTCCCGAGCGAACGCGCCGCATTAGTTGGCTTCATTTCAGTCTCCCCACGAGCTATCCGGACTTCCGGACTGATGCATAAGGACCGTGCATTCGGACATACTGCCGACCGCGTGATCCGTCGGCCTTTTGTGCGAATCGCCATCTGATAATGATTTCTTTGCCAACCGCATCCGCTTACGGTACTCTCGTTCTCCTTTATGGAAAAACGAGAGATCAAAAGCTTGGCTATCGCCATCATCGCGCTGTGCGGATTGGCTGGCTGTGCGACTAAGCCGCCGCCGCCGCCAAAACCTGCCGCACCGGCGAAGCCTGCACCCAGTTACACTTGGGAGGACAAGGGCGCGAAGGGCTCGCCAAAAATCGTCGTGGATGTGTCTGAACAGCGCGCTTATTTTTACCGCGGGGATGTGCGTGTGGGAGACACTCGGTGCAGCACCGGCAAAAAGGGCTTTGACACTCAGGTCGGCACCTTTTCGGTGACGCAGAAGGATAAGAACCATCTCTCGAACCTCTACGGAAGCTTTGTGGATGAAGCGGGTGAGACGGTGAAACGCGACGTGGACACGAGCAAAATGAAGGTGCCCGAAGGGTGCTCTTTCAAGGGCGCGAAGATGCCCTTCTACATGCGATTCACGGGCGGTTACGGATTGCACGCGGGGTATGTCCCGAACTATCCCGCGTCGCACGGCTGTGTGCGTCTGCCGCGGGTGATGGCAGAACATTTTTTCGAAAATGTCCAAGTCGGAACTCCGGTGATCGTCCAGAAATAGGCGGAGCGGACGTCGGCTGCCTCGCCGGCATCGCCGCGCAAATGCGCGAAGTTGCGGATCGAAAGTGAGGAAAATGCCCGTCTTCGATCAAACCTAGCTCGCGATCAGTGCGCTGCTCGGGAGTGAAAGCATTTGAGCGCAGGAGGATTTGGCGTTGGTGGGGCGTCAGCCGTTTCCTGTCGCGGAAATTTTCTCCGGCGGCTCGGTTCTCGCGAGTTCACCTGCCGCTGTTAACCGGCGCTGCGCAGGCGCAGGAAGCGCATGAACTCCGCGCCCTCGCGCAGCCGCCGCTTCATCACCTGCCAGTCGGTGAGCATCGTCTTCACGATGCGCCCGATCGGTCGCGCGCGGAAGTAATACGAGCGGTAAAATTTTTCCACCCACGCGAAAATCTCCTCGCGCTTGAGCCCGTCGTATTCGAGCGCGGCGGTCTGCGTGCCGCTCTCGCTCACGAGTGTGGCGTCGCGTCCGAACCATCCGTTTTCCACCGCCTGCCGGTAAAGCTCCGTGCCGGGATACGGCGCGGCGAGGCTCACCTGGATGCTGAAGACATCGAGTTCCTTCGCATATTCCACCGTGCTGCGGATCGTCTCCGGCGTCTCGCCGGGCAGGCCCAAAATGAAAGTGCCGTGGATGGTGATCCCGAGCTTGCGGCAGTTGCGCGTGAACTCCCGCGCCTCCTCGATGCGGATGCCTTTCTTGATGTTGTCGAGGATGCGCTGGTCGCCGCTCTCGTAGCCGACGAGCAGCAGGCGGAGGCCGTTGTCGCGCATCGTTTTCAGCGTCTCGTAGTTCACGTTGGCCCGCGCGTTGCAGCTCCACGTGATGCCGAGCTTGCCGAGGTGCTGCGCGATTTCCCGAGCGCGCGGCTGGTACGCGGTGAACGTGTCGTCGTCAAAAAAGAACTCGCGCACCTGCGGGAAAAGTTCCTTCGCATGCGCCATCTCGCGCGCGACGGCCTCGGGTGAACGCGCGCGATATTTGTGCCCGCCGACCGTCTGCGGCCAGAGGCAGAACGTGCATTGCGCGGGACAGCCCCGGCCCGTGTAGTGCGAGACGTACGGGTGCTTCAGGTAGCCGATGTCGTAGCGCTCGATGTCGAGGTCGCGCTTGTAAACGTCCATCACGCTCGGCAGTTCATCCATCGCGGTGATGAGTTCGCGCTCGGCGTTGTGGATGATTTTTCCGTCGCGGCGAAACGAGAGCCCGGCGATTTTTTCCAGCGGCAGACCCTCCGCCACGTCGCGGCAGGTGAAGTCGAATTCCTTGCGTCCCACCCAGTCAATCGCCTCGCTCGCGCGCAGCGTGTCCTCCGGCAGCACCGCCGCGTGCGCGCCGACGAGGCCGATGGAAAGTCCCGGCTGCTGCGATTTCAAAGACTCCGCGAGCGCCGCATCGCCGTGCAAAGTCGGCGCGCTCGTGTGGATGACGACCACCTCGTAATCCCGCGCGATTTTCAAAATATCATCCTTCGTCTGATCGTGCGGCGGCGCATCCACGAGCCGCGATCCCGGCACGAGCGCCGCAGGCTGCGCGAGCCAAGTGGGATACCAGAACGATCGAATCTCACGCTTTGCCTGATAGCGCGATCCCGCGCCGCCATCGAAGCCCTGCCAAGACGGGGGATTGACGAAGAGGGTCTTGAGAAAGGACGGCATGGCGGAGTGCTTACGCGATGCGCCGTCGGGATGCACGCATTCGTAGCCGACGACGGAAGGAGACGGGCACACTCAAACGCGGAACTCGGAAACGAGATCAGCCCGCCTCGTGCCGTCGTCGGCTACGAATTAGTGCTTCGTCTCGCCCGCGCCGGCCGTGCTCGATGCAAGATCACCTTCGCCGAGCCGGCGCTGGAAGAGTTCGATCGCGAGGCCGTAGCACTGGCGCGCGAGCGCCGGATTGTAGCGCGGGCCTTCGTCGCGGAGGAATGCGTGTGCGCCATTCACCTCGAAGGTTTGGTGATTGGTGTCGCCTTCCTCGAGCGCGCGGCGGATCTGCATGCGGCCTTCGAAGGGAACGTGCGGATCCTGCCGGCCCCACACCATGAGCAGTTCGCCCTTGATCTCGCCGCGGCGCGCGCGCTCCAGGGTGTCGTCGGCCATGTTTGCGCCGAGGCCGCGCTGGTGGCTTTCGATCTTGTGGATGTCCGTCGCGTAAAAGCACACGCCCGCGCGGATGTCGGGGCTGAAGCAGTTGCGGAAATTCAAATGCCCGCCGATGCAGATGCCCATCGAGCCGAGGCGGCCCGTGCTGTTCGGGTGCGATTTTAAAAACTCGCGCAGCGCGGCGAGGTCGGCGTCGTACGCGGCGAGCGGTTTGTCCTGCTTGCACCAGTTGCCGCGATCGGCACCCGCACTGTCGTAGCCGAGCACCGTGCCGGCGGGTTCGTATTCGTGGAAAATCTCCGGGGCCGCGACGAGGAAGCCGTGCCCGGCGAGCATTGCCGCCGTGCGGCGGATGGGGCCGGTGACTTGGAAAATCTCCGAGAAGAGCGAGATGGCGGGATATTTTCCCGGAGCCGCGGGGCGGAAAATGTGCGTGCGCATCGGACCGCTCAGCGTGGCGATGTCGGAAAATTCGTGGTCAATGATCGTCATGGCGGCGGCGGATGTAGCCGCGGGGCGGGGCGTCCGCAAGCGTGGCGGGGGGAAGAGGGATGAAGAATTCGTGATCAGTGATCGGTGACGAGTGATCAGTGCTGAATCGGAGACCGGTCACCGCAACAAATCCTGATCACCGATCACGGATCACTTCTTCCGCTTCGCCTGCTCCGGAATGATCAGTGTCATCCCCACGCGGATGACATCCTTCCCGCCGAGTTGATTGTAGTTTGCATCCTTGATCTTCGAGGAGTTCGCGCGGTTCCCGTAAAATTTGAACGCGATGGACGCGAGCGTCTCGCCTTTCTCGACGACGTGCGTGCGGGCGCCGGGCGTCATTTTATCCGTGCCGCCCGCGCCCGCGGCGTGGGGCGGGGGAGTCGGCTTCGCGGCGCGCAGCTCGGCGAGATCCTTGCGCAGGCGCTCATTCTCGTTGCGCAGGCGCGCGGCCTCGGCGGTGGTCATCAGGCCGCTGTCCTTGAGTGCGAGATTCAGGCGTTTGTCGCAATCGGCGCGCGCCCCTTTTGCCTCCTTCGCACGGCCGCCGGTCGGGACGAGTTCGAGGTAGCGATCGTAGTGATGAATCGCGGAGAGCGGCACCTTGAGTTTGTCGTCGTAGAGCACGCCGAGCTTGTAGTGGACATCCGCGGTCTTCGTCGTGCCGTCGAGCGCGCTCTCGTACGCGCGCACGGCCTCCTTGTAGGCGCCGAGCTTTGCGCGCTTGTCGCCGAGATCCACGGCTTCGCGCACGTTGTCCTGCTTCTCACAGCCCGCGATCAGCAGCGCCGCCAGTGCCAATGCCGCGATCCTCATAGCGCCGAATCGCGGAGCTTCGCCTTGTCGAGCGCCTCGACGACGGCGTTCACGACTTTCACGCGCGTGTGCCATTTGTAGTTCGCGCCGATCACATTCCACGGGGCGCGCTCGGTGGAGGTTTTGGAAAGCATGTCCTGCGCGGCCTCCACGTTTTCCTTCCAGTGGCGGCGATTGCGCCAGTCTTCGTCGCTGATCTTCCAGTGCTTGTACGGGTCCGCCTCGCGGGACTTGAAGCGCGCGAGCTGCTCGTCCTTCGTGATGAAGAGGAAAAATTTGATGAGGATCGTCCCATCATCGAGGAGCTGCCGTTCGAACTCATTGATCTCGCGATACGCCCGCTTCCACTCCGCTTGCTCGCAAAATCCCTCGACGCGCTCGACGAGCGCGCGCCCGTACCACGATCGGTCAAACACCGTCATCCGCCCGTACTCGGGAATGCGCGACCAGAAACGCCACAGGTAGTGCCGCTCGTATTCGTCGCTCGAGGGCTTCACCGTCGAATGCACGCGCACGAGCCGCGGGTCGAGGCGCTCGACGAGCCGTTTGATCGCACCGCCCTTGCCCGCCGCATCCGGGCCTTCCATCACGATGATCACATTGTTCTTCGTCTCGGTGAGCCGGCGCTGCCACGTGAGCAGCTCGAGTTGCGCCTCGCGAAGATCGTGCTTGTACGCCTTCGCCGCGATCTCTTCGTGCACGATGTCCTCCAGCAGCCGGCCTTTCCTCAGCCCGAGCGGGTCGCGCAGTTTCATCGAGGAATGTTCGGACAGCATCCGCGCGCTTTACCACGGCGGCATCATGCGCTGCAAGCAGCGCGCCCTTTCGCGGAAAATGCCGCCCCGTTGCCGGGCTTTACCCCGGTGCTCCAGACTGCCAGTCTGCCGGGCCGCGGTCCAGCGGCCACGCGACGCGGGACTCACCACACGAGCCATGACCGAATTTCCACCCGACATTTTCCTGAACCGCGAACTGAGCTGGCTCGAATTCAACCAGCGCGTGCTCGCCGAGGCCGGCAATCCCGCCAACCCGCTGCTCGAGCGCGTGAAATTTTTCTGCATTGTGAGCTCGAATCTCGACGAGTTCTTCGAGGTCCGCGTCGCCGGCCTGAAACAGCAGATGGAAAGTGACGTCGCGCAGCCGAGCATGGACGGCCGCACGCCCGCCGAGATTTTGCGCGCCGTGACGAAGCGCGTGCGCCGCATGGTCGAGGATCAATACCGCCTCTGGCGCGGCGAACTCCGCCCGCAGCTCGCGAAGTCGCGCATCCGCTTCCTCGAATACAACGAACTCAAGGACGCCGATCGCAAATGGCTCGACGAGTACTACCGCGCGCAAGTGCGCCCCGTGCTCACGCCGCTCGCGGTGGACCCCGCGCATCCCTTCCCGCACATCCTGAACAAATCGCTGAACATCGGCGTGAGCCTCGACATCGAGCAGGACGGCGAGACCGTCTCGCGCCTCGCCGTCGTGCAGGTGCCGCGCGTCCTCCCGCGCCTCGTGCGACTCCCGCGCGAGGACGGGGTGATGGATTTCGTCTTCCTCGCCGTGCTCATCGGCCACTACCTCGGCGATCTTTTTCCCGGCACGAAAATCCGCGGCCAGTGGTGCTTCCGCGTCACGCGGAACAGCGAGCTGTACGTGGATGAAATTGACGCCGGCAATCTGCTCAAGGCCGTCGAGGAAGAGCTGCGCAACCGCCGTCGCGGCGAGGCCGTGCGGCTCGAAGTGGATGAGGCGTGCCCGCAGCCGATCTGGCAGTTGCTCCTGGAAAATCTCGGCCTCACCGAGGATGACCTTTACATCATCGACGGCCCGGTGAATCCCACGCGCCTCATGGCGATCTACGAGGGCGCGCATTCGCCCGAGTTGCGCGACGCGCCCTTCCTCGCGCCGTCCGCGCCCGCAGTGCGCGATCGCACTTCGCTCTTCACCACGATCCGCCGCCGCGACGTGCTCATCCACAGCCCGTACGAGAGCTTCGGCACCGTCGTGGATTTTCTCGAGCAGGCCGCGCGCGATCCCAATGTCCTCGCGATCAAGCAGACGCTCTACCGCACCGGCGGCGACGCGCGCATCGTCGGCGCACTCATGCAGGCGGCGGAAAATGGCAAGCAGGTCACCGCCGTCACCGAGCTGAAGGCGCGTTTCGACGAGGCGAACAACATCGAGTGGGCGAAGCGCCTCGAAGCGGCCGGCGTGCATGTCGTGTACGGCCTCGTCGGCCACAAGGTGCATGGCAAAATGACGCTCGTCGTGCGCAAAGACGAGGATCGCCTGCGCCGCTACATCCACATCGCGACGGGCAACTACAACCCGACCACCGCGCGCCTTTACACCGACCTCAGCCTCTTCACCGCCTCGTCCGACATCGGAGAAGACGCGACGAATCTCTTCAATTTGCTGACCGGCTTCGGCCGCTTCCAGCCGATGCGCAAGCTCCTCGTCGCGCCGTTCGATCTCGTGCAGCGCGTCACCGCGCTCATCCAGCGCGAGGCGGAAAATGCGCAGCGCAAAAAGCCCGCACGCATCATCGTGAAGATGAATTCGCTCAGCGACGCCAAGACCATCGAGGCGCTCTACCTCGCGTCGCAGGCCGGCGTGAAAATCGATCTCATCGTCCGCGGCATCTGCTGCCTGCGCCCCGGCGTGCCGGGCCTCAGCGAAAACATCACCGTGCGCAGCATCGTCGGCCGCTTCCTCGAGCACTCGCGGATTTTCTATTTTGAAAATGCCGGCAAACCCGAGGTGTACATGGGGAGCGGCGACTGGATGTCGCGGAATTTCTACAACCGCGTGGAACTCGTCGTGCCCGTCGAGGACGATGCGCTGCGCACGCGCATCGTGACCCAAATCCTCGGCGGCCAGCTCGCCGACAACACGAAGGCATGGCTGCTCGATTCCGAAGGCGGCTACACGCAGGCGCCGCGCGCCGAAGGCGAGGCGAAGCGCGACAGCCAGGCGGAATTCATGGCGCTCGCGCTCGGAGAAATGCGCGTCAGCCGCAAGAAACCGCGCGTCGTCCGGCCAAAGCTGAAGCCGCGCGTGCGCCCGAAGTAGCGCGGCCGCGGAATGTCGCCGCCGCTGCCAGATTCTGAGTTCCAAGTTCCAAGTTCAGAGTTCCAAGTTGAGCCCCGCGCAGCGGCTCCGAGAGGTGGGATTTTCTCAACCCGCTCACGCCTGCCGCACCGCCTGGGCGATGATGCCCGGATGGAATTTTACACACCGCTCCAGCGCCTTCGCGATCTTGTGCGGACGCTCATCGTACAATTTTTCCGCCGCCTCAAAAATCGCCGGGATCAGCGCGCGCTGCTTTTTGTCGATGCGTTTGAGCATTGCGGAATCGCCGGACTTTTTCGCATCATCATGCAGCAACCGGAGATCATGCAGCGCGCCCAGGCGGTCCGCGAGGCGATCCGCTTTGCGCCGGCGATGCTCCATTCCATCGAGCGGCTGGAAGACCTGCGACTGAAAAAAAAGATTCTTCACCGGTCGCCGCCACTTGTGAAACGCCTCGGCGCTCGCCTTGCGTTGGCACGTTTTCATCGCCTTTCGCCCCGCGCGGTACGTCTGCACGTAGCCTTGGAAAACCTCTGCCCACTCGAGTCCGTCGAGCGTGATTTTTCCCACCATGCGGATCAGCCGGGTGCCGTCCGCCTTCAGCTTCCGCTCGCGCGCGGAAGCGGCTCCCGTCGGCTTCGTTCGAGGCTCGGTCTCGCGACGCCCGGCGAATTTCGCGCGCAGCGCCGCGAGCATGTGCGCGTCGCGCGATTCGGAAAAGGCATCCTTCAGCGAGCCCGCGAGCGTGTGGATCGTCTTGCGCACCGGCTTCGGCAGGCACGGCTTCACGAGCAGCAAAATCGCGCGCAAGTTTTTCATGCGCGTCCGCACCGCATGCACCGCGCGCACCGGGCGAGCCGCGAGGGCATCGAGATCGCGCCGCGCCTCCTCCGCCAGATGGAGCAGCACGAGTCGGAATCTCCGCGAAAGCGGTGCTTCGCTCGATGGACGCTCCTTCATCCCGCGCATCGTTGCGGGTCTTTCCGGGCGGTCAACTTCCATCCGCGCAGCGCCGCGGCATCGCTCCGGATGTGCGGAAGAAATCAGCGCGTCCCGCCATCGCGCGCCGCGATGGCTTCGCTCGCGATCATCACGGGGATGCCGCTGCGGATCGGAAAAAACCACGCATCGTCCGCGGTGAGCAGACCCCCCTCGAAGGCTTCCGCGATTTCCCCGCCGCGCGTGCGGAGCGCACCGGCGCACTGCCGCTCGCAAAGTGATCGCACCAAAGTTTCCGGCGCGACTTTCACCGTCTGCGCGGTGATCGGGCAGCGCAGCAGATCGATCGGGACGCTCATCGGCGCTCAGTATTTCGGCAGCTCCGTGTCGATGCGATCGGACCAGTCGAGCAGTCCGCCCGCGACATTCCACACGCGCGTGAAGCCCGCCTCGTTGAACATCTTCACCGCATGCGCGCTGCGTGCGCCGTTTTTGCAAATGAGGATCACGTCCTCCGCGCTGTCGAATTCGCTCAGGCGCGCGGGCAGTTTCGCCATCGGGATCAGCTCGCTTTTTTCCAGCCGGCAGATGTCCCACTCGAACGGCTCGCGCACGTCCACGAAGCGGAATTTCTCGCCGCGCTCGAGCCGCGCCTTCAGCTCTTCAACGCTCACATGCGGCACGCGCGCATCTTCCTCCTCGCGCTTTTTCGCCTGTGGGATTCCGCAAAATTGATCGTAGTCGATCAGGTCGGTGATCGTCGGATTCGCACTGCACACCGGGCATTTCGGATCCTTGCGCAACTTGAATTCGCGGAACTTCATCGAGAGCGCGTCGAACGCGATGAGCCGTCCGATGAGCGTTTCGCCGATCCCGCAGATCAGCTTCACCGCCTCGATCGCCTGGATGACGCCGATGATTCCCGGCAGCACGCCGAGCACTCCGCCCTCTGCGCAAGTCGGCACCATTCCCGGCGGCGGCGGCTCGGGAAACATGCAGCGGTAGCACGGCCCGCCGAGGTGCGGCGCAAACACGGTGGCCTGTCCGTCGAAGCGGAAAATGCTGCCATACACGTTCACCTTTTTCGTGAAGGCGCAGAGATCGTTCGTGAGGTAGCGCGTCTGAAAATTGTCCGTGCCATCGATGATGATGTCGTACGGCTCCGCGATTTTTCGCGCATTCTCCGAGGTGAAATACGTCTCGTGGATGTCCACCTGCACGTTCGGATTGATGTCGCGGATCGTCTCGCGCGCCGACTTGCACTTGCTCCGGCCCACGCTCTTCGTGCCATGGATCACCTGCCGCTGGAGGTTGGAAAAATCCACGACATCATTGTCCACGATCCCGATGCGCCCGATGCCCGCCGCCGCGAGATAGAGCAAAATCGGCGACCCGAGCCCGCCCGCGCCGATGCACAGCACGCTCGCGGCCTTCAGCTTTTTCTGCCCGTCGAGCGTGACCTCCGGCATGATGAGATGGCGCGAATAGCGGGCAATCTCATCGTTGCTAAACTCGATGCGCTCCGTGCGTGAAGGATCGATGATGCTGGGCAGTGGCATGGCAGTTTTCGGAAAAGGGCGGGGACACTAGCCGCGCCGCGGCGGGATGCAAACAACAGTAGTCAGTGATCAGTGCTCAGACATCAGACTTCAGAGCACTGTTCCCCGCTCGCCACTCACCGTCCTTTTTGAAATACCCGCGCCATGCTCAACGTCATCTGGCTCGCGATCATCCTCGTCGCCGTCCTCGTCGGCGGCTTCAGCGGGCGGCTCGAGCCGATGACGACCGGAGCCTTCGAGACCGCGGAGGATGCGGTGATGAAAATCGCGCTTCCTCTCATCGGTCTCATGGCGATCTGGCTCGGCATGATGCGCCTCGCGGAACGCGCGGGCTTCGTGCAGCAGCTCGCACGCGCGCTGCGTCCGGTCATGCGCCGCCTTTTTCCCGACGTGCCCGCGGACCATCCCGCGATGGGCGCGATGGTGATGAACATGGCCGCCAACATGCTCGGCCTCGGCAACGCCGCGACGCCGCTCGGCCTGCGTGCGATGGCGCTGCTGCAAAAGCTGAACCCGCACCCGACCGTCGCGAGCAACGCGATGGTCACCTTCCTCGCCGTGAACACCGCGAGTCTCCAGCTCATCCCGACCACCGCGATCAGCATCCTCGCGGTGCAGGGCGCGAAGAGCCCGTCGAGCATCGTCGTGCCCGCGATCGTCGCGACCGCAGTCGCGATGACGTGCGGGGTCGCTGCCGCGCGGCTGCTCTCGCGGCTGCCGATCTTCCGCGTCGTGCCGGATGCGGAAAAGACCGACGCCGCGACGCTGCCGGAGGTGAGCGAGATCGCGGTGGAGAAAATCGAACCGCGCGCGCTCAGCATCGCCGGTGGTGCGCTGCTCGCGGCTTTCTTCGCGGCGTTTGCGGGGATTTTTTTCGCGCTCGTGTGGCCGGACCGCGCGGACTTTCTGCCTTCCGTCCTGCATGCGCACTGGCGGCACGGCGATTTCTGGCCGGCACTCGGCACGGCGCAGCGCATCCTGCGCGCGGTGTCGCATATCGCCGTGCCGTTCCTGCTCGCGTTCATCCCGCTCGTCGCCGCGCTGCGAGGCGTGAAAGTGTACGAGCAATTTTGCGAGGGGGCGAAGGAAGCGTTTTCGACGGTAAAAAGGATCATCCCTTTTCTCGTGGCGATGCTCGTCGCGATCCGGCTGCTGCGCGAAGCGGGCGTCGTGCAGATGGTCACGGACGCGCTGCGTCCCGCGCTGAATGCGATCGGTTTTCCGTCCGACCTCCTGCCGCTCGCGCTCATGCGTCCGCTCAGCGGCAGTGCGTCGCAGGGCATCTTCGTGGACCTCGTGCGCACGCACGGTGCGGATTCGATGATCGCGCGCATGGCCGCGACGATTTACGGCAGCACCGAGACGACCTTCTACGTGCTCGCGGTGTACTTTGGCAGCATCGGCATCCGCAAGACGCGGCACGCCGTCGTGGTCGGCCTCACCGCCGATCTGATCGCGACCGCGTGCGCGATCGCCGCGTGCCGCCTGCTGCTGTGAGCGGCGCTACTTTTTCTCCGCCAGCTCCGCGTTCGTGAGGTGGCCGACCTTGTGGACGAACTCCTGCCCTTCCGCGCTGAGCATGAACCCGACAAAGCGCCGGACCTTTCCCGATGGCTTGCGTACCGTGGCGATGACGAGTGGGCGGGCCAACTCGTAGCGGCCGGATGCGATGTTCTCCGGAGTAGGCTCGATGATCGCGCCGGCGGCGTCGCGGAGGCCGAGGGCGTGGAGCGACGCGGGGCGCGGCGCGGCGTACTCGAGCAGCGAAATCGAGCCGCCGCTGAATTCCAACGCCGTCGTCACGTCGCTCGCCTCGGCCAGCACTTCGGCCTCGCACGGCGGCGCCTTGCGCACGTCGTCATAGAGGAAGAAGACGAGCAATTCCCATACGCTCGTCCGCACGTCGCGGTTGAAAAAAACGATCTTCCGATCCTCGCCGCCGAGCGCCTTCCAGTTCGTCGTGCGGCCTTCGTAGATGTCGCGGAATTGCTCGCGCGTCACCGCGTGCACGCCGCTGGTCCACACTTTTTCCGGCACGACGATGAGGAGCGCCTGCATGCCGAAGCGCACTTCATTGAAATCCCGGTCGGGCCACGCCGCCCGCTCGCGTGGCGTGATTTTTCGGCTCAAGACGGCGACATCCGCCACCTCCTCGGCAACGCCCGCGACCGCGCCGCCACTGCCGCCCTCGGTCATCACGCGAAACTCCAGCCCCACGTCCTTTTTGATCCGCGCCGCCGCGGCGGTCACCGCTTCCGCCGCGGCCTGCGCCCCGCGGATCGAGATCAATTCCCCGGCGCGCACGCTCGCGACCGTGAGAAGCAGGGCGGAAAAAATGGCGATGGGAATGCGGCGCATGGCGGGCAAAAACGGGGCGCACTCTCCGCCGCGCGCCTGCTTTTGGCAAATCCTGCGCGCGTCATTTCAATCCGGTGCGCTGGCGAATCGTCGCGATTCTCTCCTCGGCAAATCCCCGTTTCGTCCCGGGCAGCATCGGATCGGCGACGGCGCGGCGGAGGTGTTCGAGCGCGAGCGGCGCGTGCGCGGCGTCATCGATCGCGGCGTGCGCGTGCGCTTCGCCGAGGAAAAATTCGTACTCCGCCGCGGGCCGCCCCTCCTCGTGCGCGAGCGCGATGAGCCGCGTGAGCGCGGCGATTTCGACGGCGATTTGCTTCGCCTCATGCGCGAGCTGCGCGTGCTGCCACAGCCGCACCGGTTCCTCGGGCAGGAGTGAATTCAGGCGCACGGAAAACTTGAACGCGTCGATGTTGTGATGCGTCGCGCGCATCGCCACGATCTTCGCCGCGAGCGCGGGGACGAAGTTTGGATCTTTCGCGAGCGCCTTGTCCGCGTAGGCCTCCGCCTCGACCCAGCGGCCGATCGTGACCTGGTAAGCGGCGAGCCCGCCGAGCACGTCGATCGATCGGCTGTCGAGCGCGTTTGCCTCGTCGAGCCAGCGCTTCGCCGCATCGACCTGGCGCACCGCGAGCATTTTTCCTGCGGCCATCGCGAGGAAAGTGGCCTGATCCCGCGTGCGCACTTTTCCGAGTTGCTGCCGCACTTTCTCCGCATCGCCGGGCTGCCACTCTTCGGCGCCGGTCGTGGCGCGTTTGAAAATGAAGGCCCAGTGATCGAGATACACGAGGTGGAAATCGCGCTTCGCGGGCTCCGGCTCGAGGAGATGATCGAGCAGCCGCTGGTAATTGCTCGGGTCGCCGACGAGCAGCAGCGTGTCGAAACGGAACTGCCGATCCAGTTGCCGGAAGAGCTTTGGATTTTGCGGAGCCTGCACGAAGGCGCGGCGGCGTGCACCGGTCGCATCGCGATCCCCGGCGGTCAGCAGCTCGGGTCGGAATTTTTCCAGCCACGGTTCGGCGAGGCCATTGAAATAAAGCGATTGCGCGCGGACTTCCGCGCAGGCGAGCTGCGGGGTCGCGACGACCGGTGCCGCCGGGAACCACCGCGCCTCGATCTCCGGCCACCGCCAGACGGCGATCGCCGCCGCCGCGAGCAGCAGCACGAGCGTGAGGATTTTCCACCGCGCGGATTTTGAAAACTTCGTGAGTGCCATCGGGATCGCGGACGCTAGCGGCATTTCCCCCTTGCGTCACGCGGCACCGTGCCTTAGTTGCAGCGCTCCTTTCCGCACACCGGGTCGGTAGCTCAATGGTAGAGCAGCGCCCTTTTAAGGCGTTGGTTGCGAGTTCGAGTCTCGCCCGACCCACTGCCGGGCGCTGCGCTGCCGATTTTACGCCCGCTCGGAGTGCCGTTTTCTTTTCGTGCGAGGCCGCGCGGGCGTTTTCGGGATCGCGGGTTTGCGACTCGCGGGCGATGGCTTCGCCGCGGCGCGATCGCTCCGCCACTGCCGGTCGTTCGCCTTCGCGATTTGCGCCATCGAGCGGCCGCTGATCGCCGAGGTGTCGTCCGCTTTCGCGGAAAGTTTCAGCGGCGTGCCGGCTTTGATCAGCAGCCACTTGTTGCTGTCTTCCTCGCGGCGATCCTTCACCAGGATCCATTCACCCTTCAGCTTTTTTCCCCGCAGGATGACGTGCATTTTCCCCGCGTGAAATGCCGCGGCGGGATTCCCCGTGAGGTCCTCATACTCGCCCTGATCCCACACCATCACCGTGCCGGCCCCGTAATTTCCGGCCGGGATCGTCCCCTCAAAATCCGCATAGTCGAGCGGGTGATCTTCCACATGCATCGCGAGGCGCGCCTCGCGCGGCTTCGTCGGCGGGCCTTTCGGCACCGCCCACGATCGCAGCACGCCCTGCATCTCCAGCCGCCAATCGTAGTGCAGATGACTCGCCGCGTGCTTTTGAATCACAAAGCGATGCACGCCGTTCTTCGCACTCTTCGCAGCCGCGCGCGCCGGCGGCTCCGGCGTGCGCGTGTGGTCGCGTTTCGCGGCGTACTCGCGCAGATTCCGGTCGTGATCGCGGCCCGTCTTGCTGCGATTGCGCGGCCATGAGGAAAGCTTCGGTGCCGGTCCCGCCTCGAGCGCCTTTTTGAAAGTCGCGGGCACTTTTTGTTTCAGCTTCAGCGCGGGCGCGAAAAGATCCCCGAGCTTTTTGATGCGTTTCACCGCGGCCTCCGGCGTGAAGAAGAGCGCCTTCTCGTCGCTGCGCTTCACCGCCTTCGCGAGCTCTTCCCACGTGACCGGCATCGAGATGAACGGCCCGCCTTCCCTCGCGCGCATCGCGTACACGCACACCGTCGTTTTGAAATCCGAGTTCTGGCTCCAGTCGATCAGCACTTTGCCGCGGCGCAATTTCTTCGCCATTTCGGAAACGACGCGATCCGGCATCTGCTGCGCGACGAGTTCCGCGATGGCTTTGGCAAAAGGCTGCGTCGTCCCGTAGCGCACATCGGTGTTCAGCGGCACGCTGAGATGCAGCCCCTTCGAGCCCGACACTTTCACGAGGCACTCCAGCTTCAGCGCGGCGAAAACCTGCCGCAAATGCAGGGCCACTTCCCCGCACTCCACGATGCCCGCGCCCTCGCCCGGATCGAGATCGAAGACGACGGAGGTTGGCCGATGCACCTTTGGCGCCCGCGCGAGGAGCACGTGCTTTTCGATGTCGCCGAGATTCGTCGCCCACAGCAGCGTCGCGCGATCATTGCACAGCAAATACTGGATGTCCGCGCCGCCCTCGCTGCGCGGGACGGCAAAGCGCTCCACCCACGGCGGGGTGTGCGCGGGGGCGTTCTTTTCGTAGAAAAATTCGCCGGTGATTCCGTCCGGGTAGCGCTTCATCGTGAGCGGACGATCGCGCAGATGCGGCAGGATCGTCTCGGCGATGTCGGAGTAAAATCGGATCACTTCGCCTTTCGTGAATCCGCTCTCGGGAAAGAAAATTTTGCCGACGTTCGAGATCGTCAACTCGTGGCGATCGACTTTGATTTGCTGATTGGTAGTCATGCGGAAATCTCGGCTCTTCCCTTTCTTCGCAGCGCTCGGCGGGAATGGCGGTGTGGATGTTCGCCGCGTGCCGGCTTCCCTTTTCGCGCCTCAGCGCGAGCCGAAATAAAACAGCATGAGCGCAAGCGGGAGCGCCTCGAGCTTGTCGCCGTACGGGATCGCCTGCTGCCAGCCGCAGAACTGCACCACGATCGCGAAGGCCACGGCGATGAGGGTCACGGTCGCTTTCACATCTTCAAACCACGATGCAGCCTTGCCGGGTTTCCCCCTGTTCCACCAGCCCACGACCGCGCCGAATCCGATGCCGGGAAAATACGATCCGACGCTGATGAAAACCGGCGCGGCCACGCGGTCGCGCAGGCGGCCCTGGCACGCGAGGAAAATCGCGAGGCCGACAAACGCCAGCACGATGATCGTCCGCAGCGAATGCTTCGGGAGATTCAGCGGATGCGTCTCGTCCTCGATCAGATCTTCGGCCTTCAGCTTTTCGCGCATCGCCGGCGAGAGCGGCACGAAGCGCCGGTGCGCGAAATAGTGCGCGAGCACGATCATGAGCGATTCGAACCACAGCAGGCTCACCTGGATGCCGCGCCCGGTTTGCACCACGATGAAGCCGACCGTCATCAGCGTGAGCAGCGCGCGGATGCTCCCCGACGGCAGGCCGAGCACGAGCCGCACCCGCGGTGCCATGAGCAAAAGCGGGGCGCTCCTTTTGCGATCCGGGAGCAGACGGTGCATCGGACGAAATTCCAAAGTGCCGACGCCGCGCTGCTAGTTCGCGGGCCTTTCGCCGGACAGTTTTTCGGTCCCGGTCTCCTCGTCGAGGAGCGTCGCGCGCTGGTGCAGGATGCGGTCCAGCTTGTCCCAGTGGAACCAGAGGCCGACGACATTCTCGAAGCGCTTGATCACGCGCTGCTGGTTGTCCACCGCGAGCAGATCACCGCCGCCGAAGCCGAGCAGCGTCTCGAGCACGTCGCGATATTTCGTGTGGAAGCGCAGGCCGGTGCGATCCGTCAGTTCCGAGCCTTCGCCGAAATGAAACTCCGCGATTTCATTCGGGCTGAATTGCTTCTTGCGGTTGAAGATCATCTCGAAAACCGACGCGACCCACGGGATGAGCAGCAGCCAGCAAAGCACGGACACAGTGCCGCGGTCATAGGTCGGGTTCAGCGATGAAAAGTGATGAAGGACCGGTCCGAGGATCGCGACGTTCCGGAGGTTCTCCACGTACTTCGCAAAGAGCCACAGCACCGCAAACACGAGCGTGCAGAGCACGAGTTTTTTCAGGCTCATGTCGTAGAGCACCGCGAGGAGAAAGTACATCAGCACGAAGATGAAAATCCACGCGCCAGCCTGCGGGGTGAGGATATTTGTCGGCACGAGCAGCCGCAGCAGGAAGCCCGTGGCGATCACGATCCACAGGAAAAATGCGGGCGGCGCGGAATAGACGATGATCTCATCAATCTTCGACTTGCCCCGCACGATGTGGCCCACGGCCACAAACGGCGCAGCGAAGACGCGGCCGATCTTGGTGATGATGTTCACTTTCGCAGCCGGGGGCTGCTGCGGTTTCTCGGAGGGTGCCTTCGGATCGGGTGAGTCAGCCATGGCTTGTGGCACAGCGCTTACCGACTGGAGTGCGTCGGGGCAAGCGAAACGCGGAAAGGAGGCGAGGTTTGAAACCTCGCGGCAGGGGCAGCGGTGGCGGGATGGTGTGGAGCGGAGCGCCGCCGGAAAACCGGGAATCAGCGGAAGCCCTCCCTCCGCCTCCCTCCGCTCGCTCGTGCGAGGTTGCAAGCCTTGCCTACTTTTTCCTCAGCGTGCTGAGGTATTCGACGAGGTTCACGAGGTCGTCCTGCGTGAGCGCCTGGCTGAGGCCGCTCGGCATCATCGAGGTCGTGAGTTTCTCGCGGCTTTTGATGTCGCTCTTCGCAAATTTCTGCGTCGCGCCGCCGGGGAGCGCGAGGACGAGTTCATCGTTCGTCTCGCTGCGGACGATGCCCATGCCGCCGCCGTCCTTTTTAAGTGTGAGCTGCGTGGTCTCGAAGCCCATGCTGATGCCAGCGTTTGGATTGATGATGGAGTCGAAGAGGACTTCCTTCGGCAGCTTGGTTCCGATTTCCGAGAGGGCGGGGCCGAAGTTCACGCCCTTGTCTTCCACGCGATGGCAGAGGGTGCAGGACGATTCGGCGCGCTCGAATATGGCGCGGCCTTTTGCGGCGTCGCCCTTGAGCTTCACAAGTTCGGAGATGGCCGGCAGCGGCTTTCCGCCGAGCGCGGCGGGCGCGGGGAAAAGCAAATCAATCTCCGCCTTGAGCGACGCATATTGCACGAGCCGCAGTGCGCTGGCCGTGGCGGATTTCAAGTCAGCGGCGAGCTTCCCGTCCCTCGCGGCTTTCACGAGCGACTCCGCGCCGGCCTGCGTGCGGGCGAGCGCTCCCACGGCTGCGCAGCGAAGCTCCAGCCTCTCTTCCGTGCTCGCGACGATGCCGCGGACTTTCTCGAAGGCGCGCTTGTTCGGCGATGCGCCGAGGAGATTCAGCACGTCCGCCGCGCGCGGGCCGATGAGCGCCTTGCTGATGATCGCGTCGGCGTCATGTTCTTTGAGCAGCAGCTTCACGGCCTCGACGGCGGCGGGATCGCTGCCGATGGCGAGCGCGGTGTCGAGCAGCGCCTGGCCCTGGCCGGTCGCGCCGAAGTCGGCGATGAGTTCGACAAATGCGGGCGTGCCCTTCGCCTTCGCGAGGACGCTGGCGAGTGCCTTCGCGATTTCCGGCGACGAGTTGCCCTTGAGCCGCATGAGCGCCTCGCGGGTGACTTCCTCGTTCTTCGTGTCGAGCGTGGCGAGATGCAGGAGGGCCTTGTCCTTTTCCGCACTGGCCGGGAGAAAATCGAATGCTCGCAGGAAGCGCGGCTTCTCGTTCGCGGAGACGGATTCGTCGGCGAGGATGCGCGCGAGGTATTCGGGCGACTTCGACGCGCGCACGCGCCAGACGATGTCGCGGCCCGCGGGCGTGTTCCATTTGTCGCCGACGGCGGCGAGCCAGGTGTCGAAGCACAGGTCTTCGTTGCCGACGGTGCCGAGGCCGAGCGCCTCGAGGAACCAGCGGTCCTTGCCGTCGTGCGTCTGCGCGAGTGCGGCCCAGAGCTTCTCGATCTTGTGCGAGGCGTGGAGCGAAAGCGCGATCTCGCGGCGGACTGAGGCGCTCGGATCGCGGAGCAATTTCGCGACGAGCGCGTGGTCGCTGTCGAGCGGCGTGGTGTCGAGTCCGCGCGTGGCGTGCAGCTCGCGGCAGAGGCGAATGGCGAAGCAGCGCACATCGCTGTCTGCGTCGTTCAGCCCGGCGGCGAGATGCTGCACCTCGCGGCCCTTGATCTGCGAGAGCACGCCGAGCGCGCGCGCGCGCAGCCGCGGGTTTTCGTTTTTGAAAAGTGCGAGCAGCGCGGGCTCGGCCTTCACGCCCATCGCGTGCAGTTCGCTCCAGCCGAGCGAGCGTGTGACGCGGTTTGGCGACGACAGCGCGGCGACTGCGCCGGCGGGCGTGCTCACGTCCACCTTCGGCGCGGAGATTTTGTGACCTTCGGGCGCCACGGTGTAGATGCGGCCCATGATCTTCCCTTTTTCGTGATCGCCCATCGCGTGTCCGCCCACGCCCGGATCATACCAGTCCGCGACGAAGAGGGAGCCGTCCGATCCAATCGCGCAGTCGCTCGGGCGATACCACGAATCCGTCGAGGTCAGGATGTCCACCATCTCCGCGGTGTAGCCGGCGCCGTCGGGCTTCACGGGATACGCGCGCACGATGCGCGGGCCGGCGTCGCAGTGGATGATCTGATTCGTAAACTGCGCGCCGAGCAGCGTGCCCTCATTCACGAGGATGCCGGTGGGCGAGCCCGCGCCGGTCTGCAGCACGTTCGGCACGACGCCGGGATCGTTCAGGTGCCAGTGCATCTTCGGGATTTCCGTCTCGATGTTCGTGCGCTTCGTGCGCCAGCCGGCGCCGGTCATCTCGTCGGTGTAGCCGAAATTGCCGTAGTCCATCACGTAGTTGATGCGCACGCCCTTGTTGCCGTCATCGTCGTTGTCGCTCTGCCACATCGTGCCGAACGAATCCACGGCGACCTCATAGTTGTTGCGAAAATTCCAGCCGAGCGTCTCGACGTTGCTCGCCACCCCGCGCTCCAGATCGATGTCGCAGCGGAAGACCATGCCCTGACGATACGGCGTGCCCTTGTTCGTGATTTCGTTGCCCGCCACGTCCTTCACGATCTTGCCATCGGGCCACGTGAGTTCGGTGATCGAGTTGCCCGCGTTGAAATAGAATTTCCCGTCTGGTCCGAAGCTGAATGCGTGGACTTGGTGATCATAATTCCACACGCCGCCGATCTTGAAAAGCACCTGCGCCTTGTCCGCGTGGTCGGTGCCTTGCGTGTCGGTGAGAAGCCACACGTTCGGCGCGGCGCTGACGATCACGCGCTGCCCCTTCTTCCCGCCGCCAGGGCCGGGGATGACGCAGATGCCGAGCGGATTCGTGAGTTCCGGGCTCTGGTAGAAAGTGATCTCCTTGTCCGCGAGCCCGTCGCCGTCGGTGTCCTCGAGGATCACGACGCGGTCGCCTTCGGGGCGCAGGTCCATGTATTTGCGGTAGTTCACGCACTCGGTCGCCCACACGCGGCCGCGGTGATCGATGTCAATGTTCGTCGGGTTCTGGATCATCGGCTCCGCGGCGAAGAGCGACGCTTTCAGCCCCGCGGGCGTGGTGAAATTCGCCATCGCGGCCTTCGCCGCATTGAGCCCGTAGCGGACTTGCGTGCCTGCCGCGGAGTCCGAGGGATTCAGCAATTTCCGCTGCGGTTCCTCATTGAAGACGAAGAACTGCACCGAGCCTGCGCCCTGATCCGTGCCGCCATTGTCGATCCCGCACATGGACTCGAATGCGACGACGCCCTCGGGCAGATCGAATCCGAGCATCGCCGGTGCGTGCGTCGCGAATCCGAACGCGACGGGCTTACCTCCCACGCGCATCGGCTGGCCGCCGGAGTTGACGTTCACGCCGAGTTTTCCAAAGCCGACCTGCGCGGATTTTGGAGTCAGCTCGGTGAGCTTGATCTTCGAGCCGTCGGCTTTGATCAGCACCGGCTCCATCCAGTCCGCCCAATCCGCGATGACGCCGTCGCCCGCATCGGTGACGACCAGGAAAAGTTGGCGAGAGCCTTTGAGATCCGCGTGGAGTTTCTCCGGCTGCTTTGAGACGACGGGTGTCTTTGCGAGTGGGTCCACCGTGCGCGGTGCGGCGTGGATTTGCAGGCAGGAAAAAAGTGCGATGGAGGAGACGAGGATGCGCGGGTTCATGGCTGGGTGTTAATCGGGAAAAGGGCGCGGACTTTGGCATGCTCTCGGCGATTGGGAAGCGCGCGTGCGATTGCTGGTGTGAAAATCCGATCCGTCGTCGGCGAGCCTGCAGAGCACACTGGAAAATGGGAGCGCACGCTTCCAGCGTGCTGGTTCGCGCATCCTGCGCGGACCATCGGTGCACGCCGCGCGCACAAGTTTCATCCGCAGTGTGTTCGGCAGGGATGCCGGACGCTGCACGCTGGACGCGTGCGCTCCCGTTTTCCCTCGGGCTTTCGCGCGCTGTTGTGATGAAGAACGAACTTCCCGATTGCGCCGCGCGGGTTCGTTTGCAGGATGCGCGCTCATTTTCCACGCCCCATTTTCACGCCACCGCTCATGCTCGAAAAACACGTCCTCATCATCGCCACGGAACTCGGGATCAACGTGCGGCAGGTCGCCGCAACGGCGGTGCTGCTGGAGGAGGGCGGCACGGTGCCGTTCATCGCGCGGTACCGCAAGGAGCGCACGGGTGAGCTGGACGAGGTGAAAATCATGAGCATCCGCGACCGGCTCGAGCAGCTCGGCGAACTCGACAAGCGCCGCGAGAGCATCGTGAAATCGCTCGAAGAGCGGAAGCTGCTCACGGAAGTTTTGCAGGTGCGCATCGCGGCTGCCGCGACGCTGAATGCGCTGGAGGACATCTACGCGCCGTTCCGCCAGAAGAAGCGCACGCGCGCGACCACGGCGAAGGAAAAGGGACTGGAGCCGCTCGCCGATCTGGTCTGGGCGCAGGAGGTGACTTTCAACGTGCAGGCCGGGGCGAAGGAATACGTCGGACGCGAGTGGCAGATTGATGACAAGAAGGGGACGCTCACGCTTGAGGACGCGCTCGCCGGTGCGCGGGACATCATCGCCGAGCGCATTTCCGACGACGCGAATGCACGCGCGAGGATGCGGTCACTTTACGCGGAGAAGGGCGTGATCAAATCGAAGGTGCTCACGGGCAAGGAGGAGGAGGGGGCGAAGTTCAAGGACTACTTCGACTGGAACGAGCTGGCGTCGAGCGCGCCGTCGCACCGCATCCTCGCGATCCGTCGCGGCGAGGCCGAGGGCTTCCTGCTTTCACGGCTCACGCCGCCGGAGGAGGAGGCGCTCGCGATTCTCGAGCAGCTTTTCGTGAAGAAAAAATCCGCTGCGGCGATGCAGGTGCGCGAGGCGGTGCATGATTGCCAGAAGCGGCTGCTCGGTTTCGCGATGGAGGGCGAGGCGCGGCTGTCGTTCAAGAAGAAGGCGGACGAGGAGGCGATCCGTGTCTTCGCGGGCAATCTCCGCGAGCTGCTGCTCGCTCCTGCGCTCGGGCAGAAGGCGATGCTGGCGATCGATCCGGGTTTCCGCACGGGCTGCAAAGTCGTGGTGCTGGATCGGCAGGGGAAGCTCATCGGCAACGACGTGATTTACCCCGGGAAAAGCGAGCGCGAGAAGGACGAGGCGGTGGGACTCGTGAAAGCGTGCGTGAAGAAATACAACGTCGAGGCCATCGCCGTTGGCAACGGCACGGGGGGGCGGGAGACGGAGGCATTCCTCCGTTCGCTCGGGCTGCCGGCGACGATTCAGATCGTGATGGTGAATGAAAGCGGCGCTTCGATTTATTCGGCGAGCGAGGCGGGGCGGGAGGAGTTCCCGAATCACGATATCACCGTGCGCGGCGCGGTAAGCATCGGGCGGCGGCTCATGGACCCGCTCGCGGAACTCGTGAAGCTCGATCCGAAGAGCATCGGCGTCGGGCAGTATCAGCACGACGTGGAGCAGACAGCGCTGAAGCGTTCGCTCGACGACGTGGTCGTCTCCGCGGTGAACAATGTCGGCGTGGAACTGAACACCGCGAGCAAGCATCTGCTCGCGTATGTCTCGGGGCTGAATTCGCGCGTCGCGGGAAATATCGTCGCGCATCGCGATGAGAATGGGCCGTTCAAGTCGCGCAAGGAACTGCTGAAGGTCGCGGGTCTCGGACCGAAGGCGTTCGAGCAGGCGGCGGGATTTTTGCGCATCCGCGACGGCGAGCATCCGCTCGACACCTCGGCGGTGCATCCGGAGCGGTATCCGCTTGTGGAGAAAATGGCGACGGACATCGGCTGCACGATCGGCGATCTCGTGAGCGATTCGGCGAAACGCAGCCGCATCGATCTGAAAAAATATGCGACCGACGAGGTCGGCCTGCCGACACTGAACGACATCTTGAAGGAACTCGCGAAGCCCGGACGCGATCCGCGCGCGCAGTTCGAGGTCATTCAATTTGCCGAAGGCATCCACACGATGAACGACCTGAAGCCCGGACTGAAGCTGACCGGCATCGTCACGAATGTCACCGCGTTCGGCGCGTTCGTGGACGTGGGCGTGCATCAGGACGGGCTCGTGCATGTGAGCCAGCTTGCGGACACTTTCGTGAAGAACGCGGCGGACATCGTGAAGCCGGGGCAGAAGGTGATGGTCACCGTCGTCGAGGTGGACATCCCGCGGAAGCGCATCGCGCTCTCGATGAAATCGAACGCGACCGTGGACTCGCAGCGCAAACCCGGCGCGCCGCAGGAAGCGGGCAAGCGTGACCTTCAGCGGCACACCGGCGGTGGCGTCGCTTCTGGCGCGAAACCGGCACCGGCGGTGGATTGGTTCACGCTTGCGCAGCAGAAAAAGTAGCGCGCAGCGAGGGTGGCCTATCGGGGCAATCCGCACCGTCGCAGCGCGCGGGTGCGGGCGATGTTTGAATCGCAGGCGCGCTCGGAACCGCGCGGGCGCGGGTTTCCGCCTGCGCCTGCGAATGGAATCGAATCGCACTCGCGCATGCACGCGCTTGTGTCGCGGCGGCGATCCCGCTTTCAATCGCGCCGCATCCGATGATCCCCGCCGACTTGCTCCTGCACGCCTATCGCAGCGGCGCATTTCCCATGGCGACGCCGGGCGGGAAGATCGCGTGGTTTTCGCCGGACCCGCGCGCGATCATCCCGCTGGATGATCGCTTTCACATCCCGCACGGGCTGCAGCGCACGCTGAGGAAAAACGTGTTCGAGATCCGCGTGAACACCGCCTTTGAGGACGTGATGCGCGGCTGCGCGGCGCGCGACGAAACGTGGATCAATGCGGAAGTCTTCGAGAGCTATGTGAACCTGCATCGCCTCGGCCATGCGCACTCCGTGGAGGCGTGGTGCGAAGGCCGGCTCGCGGGCGGGCTCTACGGGGTTTCGGTGGGCGGCGCGTTTTTTGGCGAAAGCATGTTTCACCGGGAGACGGATGCCTCGAAGGTCGCGCTCGTCGCGCTCGTGACACGGTTGCGCGAGGGGAGATTTCAACTGCTCGACACGCAGTGGACGACGCCGCACTTGCGCACCTTTGGCACGATGGAAGTGCCGCGATCGAAATATGTCCGGATGCTCCACGCGGCGCTGGCGGCGGAGTGCCGATTCGCGTGAGCGAGGTTACGGTCCGGCCGGCGGATCGTACATCGGATCCCAGTGCTTCTTGCCGTCTTCGGTGCTCGTTGTCGTGTATTTCACCCAGTCCATCTGTTCGGCGTGCCCGTCGGCAAAAAGCACATTCACCGCGCCGCGAGACTGGTGGGTGCCGAGGTCCGGGCCCGCTCCGGCGTGGTTCACTTTCACCACCGTGTCCGACTTGGCGGTGGACTGAAAGGTCACCTTCTTGCCGGCAATGCTGGTGTCGATGGCAGGCGCGGCGAGGTACACCGCGGAACCCGAGTTCACCCATTTGCCGACGAAGCGCGCCTTCGGATCGAGCACCTTTTCCGACAAGCCGTAGCTCACGTTGTACGGTGCCGCGGCGGCCGTCGGGCGTTTGTCGAAGGGCGAACGGAAGGCCTTCCAATCCTTCACATACTTCGCCTGCAAACGGGTCGGCCACACGTCGGTGGCAGCCGCGGCTCCATCGAACATCGTGTCGTCATTGTCGTTCAGATACATGATGATGCCCTTGCCGAGGCTCGAGAGATTATTTTTGTCCTCGGTCGCGCGACCGCGCTCCATGGCGCTGCTGAAGACCGGCAGGGCGAGGCCGGCGAGGATGGCGATGATCGAAATGACGACGAGCAGTTCGATGAGGGTGAAGGCGTGGAGTTTTTTCATCGGGGTGAAGGGAGTGCGGAAAATTACGGTCGGCGCGCAAAATAGCACGCGCAGAGTTTTGCAAAATCCCGTCCTGCGCGATTTCACCCGAATGACGGTTGTCGCCGCACGCCCGCTCGGCTATGCGCTCGGCCCTCGATGAAACGCGTCCTCATTCTCACCGCCGGCTATGGCGAAGGCCACAATGCCGCCGCGCGCGGACTCGCCGCCGCGCTGACCGAGGCGGGCGTGCAGGCCGAGGTGCGCGACCTTTTCCGCGAGACATATGGGCGCAGGCAGAAGTTTTCCGAACGGCTCTACCTCGGCTGCATCAATCGCGCCGCGCCGCTCTGGGCGATGGCCTATCGCGCGCTGGATCGCACGCCGCTCATGCGCGTGATCCTGCCCACGCTCGGCGCGTTGCGACGCAAACTCGCGACCGTGCTCGCGGAGACGCAGCCGTGCGCGGTGGCGTCCGTGTATCCCGTGTACGGCTGGCTGCTGGACCGGATTTTTCCGGAGGGAAAAATGCCGTTCGTCTCGCACACGATCGTCACCGACAGCATCACGGTGAATTCCGTTTGGCTGCGATTCCGCTCGGACTCCTGGATCGTGCCGAACGACGCGACCGCCGCGGTCGTGCGCGCGGACGGCATCCCGGCGGAGCGCGTGCATGCGCTTGGATTTCCGGTGCCGATGAAATTCGCCGACGCGAAAACCGTGCGCACGCCGCCCGGTCACGGCGAGCCACTGCGCGTTTTTTACATGATCAATCACGGCCACGCCGTCGCCGCGCGGCTCGTGCGGCGGCTGCTGAAAATCCGCGGCCTCCGGCTCACCGTGGCCTTTGGAAAAGACGAGTCGCTCGGCCGCGAGATCGCCGCGGTCGCGCAGGCGGCGGGGCGCGAGATCGAGCTGCACGGGTGGACGCCGCTCGTGCCGGAATTGCTCATGCAAAACCACATCCTCATCGGCAAAGCCGGCGGCGCCGCGACGCAGGAAGCCATCGCCGCGAAGACGCCGATGATCATCACGAAAGCCGTGCCCGGCCAAGAGGAGGGCAATGCGCGGCTCATCACCGAGAACGGCTGCGGCGCGCTCTGCGAGACGGACGATGCGATCGTGGAGAAAGTCACGTTCGCCGCGGAAAATGACGCCGCGCTGTGGCACCGCTGGCACGCGGCGATCTCAGCGATCTCGCGGCCGAATGCCTCGCGGGAGATCGCGAGGTTCATCGTCGGTTGAGAGGTGGGAGGCGGAAAACGCGTTTGTGTTTCTGGGTTTCAAACTGCAACGACCGACGCCAACGCCCCATTTGAAATCCTGAAGCCGGACGTTTTCCCTCTCAACTCTCAACCCTTAACTCTCCACTTCCCCATGGTCCGCGCCTTCCTCTTTGACATCGGAAATGTCCTCGTGCGTTTTGACTTTTCCCGCGCGGTGCGCGCGGTCGCGGCGCTCAGCGATGTCGCGGACGAGGCGGACGCGCTGCATCGCATCGATACCGTGAAGCTCCAGTACGAAGACGGGCAGATTTCGCGCGCGCAATTTCTCCACGAGGCTTTCCTGATCCTCGGCTATCGAGGCACCGAGGCGCAGTTCGTCGCGGCGTGGCAGGCGATTTTCACGGAGAACGAGCCGATGACCGCGCTCGTGCGGTCGCTGCACGGACGCTTCCCGATTTACCTGCTCAGCAACACGAATTGCATGCACGTCGAGGGACTCTTCCGCGATTTCCCCGTCTTCGCGCACTTCACCGGCGCGACGTATTCGCACGAGGCGAAGGCCTCGAAGCCGCATCGCACGATCTACGAAATCGCTGCGCGTACGCACGGACTCGATCCGCGTGCGACTTTCTTCATCGACGACCTCGCCGCGAACATCGCCACCGCGCGCGAACTCGGTTTTCACACGCACCAGTACCGCCATGATCGCCACGGCGAACTCCTCGCTGCCATCCGCGCGGCTGGCGTGGAAATCTGACGCCGCACTCGACACGCGCCGCGGTGCCGATCATCCTGCCCGACTCTCATGAAAGCCATCCTGCTTCTGCTGATCGGGGCCACGGTCCTGACGTTCACCGGCTGCGAATCCGAAGTGCCGCGCGATCCGAACAAGCCCGCGATCACCTTCGGCAATGACCAGTTCCGCGACGACGCGCACGACAAGCCCGCGGGCCGCGCGATGGACCGCGAGAAGACCGCCTGGTAGCCCACGAGCGCACGCCATGGCCGCACATTCCTGCGTCGTCATCCTCGATTTTGGTTCGCAGTACACCCAAGTCATCGCGCGGCGCGTGCGCGAGTGCCAGGTGTATTCGCAGATCCTCCCGCACGACACGCCCGCGAAGAAAATCGCGGCGCTGAATCCGAAGGGCATCATCCTCAGCGGCGGCCCGTCGTCCGTGTATGCAAAAAATGCGCCGCATCCCGATCGCGCGATTTTTTCGCTCGGCGTTCCCGTCCTCGGCATCTGCTACGGCGTGCAGCTCATGGCGCATTTCCTCGGGGGAAAAGTGGAGCACGGCGAGCGCCGCGAGTACGGCCACGGGCAGCTCAGGCTCACGCACCAGTGCCCGCTCTTCGCGGGTCTCGGCAAGACGATGGACGTGTGGAATTCGCACGGCGACAAGCTCACGAAAATCCCGCGCGGCTTCCGCGCCGTGGGCCGCACGGACAACTCGCCGTTCGCCGTCATCGAGGATCCGAAGCTCCGCTTTTACGGCCTGCAATTTCATCCCGAAGTCGTCCACACTCCGCGCGGGAAGGAGCTGCTGCAAAATTTCGTGTACGAAATTTGCGGCGCGAAGCCCGACTGGACGATGGGTTCCTTCATCGAGGAAATGTGCTCGAAAATCCGCACGCAGGTCGGCAGCGACCACGTCATCCTCGGCCTGAGCGGCGGCGTGGATTCGAGCGTGGCCGCGGCGCTTTTGCACAAGGCCATCGGTGATCAGCTCACGTGCGTCTTCGTGAACAACGGCCTGCTCCGCGAAAACGAGGCCGAAGCCGTGCAGCGGATCTTCGTCGAGCATTTCAAGATCAAGCTCAAGTACGTGAACGCGAGCGCGCGCTTTTTGAAAGGCCTCAAGGGCGTTACCGACCCGGAGAAAAAGCGGAAGATCATCGGCAACGAGTTTGTGTACGTCTTCGACGACGCGGTGAAATCGCTGGCGGCCACGGGGCGGAAAAATCAGAAATCAGAAATCAGAAATCAGAAATTCCGCTGGCTCGCCCAGGGCACACTTTACCCCGACGTGATCGAGAGCGTCGCCATCGCCGGGAATCCCGCCGCGCTGATCAAGAGCCATCACAACGTCGGCGGCCTGCCGAAAAACATGAAGCTCAAGCTGCTCGAGCCGCTGCGCGAACTCTTCAAGGACGAGGTCCGCGAAGTCGGCGCGCAGCTCGGCCTGCCGAAGGAAATCGTGCAGCGCCAGCCCTTCCCCGGCCCCGGCCTCGCCGTGCGCATCCTCGGCGCGATCACGCCCGAGCGCCTGCGCGTGCTGCGCGAAGCGGACACGATTGTCGTGAGCGAGATGAAGGCCAGCGACTGGTACTACAAAGTGTGGCAGTCCTTCGCCGTGCTGCTGCCGGTGAAAAGTGTCGGCGTGATGGGCGACGAACGCACCTACGAGGACACCTGCGCCGTGCGCGTCGTCGAGAGCCAGGACGGCATGACCGCCGACTGGGTGCGCCTGCCGTACGATCTCCTCGCGCGCATCAGCAGCCGCATCGTGAATGAAGTGAAAGGCATCAACCGCTGCGTCTTCGACATCACCTCGAAGCCGCCCGGCACGATCGAGTGGGAGTAGTGAGAGCCCGTCATGCACTTTGAGTGCGTGATGTCTCTGAAGCACCAAGGGTGCGAACCATGCCAGCCCAGGGCAACGCCCTGAGTTTGGATTGAGAAAGGACCAAGCCCTGAAGCGGCGCGACAAGCTGAGGCCGCCCTTTCAGGGCTTTGTTCTTTTTGTTTCCCATGACCCAGGGCGTTGCCCTGGGCTGGCATATTGGCGGACCTTTAGCCCTCAGCGCATGTCCGCCTCAAAAAGTGCATGACAGGTTCTAATCTCCCGTCAGCCCTGCGCCGCTGGAAACGGCTGTCACGGGTAAATCCCGGCTGGTGTGTCTTCATCTCGTGGCAGCTCGCGCCTACAAGAGTCCGATCTGATCATCCTTCCCGCCCTTCGCCTTCGGCGCTTTCTTGAAGGTCTCGTCCACGGCGACGTTGCCGCTGGGGCGTTCGATGGCGACGCCGGCCATCAGTTGCTCGATGGTGCGGAGCTGGAGGCGGGGGTATTTCTGCGCGTTGAAGGCGCTGGTGTAGGAGCCGGTGTTCGCCGCCCATTCGCCCATTCGCCCATTCGCCCATTCGCCCATTCGCGCATGGGCTTGGTGGGTTCCTCAATGGAGATGAGCACGCCGATGGAGGCGCCGTTCTTCGTCACCACGCTGTCGAGCGCGCGCACGTCGTCGAGCGTCAGGTGCCCGCCTTTCACGGAGAAGATGATGGGCTGCGGCTTTTCCTTCGGGTCGGGTCTCCGGAAATAGCCCAGCGCTTCAGCGCTGGGAAAACGGGGTAACAACGAGAAAAGTCCCGCCAGGGACGGCAGAACCTCAGTCCACAATCCCCGCCCCGGCATCGAACCCGTGCTTCTTTAGAAAGGCCTCCACTTCCTCGCGGAAGCTATTATGCCGGTGATGCTCCTCCTGCGTGCGGATGTATTCCACCGTATCCGCAACTCCTGAAATCGCGATGCTGAATGAGCCAAATCCCTCCTGCCATGCAAACCCGTCCTGGCGCAATTCGGGAAATGTTTCACGCAGCCACTTCGATGAGTTCCCCTTCAAGAGTTGCATCGCTTTCGACACCGCGAGTGTCGCGGGAATGCTCAGAAGCAGATGCACATGATCCGCCACGCCGCCGACGGCGAGGGCCTTCATGCCATTGTCCCGCGCGATGCCGCCAAGGTAAGGCCAGAGCCGCTCGCGGATGCCCGCCGTGAGCAGTGGACGCCGCTCCTTCACGGAGAATACGCAATGCATCAGGCAGGAGTTGAAGGAGTGCACGGTTCTGTCGTCCCTGCGGGACTAGGTTGGTTTGTTTGGCGCGGGAACCCGGCGCTAAAGCGCTGGGCTATTTCCAAGGAAGTGCATGACTACGAAAGCACGCGGGACTACGGAAACTGAAATGCAGCGTCGTGCTCTGGTATTGCGGCAGGCATGACGATAGTAAGGTTGTTGTCTGGGTTTTTCGACTTAGGGAATTTGCCGTCGACGTCATCATAGACACCTTGCATTATCAGGTAGAGGGCGCCCTTTTTGACTTTCGGATCAGCGAGAGCATGGTTGAGGCTGGGATCCGATCCAACTATCCCAATACGAAGGCTCGTGATCCAAAAGCGATGTTCTGAATCCGGAGGAGTTGTGTCGTAACGCACGAGTGGAATTCCCACAACATGGCTGGATACCAGTCCAACAAATACCCGCCAATTAGCTGCACTTTCAAACAGAACCAAGGCGAGCTGCTTGCTCCGAAACAATTGCATCAATTCCGCTCGAAGAAGGTCTAGAGCGTGTCATGCACTTTGACGGAAAAGGGAGTTAAGCATGAGGGTAAGAAAGGCAAGCCAGTGAAGGGCTGCCAGAGACGAAGGGAGCCGTTCGTAATCCCGGGCCAGGCGGCGAAAGCGACTGGCCCAGGCAAAGG
>JBBSEI010000010.1:0-75270 GCA_038239865.1 Chthoniobacterales bacterium
AAAAACGGATTGTTTGTCTCGTGGCTGCGCATCGAGGTGAACGGCGGGATGCTTGAAATCCCCGCGATGGTCGCGCCGGGGCACGCGGATGACAGCATCACGATCGCGCTCGGCTACGGGCGCACGTTCGAGGGGCGCGTCGGTGGACGCGAGGGCAACTACATGTCGCACGGCGGCTGGTTTGCGAAGCACACCGGCGTCGGCTTCAATGCCTACAAGCTGCGCACGCGTGCCGCGCACTACATCGCCAGCGGCGCGAAGGTCTCGGCGATTTCCGGCGAAAAATACACGCTCGCCGTGACGCAGGAGCACGGCGCGCTCGAGGGTCGCGGCGCGGATGTGATTCGCGAGGCGACGGCGGAGACGCACCGGCACGAGCCGGGTTTTGCGAAGGACAAGCACTGGCTGCACGCGCACGGCGCGATGGATGCCGAGGCGGAGCGCCGCGATGCGAAGGGCTATCCGATTCCGCAGAGCACGTATTCGCATCCCGAACTGACGGACAAGAATCACCAGTGGGGCATGGCGATCGATCTCAGCGCGTGCACCGGCTGCTCCGCGTGCATGATCGCTTGCCAGAGTGAAAACAACATCCCGATCGTCGGCAAGGAGCAGGTGATCGAGGGCCGCGAGATGCACTGGATCCGCATGGATCGTTATTTCGTGACGAACATGAACGACCGCCAGGAAAAGATCGGCGGCACGCATACCGTCAATTTCAACGAGCCGCGCATGGTCATGCAGCCGATGCCCTGCCAGCACTGCGAGAATGCGCCGTGCGAAACGGTGTGCCCGGTGAACGCGACGGCGCACAGCGACGACGGCCTGAACGTGATGGCCTACAACCGCTGCATCGGCACGCGATACTGCGCGAACAACTGCCCCTTCAAAGTCCGCCGCTTCAACTTTTTCGACTTCAACGAGCGCGCGAAGGACAAGGTCTTCCGCTGGAATCTGATCAACGAAAAGGGCATGGCCGACACGTTGAAGATGTCGAAGAATCCGAACGTCACCGTGCGGATGCGCGGCGTGATGGAGAAATGCACGTTCTGCGTGCAGCGGATCCAAGAGGCGAAAATCACCGCGAAAGTGAAGGCGAAGGACACGGACAAAGTGCAGGTGCCGACGGACAGCTTCCAGAGCGCGTGCCAGCAGGTGTGCCCGACGAACGCGATCGTCTTCGGCAATTTGAAAGACCCGAACAGCGCCGTGACGAAGACGAAGGACAACCCGCGCGACTACCGCCTTTTCGACTACATCGGCGTGAACGCGCGCGTGAGCTACCTCGCGCGAGTGATGAACCCGAACCCCAAAATGCCTGACGTGCCCACGGACGCGCTCATGCCGTACGCCGAGGGAGGACACGAATAATGGCCGGCCACGCTGCAACCAACGTGAGCGAAGACGGAGTGGTGGTGCTGCACTGCCCGCCGGAACTCGAGCGCGAGCCGCTCGTGAAGAACGACCGCTCGCTGCACTGGATCACGGAAAATGTGTCTGTCATTTGCGAGGAGCGCACGCGCCCTTGGTGGTGGATCGCATTCTTCATTTTCTCGCCCATCGCGGTGCTCGTGCCGCTGCTGCTCGGCTACCAGGTTTCGAACGGCGTCGGCGTGTGGGGTGAAAATCAGCCGTTCGGCTGGGCGTGGGACATCACGAATTTCGTCTTCTGGATCGGTATCGGCCACGCGGGCACGCTCATCTCGGCGATCCTGTTTTTGACCCGGCAAAAGTGGCGCACCTCGATCAATCGTGCATCGGAGGCGATGACGCTTTTTGCCGTGATGTGCGCGGGACTTTATCCCGGCTTCCATGTCGGTCGCGTGTGGAAAGCGTGGTACCTTTTTCCCATCCCAAACTGGAATGGGCTCTGGCAAAATTACCGTTCGCCGCTGCTGTGGGACGTGTTCGCAGTGTCCACGTATTTCACTGTTTCGGTGCTGTTCTGGTACGTCGGCCTCATCCCCGATCTCGCGATGATGCGCGACCGCGCACGGTCGAAGATCAAGCAGTGGGCGTACGGCCTTGCGGCGCTCGGCTGGCGCGGCGGCAACCGCCACTGGCAGCACTACGAGATGGCATACCTGCTCCTCGCGGGGCTCTCCACGCCGCTGGTGCTTTCGGTGCATTCCATCGTGTCGTTCGACTTCGCCACGTCCATTGTCCCCGGCTGGCACACCACGATTTTCCCGCCGTACTTTGTCGCGGGCGCGGTCTTCGGCGGCTTCGCGATGGTGCTTACGCTCATGCTTCCCGCGCGGCTTTTGTATCCGCAGATAGACGACATGATGACGCGGAACCATGTGGACAAGATGGCGAAGATCATCCTGCTCACCGGCTCCATCGTCGGCTACGCGTACCTGATGGAGCTGTTCATCGCGATGGTGTACTCGGGGCACTTTTACGAATACAACGCCTTCTACAATCGTGCGACCGGCTGGTATGCGTGGCACTACGCCGCGATGATGTTCTGCAATGTGATCACGCCGCAGATTTTCTGGTTCAAGGCGATGCGGCGCAATTACATCGTCGTGTTCATCGCGTGCCAGTTTGTGAACGCGGGCATGTGGTATGAGCGCTTCGTGATCATCGGCACCACGCTCGCGCAGGACTTCCTGCCGTCGTCGTGGGGGCACTACACGCCGTCGTGGGTCGAGGTGTTCACGTTCATCGGCACGTTTGGATTTTTCATCACGATGTTCCTGCTCTTCATGCGCTTTATGCCGATGATTTGCGCCTTCGAGGTGAAGGCAGTGAAGCCCGAGGCCGATCCTCACTTTGACCAGCAAGGTCAGCCGGTTTTCAACACTTCGACGGAGGCGGCGCCACTGCCCGGTCACCCATGAGTGCCTCCAAACGCCTCCATGCAGTCGGCGCAGAATTTGACAGCGCCGCCGCCATTTACCACGCCGCGGAAAAAGTTCGCGATGCCGGCTACACGTCATGGGATTGCCATTCCCCGTTCCCAATTCACGGGATGGACAGGGCGATGGGCTTGAAAAAATCCTGGCTGTCCGCGTTCGTCTTCGTCTGCGGTCTCACGGGTTTCCTCACCGGCCTCGGGCTCGTCACAGTCACGAGTTTCGGCATCTATCCGATCATCGTGAATGGCAAGCCCATCGACTGGAGCCACGGCATTCGAGCGCTGCAGTTTTTCTTCCCGGTGATGTATGAGCTCACGATTCTCTTCGCCGCGTTCGGCGCGACGTTCGGCATGATTTTGCGCAACGGCCTGCCGCGATTCCATCATCCGCTGTTCAACTGGAGCCGCTTTGGCAAAGTTTCCGACGACAAATTCTTCCTCGTCGTCGAAGCGCGCGATCCGCTTTTTTCCGACACGAAGACGAAGGCGCTGCTCGCCGAAATCGGCGGCAAACATGTCACCGAGGTCTTCGACCAACACTAGGCCATGCTGAAAGAATCCTTTGGAGCACTCATCATTGTCGCGGTTGTCGGCGTCGGCTTCGCGGGTTTCCGCGGGCAGAAAATGCGGCATACGCCGATCGAATGGTTCAACGACATGGCGCACCAGCCGAAGTACGAGCCGCAGCATCGCAGCGACTTTTTCGCCGACACCCGCGCGGCGCGCGTTCCGGTGCCCGGCACCGTGCCGATCGGCTTCAATCTCGAGGGCCGCTATTTTCAGACCGGGGGCAACAACCTCGTGGACGGCTTGGGCGGCTTCACGAATGCGCCCGACTATTTCAACACGGGGCGCATCGGCGACGCATACGGTGACGGCATCCCCGAGGTGCTCGCGGCACGCGGCGCGACGCTGCTCGCGCGGGGGCAGCAGCGGTTTAACATCTCGTGCGCGATCTGCCACGGCGCGGCGGGGCAGGGGAATGGCGTCGTGAAAAGCTTCGGCCTCGTGACCATTCGCCCGCTCCTGGATGACCTGCTGCGTGCGCAGCCGGACGGCCAGATTTTCAACACCATCACGCACGGCAAAAACACGATGGGCGCGTACGGTCCGGTCATTGCGGTCGAGGATCGCTGGGCCATCGTGGCCTACGTCCGTGCATTGCAGACCGCGTCCGGCGCGAAGCTCGCCGATCTGCCGCAGCACGAGCAGAAAAGATTGCAGGAGGCGGAACAGAAGCAGACTCCGCAAGCTGAGCCAAAAAAAGTCCAGGAGCAGAAATGAGCCAGCACATCCCCGTCCCGAATTCCGAACGATTTGACGCGAGCAAGGGCGTCATGCTGAAGAATGTTTTCAGCGTCGCCGCCGCCGTCGGGCTGCTCGGCGCCGTGGTCGTCTTCTTCGCGAACCGCGAGCTTTTCGCGCATGTCTGGCTGTTCGCCTTCATGTATTTTTTCACGCTGCTCTGCGGCTGTTTCTTCTGGAACTGCCTGCATCACGCGACGGATTCCGAGTGGTCGGTGGTCGTGCGCCGGCAGATGGAAAATCTCGCGTCGCTGTTGAAATACGTCGCCGTGTTTTTCATCCCGATCGCGCTGTGCGTCACGATCCTCTACTCGTGGATGAGCGCCAATCCGGCGAAGGACGCCGCGCTGGCGGGGAGCCAGTCGCTCTATTTGAACAAGCCGTTTTTCTGGGCGCGCGCGGTTGCATTTTTTGCGCTGCTCGGCGGGGTCTCGCATCTGCTCCGCAAGCGCAGCATGGCGCAGGATCGCGACGGCGCGGCGGCGCACACTTTCTCAATGCGCTTCTGGGCCATCGCCGGCATCCCGACGCTCGCGCTGTGCCTCACCTTCTCCGGCATTGATTGGATGAAGGCGCTGAACCACCACTGGTATTCGACGATGTGGGGGGTCTATCTTTTCGCGGGCGCGGCGGGCTCGTCCATGTCGCTGATCGTGCTCACGATTTCGTGGCTGAAAAAGCTCGGCTACCTCAAAGTCGTGAACGACGAGCACTACCACACGATGGGCAAATTCATGCTCACGTTCACGGTGTTCTGGGCCTACATCGGCTTCTCGCAATACATGCTCATCACGTATGCGAACTTGGACGAGGAGACGATCTACTTCCGCGTGCGCAACACGGGCAGTTGGAATTATTGCAGCCAACTGCTCGTCTTCGGGCGCTTCTTTTTCATGTTCGTGCTGCTCCTTTTCCAGGGCACGAAAAAATCGAAGCTCATCAATTTCTGCGCGGCCTTCGTCCTCACGATGCAGTTCCTCGACATCTTCCTCATCATCATTCCCGAGTGGAGCCCGGTCGGCTTTTCGTTCCGCGCGGCGCTCGCCTCCATCTTCCCATGGCTCGGCATCGGCGGCTGCCTCGGGCTGCTTTTCCTGCGGCAACTCGGCCAAGGCTATCTCTTTCCGACGAAAGACCCGCGCCTCGCGCAGTCGCTGAAACTTTCCAACTGACATGACCTCGAAAGTAAACGTCACCACCCCCGGCGGATTTTTTGTCGGCCTCGGCGGCATCGTGTGCTTCTGCATCGTCGCAGCGGTCGTCTATTTTTGGGTAAAGTCGCCCTCGGCCGCGACGGACCTCCGTCCGCAGCAAATCGCGCTCGGGCTGCGCCTCGCCGACGATGCGAAACCCGAGGACGCGAAGAAAAAAGAGGACGAAACCGACGCCCTCCTCGTCGCGGCAGGCAATCGCTACAACGCGGGCGTGAAGCCGGACATCGACAATCTTGAGGAACTCCGCGGCGTCATCCGCTATCGCGAGTCGCAGAAAGCGATCACCGAATCCGGCAAGGCGCTCTTCGGTGGTGCCGCTTGGAAGGACAAGGCGAAGGGCGAAGTGAGCATGCCGATTGAGTTGGCGATGAGTGTCGTCGCGAACGGACTCAAGGATCGCAAGCCGAAGGCCTCCGCCGTGAAAGTGGACATCAGCCCCGCACCGGATCCGAACGCGCCGCCGATGATGCCGAACGCGATGGGCGGCGGAGCGAAGACCGTCTTTTTCGCCGACCCAAATGCCGTCGCTGTGCCTGCGCCAGCACCCGTGACTCCGCCGAACGCGAATCCCGCGCCTATTGTTCCGCCCGCGGCTGCGATCCCCGCCGCCACGCCTGCGCCCGCCGCGACCCCGGCGACTCCGCCTGCGGTACCTGCGCCCGCGGTACCTGCGCCCGCGGCACCGACGCCTTCCGTAAATCCAGCCGCTCCGGCTCCTACACCTGCACCCGCCGCACCCGCTGCACCCGCACCGGCGAATGGCGCGGCTTCGGCAGCGGTTTCCTCCGCGCGCGTCGCGAGCACCGTCCCCGCTCCCGCGCGGCCCACACTTTTGAACTGGCCTGAATCCAAGAAATGAACGCCACCACCGAGATCACCTCCGGCACACAGCGCGATGTCACCCGGCGCGACATCGACGCGGTCGAGCGCGCCCTCATTGACCAATCGGCGCGCGGCCCGGTGCTCACGTTTTTCACCACCGCGATTTTCTGGCTGCTCGTCTCGGTCGTCCTCGGCTACATCGCCTCGAAGAACCTGCATTCGCCCGGCTTCGTCCTCGGCCCCGAGTGGCTCTACCGGCTCCTGCGCATCGATCGCGTCACGACTCCGTTCTTCGCGCACCTCACGTACGGCCGCGTGTGGCCGGCGTACACGACCGCGCTGATCTACGGATGGTGCTCGCTCGCGGGCATGGGCGTCGCGACGTGGCTCATCGGCCGCCTCACGCGTGTTTCGATCAAAGCGCCCGCCGTCCTGCAGTTCGGCGCGCTGTTTTGGAATGCGGGCGTCGCCGTCGCCGTCATCACGATCCTCTGCGGCTACAACAGCGGCCTCGAGTTTTTTGAAATGCATCGCGCGGCGCGCCTCTGCATGTTCCTCGGCTACCTCTGCATCGGCATCTGGGGGCTGATCCTTTTCCGCTACCGTCGCCAGTCGGCTCCGTACATTTCCGTGTGGTATCTCGCGGCGGCGTTCTTTCTGTTCCCGTGGTTTTTTGGGACGACGGATGTGCTCAGCTCGATGGCGCTGCCCGGCGTGATGAAAAACGTGGTCAACGCCTGGTATCAAAACGGGCTGTTCAATTTCTGGCTCGGCTGCATCGGCCTCGCATCGGCGTACTACCTCATCCCGAAAGTCATCAACCGCCCGATCTACAGCTACAATCTCGCGAGCATCGGATTTTGGTCGTGGATTTTCTTCGGCGGACTGACGGCGATGACGCGGCTGAGCGGCGGTCCGGTGCCGGCGTATCTCGTCACGATCAGCGTCGCGGCAAGCATCCTGATGGTCATCCCGGTCGTTACGCTCGGTGTGAATTTTGTCCGCACGATGAAGGGCCACACCGGAATGATGGCGTCCTCCCCGACGCTGCGGTTCACTTTCGTCGGCACGATCTTTTTCCTCATCGCGGCGGGACTCAGCGTGCTCACGGCGCTGCGCTCGGTGGACAGCTACACGCATTTCACGGAGTGGACGCACGGGCAGTTGCACCTCGTGACGATGGGCTTTTTCAGCATGGTGATGTTCGGCGCGATTTACTACATCACGCCGCGGCTCGTGGGCTGCGAGTGGCTCTCGCGCACGTTCATCAAGCTGCATTTCTTCGGCACGGCGTACGGCGCGGGCACGATCATCGGACTGTTTCTTTTTGGCGGACTCGCGACCGGCTTCGTGCTGAATGAGCCGACGGCGGACAAGATGGGATTCTACAATGTGGACGGCATCGCCAACGCCTACATGCCCGTGAAGACATATGTCGGCTACGTGCTCTTCGGCGTCGCGCAGATCATTTTTGCGCTGCACTTCCTGCTCATGCGGCTTCGCATCGGCCAGCCCGCGGGCGAGCCGACGCTGCTCGAAACTCCCGGAGAGGGCCACTAAATGCAGAAACCAAGCACACTTTTCACAGGCATTGTCGGCGCGTTTACGCTTTCGGTCGGCACGATGGTGCTTATCCCGCACAGTCAGATCGCCTCGCTCCAGCCGCAGATTCAGTGGGACGAGGGGCAGGTCGCTCCGGCGGATGTTTATCCCGTCGAGCGTCACCTCGCCGGCCGCGAAGTCTATGTCTCCGAGGGTTGCATCTACTGTCATTCGCAGCAGGTGCGCGACCCGCAGTACGGTCCGGACATGGAGCGCGGATGGGGCCCCCGCCGCACGGTCGCGCGGGATTATATTTACGAAGATGTGCCGCTCCTCGGTGCGATGCGGATCGGTCCGGATTTGGCAAATTTCGGATGGACGGCCAAGGTCGCGCAAAAGGACGGCAGCGAAAAATCCGTCGGCATGTGGCGCGACGAGCACGAGGACGATCCGAAAAAGCCCGCTGCGCGCAACGAGCAGTGGATCTACCGGCATTTGTACAACCCGCGCACGCTTTTCACCGACTCGAAGTGCCCGTCGTACCGCTACCTTTTTGAGCAAAAGGAAATCGGTGAGAAGGTGTCGCCCAACGCCGTCGATCATAATGCGAAATTCCAAATCGTGCCGACGATCGAGGCCGAGAAACTCGCGCAGTATCTCCTCGCGCTCGACCGCAGCCACGAACTGAAGGAAGCGCCCACCGTCATCAAGCCCAAGGAGGCGAAGAAATGAGCCAGCCGAACGAAGGAAAGGATCGAGTCGATTACCTCGAGACTGCGGACATCACCGAAGTCCACGCCGCCATCGCCCGCGAACATGCGGAGCCGAGCGCGGGCATGACGCCGATTCCGACGTGGCTGAGCATCGTGTGCGCGGCAGCGCTGTGCTGGGCGGGAGTGTACGTGGGCATGTTCAACGGCGGCTTCAGCGGGAAAGTGTACAACGAATACGAGAGCAGCCCGGCCGCATTTTTCCCGCTGCCGGGTGGTGCTCTCGCCGGCGCCGGCGGTCCAGCCGCGGAACTCCCGCCGCTCCAGCTCGGCGCGAAAGTTTACAAGGAGACGTGCATCAATTGCCACATGCCGAACGGACTCGGCCAGCCCGGTGCCGTGCCGTCGCTCGCGGGTTCGGAATGGGTGGATGGCGCGGAATTTAACGAGAAGCGTCTCGCCGCGATCGTGCTCAAAGGCGTGAAGGGTCCGGTCGCCGTGAAGGGCGCGAACTTCAACAGCCAGATGCAGGCGTGGGAGCCGCTCGGGCCGAAAAAGCTCGCGGCCGTGCTGACCTACGTGCGCCAGGAATGGGGCAACAAGGGAGGCGAAATCACCGAGGCGCAGATCGTCGCGGCGAAAAAGGATTTCTCCAGCCACAGCGATCAGTGGACGATAGACGAGATCAAACAAATCCCGCTCGACGCGAAACTCGAAGGTGCCGCCGCTCCGGCAGGACCCGGCGCGACCCAGGCCAAGGCGGACGCAGCGAAGCCCGGCGACGCCGCCAAGCCCGCTGCACCTGCACCTGCCACGGGAGGCACGTTCGATATTGCGGCATCCACCGCCACAGGGAAGGGCATCTACATGGCGACATGCTTCGCGTGCCATCAGGCCACGGGCATGGGCGTTCCCGGAGCGTTTCCACCGCTCGTCGGCTCGCCGTTCGTGCACGAAGATGATCGCCGCGTGGTGGCCATCGTGCTGAAGGGGATCGTCGGCGCGATCACGGTGGACGGCAAAGTGTACGCGACCGGAATGCCGAACCCGATGCTCACTTTCCCGCAGCTTAAGGACGACAAGAACGTCGCCGATGTGCTCAACTTCGTGCGGAATAATTTCGGCAACAAAAACGGCCGCGCGATCACGCCGGATTTCGTCAGCAAAGTGCGTGCAGAATTTGCGGCGCGCGACGCGCAGTGGACCGAAGCCGAACTGTTGAAATTTCCACCAGCCAAGTAACATTCCGTCCCTACTCAAAATGAAAACTCTCACGCTCACTCTCGCTTTCGCACTCACCGCCGCTGCCTCCTCGTTCGCGGACGACGACATCAAAGCCTCCGCCGAGCGCGGCAAGGCCGTTTTCATGATGACCTGCATGGCGTGCCATCAGCCGACCGGCATGGGCATCCCCGGCGCATTCCCGCCGTTCGACGGATCGGAGTACGTGCAGGGTGACACGCGCCGGCTCGTGGCGCTGGTGATCAAAGGCTACATGGGCCCGATCACCGTGAAGGGCGTGAACTTCAACAACATCCTGATCGCGGTGGACACGCAGTTCCCGATCCTCAAGGAAAACGCCAAGCTCGCCGACGTGCTGAACTACATCCGCACCGCGTGGTCGAACAAGGCCGACGCCGCCATCACGCCGGACTTCGTGCAGAAAATCCGCGACGAATTCAAGGATCGCACCACGCCGTGGAACGCCGCGGATCTCGCGACGGCATTCCCTGCGAAATAACCGAACACCATTATGGCTCACGCTGCAGAACTTCATACGCAGGAAGGTCACGACGACCACCAGCACGAGCACTACGATCCGGGCTTCTGGAGAAAGTGGATTTTCTCCACCGATCACAAGATGATCGGAATCCAGTACACCGTCACCGGACTCGCATTTTTGTTCTTCGGCTTCGGGCTGATGATGGTGATGCGCTGGTCCATCGCGCACGGCGCGACCGCACTGCCGGGCTCATGGGGGTCTTTGCTGCACGGCATTTTCGGCGATGCGGTCTTCGACAAAGTGGTGGGTGCTGACAAGCTCATCACCGGCTACTCGCTCTCGACGCAGGGCTACAATGTCTTCGGCGCGATGCACGGCACGATCATGGTTTTCTTCGGCATCGTGCCGATCGCGTTCGCGGGCTTCGCAAATTTCGTCCTGCCGCTGCAAATCGGCGCGGTGGACATGGCGTTTCCACGCATCAACATGGCGAGCTTCTGGTCGTTCTTCATCAGTTGCGTGATCATGGTGTGGAGCTTCTTCGTCGAGGGCAGCGCCGCGAAATCCGGCTGGACAAACTACCCGCCGCTCGCCGGCGTCGCCGACTCGGGACCGACGATTCATCACATTTTCAACGGCGGCACGCTCTGGCTGATCGGCATGGTGTTCAACATCACCGCGTCGCTGCTCGGCTCGATCAATTTCATCGCCACCGTCGTGCAGCTTCGTGCGCCGGGCATGACTTGGGGACGCCTGCCGTTCTTCGTGTGGGCGCAGTTCATCACCGCCTACCTGCTGCTGCTCGCCTTCCCGCCGCTCGAGTCCGCGGCGATCATGAATCTCTTCGACCGCGTCTTCGGCTCGAGCTTCTTCATGCCGACCGGCCTCGTCGTGAACGCGATGGGTTCCGACGGACAGCCGCTCCTTTTCTCCGGCGGCGGCAGCCCGATTTTGTGGCAGCATCTTTTCTGGTTCCTCGCGCATCCCGAGGTGTACGTGCTCATTTTGCCCGGCATCGGCATGGTCACGGAGATCATCGCGTGCAACACCCGCAAGCCCATCTGGGGCTACAAGTCCATGGTCGGCGCGATATTTGTACTCGCGTTCCTGTCGTTCATCGTCTGGGCGCACCACATGTACATGACGGGCATGGGGCCAAAGGTGTCCGCATTTTTCCAGACGACCACGATCATCATTTCGATCCCGTCGGTGATTTTGCTCACGGCGCTGCTGCTCTCGTTGTGGGGAGGATCGATCCGATTTAATACGCCGATGCTTTTCGCCACCGCGTTCCTGCCGATGTTCGGCATCGGCGGGCTCACCGGCATCCCGCTCGCCTTCAATGCCGTGGATCTCTACATGCACGACACGTATTACATCATCGCGCATTTCCATTACATCGTGGCACCGGGCACCATCTTCGCGATTTTTGCCGGGACTTATCATTGGTTCCCGAAAGCCACCGGGCGCATGATGAATGAGACGCTCGGCAAGCTGCATTTCTGGGGATCGCTGATTTGCATCAACTGCCTCTTCATGCCGATGTTCCTGCAGGGCATGGCCGGCGTGCACCGCCGCTGGTGGGACGGCGGCAGCGCGGCCTATTCCTCGACCGTGCAGTCGGTGCTGCACTGGAATCAGTTTTGCTCGAACGCCGCGTGGGCGCTCGGCCTGGTGCAGTTGATTTTCGTGTTCAATTTCTGCTGGAGCATCTTCGCTGGCCGCAAGGTGCCGAACGACAATCCGTGGGACGCGACCACGCTGGAGTGGGACACGCCCACGCCGCCGCCGCATGGCAATTTCATCAAGCCCATTCACGTCTATCGCGGCCCGTACGAATACAGCGTGCCCGGCGCGGACAAGGACTTCACCCCGCAGTCCGAGCCGCCCGCCGGACACGTCGCACCCGCCGCCATTCCTGCGCACGCGTAGGCCGAAAAATTTTCGCAACTCATGGAAATCCCATACACAGTTACGCCGCGTCCCGACACGGGGCTGTCGAATCCCAAGCTCGGCATCTGGCTGTTCATCGCCTCGGAAGTCATGCTCTTCGGCGGGCTTTTCGCCGGCTACATTTTCATGCGCCTCGGCGCGGAACCGTGGATGTGGCCACATGGCTGGCTGAATGTCCCCGTCGGCACGTTCAATACTTTTGTGCTCATCGCGTCGTCCGTGACGGTCATCCTCTCGTGGGAGGCGCTGAAGATGCGCAATTACAAGGCGTTCAAAGTTTGGCTTGGGATCACTTGGATTTGCGGGCTGCTTTTCCTCGGCGTGAAGCTCGGCTACGAGTGGCCCGCGAAGTTCAATCACTTCGGCGCGTACGTGAAAAAGGAGGCTGCGGAAAAATACGAGGCGCAGCTCGGCAACGAAGACGTCAAGGGCCCGGACGGCAAGGTCATCGAGCCCGGCTATGTCACGCGCAAAGGGTACCCGCGGCTGTTCATCGGCGGACATCCGAAAAACTGGGACGACGTGAAAAATCCGGCGGTGAAGCAAATCGTGCTCGTCGCGATTGACGAGGAAAACAGCACGCCCAAATCCGAGGAACACGATCGCGCGCGCTTCATCCCGCGCGACATGGTGCATCTGCACGAGGGGCACGAAGTCGTCCTGCAAAAATCCGATCTGCTCTACGGCTACGGCCCGCATTACCCGAAGCTGAACACCTACCTCGCGTGCTATTTCATGATCACCGGCCTGCACGGGCTGCATGTGCTCGGCGGCGTGATCGTGCTGTTCTATTTCTGGGGTCCGGGTTCGAAAATGTACCGCACCAATCCCTTGCAACTCAGCAACCGCATCGAAGTCGCCGGCCTGTTCTGGCATCTGGTCGATCTCGTCTGGATCTTCGTGTTCCCGATTTTCTACCTCCTCTGAAAATGGCCGATCCGCATTCCCACACGCCTGCCCCCGCTGCCGAATCCCACTCTGCCTCGCCCGCGCACGCGGATCACGGCGCGCACGATCACGGCAGCTATCTGCACCACGTCCGTCCGTATCTCATCGTCGGCGCGGCGCTTTTCATTTTCACCGCTGTCACTGTCGGCCTCTCCTACGTGAGGTTCGAGGAACACCGCACGTTTCGCTGGGTCTTCTCGAACTTCGGCGTGCAAGGTTACGCGATCAATATCGCCATCGGCCTGGCCGTCGCCACGTTCAAAGTGTGCCTCGTCGGCGCGTGGTTCATGCACTTGAAAAACGAGAAGAGCGTCATTTGGCGTCCGCTCATCTTCACCTTCATTTTTTGCGCGGGGCTGTTCACCCTCTTCCTGCTGGCTTACTACGATCCCATCCGCTCGACCTCCCACCCGCTGCACTGATGTCGCTGAAACTCTTCCACATCTTTTTCATCCTCCTCAGCGCCGTGCTCAGCGCCGGCGTGGCGTGGTGGTGCGCGGCGAATGGCGTCGCGAAGATTTACACCCTCCTTTTTGCCGCCTTCGCCGTGCTGCTGCCGGTGTACGGCGCGTGGTTTCTGTGGAAGACGCGCAACTTGATTCTATGAAACGCGCGCTCTCATTTTTCTGCACGCTCGCCGCGATGCACGCGAACGCATCCGCCTGCGCCGTCTGCATGGGCGATCCGAATTCCGCGATGGCCGTCGCCTCGAATCGCACGCTTTTCTTTTTGATGGGCATGGTTGGGTTTGTTTTCACCTCGACCGGCGGAACCGCATTTTACCTCTGGCGGCGCGGGAAAAACTCTCGAAAGGATCAAGAAAACAACTCCCGGAAGAAACGCGGGAATGACCCACAAGAGAAATGAGCCTCCATTCCTCCCTCTCCGAAAGGTCCGGCATCATCCTATGGACGCTGCTCAGTTTTGTCGCGTTCGTCTTTGCTGTCGCCGCGTGGACGGCATTTTACCTCTGGCGTCACGCCCGAGCGCCCATTCCGCCCCACGTCCAATTTGTAGAAAGTCTCACCCACGAACCCGAGGAATGCTGACATGATGCTCGCCGCCCTTTCCGATTATTTCGATCTCAACAAGCTCATGGGCATGCTCCCGAACCACTCGGAGCATGGCCAGGAGATCGACGCGATGCTGAACTTCTGCCACTGGTTCATGCTCATCCTTTTCGTGGGCTGGATCTCATATTTTCTCTACGCAATTTTCCGCTTCCGCAAATCTCGCCACCCGCGCGCCGACTACCACGGCGTTCGCACGCATCTCTCCACGCACCTCGAGGCCGGCGTCGTCATCATTGAGGCCGTCATCCTGCTCGGCTTCGGCCTGCCGCTCTGGGGCAAGCGCGTGAATGAAATCCCCGAGGGCGAAAAGACCGACGCGCTGAAAGTCCGCGCCATCGGCTACCAGTTCGGCTGGTATTTTCACTACGCTGGCGCGGATGGAAAATTCGGACGCCAGCACATTCGCTTCATCCAAAGCCCGAACGTCCTCGGCCTCGATCCCACGGATCCCGACGGCGCGGACGACATCGTCGTCGCGGACAACCAACTCCATTTGATCAACCACAAAGCCACCGTCGTCCGCGTGAGTTCGCGCGACGTGATCCACGGTTTCGCGCTGCACCAGATGCGCATCCAGCAGGACGCCATCCCCGGCACCGAGGCCCCGCAATGGTTCCGGCCAGTCTCGATCGGCGAATGGCAGATCATCTGCGCGCAACTCTGCGGCGCGGGCCACTCCACGATGCAGGCGAAGTATCTCGTCGAGGAGCAAAAGCCGTATGACGAATGGTATGCCGGTCAGCTAGAGTTCACGCAGGGTTATTTGAAAAAGCAGAAGGTCGAAGTCGAGAAACGCGAGTCCGAGATGCACGCCGAAGCCGCCAGGAAAGCGGCTGAGCATGGTGCCGAACACGGTGCGGCGCACGGCGAGAAAAAGGAGCATTGATCGCCCGCTCGCACATGCGCGGGCGCGGCAGCAATGTAGCGCCGACGAATCGTCGGCGGATCGGCGTCGCAGCACATGCGACGCTCCAATTCGCGCTGCGCCCAGACCAGCGGCAGCGGCTGCCAGCGTCCGCATACCAACCGGCTGGGAAAATACTCCGCGCCGCTTTTGTCCGGGCGCGCGGTGCCGACGACTCGTCGGCGCTCCCGTGCCGACGCGATGCCATCGCTTCGCAAGTTTGCAAGCTTCGCCTGCGCTGACCCAGCACATGCACACCCCGTCGCATCCCGTTTGGCTCTCGCGTCTCGCGAAATGCTACGTCGCGCTCACCTTCGCGCTGATCCTCATCGGAGGCATGGTCACCACGAGCGGCGCGGGCATGGCCTTTCAGACGTGGCCACTGAGCGATGGCTCCGTGAACCCGCCCGGCTGGACGCACGACATGGCGAAAACGCTCGAGCATTCGCACCGCCTCGTCGCCACGCTCACCGCCATCGTCACCGCGGTGCTCTGCTCCGCGCTTTGGAAAAATTGGCTGGCCCTCGCCATCGGTCCGCTCCTCGGCGCGCTGGCCGGGACCGTTGCTTGGAAATTCGCCGCCACCGACGCAGCGGCCGCATCATCCGGCGATGCGACAAAAGTGGTGGGCGCAATCGCGAGCATCGTGGGCATGACGGTGAACGTGCTCGCATTTTCCGCCGCGCTGCTCGTGCGCCGCGGAAGCTCGGGCGACGAGGAAAATGGAGCAGGGGACGGTCCGCACGGCTCACCGGGCACCGAGCAAAAGCTCGCGCTCGCCGCCGCGTGGCTTGTCTCGCTGCAGGCGATCCTCGGCGGGCTGCGCGTCATCATCGAGGCGCATGTGTCGCCTGAAGCCGCGATCCTCTTCCGTGTATTCCACGCGGTCGTCGCACAGTCATTCCTCGCCCTGGTCGTCGTGCTTGCCGCGCGCCTTTCACCCGTGTGGCGCGAACTCGCCGCGCAACCGCATCCGCGCGCCGGGAGATTTCATCGGATGGCCGCCGCGCTGCTCGGCCTGTATTTTGTGCAGCTCGCCTGCGCCGCGTATCTCCGGCACAAGGGCATCGGCATGCTCATTCCGACATGGCCGATGACCGGCGCGGGAACGCTGCTGCCTGTCGCATGGAGCCATGACATCGCGATCCATTTCCTGCACACGCGCATCCTCCCGATTTTGATCACTGGCCACGTGATCGGCATCGCGATCGGCACGGCCAGGCACGCCGCAGCATTCCCGCGCCTCACGCGCATTGGCTGGGCGCTGCTTGCGCTTGTCGTCGTGCAGTTCACACTGGGCGTCATAGTCATTTGGAAAATGCGGCAGCCCTACGTCACAAACACGCACGTGATCGTCGGCGCGGCCTTTTGCGCGACCGCCGCACTTTACTTTGCCCGCGCGGGGAGGCTGCGCGAATCGTGAAAAAAGTTCTCAGTTCTCCGTGCGCAGTGGTCAGTGCAAACTGCCGATTGAGGACAGAGCGCTGAGCACTCATCCCATTGAGCAATCCCGCCGCCACCACCGAAATCCCGCACGCGAATGCCGAGCCCGGCATCCTCGCGGATGTGCTCGATCTCACGAAGGCGCGGCTGAATCTCCTCGTGCTCATCACCACATTCGTCGGCTACTGGATGGGCGCATCGCACATCGAATGGCTGCGGCTCATTCAGGCCATGCTCGGCACCGCGCTCTGCGCCGCGAGCGCCGCGGCGTTTAATCAGCTTTGGGAGGTGAAGGTGGATGCCCTCATGACCCGCACCGCGGATCGGCCCATCGTCGCGGGGCGGATGAAAAAGAGCGCGGCATTCTGGATCGCCCTCGCACTGGGCACCGCCGGCACCGCGTGGCTCGCACTGGCCGTGAATTTTCTCAGCGCCACCCTCGCGGCCAGCACCATTCTGATCTACGTGCTCCTCTACACGCCGATGAAACGCCGCACCGCCCTCTGCACGCTCGTCGGCGCGGTGAGCGGCGCGATCCCTCCCGTGATCGGATGGGCCGCCGCCGATCCGCATCTCACCCTCGGCGCATGGGTCCTTTTCGCCGTGCTCTTCACCTGGCAGATGCCGCACTTCCTCGCCATCGCGTGGATGTATCGCGACCAGTATCGCGGCGCGGGACTCGTCATGTTGAAAAGCGACGACGAGACCGGATTCGCGACCGCCGCGACGAGCTTTGCGTTCACGCTGCTGCTCACCGTCGCGACGCTCGTGCCGTTCAATGCCGGCGTGGCCGGCGGCACCTACCTCGGCGGCGCGCTGCTGATCAACAGCGTCTTCTTCCTCGCCGCGCTGCACTTTCTCGCCGACCGCTCGCGCCCCGTCGCGAGGCGGTTGTTCTTCGCGAGCATCATCTACCTCCCGCTCATCCTCGCTCTCATGGTCCTCACGAAGGAGTGATGAAAATGCCCAACGCCCAACGCCCAACGCCCAACGCCCAACGCCCAAGGAAGAGGCCGATCGAATTTCTCTTTGGATGTTGGGCGTTGGACGTTGGGCGTTGGGCGTTGAAATGCTTTTGCTGCACCTTTTTGCTTTTCGGCATCTCCGCCTGCACCGAGTCCAAGCCGCTCCCGAAGCGCTTCCAAGTCCCGCACTTCTCCTTCACCGAGCGCAGCGGTGCGCCGTTCGATTCCACGGCCCTCCTCGGCAAAGTCTGGGTGGCCGACTTCTTTTTCACGTCCTGCCCCGGCACCTGCCTCATGCTCAGCAACCGCATGAAGGAAATTCACGACGCCACCGCAAAAAATGGGGATGTGCATTTCGTTTCGATCAGCACGGACCCGGCTGAAGACACGCCCGCGGTCCTCCGCAAGTATGCGGCGAATCTCGGCGCGGACTCGCGCTGGATGTTCCTGACCGGCGCACGCCCGGCGATTTTCGCACTCAGCATCACCGGATTCAAACTCGCACTCGCGGATGCCGACGGCGTGAACGTGAGGGAAAAAATCATCCACAGCACAAAGCTCGTCCTCGTGGATCGGCACGGGTGGATTCGGGGCTACTACGATGGTGTCGGCGGGAAGCCCGGAGAAAAGGAACGCCTGCTCGCAGACATCAAACGCCTGCTCAACGAACCATGACCGCCGTCGAATTGCTCCCGCCGATCAATGCGATCCTCAACGCCACCGCGGGTGTGCTTTTGGTCTTCGGCATCTGGCTGATCAAAGCCGAGCAGAAGCAATCGCACGGCATGGTCATGGGCGCGGCCTTCGCCGTCTCGTGCCTTTTTCTCGTGTGCTACGTGTGGCATAAGTTTGAACTGCACGCAGCCACCGGTGCCTGGAATACCAAGTTCCCCGGACCGCAGCCGTGGAAGACGATCTACCTCGTGATGCTCGCCACGCACGTCCTCCTCGCGATGGCCGTGCCGCCGCTCGCGATCCTCACGATGCGTCACGCCATCGCCGGCCGCTACGACGCGCATCGCCGGCTGGCGAAAGTCACATTCCCCGTCTGGTTTTACGTGAGCGTCACCGGCGTGCTGGTTTACTTCTTCCTCTACCGCTGGTTTCCCGCCATCTAGTCGCGATGCCCGAAGCCCCTGAAATTCCCGAAGCCAAAAACCCATTTGAAAAACGAATCGCAATCAGCATCGCCGTGCTCGCGGTGGTATTGAGTGTTGTGGAAAAAAAAGGTGATGGTGCGAAGACGGAATCCATTCTCAAGAAGAGCGAGGAAAACGATCACTGGGCGCAGTATCAGAGTAAGAGCATAAAAGCCGGACTCGCGCGCGTGGAGGACAGCCTGCTCGGGAGTGTGACCCTTTCTGCGTCGCCCGAGTCAGTTGCGAAGCATCGCGAGTCACTGAAGGAATTGATGAAGCACTACGAGGAGGATCAGAAGGAAATCTCGAAAGACGCAAAGACAGAGCAGGCGGAAGCCAGGCATTTGATCAAGGTCACGGAGCGATGCCATGAAGGTGCGCTCGCCCTGCAGATCGCCATCGTCCTGGCCAGTGTCGCCATCCTTTCACGCTGGCACGCGATGTGGATTTTCTCGCTGTTGCTCGGTTTGCTTGGCGCAGTCGTGGGCGTCACCGCATTTTTTATCGCGCACTGAGCCGCGGTGATTTCCTGCGCGCAGTGTCGCGCGTCGATTAGGCGAACGCCTTTCGCAGCACCGCGAGACTCTTCGGCACCGCGGTGTCCGCGTGCTCCTTGCCTTCCATTTCGAGGGAGACGTAGCCGCTGTATCCCGCCTCCGCGAGGATCCGTGCGATGCGCTGGTAATCGAGTTCCAGCGTGTACCACAGCCCGCCGCCGTAGTACGTCTTCGCCTGCACGAACACCGTCTTCGGCGCGATTTGCTTCAGCTTTTCGTACGGGTCTTCGAGAAAATTCCCCGTGTCCATCAGCGCGCCGATGAATGGCGAGTCGAACGCTGCGAGCAGCCGCAGCAATCCCTCGGGCGAACGCGACAGCCCCCAGTGATTTTCCAGGGCGAGCACGACGCCGAGTTCCTCCGCGCGCTTCACGCATTTGCCGAGGCCATCGATCGCCCACTCGAAAGCCTCGTCTTCCGTGTGCCCGGCCAGCGGCGGCTCGAGGCCGCGCTTTTTCATGAACTCGTCAAAATCCTTCACGGTGTTCCAGCGGCCCGCATTCACCCGCATCGAAGCGGCGCCGAGCGCGTCCGCGACTTCGAGGCATCGCAGCGTGTGATCCACCTGCGCCTGCCGCGCCTTCGGATCCGGCGAAACAAAACTCTGGTGCGTGCTCAGGCAGATCAGATCGACGCCGTTGCGAAACGCGAGCCGCTTGAGCTTGCGGCAGTACGCGCGGCCCGCCGCATCGAGCGGATTCCGTTCGCTGATTTCCATCTGCCGATGCAGCACATCCACGCCCTCCACGCCGAATTCCGCGGCCCGCTCGATGACGGTCTCGATCGGAAATTTCTTCTCCTCGAAGTGCCAGTACGAATACGTCGAGATGCCGAGCTTGATCCGCTTTTTAAAACGCGCTGTCTGCTCCACCGGAGCATTCTTGCCGGGTGCCAGGGCCGCGGCTCCAGCGGCGAAGAGGAATTCACGGCGCTTCATGGCGGGGAAAGTATGCACGGCGCGCATCGCTTGCAATCACCGTCATGTCCGCACGAGTGCCGGAGGCTTTGGACTGCAGACTCAAGCCTCCGCACTCCAAAGGCTGCGCCACCTCCGAGACGCATTTCACTTCTGCCGCGTCTCGCCAAGCCTCGCGGCGATCGCGAGCAGCAGCGATTTTTCCGCATCGCTCCAGTCGTGCGCCGCAGCTTTCGCCACGCCGAGCACGCCGCGGAGTTCACCGCCGACGAGCATCGGCACAGCGAGCGAGCCTTCCATGCCGGTCGCCTTCGCCGCAGGACGCGCCTGGCCGGAGGTGTCGGTCTGCAGGTTGCAAAGTGACACCGGCTCGCGATTCAGCGCCGCGAGACCCGCGATGCCTTTGCCGATCGGCACGACGCTGGCGAGCTGCACGATCATCTCGGGAATGTTGCGATGCGCCGCGAGTTTCAGCATCCCGCCCGCGGCATCGAGCCAGTGGACGGTGCCCGCCTGGCAGTCGAATGCGCGGATGGATTCGTCGAGTACGGACTGCGTGTCGCGCTTTCGCAGCGCAGCTTCGATCGGCTCGGGGATTTCGTTCGGCGTGCTCATCGCGCCCACTGTCAGCCGCGGAAATCCGTGTGGCAATCCCGAGGTCGCGAACTTTCCACTCGTCACCCGCTCCGCTCCGCGAAAATCTCCCCCCGATGATTCCGACGCGGCTCCAGCAAATCCTCGAAGTGAAGCGCGCAGAAGTCGCGAAGCTGCTCCCGCGGCTCGAACACCTGCGCCAGGCGGCGCTCTTGCGGGATGATTTTCGCGGATTCGCCGCCGCGCTGGATCGCGGGCCTTCCACGCTCGGCGTGGTGGCGGAGGTGAAGAAGGCGAGCCCGAGCGCGGGCGTGATCGCAAAGGATTTCGATCCGGTGGCGATCGCGCAGGCCTACGAGGCCGCGGGGGCGGATTGCATCAGCGTGCTGACGGACGAGAAATTTTTCCAAGGGCACCTCTCGTTCCTTCCGCGGATCCGCGCGGCGATCGGGCTGCCGTGCCTGCGCAAGGATTTCATGATTCACGAAGCGCAGATTTTCGAGGCGTGTGTCGCGGGGGCGGATTGCATCCTGCTCATCGTCGCTGCGCTGGAGCAGCGTGAACTCGAACAGCTTTTCCAGACTGCGACGAATTTCCAAATGGACGTGCTCGTCGAAGTCCATACCCGCGAGGAACTGGATCGCGCGCTCGATCTCGGCGCGAAACTGATCGGCGTGAACAACCGGAATTTGCACACCTTCGAGGTGGACATCGCGAGCACCGAGGCGCTGAGCGAAGACGTGCCGGAGGATGTGTTGCTCGTGAGCGAGAGCGGACTGACGACGCGCGCCGACACGCAGCGCGTGCTCGATTGCGGAGCGAATGCGATCCTCGTCGGCGAATCGCTCATGCGCGCCGGCATCGCAGGCATTCCGGAGCAGATGAAGGAACTGCTTTCGGTCGAAGTGCGACCTGCAGAGTAGCCGCGCGAGAAAGCGGAGCGGCATGCATCGGGTAGGGTGGGCGTCCCGCCTGCCGTGCTGCGCGTCCCGCGGAGCACCCGGCGGAGGTCCACAGGCATTCGGTTCGCCATCGGTACCCGGAAGTATTCCGTGGGACGCGAAATACGGCAGGCGGGACACCCACCCTACCCGAGACACGCTTTCACTTCGTCCCAGATCACGTCGAGTTCTGCGAGGGACATTTTTTCCAGGGCGAGCCCGCGGTCCCGCGCGATCGTTTCGAGTTTGCGGAAGCGTTGGGAAAATTTGTTCGTCGCGCGCTGCAGTGCGACTTCGCCGTCCACCTTCAGTTTCCGCGCGAGATTCACGACGGCAAAAAGCAGATCGCCGAGCTCGTCCTCGACCTTGTCCGGATCGGACAGGACGGCTTCGACCTCGGCGAGTTCCTCGCGGATTTTTGCGATCACGGGCGGGAGGTCGTTCCAGTCAAAGCCGACCTTTGCCGCGCGTTTTTGGATTTTCTCCGCGCGCAGGAGGCCGGGCAAGCCGTCGCTGATGCCGTCGAGCAGCGATTCCGGCGCGGCGCCTTTTTCGTCGCGTTTGATTTCCTCCCATCGCTTGAGCACCTCGGCGGAATCGGCCGCATTTTCCGAACCAAAAACATGCGGATGCCGGCGGACGAGCTTTTCCACGATGCTCGTGGCGACGGCATCAAAATCCCAGTCGCCGCGTTCGCGCGCCAACTGTGCATGGAAGACGACCTGCAGCAGGAGGTCGCCGAGTTCCTCGCGGAGATTCGCATCGTCGTCCGCGGAAATCGCGGCGGCGACTTCGTAGGCTTCTTCGATCACGGCGGCGCGGAGCGTCGCGTGTGTTTGCTCGCGATCCCACGGGCAGCCGTCGGCGGCACGCAGGCGGGCCATGATTCTGAGCAGCCGATCGAGCGGCGAAAAGCGCGGGTCGAGTGCTTCGGCGGCGGTCTGCGGCAGCGGCGCGTCGGTCATCGCGCGCTTGTAGGAGGGGAGGGGAAATCCGCCACGCTAAATTTTCCAATTCCGCCGAGGGCCGAAGTCCGTGAACTCGCCCGGGAGCCGCACCGCCGACCAGTACGAACCTCCGACCACTGCCGCGAAAGTCAAAAAGAGGAAAATGCCGACGAGCCAGCCCGGAATCGAAGTGCCGACGCTGAGCGCGCGATAAAACGCGGTCCAACTGTCGATGGGCGGCTGCGCGTGGAGGAAAATTTTTGTGATCCATGCGACGAGGATCACGATGTAGATGAAAACGTAGTTGCGCTTCAGCCGCCGTCCGAAGGCATGGAAGGCGGAAATTTTGAAGCCGGGGACGATCAGATCCTCGGCGAGGAGTTTGCGCCAGTCGCCCTCGAGCGCGGACGCTCTTTGCATGACGAGGGGCACGAGGAAATGCGCCTCGAGCATGCGCACGCGTGCGCGAAAGGCGTCGTAGAAGCGGTACCGCCGCGCCTCGATCCAGAGCATGATGGTGACGATCGCGATGTTAAAAACGAAGATGATGTGCGGCACGCGCTCGATGGAAAATGCGACGGTGAAAATTGTGGAGGTCGCGGTGATGGCCCAGTTGGTCGTGTTGTCGAGCCGCGCACGCCACGCCATGATGCGGCCGATTTCGCCACGGTAAAAATGCGCCATCGCGGTGACGTACTGTCCATCGGGGTGCTGCGTGGGTTCGCTCATTGGCATGAAGTTCGGACGCGCGTCGCGCGGAGACGAGGGGAAATTCCGGTCCGCGCAACACTCTTTCGCTCGGGCGAGGCGCTCACTTCCGTTCTTTCCTCAGCAAATGTTCCCGTGCCTGTTCGAGCCGCGCGCGTTCATTCGCCGAGAGACTTGTGAGTCCGCTGCGTGCGATTTTTTCGAGGAGCGCATCCACTTCGCTGTCGAGGTCGTCCTCCGGTTCCATGTCGAATCGTTCCGATGGCCCGCGGACCGAAACGCGGGGAAGGATGCGCAGCGCGGGCTTGCGTCGCGGCCAGCGGAATTGCGGGAACGCCCAGTGCCCCTGCTCGTAGCGCGTGTAGAAATGCGCGGCAGCACACGCGGAGAGGAACACGCTGAGGAGGTCCCAGCGGTGCGCGGGAAAGTACATGAGCGAGTTCAGCACGATGCCCGCGAAGGCGAGCCACTTCATGGTGATCCAATTCCACAGCTCGGCGTTCGGGTAGAGCGTCGCGTAGGCGATGAAGAGGCCGATGGAGAGGTTGCTCGCGCCTGCGAGCGAGAGCTGATCGCCGCCGAGCCACCACGCGGAGGCGGTGAGCGCGGGTACGAGGCAGAGGAGGAAGATGAGCCGGAGCAAAACTCGACGGCCGAGGTACGTCTCGAGGCCGACGCCAAACCAGTACGCAAACAGGATTCCGAACAGGTAAAAGAAGCTCGGGTGATCGAGGAGCGGGTGCGTGAAAAGTTGCCAGAGGAATCCCTTTTTCCAAAAGGCCTGCGGGTCGAATGCGAACACGCTGATGTCCGCGTTTGCCGAGGTGAGCATGACGGTGGCGATCATCCCGGCGACCAGGACGGCGGCGAAAATGCCGGAGGCATAAACAGGCACGCGACCGAGCCATGTGATCGGCCGTGTGTCGGATTTTCCGGTGGAGTCAGCCATGGCGAGAGGTAGCTACACGCATTTCCCGTCTTCGGCAAACCGCGAATCGGCACCGCTCGCAATTCGCGCGCAGGCGTGATCCGGTGGTTGCCGGTCGCGGTGCGAAGGGCGAAGATCCCGCCTTCATGGACAAACAATCAGGGTCGCTGTCGCAGGATTTCAACGCGAGTGTCCGGGCGTTTGTGGAGGACTACCGCGCGCTGTGCCAGCCGGATGCGGTGTTCTGGTGCGATGGTTCGGAGGAGGAAAAGGAGCACCTCACGCGGGAGGCGGTCGCGCAGGGTGTGCTCACGCCGCTGAACCAGGAGAAGCTGCCGGGCTGCTATTACCATCGTTCAAATTCCAACGACGTCGCGCGCGTCGAGCAGTTCACTTTCATCTGCACGCCGGGCCGCGACGATGCGGGGCCGACGAATAACTGGGCCGATCCGCGCGAGATGCTCGCGAAGCTCCGCGGCCTGCTCGATGGCGCGATGCGCGGGCGGACGCTGTATGTCGTGCCGTATCTCATGGGGCCGCCCGGTTCGCCGCTCACGAAGGTGGGGATCGAGATCACGGACAGTATCTACGTGGTGCTAAACATGCGCATCATGGCGCGCATCGGCGAAGTCGCGCTGCGGCAGCTCGGCGAGTCGGATGATTTTAACCGCGGAGTCCACAGCACGCTGGATGTGAATCCGGACCGGCGGTTCATCTGTCACTTTCCGCAGGATAACACGATCGTGAGCGTGGGCAGCGGCTACGGCGGCAACGTGCTGCTCGGAAAAAAATGCCTCGCGCTTCGCATCGGCTCGTGGCTCGGACGGCAGCACGGCTGGCTCGCGGAGCACATGCTCATTTTATGCGTGGAGTCGCCGGAAGGGGAGAAGACGTACGTGGCCGCGGCGTTTCCGAGCGCGTGCGGGAAGACGAATTTCGCGATGCTGATCCCGCCGGATTCATTTGCGGGGTGGAAAGTGACGACCATCGGCGATGACATCGCGTGGATGTGGCCGGACGCTGAAGGGCGGCTGCGCGCGATCAATCCGGAGAACGGATATTTCGGCGTCGCACCGGGCACCAACCACGCGACCAATCCAAACGCGATGCGCTCGATCGAGCGCGACACGATCTATACGAATGTCGCGCTGCTGCCCGATGGTGACGTGTGGTGGGAAGGCAAGGACGGCCCGCCGCCCGAGCACGCGATCGACTGGCAGGGGCAGCCGTGGACTCCCGCCTCAACGGAAAAAGCGGCGCATCCGAATTCGCGTTTCACCGCGCCGGCGATCAACAATCCGGCGCTCGCGGCCGAGGTGAACAATCCGGACGGCGTGCCGATCAACGCGATCATTTTCGGCGGACGCCGCGCGACGACGATGCCGCTCGTGTTCCAGTCGTTCAATTGGATCCACGGCGTGTACCTCGGCGCGACGATGGGCAGTGAGACGACCGCTGCCGCCGCGGGCGCAGTCGGACAGGTGCGCCGTGACCCGATGGCGATGCTGCCATTTTGCGGCTACCACATGGCGGACTATTTCAACCACTGGCTGCACATCCGCCGGGGGCTCACGGATCCGCCGCGCATTTTCAATGTGAACTGGTTCCGCAAGGACGCCGCCGGAAAATTTCTCTGGCCCGGCTTCGGCGAGAATTTCCGCGTGTTGAAATGGATCGTGGACCGCTGCCGCGGACGCGGCCGGGCTCGCGAGACGCAAGCCGGGTGGATGCCGCGCTACAATGAGTTCGACTGGCGCGGACTCGACTTCCCGCGCGATCGCTGGGACGAGATGATGAAATTCGACCGCTCGGAGTGGCAGCGCGAACTGCTCTGGCACGACGAGCTTTTCCTCAAGCTCCACGATCGCCTGCCGAAGGAACTCATCTTCCAGCGCGAACTGCTGATCTCGCGTCTGTAGCAGGTCGCCGTTTTTTCGCGGAAGGAATCAGCGTGGTCAGCGGGGAGAATCCCGCCATTTTCCAAACGCAGACCGATCAGAGGCTCACGGCTTCGCCGGTCGCATTGTACTGCTGGAGGCGCGTCTCGAGCTTTTCGATCAGCACCTCGGCGCTTTCCCGCGCGCGGCGTTCTTCGAGGAGCGCGGTTTCGAGTTCGCGGATGCGCTGCTGCAGATTCAGCCGGATGCTGCTCGGGCGCGTGGAAATGGAGACGTCCGGCGCGGGCGCGGGATTCAACTGCGCGGGTGAGAGAAGGTCGCGCACGCGCATGTGCGAGGCGTCCTTGCAATTCGTCACGGTCGTCTCCGCGCCGATCTCGCCAGCGGCGATGAACTCGGCGATGGCACCGATGGTCGTCGGCCCGTAGTACTGCTCGTCGCCGACCTCGACGAGGTAGTCCATTTGGAGTTCGGGCACCATGGGCGCCTTGATCCAATTGTGCTGATCGTTCGACACGCGATCGAGCGGCGAGACTTGGGCATCCGCAGCCCACTGCTGGAGCTGCTTGAAAGTGATGGGGCCGAAAAGGGAGCCGTCGCTCGCTTTGCGGATGTACCAGGTGCTGTCTTCCATATTACTGACCTTCTTTTTTGGGGGTGGGCGGCGGCAGCAGGATCTGCTGTCCGATTTGAAGCTTTTTCGGGTCCGGGATGCGGTTGATCTTTTGCAAGTCGGGCACCGTCGTTCCGTGCGACTTCGCGATCTTTTCCAGCGACTCGCCTTTCACGACGATGTGGACATTCGCCGGCGGATGCGGCGGAACGACGCGCGCTGCCGGGATCGCAAATTCCGCGCTGTCCGCAGCGGGCGCGGCGGGTGCGGCGGTGTGGGTCGTGGTGGCTGCCGGTGTTTCCGCAATCCCTTCCATGCGGCTGTTCAGCCGGGAAACCTGCGCGGAGAGTGCCTCGATTTGCTTGCCCTGCTGCTCGACGATTTGCCGCAGTGCCTTCACTTCCGCGGCTGCGGCGTCCTCGGCTTTGGTCTCGGCAGAAGCAATTGCCGCCACGGCGAAAGTGGCGACGGCGCGCAGGATGGGGACGCGAAAACTCATCCCCGGAATCTCCACGCTCCACCGCAAGATGGCAAGATGCAGTTGTGGCGATCCCGCGTAAATTTTGTTCACGCCGCACCGCGCCGCCCTTGCAAATGCTGTCCGCGCGTCCTACTTTTGCGCCATGCCTGAGCGGACGCAAAAACCAACCGGCCCCGCGCCGTGGGAGCGGAAGGAGGGGGATGGCGACGGACCGAAAGCCCCCGACGTGAAGAAGCCCGACACGAAGAGCATCCTCGAGCGCATGCGCCGCGTGGATCCCGACCAGGCGCGACGCTACCGCCAGCGCACGGGGCAGTGAAATTCCTGGTGATCAGTGATCGGTGATATGTGAACGGTGGCAGCCTGCACGGCCGATGAACTCCGCAATCTCCATGACCACACCCGCCGCACTCAGCGGAAAATCAGCCGCGGATTTCCCCGCCATCCTGCGCCACCACGGCCTCGCGCCGCAGCAACCGATCGGAATACCGATCACCGATCACCGATCACCGATCACGCCCACGCAAGCCACGACGATCCTCGCGTTCAAATTCGCCGACGGCGTCCTCGTCGCCGGCGACCGCCGTGCGACCGCGGGCAACACGATCATGTATGACCGCGCGGACAAGGTGCTGGAAATCGATCGCCACTCACTCATGGCCATCGCCGGCGTGCCCGCGACCGCGTGGGAAATGGCGCGCGTGCTCGAGCACAGCTTCCATTTTTTCCGCCGCACACAGCTCGCCGAGATGAGCCTCGAGGGAAAAGTACGCGCGCTCTCGAAACTGCTGCGCGACAACCTCGGCTTCGTGCTCCAGGGCGTCGGCGTCGTCGTGCCGATCTTCGCGACGTTCGATGCCGCGGCGAAAATCCCGCGCGTGTATTTCTACGATCCGATGGGCGCGCAATTCGAGGCTGCCGACTTCGCCGCGACCGGCAGCGGCAGCCCCGCCGTGCGCGCCGTGCTGCACTACGAAAATTCCTACGCACGCAAGCCGCTCCGCAAACTCAAGGGCTCCGAGGCCGTGCTGCTCGCGCTCCGCGCACTCGACACCGCCGCCGAGAGCGACTCCGCGACCGGCGGCGTGGATCGCCACGCGCGCGTCTTTCCCATCGTGAAAATGATCACCGCCCGCGGCATTGAGACGCTCCCCGACGCGAAGCTCGCGAAGCTCTACAAGGCGAACCTCGCGCACTGACCACCATGCACGAGGAACCATTCCGCTGGGTCGAGGCCATCGCGAACCGCCGCGAATACATCGAGGATCAGCTCGCGCCGGGCAGCCCCATCGTCGCGCTCGGGTATCGCGACGGCATCCTGCTTTTCACCCTCAGCCGCGAGCGGCAGAAGATTTTTGAAATCTACGATCGCATCGCGCTCGGCGGCATCGGGCATCCGGGCGATCTGGAGCGGCTGCGGCTCACGGCGATCGAGCTGGCGAGCACGGAGGGCTTTGCGCGCTCGGCGGATGATGTCGCGCTGCGCCGCCTCGCGAACTACTCGCTCTCGCCCGCGCTGAAAGCGGCGTTCGAGCAGATCTACGGCCCGCCCTTTCTCGCGCGGCTGCTCTTCGCGGAACTCGGCCGCGGCGATGCGCCGAATCTTTTCCTGCGGCTCGACTACGACGGATCGATCCGCACGAATGGCGGCGGGTTCGGCCGCGCGTTCGAGGACTTCGGCGTCATCGCGGGAAAGGCGCACGCCATCGCGCAGATGGAAAGTTCGCTGCGGGAGCACCCGCACTCCGACCTCACGCTGCACGAAGCTCTGCGTCTCGCCTCGCACACGTGGGCCGTCGGGCACCTCGCGGTCAGCGCGGAATCCGATGCGGCGCTGCCGGAAAGTGCGCGCGTCTCCGCCCACCTGCGCGAGCAACTCGCCCATGCCAGCATCGAGGCCGCGGTCCTGGAAAAATCCGCGCCGCTGCCCGCGACTTTCCGCGCGATCGCCGAGCGGGAAGTGCGCACGGCGATCGCCTGACGCGCCACGTTCGCGGCGCGCCATTTTTGTCCGGCCAAAAGGCACGCGCGCGCGGGGCTGGCAGTTGCGCCGGGCTTTTGCAAAGATCCCCGCTGATGTCCGAACTCACCACCAGCACGCCGCCCGCGATCCCGCATCACCAAGTGGTGCGGGCCATCGGGCGCGGGAGCTACGGCGAGATCTGGCTCGCGTGTTCGCTCACGGGCGCATGGCGGGCGGTGAAAATCGTGGCGCGCGCGAGCTTCGATGATGAGCGTTCGTTTGAGCGGGAATTCGGAGGAATGGCGCGCTTCGAGCCGGTGTCGCGCGAGCACGAGGGCTTCGTGGACATCCTGCATGTGGGCCGCAGCGATGATGGCGGATTTTTCTACTACGTGATGGAGCTCGCGGACGATGCGGTGTCGCGCGGCAAATTCGATCCCGCCGCGTACCATCCGAAGACGCTGAAGAGCGAACTCAAGCGCGTCGCGCGGCTGCCCGCGGACGAGGTGATCACGCTCGGCATCTCGCTCGCCGAGGCACTCGCGGCGCTGCATCGCCACGGGCTCGTGCATCGCGACATCAAGCCCGCGAACATCATCTTCGTAGGAGGCGTGCCGAAGGTCGCGGACATCGGGCTCGTCTCCGCGATGGGTCAGGACTCGTTCGTCGGCACCGAGGGCTACGTGCCGCCGGAGGGCCACGGCACCGCGCAGGCGGATATTTTCAGCCTCGGAAAAGTGCTCTACGAAATCGCGATGGGGAAGGACCGCATGCAGTTCCCCGAGGTGAATACGCGCATGGCGGAGCTGCCGGACAAAGTGCAGCTCATGCGGCTGAATGAAGTGCTGCTGCGCGCGTGCGAGCGTGACACGGAGAAACGCTACGCGAGCGCCGCGGAGCTGCGCGCGGATTTGGAAAGTGTGCGCGACCACCGTCCGCTTGGCGCCATGCGACGGCGCCGGCGGTGGCTGCCGCTCGCCGCTCTCGTGATCTTCGGCGCAGTGGCGTTCGGCGGGTGGAAGGCATTCTCTCCTCCGGCGCCGACCGGCGAGGGCTCGCTGGTCGTCGAGACCGATCCCGAGGGCGCGATGGTGCTGCTCGAAGGCCGGATGCTGCGCAGCCCCGCGCACTTCGCCGCGGTGAATGCGGGCGAGCGAAGCGCGCGCGTGATGCTGCCCGGCTACGAGCCGGCGGTGATACCGCTGCGTATCACGCCTGGCGGCGAAGCACGGCCCGCGAAAATTTTGCTGAAACGCAGCCTCGGCGCGGTGCGCGTCGAGTCGGAACCGACGGGCTGCGAGTTCGAGATTCGCGACGGCAAGGAAGTCATGCGCAGTGGCAAAACTCCCGCCGATTTTTCCGATTTTGCGACGGGCGCGTACGAGATCGTGATGCGCCATGCGACGGACGAAAAGCGCGCGCCTCTCGAAGTGAAAAGCGGCGAGACGATTCCGATCTCGATCCGCTTCGGCTCGGCCAACTATCTCATCAGCAGCACGCCGCAGGGCGCGGAGATTTTTGCCGACGGCAAATCGATCGGCACTGCGCCCTGCGAGGCGGTGCTGAACGAGGGCGAGCATGTGCTCTCGGCGCGCTATCGCGGATGGCCGGCGCAGGAACGCACCGTGCGCGCCGAGTCCGGGCCGGATGCGGGCGTGGCGTTCGCGTTCCCATTTGGCCGCGCCAAAATCACGAGTGCGCCCGCGGGTGCCGCTGTCTTTGCGGACGAAAAGGAAATCGGCCGCACGCCGCTGCTGATCGACGAACTCGAACCCGGCGAGCGCATTTACGAACTGAAACTCGCGGGCTATCGCAACGCGAAACTCGTCGCGGCGGTGAAGGCGGGCGAGCAGGTCTTCGTCGGCGCGCGCTTCGAGCGGCGCCCCGTGCCGCGCCGCGACGAGCCGTGGGAAAATGCGCTCGGCATGAAGTTCGTGCCCGTCGGCGATGTGCTCATGTCGGTGTGGCCGGTGCGCGTGAAGGATTTCCAGGCGTTCTGCGCAGCGAACGCGCGCACGCCGCTGCCGGTGGATTTTGTGCAGGATGAAAACCATCCCGCGGTGCGCGTGAACTGGGAGGATGCGCGCGCATTTTGCCAGTGGCTCACCGAGCACGAAGTGAAGTCGGAGCGGCTCGCGGAGGGGCAATCGTACCGCATGCCGACCGACGCGGAGTGGAGCGCCGCTGCCGGGATCACCGCGGAGAGCGGCGCGACGCCCGAGGAGCGCGACGGGCGCGTGCGGGAATTTGCGTGGGGCAAGGCGTGGCCGCCGCCGCAGCGCTGGGGAAATTTTGCGGACACCTCGCTGAAGCGCCAGCCGTTCATCGCGGGCTACGCCGATGGCTTTCCGCAGACGTCGCCCGTCGGGAGTTTTGCGGCGAACAAGATCGGGCTCTTCGACATGAGCGGAAATGTGTGGCAGTGGGTCGAGGACAGCTACCACGGCGGGCCGCAGCGCAAGGACTGGGGCGTGCTGCGCGGCGGATCGTGGGGCACGCACAAGCAGGAGGAACTCCGCCTCGGCTACCGCGACGTGGTGGACCGCAGCGAGCGCGATGTGATCTTCGGCTTCCGCTGCGTGCTCGCGCCGGGCGCGGAACGGTGACGTCTTCGGTGCGTCTCGCGTTATTTCACAAGCGGTCGCGCCGCGCCGTTCAGATCCAGGGCACCGTTGATGATGATGTTGCCTTGGAATTGCAGTCCGCCGCCGTTGTTGCGGATGATGATTCCGTTGCCGCCGGGCTCAGCCGGTTTTTTGTCCGCCGGATTTTCCGGAGGCGCGACATTGCGCGGCTGGAAGACGATCTCCGAGAGCGCGCTCGCGCTGAAGGCGAGGTCGCCCGCGGCGGCGCTGTGGCAGATCACCCTGCCATCCGCGAGCCGCAGCGAATCCACGGTGAGCGTGCCTTTTCCCGCGAGGTGCAGCCGGATGCCGGCGGCGGGCGGCTGCGGTGCGCCGGAAAATTCGGCCATCAGCGCGCGGTTCATCGGGATGTCGAGTTTGCCGACTTCGCACTGCAGGTGAAGCTCCGTGGCGCTCGCGCTTTCGAGCGTGCCGGAGGTTTCGTCGCCGTTGATCAGCGAGATGAGCGCCGTTTCCGGCGAAGGATTTTTCGGAGCAGGTTCGCCCTTTTTTTCCGCGGCGGTTCTCACTGCCGCCGCATTTTTCTTTTCCTCCGCGGCAGCGTCGGCCTCGGCTGGGTTTGCCGCGTTCAGATTCTGCACGCCGCCACCGTTGAGTCGCAAAATCGCTCCGCGCCGGTTGGCGTGTCCGGTGTTTTTTGGCAGCTCGGGCGGGTCGCCGCTCCACGGGCCGATCCAGAGATTCGAGATCGTCACGCTTGAATTCACCGGCTGCGGCACGATGGCGATCGTCTTGCCGGGCTTGGCGGATTCCTTGCCGGGCCGCTGCCCGAAGCCGCCGACCGGCGTGCCATTCACGAGCATCACGAGCCGGCCCGTCCGCCGGTCCGCGAGGAAACGAAAACTGCGGCGATTGCCCTCGGAGCCGATCGTTTCGCCAAACTCGATTTGCTGCGGCTGATTCGCAAATGCGCCCCCCTGTTTCCGCGGGGACATGTCGTAAATGTAAGCGCTGTCCCAGCCGCCCTGAACCATGAGTCCCTGCCGATTCTCATCGATGAAAAGCTGGATGGAATATCCCGCCGGGCCCTTCGGCGTGGAGAGATCGAAGCTCACCTCCACCTTGTCCGGCAGCGTGTCGAAAGTGCGGCCGACACTCGGTCCGTTGCCGTAGCCGCCGCGGCTCGTGTTTTTCGGAATCGTGAACGCGCCGTCGAGATACCGCCACGGATTGCGCTTCGCGCCTTCGTCCTTGCGCGCGTGGCTGCCCGGGCTGTCGGCGTTCGTCGCCTTCATCCACGCCTGCCGATCGCTCGCGCCGTCCCACACGGGGACCTCGCTGTCGCGGCCAAAGTAGAGCGCGCGCACGTCCGCGCGATCGATGCGGAGATTGGCCGACAGCGGCGATTTGAGGAGGACCTGCGTCGCGTCGAGCAGCAGCAACTCGCCCGGCAGCCAGTCGCCATTGCGGAAGCGCACCGCCGCCGTCTGCGCCGTGGCCGCGGGTTTCGTCCGGTTCGCGAGGAGAATTCCCGCGAGGCGGTTCACCGCGAAATCCGCGGGCCGCTCGCTCTTCATCGGCTTCCACTGCACTTTGTGATCGTGGCTCGCGCTGAGCAGCGTGCCGCGCAGTTCGTCGCCATTGCGGAAAATCAGCGTGTCGCCGCCGTCGGCGAGTGCCTTGTCCACGGCGGCGATGCGGTGCGGAAATTCGATCGCGCGCACCGCGGTGAGCGGCAGCGCGATGTCGCCGCCGAAGGACGTCCGCACCTTGAGCTGCCCATCGCGAAATCCGAGCGCCGACACATCGAACTCCCCGCTCTGCGCGAGCCACACCCGCGCGACCGTGCCCGCCGCCGGAGCGCCCGCCGCCGCACGGCCAAGGCGGATGAACATCGGGCCATCCGCCGGGATCTCCCTGCCGGAAAATTTCACCGCATCCGCCGTGATTGCCTCCAGCGTTCCCGCGCGCCGGCCGGAGCATTGCGTGTGGATGAAAATGTTCAGCCCCACCATGCCGCCGATCGCATCGAGGCTGCTCGCATTTTTCCCGGCCTCGCCGGGCAGCACGGGATGCAGGCCGGAGGTGAGCACATCCCTCGCGGCGTCGTCCGGGCGCGGATCCGGCGCGATGTTTCCATCCCACGGGCGCACGCGCACCTTCGAGAGCGTCCACGGCATGTTCGAGCTCCAGTACGTCGGCTGCCAGCTCAGCGAACCTCCGCGCTCGGGTTCCTTCTGTCCCTGCGTCTCCCAGTCGGCTACTTTTTTTCCATTCACGAAGATGATGAGTTTCCCGCCCACCTTGTCCTGCAGGATGCGGTAGTGCGTTTCCTTCGGCGGCTTTTTGTCCTCCGGCACCACGGCGCTGAAGTTCTTCATGTTGCTTCCGTCGTACGTATTCGCGGTGATGTTATTCGCCTGGAAGCGCAGATACACGGAGCCCTTCGAGTAGCCGCGCGACTGCAAGCCCGGCTGCAGCCAGAGCGTGAGCCCGCGGATCGCATTCCCGCCGTCGCTGGCGGAAAATTCGATGTCCAGCCGATCCGTGAGCGCCTCGAAACGCCGCGTGAGCTGCGTCGCCGCGCGCGCGATCAGCGCGCCATCCGCGTAGTCCCACGTGCTCGCGCCGGACGTTCCGCCGGTGTCCCACCCCGCGAGTCCCATCGCTCCGGCCGGCCCGTCGTAGGCGTCCGGCGGCGGCGTCTTCGAGAAAATGTGGAGCCACTCGGCTTGCGCGCGATCGATCTCGATCACATCCGCGCCCGCGACGGCGAGGCGGAATTTTCCCGCCGCCATCCCGAGCAGATCGCCCGTGAGCCAATCGCTCCCCAGCAGCTTGATCGTCGCGTTCGTCTTCGGCACGGCCGCCTCGGGCGCGGTGGCGAAAGTGATGCGCCGCACGTCCTGCGGCGCGAAGGCGAGCGGTTCCGCCGTGTCGCCGCGCTGCCACATGAGTTCGCTTTTTCCAAACGCCGTGAGCCGCCCGTGGAGCTGCGACCCGTCGGTGAGTTCGAGCACCTGATCGCCCGCCGGATCGGCCTGCGCGGGTTTCTCCGGCTTCGTCACGGGGGCGCCCGTCAGCACGATCCGCCCGTTCACGATCTGCACGCCTTCCGCCTCCTCGACTGCGCCGTTGTCGAAAATGTCGAATCCATCGAAATCGATCGCCTCCGTGCGGCACGCGATTCCGCCGAATGCGCCGAGCAGCGCGGCGGTGACTGAGAGCAGAGCGCGGCGTTTCATCAGCGTTCGTAGATCGGGAGGTAGCGGTAATTCAGCGCGATCGAGAGCAGCCCGAGCGCCGTGCAAGTCCCCGCGCCGAGGCCCGCGTCCCAGCTTCCATCGTCGTTCTGGAGTTCGGTGAGGTGCTTCACCTGCTTGTCATTCCAGATCTGCCACGCCTTGAAGTCGCCCTGGAAAAATGCCTGCGCCGCGTAGTAGTCGTAGTAAAACGGATAGCCGCCCCCGTTGCCGTCGTCGCTGCCCTTCATCGCCTTGAGCGCCTTCAGGAAAGTCGGCTGATCCTTCTTTCTCGCATACGCGTACGCCGCCACGCCGATCGCCGTCGTCGCGCCGCCGTGTGATCCGCTGCGCGGCATGTAGCCGATGCCGCCGTCGCCGATGTTCTGGCAGTCGGTGTAAAATTTCAGCGCGCCATCGATCGCCGTGTCCGGCACCTTCAGTCCCGCGTTGCGCGCCGCGATGAGCGCGACGAAGCACGCTCCGCTCACCGTCGAATCCGCGTCCGTCGCATCCGGCGAATAGCGCCACGCCTTGAACTTGTTTTTCTCCTGCGAAGTCAGGATGAGCTCCACCGCCTTCTTCAGCGCCGGCGCGATCCGCTCATCCGCCACCGCGCCGTACGACTCCGCGAGCGCGAGCGTGGCAAAGCCGTGGTTGTACATTGAGCTGCCGATGTAGCCGGTTTCCTCGTTGCGCTGCTTGAGGATGAAATCGATGCACCGGTTGATCGGCTTCGCATACGGCCCGTGATTCGGGTCGTCGCCGTGCGCGAGGAAAGTCATCAGCGCCATGCCCACCACGCCCGGCTCCGAGCCGTACTGTCCGGGCAGTGAGCCGTCCGCATTCTGCGTGGTGCTGAGAAATTTCAATCCCTTCTCGTAAATGCGCTCCACCTCCGGCGGCACCTGCGTCCCGCGGTACACTTGGAAGTCCGTCGTCTGCGCGCGCACGATCCCCGGCGCGACGAAGAGCAGCGGTAGCGCGCACGCCGCAAATTTGCTGCGCAGCGCCGCCCTCATTTCTTCTTCTCCTCGATCGCCTGAAAGTACGCCTGCAGCGCCTCGCGGAATTCCTCCGGCCATTCGCCCGCGTTCGCCGCGCCGCCACTTTTCTCCACGGTGCGCGTGTTCGCCTTGTCCTTCGCCGTCGCGCCTTCCGCCGCCGTTCCCGCCAGCGTGCTCGGCGCCTTGGAATTGTTCCCGCCCGCCGTGCGGCTCTTCGTCATCTGCTGCATCATTTGCTGCATCCGCTGCTGCATCTGCGCCATCTTCGGCGACTGGCTTTGGTTCCCGCCCTTTTTATCCGGCGGCACGAGCAGCTCGATGATGATGCCCTCGCCCGCCGCCGTCTCCGCGCCAGTGTCCGGCTTCTTCAGCGCCGCGGAAGTCTCGTGCATCAGCGTCGTCACCTGCTCAAGCAGCGGCGCGACCTCGCCCATGAATTTCGCAAACTTCGGATTTTCGCCGATCTCCTTCACCGTGCCGCTGAGTTGATTTTGCGTCATGCCGAGCTTCCCGCTATCCGCCGCGTGATTCGGATTTTTTTCCTTCGCCCGTTCGAGATCGCCCGTCTGCTCGCGGATCGTGTCCTCGCTCACCGCCACGCGCACCAGCGCGATCATCAGCTCCATCATGTCCGGATCCATCTCGCCGCCGCCGCCCTTGGAATTGCACTCATCGCGCAGCGTCTCCGCCCACGCATCGAGCCGATCGCCCCAGACCTTCGCGCGGCCCATGGATTTCAGGCCGAGATTCGCGCGCACGAAATTCGCGAGTTCACCGAGTTCCGGCACCGCCCGCTTTTCCTCCATCTCGCTCACGACTGTCTGGTATTTTTCATTCGGCATGCGGCGAAGGAAAGTCGTCATGTCGGTCTGCAGCACGTCCACGTCCTTCACATTTCCGTCCTGCTTTCCAGCCACGCCGTCGAACGATTTTTTTTCGCCCGCGCCGATTTCCTCGGGCTTCAGCCCCACGGTCGCCTTTGCGAGCTGCTTCAGCCCGTCCGAGATCTGGTGCTCCACCGACGCCGCGAGCTTCAGCCGGTTGTAAAAATTCCGCGCAAAAAGATTCTCGTTCGTGGACTTCATCTTCGATGCCGCCTGCCGCATCGCATCCAGCGCCTCCTGCTGCTGCTGCATCGCCTTTGCCAAATCCTCCCCGCGCTGCTGCGGCGACGCGCTCGCCAGCGCCATCTGCTGCGCCGCGTCCTGCATTTTTGGCGTCGCCTGCTTCTGCAAAGTGTCCGCGATTTTGCTCCACTCGTTCAGCGTCTCCGTCGGCATTTCCTTGTTCCTCAGCGCGTCCTTCATCACCTCCGCCATCTGCTCCGTGAGCTTTTCGAGCGCCTCCTTGTTCGCCTTTTCGCCCGCCTCGACGTGCTTGATTTCCTCCGCCGCCTTCTCCGTTTTCAAGTCCTCCTTCCGCTCCGAGATGCTCTTGTTTTCCTCGAGCGCGCGCTCTTCGTCGCGGATGCGTTCGTCGAGTTGCTTCAGCACCTGGTCCATTCGTTCGCGCAGCCGTTCCGCGTGCTTCTCCGGGCTCAGGACGAAAATGGTGAGCTTCCACGAAGTCGAAGGCTCGCGCTTCGGCAGATAGTCGAGCGCGTAGCCCGTCAGCTCCACGACCGAATCCGCCGGCACGCCGAGCGCCCCCGGCGACCACACGATCGGGCGCGTCAATTCCCGCACCGTCTGTCCGCCCGCGATGCGCGGCAATTCCGGCAGAGGCTTTTTCACATCTGCCGTCTCCGGCTTCACCTCCGCCTGCGATCTCCACTCGTCCCAGAGTTGCGCCACCCAGTCCTTGCCCTTGTCCTTCTCCTTCTTCGCGTCCTTTGGCTTCTCATTGATGCTGCGCACCGTCCACCCGATCCACATTTCTCTCAGCCCAAAATCATCCGCCGCCGCGAGCGTGAAGCGCACCTCCTCGCCCGGCAAAATCGCGATCTCCTGCGATTCGAGATTCTGGATCTCCACCCGCGGAGGAGCATCCTGCGTCGTGCCGATCTTCAGCGTGTACGGCTGCACCGGTGTGAGCCCGTGAATGTCGGTCCAGCGCAGCGCGATCTCATTTCCAAGCTTCTCCAGTTCCGTCGTCGGCGTGGAAAAAGTGGCACCCTCCGCGCTCGCCGTCAGCGACAGCTTCCCGGCGTCGAGCGATCCGCTGCCCACGCCGCGGCTGATTTTTCCCTCGAACGAAACACTGCTCCCCGCGAGGAAATCCGCGATCGTCCCGTTCACCGGCACCCGCAATTCCGGATGCCCGAGATACTCCGGCAGCGTCACGCGCGCCGCGAGTTCCTTCAGTTCCGGGCGGTGCAGCGGATGCACCGCGATGTCCTTGAGATAGTCGCCGAAGCGCAGGCTCAGCGTGCCATCGTTCGTCTGACCGGGGAATTTGAACAGCGCCTGCGAGTCGAGCACGAGCGCCGCGAGCCCTTCCTGCCGCTCGATCCGCGCCGTCGCGTGCGTCGGTTTCCACTCCGCATCGGGTCGCAATCCCACGGCCAGCTCGAACGGCTCGCCGTGCGGAATGTAGAGATCATCCGGCAGCGCCTCGACCGTCGTGAACGTGTAGCGCTCGATGCCCGCCCACGGTTTCGCCCAGCGCTCCAGCGCATTCGTCGCCGCGCGCGGCGAAAAAACGAACGGAGCCGCCGTCAGCGCCGCCGCTGTGATTCCCGCCAGCGCCCAGCGCCGCGCCGGACGCTTCGGCACTGCGTCTTGAAAGTCATGTTTGCCCGAGTCGTCCGCGACCTGCCGGATCGCCGCGCGCAGCAGGGCAGGGGAGATATTCGCGGGAAGGTCGGCTGTCTGCGTCAGCTCGATCACCCCCTGCAGCCGGTCGCCGAGCACGCGGAAATGTTTCTGCAAAAGTTTCGCAAGCTGCGTCGGCCCGCGCCGATCCCACAGCCAGTGCCGCGCCCAGCCATGCGCAGACCACGCCGCCAGCGCCGCCCCCGTGCCCGTGAGCACCGCGCGCGCCCACACCGGAGTGTCCACGAAGCGGTCAAACGCAAACAGCAGCACGTACGTGATCAACAGTCCCGCGAACCCACCAGCCACGGCGACGAGCGTCTCCATGCGCCGCAGCTTCCGCTCGTAGGCTTGAAGCTGCGCCACGAGTGAATCCGGAAGTGCAATCGAGTTCATCGCTGGAATGTTCGGGGGACTGTAACGGGAAAAGCACGGAGGGAAACCGCGGAGTTGTCAGGAAATTGTGAGGCGAGGCTGTGCCAATGTAGCGCCGACGACCCGTCTGAAGGCCGGGTGGGCGAAGGCGGTTTGGCGGAGGGGAAATAAGCGAGTGCTGCTGTGTTCCGAACGCGCAGTGCCGACGAGTCGTCGGCGCTACATTGCTTGCTCCCAGCGCACGTTTTCAAACCAGCCCTCCGACCTTCCGCCCAATCCAGTATGCGGAAAAAAGCACCAGCAGCGCCACGGACCACCACGGGTCGCACCACAGGCGGAAGCGCAATTCCTCCGGCTTGCGCTCCGGCAGCAGGCTCAGGCTGCTGATGACCTGCGCGAGTTCACCGGGCGCGGCAAACTTCCCGCCCGTGAGCGCCGCGATCTCGCGCAACACGTCGAGCTTCGCGGGCAGGCCGACTTTTTCCAACGTCGGCACGCTCACATCAATCTGCGTCTTCATGTGCCGCCCTGCCGTGTCGTTCGCGATCTCCACTTCGTAGCGTCCTCCCTCGCGCGGCGAGAACGTGCCGTTGTAAACGCCCCACTCGGAATTCTCCGCCGCAAGTTCGATCGTCTCGCTCGTGCCGCCCGGCGCTTTCAAAGTCACGGTCACTTTCCCCTCGGTGATCGGCGTGCCGAGCTTGTCGAGCACGGTCGCACTCAGGCGCACCTTGTCGCCGCGCTTCGGCGCTTCGGGTGTGTAGAAAAATCGCATCCCGTCCGACTGCGCGAGATGCCGCTGATGCGACATCCACCGCACGACCTGGCTCCAAAACCGATAGTGATACGTGTCCTCGACGCCCTTGCGCCAGCGCCACGCCGCGTCCGTGCCCATGTAGAGGACCTTGCCGCTTCCCGCGCTGCGCGTGGCGAGCAGCGGGATGCGACCGAATTGATTCCGCGCCGACTCATGCACCGCGAGCACCTCCGCCCCGGGCTTCGCCTTCACGACTGGCGCGTACCAATAAAATCCCGGCAGCCCACGCCACACCGCCTGATTCGCCGCGGGGTCCGTCGCGAGCATCGTCAGCCAGTGGTCGCGTCCGCGGAAAGTCAGCTCCAGCCGCGCCTCGCCCGCCGTCGAGAAGCCGCTGCCCGCCGTGAAATTCACCATGCCCGCGCCCTTCTCATAGTCCGTCTCCACCGGCACGAGATCCGAGAGCGGCGAATCCTTCAGCGTCTTCTGCCACCCGAGCGCGCCGGGCAAAAAGACGAGCCCGCTCGCCTGCTGCTCGATCAGCCCGCGCAGCAGCGTCGCCTGCTCCGGCGTGAGCATCCCTTTCGTCACGCCCACATCGCCGAGAAAAACCACATCATATCCCTGCAAGTCCTCGCGCTTGCTCGGAAACGCACCGAGATACCCCGCGCCCTCGCCCATCCCGATCTGCGGATGGAAAAGCACGGTGTTCACCACGACGCCGGGGTCGCGCATGAGCGCATTTCGCAGGTAGCGGAATTCCCACCGCGGCTGCGAATCCACGACGAGCACCTTCAGCGTCTCCTTGCGCACCGCCATGTGGAATTTCTTCTCGTTGTTCTCCGAAAAAATCTCGTCCTTCTCGACCGGCACCTTCACCGTGAAGTCCGCCTCGCCCGCCGCCAGCGGCGTGATCACGACCATGTCCTGAATCTGCGCCATCGGCGGAATGGTCACGTTCTTCGAGCCCGTCGCACCACCCGGCCCGCTCACCGTCACGGTCGTCTTCACCTCGCGCGTGAGATGATTTTGCAGCGTGACAAAAACGCTGATGCGCTCATTCAGCAGTCCGTAAGTCGGCGCAAGCACGCTCTGCAATTCGAGGTCCGGCAGATAGTTTTCACTCCCCGTGCCGAGCGCAAAAACGGGCACGTCCTTCTGCGCCAGCGCCGTCGCGCCAGTGATCGGCGACTTGCCGAGATTCCAATCGCCATCCGTGAGCAACAGCACCGCGCGGAGATCCGCGTGCGCCTTCAGCACGCGCTCCAGCGCACCGTTCAAATCAGTGCCGATCTCCGTCTCCACATCCGCCTTCGGATCCGTCGGCGGCGCACCGAATGACGCCACACTCACCTGATACCGCTTCTCCAGCGGCGTCCAAAATTTCGCCTCCACCTGCTCCTTCACCCACTCCGCGCGCTGCACCGCCGTCTTCCCATCCGCGACCACGTCCTTCGTCGCCATGCTGCCCGAGGCATCCCACAGCACCGCGACCCGTGGCTGCTCACTGCGCTTCGCCAGTTGCACGCGCTCCGGCCGCAAAAAAGTGAGCGCCACCGCCACGGCGATGATCATCCGCAGCACATGCAGCAGGATCATCCCGCCCGTGCTCCCCTCGCGTTTCACCGAGCGGAAAAAGAACCACACTGACGCAATCAAGAATGCCGCGGCCACGCCGAGCGCCCACGGAGCCATGTTGATCTGCCAGCCTTCCATCATAAGCAGCAGCCCTCCGTTGCGTGCGAAAGCACGAAGGAAAGGGGAGCGCACGCTTCCAGCGTGCTCCGCCCGGCATCCTGCCGGGTGGTTCTGTGAAACCGCGAACCGCACTTCTCAAAAGCCGTCCGACCTTCGTGTGTCCGGCAGGATGCCGGACACGGCACGCTGGAAGCGTGCGCTCCCCGTAACTGCGGGTTTTCGCTGCACTGTCGAAATCAAAGCGCGCCGAGTGAAAGGCATCCGTACGCGCTGCGAGGTTGCGCAGTTCGCCGCGATGCCGAGTATGCGCGGCTCACATGATTTCACCCGACAGCAGTTCCAGCTCAGATTTTCCGGAGACCATCCGGAAGATTTTTTCGCAGGACGGGCTGTTGTCGGAGGCGAAGAGCTTTGAGTATCGGCCGGAGCAGCAGGAGATGGCGGTGGCGATTGCGGAGGCGCTGGCGGAGAGGAAGCATCTCGTCGTCGAGGCTGGGACGGGCGTGGGGAAGTCGCTCGCGTATCTCATCCCGGCGATCCTCTGGGCGAAGCAGCACAACCGGAAGGCGGTCGTCTCGACGCATACGATCAATTTGCAGGAGCAGCTTATTTTCAAGGACATCCCGATCGTGCGGAAGGTGCTCGCGGGTTACTTTCAAAATCCGCAGCCGGCAAATCCGCAGGCCGCCGATGCTGCTCCGGCGGATGATTCCGCGCGCGAAGAATTCAGCGCGGTGTTGTGGAAAGGGCGCGCGAATTACGTCTGCCCGACACGGCTCGATCGCGCGATGTCGCAGGCGGGCGAGCTTTTCACCTCGACGGAAACGGAGGAGCTGAAGCGCATCTGGGAGTGGGCGCAGAAGACCACGGACGGCTCGCTCACCGATCTCGAAGTGGAGCCGGATTCGCACGTGTGGTCGCTCGTGTGCAGCGAGCCGCACATCTGCACGCCGAAGACCTGCGGCAACAACCCGCGCTGCCATTACCAGCGCATCCGCAAGCAGCTCGTGAGCGCGGACCTCGTGGTGATGAACCACACGCTGTTCTTCCTCAGCCTCGGCGGCATCGCGGAGCAGGACAAGGACGAGAGCGGCTACCTCTTTGCGAATGACTTCGTGATCTTCGACGAGGCGCACACCGTCGAGTCCGTCGCGTCGCGGATGATCGGGATGAATGTCTCGCAATACGGCCTGCGCTACGCGCTGCACCGGCTTTACAATCCGAAGACGAAGAAGGGCCTCTTCCAGGTGCTGCGAAATCCCGAGGGCGTGCGCGAGGTGAGCAATGCGCTCGAAAAGGCCGAGGAGTTTTTTGCGAAAGTCGGCGCGAGTGCGGATTTCAAAAAGGGGCGCGAGTATCGCGTGCGGCAGCCGGACTTCGTGCCGGACACACTTTCCGCCGACCTCACGCGCTTGCAGGCGCAGGTCGTGCAGTCGGTGAAGGCAACGGAGGACGAACTCACAAAGGCCGAGTTGCAAGACCTCGGCCGGCGCATCCGCGATGCGCGCTCGAACCTCGCGACGTTCCTCAAGCAGGACGCCGAGCAGCACGTCTATTGGGTCGAGCAAAGTGGCAAGACCACGCAGTTTCACAATCTCCACGCCGCGCCCGTGGACATCGCCGCGCACCTGCACGCGCTTCTTTTCCGCGAGGACAACACCTGCATCATGACCAGCGCCACGCTCGGCGTCGGCGGCGAGGACCTGGAATATTTCCGCAGGCGCATCGGCGCGGACGACGTGCCGGACCTGCGCGTCGGCTCGCCGTTCGACTACGAGCGGCAGATGCGCCTCTACGTGACGAAGAAAATGCCCGACCCCAAAAGCGACGGGGCCGCCGCCTACGAGCAGGCGCTCGCGGAGAAAATCGAGCACTTCGTCGCGATGACGCACGGGCGCGCCTTCGTCCTCTTCACGAGCTACAAGACGATGCAAAACGTCGCGTCACTTTGCCGGGAAAAACTCGACGAGGATCACGACATGACGCTCCTCGTGCAGGGCGAGGGCCTCACGCGGCACCGGCTCATCAGCGAATTCAAAAAGGACGACCGCCACGTGCTCTTCGGCACGAAAAGTTTTTGGAGCGGCGTGGATGTCCCCGGCGAGGCGCTGTCGAATGTCATCATCACGCGCCTCCCCTTCGCCGTGCCCGACACGCCGCTCATCGAGGCCCGCCTCGAACTCATCGAAGCCAGCGGCGGCGACCCTTTCCGCGACTACTCGCTCCCCGAAGCCATCCTCGAACTCCGCCAGGGCGTCGGCCGCCTCATCCGCACGAAGCAGGACAAGGGCATCGTCGTCATCCTCGACCCGCGCGTGCTCACGAAGAACTACGGGAATGCATTCCTGCGCGCGCTGCCGAAGTGTCCGGTGGAGGTGGTGTGAAAGGGGTTGAGAGTTGAAAGTTGAGGGTTGAGAGGAGCTGCACTCGATTCGCCAACGCGCGTCACGCAAACGGATTCACCACCGGCACACCGCACCGCTGGAAATCCTCCACGTTGCGCGTGGCCACAGTCAGCCCGTGCAGTTTCGCCGTCGCGGCGATGAGCGTGTCTTTTACCGGTACGGTGAAACCTCGCCGCCTTACGTCATCGCGCAATTCAGCCCAGACCACCGCCGTCTTCAGCGTCCAGTCCAGACACACCAGACTCGACGGATGCTGCCGAAACCACGCCACGAGGTTCTGCTTCCGACGGCCATCGGGCAGCGACACGATGCCCTCCCACATCTCGCCCATCACGATGGGATCCACCAGGATCTCCGTGTAATTCGCCGAAAGCCACTGCACGACCCGCGCCGCCGACTGCGGCTTGGTGGGTTCGGAAAGCACGTTGACGTCGGCGAGATATTTCACTCGGAAAAGTGCGTCGGTGCCTGCAACGACGTCCGCTCGCCGCGATCGGGTTCCGCGAACCAGCCCTTCTCCGGGCAAGCCATGAGCCACTCGACCCAATTCTGTCCGGCCGCCCGCGCCTCATCCGACACATGCACCCGGTATTCCCCATGCCCCACGCGTTCGATGTCGCACCGCTGGCCGGGTCTCAGATCATCCGCCGCGCGGAATTCCTCCGGGATTTCGATCGTGCCTTTGGCGGAAAGGATGGTCGTCATGGCGCGAGGCTACGCGCTGGCATTCCTCTCGTCAACCCAGCCACTGGAACCGTCTCTCCGCGGCTACGGAGGCTCCTCGATTCGCTGCCGATTGACGGGATGGCGATTTGACGCCGCATCCAGTTATCCGCCAGGCTGAAGTGGAACACCTGCTTCTTGCGGCAATCGACAGCCCTCGCATTCCGTGGGACGACGCGAACCTCGACCGCATCATCGAATCACTGCATTGACTGATTCAAAATGCGACGGAGAATCCTCCCATTACTGTGACTCTCAGCAAACGCACCGAGGAGATCGTCAAGGCACAGTTGAAGACTGGCCGCTATGCGACACCCGATGAAGTGGTTAATCGTCTGATCGAGGAACAGCTTGCTGCCGAGGTATCGCCGGACTTGTCGGCCAGCCCGAGCGAGGCTGACATCAAGTCCTCGCTGCTCGCCGCCGTGGGCAAGCCCACGCGCCCTTATCGGAAAGGCGAATTCGTCGAGCTGGCTCGGCGCGTCATCGCGGAAGAACGCAGTGCATGAGCCTTCGCGTCGTCTATACCGACGACTTTCCGTCCGATGTGGCAGCGCAGGCTAGGTGGTATGCCCGGCAGCGCGATGAAGCGCTCGCCCTCGACTACGCGGAAGCAGTGGAAGCGACGCTGGAGTTTCTCGCGCAACATCCGGAACTGGGAACGCCTTGCCATTACCCGGAGCCGCAACTCGCCGGCTTGCGATTCTACCTCGTGAAAAAGCCGTTCGACCGGCGCCTCATCTACTACCGGATTACCGGCAGCGAACTCGTCGCATTCCGCGTGGTGCCCGGAGCGCGCGACCTCCCGCGCCGCCTGCTCGACCCGCCCGGTACGAAATAGCCGCAGCGGAACATCAGGGCATCGTCGTCATCCTCGCCCCGCGCGTGCTCACGAAGAACTACGGGAAAGCGCTGCTCCGCGCGCTGCCGAAGTGTACGGTGGAGGTGGTGTAGCGGAGGTTGAGAGTTGAAAGGTGAGGATTGAGAGGCGCTGCATTTGGCCTTCTCCCACATCACGGCACGAGCGGATTGTTCCAGCGCAGAGCGGGAAACTTTCCGAAGTCCGCATCGCATGAAGCCAATTCGCATCCGTGCTCGATGGCGAGCGCGGCGAGATGGGCATCGGTGATTGTGTTGCCAGTGGCGTTTGCAGATCGGCAGGCGGTCTCAAAGATCGCCGCATGACCGGGGCCGGGAGCGATGACACTCACATCGGGCAAGGCGAGCCATTCGCCGATCACCCGCAGCGCCTCATCCAGCGAGAACGGATTGGTGAGTGCTCTCGCGTTGGTGGAGATTCGCACAAAGGCCACCAGCGTGAACCATGACAGCAGCACCGGCCCGCGCTGTCCGGAAAAGGTTTCCTCCACCCACCGTTTTGCCTTGGCGTGATCCGCCGCATCACGATTGACGGCGTAAATCAGCAGATTGGCATCCAGCAGGATCATCGGCTCCGAGGATGCGCCTTACAGTTCCTCGTCAGCGTGAGCGAGCTTCGTGAGATCCAGTTCCGGTCTCGCTCCGAGGCTGCGCGCAGGCAGTTCGTAGCGGACAGGCCCACTGGCACCCGTTCCCTTTGCACGCATTGAAAGCAACCCTTTCACAATCTGCTCCACCGTCCTCGCAGTGGCCGGATCGGCTTCACTCAAAAAGTGATCGAGTTGTTCGGCGGTTGCGTTCATGGCTGGAAAATAGCCGTCCCAATCGCAAAGGCAAACCCTTCGCAGTGTCCGACACTCGCTCCATCTTGCAGGATTGCGCAGACCGACACCGCAGATACGCTGTCGTCCATGACGCCCGAAGAACTCAAGAATGCGGTGCCGGCGGCTTCACCCGAAGTTCAGCAGGAACTTTTCAGACTGCTTGGCGAACTCCGTCGCACGGGCAATCCAACGCTCCCTTCCTTGCACGAGCAGTTGAGAAAATATGGAAATGCCGGGCCGACTGGCGTGAAGGATCTCGCCTCGAATCACATGCACCTCTCCGACTACGGAGCCGAGTGAAGGCATCGTAGTCATCCTCGACCCGCGCGTGCTCACGAAGAACTACGGGAATGCCTTCCTCCGCGCGCTGCCGAAGCGTCCGGTGGAGGTGGTGTGAGCGGTTGATAACGGGCTCGTCTGCCTTCTCAAGAGAAACCGGTCAGTTCCAATGCTCGACATGAGCTTGATGTAAACGTCATCGTTCATCGCCTAGCCTCACTTGAATATGAAACAGAAATCCAGCGGAAAAAATTCGGGACCGCTTTATCGCCAAAAGACGCTCGGTCGGAAGCGTGCAACCAAGACACGAGCTTCCAGCAGTGACGATACCGCCATAGTCCGGGAAGATCCGCCATTGCCAGCGGATCGCGAATTACAACCCAGTTTGAGTGGTTTCGATGAATTAAGTCAGACAGCCAACCGATCCGTCGGAACCGCATCGTCAGTTGCGCTCCACAACGCGCTGAGGAGATATGGCCTTGAGGGCGAGGAAGCTTTTCTAGTGCTGGCTTCCCGGTATCTCGAAACCCAGGAAGCCGCGCGGCGCAATTTTTCGTTCTTCCCTGTGGAACGAGGGTTTGCGGCTTTGAGCATGGTCGCGCACGACAAACAGGTCTTATCCATCCTTGATGGCATCATAGCCGCCGACCCACAGGGACGCGAATTGCCTACATGGTATCAATTCTTCTTTGGGCGTCGTTTCCGTGAAGGCTCTGGCAAATTCTTCACCCCCCGAACAGTAGCCACAGCGATGGCGAAACTTCTTCCGGTGCAATCAGGCGCGATTCTCATGGACCCGACTTGTGGCGGTGGAACCTTCCTATCCGAAGCCTCTCGCCGCTGGCAGGACACACCTTGCCGATTGGTCGGCAATGACGTTGACCGGATCCTCGTTGGATTGACGGAGTTAGTTTTGGCGCTCTCCACAGTAGCGAATCACGGCTTCGCTTTGTCTTGCTACAATCTCTACGATGCCGATGCCGAATTTCGGAACCTTCGAGGCAAGGTGAATGGGATTCTGGCGAACCCCCCTTTTTCTCTGCCGCTCGAACGAGTTGCCAAACCGGGTGCGCTTTTCGCGCTCGGCTACCGAAATAGTGATGCATTGTTCCTGGATGTCTGCTTGGATCTGCTCGCACTTGGTGGCGATCTTGTTTGCCTCTTGCCTCATTCGCTCGTGGTCAACGCCGACTTTGACCGGTTGCGCAGAACCGTGGAAAAGCATTGGGAACTTTGCGGGGTTGTTACCCTCCCAGAGGGAGTGTTTTATCTTACCGGTAACACAACCACCCGCGCTGACATTGTCCATCTCAGAAAAAAATCAGGATCCCACCAACAGCCCCGCAAAACGTTTTTTGCGAATGCTCCGACTGTTGGCTTCCCGTTGAATTCACGGACAACTTACTTTGGAGAGAACTCTCTAGACCTAATCGCTGGCGATCCGCGTGTTGTGGAATGTGCCGGAATAGCCGAATGACTCACGCCATGAAGAAGAACGGTACCTACTTTCTGTCTGTAGTCGAAGCCGCCGCGTTGCGGTCGGGCGTGTGGGATCCTTATGCTTATCGTGAGCAAATGCTAAGTGAGACCTTGGAGCACTTCGCCTCAGTCCAAAAGGTGCTGGGCCGTTCCCACCGTGCGAACGCGTTCAAGTATTTGCCCATTGAGTATCGGCATATTCACAGAGGGACGATTCCAGTATTCACATTGGAGTTTGCCGGTGGCACAACGGTCGAGCGCGTCCCTGCTATCGGCGAAGGATGCCTTTTATTCGGAACCATGCGTGCTTACTTGGGAAACGCGCTCGTCACGCCAAAAGCAACCTGGCTCGGAGAAACATCGCCAATATCCTTCCCGGTTAAGTCAGAGTTTATCCAGGTCATCCCGAAGGACGGCTTGCTTTATTTTTGGTGGGCGTTCCTGCAATCGCCAAGATTCCTGCAATGTCTTCCCATCGGTTCGGGTGGAACTCGTCCGCGTTTGGATCGTGAACTTCTCTTACGGACACCGGTCGAAGTTCCAGTCAAAGCTATGCGGGAAAAGATCCATCGTTGCCTCGCAATTCACGCAGAGCGCGCATGGCGCGACTATCTGGAAGCCGAACAACTTCTAAACTCGACAATAAGGTAATTCATGGCGGACATCACTCCTCTCGAACTCGAAACGCTGCGCCAGATTTTCCAGCCTCTCATTGGTCTCAAAATCACGTGGCTTTCCATTCCCAACCGAGCACTGCCCGGCTTCGAACCAAGTCAGATAGCTGTCATCGTGAACACGCTTTTGGACGCCATCCTCCCGCAAATCGAGCACTTGGCTATCGACGAAGAAAACGCGCTCCGACTCCGAGGCATCGGACTTTCTAAATCACCCGGCACGATAGGACATCGCGAATCGTATCCAGATTATATCCATGCCTCCGGTAAACGCGTTGAGTTGAAAGGACTGTTCGTGGACAATCCTCTCTTGCCGATGAAGCGCACTCCGACTGCGCGCGAGCCAAGCGCACGACTCAAAGAGAACGTCACGCTGGATGTGATTCATCCAGCGAACGACGCGCTCTTGCTGGCGGCAGCTCAACTTCAGGCAGATGAGTCAGGGATTTGTTCGCCCTACATCATCGATATCGGAGTGTTTTCAATGGTCGAGTGCGTGCGGGCAAGAGATGCAAGATTGGCTCAAGCGTTTGGACTGTGGATTGATGGCGTTCCAAAAGTCGTTAAAAAGACAAGCATGGCGAAGGCTGTCGCTCGCTTGCCACTTACCCCTGCCGACTTTGAAAAAGACACGAATTTCGGCAAACTGAAACGCATCCCATACCCACCGCTTCAGGAGTTCATGCGGAAGCATGGAGCGATTTCGCAGGAGAAGGAGTAGGTCGTGACTTTTGTCCTCGTGGCGACACTACGCCGGCAGCGGAAGCTTCTTCGGCTACCGGGCGGAGTGGAGACGAGATTGCCGGGAACGCGCGTCGCCAAAGCTTTACCTCCGCACCGTTCCGAACGAAGATTCCGCGCATGATCCCCTCCCGTCTTTTTGCGCTGTGCCTTTGTCTGATCGCGTTCGCCGTCCGGGCGGAGCCGGGGGCGGTCGAGACCACTCCCAAGCTGGAAAACCTGAACAGCCAAATCAAGGCCAACGCCGAGGATTCGCAGGCTTACGCGAACCGCGGCTATGTGCTGGCGTTGCTCGGGCGAAAGGAGGAGGCGCGCGAGGACATCCGGAAGTCGGTGACGATCAAGGACACCGGGCCGATGCACAACCGCGCGGGCTGGGCCTATTTCAACCTGGGTGACTACGCCGAGGCGGTGCGCGAATTCGAGGTTGCCGTGAAGATGAGCGGCTTCAAGTCGCACTATGATTACTATTCGCTCGTGCTCGGCTACTGGGGCACCGGGAAGACGAAGGAGGCGCTGGAAAACTACCAGCTCGCGGTGGAGCGCGACCCGCGTTTCGGCGAATACAAGACGCTCGCCGAGCGCACCGCCGAGTGGACCCCGCTGGAGCGCCGCGCGATCCATGAGATTTACGTGCTGTGGAGCAAGGCTTGGAAGCCGTGACGCTCGGAGATCTCCGGCGCGTTCGCGGGCCGATTTTCCCCTCGTCACGCCATGGGCGTGAGGCGAAATTCTGCGCATGGCCCATCAATCCACCATGCTCGAACTCGGCACGCCCGCGCCGGATTTTTCACTGCCGTGCGTCGCGACGGGAAAGAACGTCGGCCTCGCGGACTTTGCCGACGCGCGCGCGCTCGTCGGGATTTTCCTCTGCGCGCACTGCCCGTATGTCGTGCATGTGCGGCCGGAGCTGTCGCGGCTGAATGCGGATTACGCGGCGAGGGGCGTGGCGTTTGTCGGCATCACGTCGAACGACATCGCGCAATATCCGCAGGATGCACCGGCGGCGACGGCGGCGATGGCGCGCGAGGCGGGGCTCCCTTTTCCGATCCTCTACGACGAAACGCAGTCGGTCGCGCTCGCGTACAGCGCGGCATGCACGCCGGATTTCTTTGTCTTCGATGCGGAGCGGCGGCTCGCGTACCGCGGGCAGCTCGATGATTCGCGCCCGATGCGCGCCGCCGACCGCCCCGCGCGCGGCGCATCGAACGGAGCCGACATCCGCGCGGCGCTGGATGCGATCCTCGCGGGGCGCGCGCCTTCGCCGGAGCAGAAGCCGAGCATCGGCTGCAACATCAAATGGAAGCCGGGGAACGAGCCGGAGTATTTCTTCGGACACTGAGCGTGAGTGCGGATGATGCGCAGCGTGCTCTGCGGCTGTGATTGGTGACTGGTGAAAAGTGACTGGTTGCGGTTCCGCGAGACCGCGGGATTTGAACACCAGGAATGTCGCCGCTCCTTGCGTTCTGCCCCGCGGGCAAACTGCCTTTCCTTCCGCGGCCCCGGCGATAGCATTCCCTCGCCATGCCGCGCCTTACTTTTGAAATCAGCATCCCGGCCGATCCGACGCGGCAGCGCGTGGTCATCGTGGGGACCGATCCGGGGCTGGGGAACTGGCAGGCAGAGCGCGGGCTGCCGCTCGAGCGCGGGGAGGATGGAAAATTTCGCGGCGCGGCGGATCTGCCGAGCGGCCTGGTGGAGTTCAAAATCACGCGCGGCTCGTGGGAGACCGAGGAAACCCGCCTCGATGGCACGGTCGCGCTGAACTACCAGTACCTGCTGCTGCACGACGTGGATGTCGCGATCGAGGTGGAGAATTGGAAGGACTGTCCGCAGCTCGATCACGACTGGATTTTCGGAAAGGCGATCGACTGCGAACTCGATGCCACCAAGTTCGGACATCACCGGCGCACCGTGGTGTGGCTGCCGCCGGGCTTCATGCGCAGCCACGATTCGCGGCACCCGGTGCTCTATCTGCTCGATGGGCAGGACACGCTGGCGGCGCTCGACACGTGCGGCCACGAATCGCTCACTGCGGACGACTGCGTGCGTCGGCTCGCGCGGCACGGGCTGATCCCGGATGTGATCCTGGTCGCCATTTTTCACCGCGAGGAATTCGGCCAGCGCGACGAGGAACTCTCGCCGCAACTCGACGGCCCGAAGATCGCGGACTTCATCGTGAACGATCTGAAGCCTTTCATTGACTGGACATTTTGCCGCGACCGCACGCTGCCCGATCCCGCGAATACCGGCGTGCTCGGCTTTGGCCTCGGCGGCGCACTCGCGCTCTGGATGGCGATGCGGCACGCGGGGACGTTCGGGCGCTTCGCGTGCCTGTCCCCGTACTTCGAGGATCTCAGCGCGGATGCGCCGCAGGACTGCGAATTGATTCACCGGCTGGAAAAATCGCCCATCGCGCCGGGCACACGGATTTATTTCGACCACGGCACGCTGCTCGGCGACGCGAGCATCAGCCTGTATCAGGCGCGCGCGACGACCGCGCTGGAGCGGAAGGGCCTCGTGCGCGGGCGGGACTTCATGGTGAATGTGGCCGAGGGCGCGGAGCACACGCTCACCGCGTGGCGCGCACGCCTCGGCGCGGCGCTGACTTTTCTTTTTGGGAAACGGCCGTAGCCGCCGCCTTGCGTTCGCGCGCGCATCCGGGTGACATCGCGCGATGCTCCCGATCACACTTTACCGCACCGCCGCCGGTCTCGTCGCACAGCGCGGCGAGGACTGCTTCCTCCTCGCCGACCTCACGATGGACGCCGTGTTCCAGCACGCCGATCCGCGTTCGCTCCTCGAACCGCTGCTGCGCTACGGCACGCCGGTGGATCGGCCGATGGAATTGCTCGCGCCGATCCAGTCGCAGGAAGTGTGGGCGGCTGGCGTGACGTATCTGCGCTCGCGCGATGCGCGCATCGAGGAGAGCAAGGACGGCGGCAGCGTGTATGATCGTGTGTATGCGGCGGATCGGCCCGAGCTGTTTTTCAAGGCGACGCCGCATCGCGTGGTTGCACCCGGCGCGGCGGTGCGCATCCGCGCGGATTCAAAGTGGAACGTGCCCGAGCCCGAGGTCGCGCTGGCGATCAACAGCGCGGGAAAAATCTTCGGCTACACGGTCGGCAACGACATGAGTTCGCGCGACATCGAGGGTGAAAATCCGCTCTATCTCCCGCAGGCGAAAGTCTATCTCGGCTGCTGCGCGCTCGGCCCCGGCATCGTCGTGCGCGAGCCCTTGCCGCGCGAGACGGCGATCGAATTGCGCATCCGCCGCGGCGGTGCCGAAGTGTTCTCCGGCGCGACTGCCGTTTCGCAAATGAAGCGCACCTTCGACGAGCTAGCCGGCTGGCTCATGCGCGAGAATGGTTTCCCCGCCGGCTGCGTGCTGCTCACCGGCACCGGCCTCGTGCCGGCGAATGAATTCACGCTCGCGCACGGCGACGAGATCGCGATCACGATCGGTTCAATCGGCACGCTGCGGAATGTGGTTGGTTGAGCGTCTCATTGGGCGTGACGACGCTAGGTCTAAACACGAAACAAATACGACCGTTTCACAAATTGCTGACAACCTATTCCGCGATTCGGGAGATATGCAGGCCTATGAAAAAAGTACGGACTATCATTCACACGCTCGCATTCTTCATCGCAACTGCTTCTGTGATTGCGGCACCGCAGCAATCCATTGACCCAGCTACCATCAAGGAAAAGGTGAGCATTACGCTGGGCCAGGAGTTTCACCTCAAATTCAAACCGGAAGGGGACCAACTGCTGCAACCCACCAAGTTCAATGGAGCGGACGACCACCATGCAACTGTCAGGGTCAAGCTTGACGTGACATCGGATTCGCCGGTTCCACCACCGCGCAAAGGGGCGACGCGGCCATTTCTTGCGGTGCAAAATGGCTTTGAGAGGACGCTGCACTACCGTGCGCTTGCACGACTGAAAGGCAGCAGGGAATTTTTCGAGATCAGCGAAGGTGTGGAACCGATTCGCCCCGGCGAAGGAGCGAACAAATGCTGGGAATTTGGCGCTCTAGTCGAAGAAGTCGTGCTCTATCAATTCGCTCTCTCCGGAAACCCTTCCCGGTGAAAAGCCACGAATCGCGAACGCTCAACGATGAGGTTTAGTGAACTGACGTGCACCTCACGCTGGCGTTCCCTGCGCGCTTAGCACTCCCGCGCTGCCAGCAGCAACCGCACGACTTCCGACGCGGCGACGAAGCCGAATGTGCCGGTGATGAACGTCGCCGCGCCGAAGCCGCTCGCGCAGTCCATGCGAAGGCTTTCGCCTTTCTCGGGCTCGGTGCCGCAGGTGCCGTCGTGGTGCGGATAGACGGGCTTTTCACTCGTGAAGACGCACGCGACGCCCATCGGTGTGCCGACGGTGCCGGTGCCGGCGGGCCAGCCGTGTTCGCGCCGGAGCTGACGGCGGACCTGGCGCAGAAGTTCGTCGTTGCCGGTGCGGCCGAGATCGCTGGCGCGCACTTGCGTCGGGTCGCGGCGTCCGCCGGCGGAGCCGCACGTGAGCACGCGCAGGCCGCGCGCGTGGGATTCGTGGATGAGGTGCGACTTGATGGACATGCGGTCCACGCAGTCCACGACGAAATCGAACGGCGGCGCGAGCAGTTCGGCGGCGTTCGCCTTTGTGTAAAATTCCGCGCGCGCCTCGATGCGGCACGACGGCGAGATGAGCCGCATGCGCTCCGTCATCACGCTCACTTTCGGACGGCCGACGGTGTCCGTCAGCGCGGGGAGCTGGCGGTTGATGTTCGTCACGCACACGTCGTCCGCATCCACGATCGTCATCGCGCCGATGCCCGTGCGCGCGAGTGCCTCGACGACCCACGAGCCCACGCCGCCGATGCCGACGATGCACACGTGCGCCGCGTGCAGCCGCGCCATCGCCGCCGCGCCGAAGAGCCGCCCGATGCCGCCGAAGCGCGCGAGGTAATCCGCGTCGAGATTCGCCGCATTCTGATTCGCAACAGGGCCGGTCATTTCACTGCGATGTGCGCTTCCATCGCCTCCCGCGTGATCATGTAGCGCGCGCCGCAGCGCGGGCAGCTCATGCGGATGATCGGCTCGTCGCCGAAGAGCGCGTCTGCATCCTGCATCATCGGCGAGCGCAGGACATCCATCATGCGCCGCTCGTTGCAGCCGCATTCCCAGCGGTAATGGCGCTTCTCGAGGAGCGAGAGCGTCTCGCGCTGATCGAGTGTGCGGATCGCCGCGTCGTCCAGCGCCTCGAACCACGCCATGTCGCAATCCGGTTGCGCGCTCACCATCACGAAATCCTCCTCGCCGTGGCGGAAGAGCCGCGCGGGCCGCTGCTCGCTCTGGTCGTAGTAGCGCTCCACGGCGGGGAAAATGTCCGCACTTTGCAACTCCACCACGCTGCGCCGCGGCTGCGACTGGCCACGCACCGTGTCGCTCATGAAAAGATTCCGCCCGTCCTGCTTCACATCCTCGGTGAAGATCTGCCCGACGACGGTGCCGCGCGCATTGTCGCCGGTGACGAAGAGATTCACCAGCGGGTCGGTGAAATGGATCGTCCACGCCGTCGTCTCATTCCGCGGGCGCGATGCGCAGTGCAGCGTGAGCGCGGCGAGCGCCTCCTTCATCATCGTGTCCTCCGCCGGGCGGCTCTGCCGATCGAGTTGCGCGAGATGCAGATAGTAGTCCACAAACAGCTCGCCGAAATCCGCGCGCGCCACGAGGGCATTGCGCCCGCGGACGAAATAGGTGCGGACCTCGAGTCCATTCGCTTCGGCGTCCGCGGGCTGCTCACTTTCATCATTCATACGAGGAAAAGTAGCACCGGGCCGCGGTCTGTGAAGGCATTCGTGAAAACCACTTCACGGATGGCTCGCGCTCACGCGCAAAATCAGCGCGGCGGCGGCGGGCGGCGTCCCTCTGGCGGCGGTCCGCCGGGGCCGCCGCGATCCTGCGGCGTCGCGCCGAGCACGATGTCCCAAGTCGCGCCGAGTTCCTCGTGGCTGCCGGGCATCGTTTTGAATTCCCGGATCACCGAGAGGCGCTGCGCCTCGTGGCCGATGCCCTTGAGGACTCCGTCGCGCTCATTCTGCGGCTCGCCGGCGAGGTAGAGCTGCGTGGTCAGCACGCGCTTTCCATTTTGCACCACGGCGATGTGAAAGTGCCGCGTGCGCCCGGTGTAGAGGCCGGGCTTGATCGTGCGGAAGCGGTATTCGCCCTTCGCGTTCGTCGTGATTTTTCCGAAGCCCTGGAAGTGCGCATCGCGCTCCTTGCCGCGCTGCACGCCGCGGCTGTGGACGTAGCAGCCGGCGTCGTCGGCCTGCCAGAGTTCGATGCTCGCAGCCTGCAGCGGCTGGCCGTCGGCGTTCAGCAGGCGTCCGCCGAAATTGGTGATCATGCCCGCAGCGGGCTGGCTGTCGTCCTTCACGCGGACGAGATCGTTGTCCTGATCGAGCGGCAGATGGTCGGGATAATACGGCCCCTCCGTCTGCCAGGGCGTGAGCGTGAGCGCCTCGGCGTGCAGGCTGTGCGTGAGCATGCCGCCGGTCGCGAGGAGGAGGCTGCGCAGGAGCGTGCGGCGATCGAGGCGGATGTGAAAGGCGCGGTCGGTGGTATTCATGGAGCGGGTGTGCGGTCGAACCGGATTGAGGTCGCATGGTTGCGCAGAATCGCAGGGACGCGGCGACGAAAATTTCTCCGCGGCGAGTCTCGCCGGGGCTGCGTGCCGCGGCGGAAGGATCGCACGCGCGCGTTTTGTGATTGGCCGCCGCGGGCGGGCACGCTCAATGGCGGGCCATGAAATTCCTCCAGCCCGCCATCCTTTCACTCGTCGTCGCGACTCTCCCGCTCCGCGCCGCGGAGAACACCACGCTCAAACTGTGGCCGAACGGCGCGCCGGAGCCGGCGGGATTTTCGCTGGAGGCGGAAAAGGAAATCCCGAAGAAGAGCGATGCCGATGTGAAGCGCGTGACGAATGTCTCCGAGCCGACGATCACGATTTTCAAGGCGGAGAAACCGAACGGCACCGCGGTGATCGTCGCTCCGGGCGGCGGCTACGGCATCCTCGCCATCGAGCATGAAGGCTCGCAGGTGTGCGAGTACCTGAACACCATCGGCGTCACCGGAGTGCTGCTGAAATACCGCGTGCCTGCGCGCAGCAAGGACGATCCTTCCAAGCAGCCGCTCCAGGATGCGCAGCGCGCGATCGGGCTCGTGCGGCATCACGCGGCGGAGTGGGGCGTGAAGCCGGACCGCGTCGGCATCCTCGGATTTTCCGCGGGCGGGCATCTCACGGTGATGGCCACGCTGCACGCGAATGATCGCACTTACCCGCTGGACGCAGCGCTCGATGTCGAGGACGCGACGCCGAATTTTTCCGTGCCCGTCTATCCCGCGTATCTCGTCGCGAGCAAGGACGACACCTTCCACCTGCGGCCCGAGATCAAAGTGACCGAGAAGTCGCCGCCGATGTGCCTCGTGCATGCGGACGATGACAAGGGCGTGACCAGCCCGAGCGGCAGCGCGCTGCTCTACCTCGAATACAAAAAGCTGAACCTGCCCGCCGAGCTGCACATTTATGCGAAGGGCGGGCATGGATTCGGCATGCGGAAATCCGGCCTGCCGACGGCCGATTGGCTCGTGCGCGTGGGTGAATGGATGGGCAGCATGGGCTGGCTGAAACCGTGAGCCGCACGAGCCGCACGAGCCGCCTTGCGCGCCTTTGATCGCACGCGGGGATGCGCGCCGCTACTCCAGCATGCCGCAGCGCGCGGCGATCGTGCAGAGTTCCGCGACGGAATGCGCGCCGAGCTTTGCCATCATGTGTTCGCGATGGTGCCGGACGGTGTGCGTGGAGATGCCGAGCAGTTCGGCGATTTGCTCCTTGCTGTGATTTTTCACCACGAGGCTGAAGACGACATGCTCGACATCCGTCAGCAGGGCGAGGCCGTCATCCGGCGATTGCTTCCACACTTCCGCGACGCCCGGCGAAAAATAGCTGCCGCCCTGCACCGCGGCCTCCAGCGCCTTTTGCCAGCAGGCGAGGTCGTCGTGTTTTGAAACGAAGCACGCCGGCGCGGCCGCCATCGCCTCGCGGATCTGCGCCGGGTCGGTGCTGCCGGTGAAAAGGACGGCTCGCGTGAGGATGCCGCGCGTCCGGAGCACGCGGAGGAGGCCGGGACCGTTCAGTCCGGGAAGGCCGACATCCACCCAGAGGACGTTCGGCTCGACGATCGGGATGGCCTTGAGTGCCTCGGTCGCAGACCGCGCCGTGCCCGCGATTTCGCATGAAATGAGCAGCGGCAGGGCGCATTCCAGCGTCCTGAGGATAGCGAGATGATCGTCCACGATGAACAGCTTTGGCTTCATGACATGCAAGGCGAGTGAGAACCTGAATTCCGCGAAAAGAGAGAAACCCGTGGTGCCCGGCGAAAGCAACGCAAAATCGCGGGCTGGCGGGGCGTAGCCGGTGGATCATGGAACCGGCGGAGACAGGACGGTTGTCCTATGAAAAAAGGGGCGGTCAGCCCATTTGAGTGAGGCTTCGATTCCTGTAAATCTTCGCCCGGCTCTTCGGTAAGAGGCACTTCGGCAAGACTCGACACAACGGACCCGCGCTGCAAAAAAACGCTCTCATTTTGCAAAAACCAACAGTCAATCGACCCATGAAACTCACCCTTCTTTCACGCTTTCGCACGTTCGTCAGCACAGGCGTTTCGATCGCATCGGCGGTCATTTTACACACGAGCCTGGTCGCCGACCCTGTGCATCCAGCCCCGGCAGCAGCGTACCCCGCCGCCACGCCACCGCCGCCGAAGGCCCGGCCCGCGGAGATTTTCGAGCGCGTGAATGCGCTGCGCGCGAAGGCGATCAAGAGCGAGCCGCTCGACGAAGCCCTCGGCGGGAAAACCGCGAAAGGCACACCGATCACGCCGCGCATCCCCGAGTGTTTCCCCGCCGAGTCGCGCGATCTTTTCTGGCAAATGGACATGGTCTCCGCCGGCAAGGATGCGCCGCTGCAGCCGCTCAATTTCGACATCAACGGGGACGGAAAAATCGACGAGCAGGAACGCAACGCCATCCGCGGCCGCAACACGTGGCTGCTCTGGGCCGGCGGCAATGAGGGGTTTTGGAATTGGCTCGCGCAGGATGGATTCGGCATCACGGATTTCCTCGTGATGCTGGACTCGCGGCGGAGGGGCGATCGCTTCGTCCGCGCCGGGCTGATCAATCAGCCGGGCTACATCGCGAACGCCGATCCCTCGAAGCGCATCCTCGGGCTCTACCTCGATTTGGCGGGCGATGAAGCACAGGCGAATTCCGATCTCCCGGAAGGCTACGCCAGCCGCGGCCACGTGCTGAAATCCCCGCCCTGGGATCCGGATGCGAGGCCCGCGCCGCGACCGGGCAACCATGCGGGGCTCGAATTATTTGATCCGGGCGACCGGCCTTTGTATGAGGACATCGTGTCGAAGCTCGCCAAAAGTGGCGACGGTGTGGACTACACGATCTATGGCTATCCCAGCGGCATCTTCGGGCTGCGGCTATTCCTCAATCCGGATTTTTTCGGCAAAGGTGATGCTCCCGCCGCTGCGCGGAGTTATTGGAAGGAGCGCGTCGAGGGAACTAATGACCGATACTATTCCGATCCTGCCATCCAGCAGGATCCGAAGTTAGTCCGGCCGTTTCGCGTCAGCGTGTCCTGCGGCTTCTGTCATGTCGGCCCGCATCCGCTGAATCCGCCGCGCGATCCCGAGGCTCCCGACTGGGCGAACTTATCCTCCACCATCGGCGATCAATATTGGAAGCCGCAGCCGGCCTTCGGAAATCTTCAGACAGCGAATAGCTTCCTCTTCCATTTCCTCGCCAGCCAGCGACCCGGCACGGTGGATACCTCTCTCGTCAGCACCGACCACATCAATAACCCCAACACGATCAACGCCATCTTTGAGATCAATGCCCGTCTCGCACGCGCCGGAATGAACCCGATGGAGCGCGAAAGCTCCGACAATGTGCGCGTGAAAAGCATCGAAGACCCGGGCACGGCGATTAAAGGCGATAACCAGGACTGGCGCCACACGCCCCGCGTGTTGCTCGATGGCTCGGACTCCATCGGAGCCTTCGGAGCCATCGCACGGGTCTATCTCAACATCGGCACCTTCTACGAGGAATGGTCCACCTGCCACAATCCGCTCATTGGTTTTAAAAAGCAGCGTCCTTTGCGACTGGCTGTCTGCCAGCAAAACTCCGTGTACTGGCAAGTCAACGAACGCTACCGCACCGACTATCTCGCGGCCTTCTTCACGATGAAATACAGCGGGGCGAATCCCGCGGCCGTCGCCGCACCGGTGCCACCGTCCGCGGTTCCTCATTCGAGCACGCAGGCGATGAAGCTGGCCGCCGTCAAGGAACCGGACGGCAAGACTCCGAATAGTGCCGCGCAAAAAGCGCTGGAGCTAAACACCCCGGAGCAAAGAACGCGCGGCCGCGAAGTGTGGCTCGACCACTGCGCCATCTGCCATTCGAGCAAGCAGCCCGACGGCTTCACGCTCACCTTTGCCCGCAAAGCCGGCGGTGAATCCTGGGCGGCGCAGGCTGCGCCAAAAAATGCCGCCTATGTCCTGCCGATGGAAAGCGGCGACTGGCTCGCCTTTAAGCGCAGCGCCGCGTACTCGGACTATAAGTCCCGGCTGATGGAATTAGTGAAGCGATCAGGCTCGCTCGAAAGCGATCCGCTCACCGATAACCACGCATTTTGGACTAATAACTACCTCTCCACTGACATCCGCGTGCCGATTACCCTGACCGGCACAAACTCCGGCCGCTCGATGGCGACGAATGGCATCGGCGGGAGTGTATGGGATAACTTCAGTTCGATCACTTACAAAGAGCTGCCCGCCGTGGGAGCCGTGAGTTTTTTCAATCCCATCAGTGCGACCGGCGCTTCGTATCAGGCACCCGGAGGCGGGCGCGGTTACTATCGGCCCGCATCCCAGGTCAGCCTGTGGGCGACGGCTCCCTATTTGCACAATAACTCGATGGGCGTCTATCTCGATGACCCTTCCGTGAAGGGACGCATGGTGCAGTTTTTCGACGGCATCCGCCGGATGCTGTGGAGCGCGAAACGCGCGAGTCCGTCCCTGGTACTTTCCGCCGACGAACTAAGATGGCTGGAGGAAGTGCAAAGCGGTGATGCAAAAAAGATCCCGGCTGACATGGTGGTTGCACGTCTCGGGGACCTGCGCGGCGGGGGTTCGGAAGCCGCAGCGAACGACACGGGGTTCATCTATCGCCTCCCGCAGGATGCGAACGTCGAGTTTGCCGCGCCTTTTGTGCGTCCGCTGCTGGAAGGCGTCGCGGGAAAATTCGTCACCTCGCTGGTCTCCCGCTGGCTGTGGGTCGTCCTTTTCATCCTCCTGCTGTGGCTCGCATGGCGGCACCGCCCGCGCTATCTCGGCATTACGCTGATCGGCATCGCCGTGCTCGTCGCGGGATTGCTCGCGCTCAGCGGCCTCGGTGGCGGCGGCAGCACCGTCGGCGTCCTGCTCATGGGGGCCACGCGCCTTCTCGAATTTAGCTCGGCGCAATGGTGGCTGCTCGCGGGTGCGCTCGCGGTGTTGGGCGTCATTTTCATCCAGGCAAAACCGGACTGCGATAAGAGCGCCCGCGCCCTCCAAGTCCTCGTCCTGCTCGGCATCGTCTTTGCCGTCGCACGCATGACTCATTCCGCGCGGTGGGCGACTGTCACCGCACTTGTCGCACTCTTTGTCGCGTGGCGATGGCGGCCCACGCTGCCCGGCTTTTCGCGGGGATTCTTCCTCGTGCTTGCCTTACTCGTCGGGGCCCTCGGATGGGCGGCGGATAGCTTTGTCAATGGACGTGCCTTAGTGAGCATTCCGCTCGCACATATCACGGTCGGGCCTTTCCCCGTGAAGGTGGGCCCCATCCCGCGCGGCACGCCGGTGAATCTCATGATGAACATGGACCCGACTTCGCCGAAGCTGCCAAAGGCGCTCGTCTCCATGATCCTCGCGACGGCGGAGATTAAGAAGCGCATGCTCGTCGGCGAGGAAGCGTGGAAGGTTTTCTCGGAGCGCGCGGGACAGGCGCTCCTGGACGCCAGCAAGTGCCCGGACTTCGTCATGGATCGCGGGCATCTTTTCGGTGAGACGCTCAATCCGGATCCCAAAAAGAACGACGAGGACAAAGAAGCGCTCATCGCATTTCTGAAGACACTCTAAGCGGTGCCACCACACTATGAATGCGCCGGAAAAGCCCAATGCTCCCGCGATTGACGACGCTGCAGTGCAAGCGCGAATCCAGCAAGCGACCCGCAGGAAAGAATCACGGTTCGACTTCATCATCGTCGGTTCCGGCGCGGGCGGAGGCCCCCTTGCCTGCCGCCTCACGATCGCGGGGAAGAAGGTCCTGCTGATCGAGGCCGGACAGGATCCAAAAATCGCGGGCGAAGTCCACGATGCGCCGGGCTACCACGGGGCATCCACCGAACATCCCGAGCTTAGTTGGCAATTTTCCGTGCGACACTTTGCCGATACCGCGCGTCAAAAAGACGATCATAAGTATGACCCGGATCCTAAGCGTGATCCGGATGGCACCGGCGGGATCTTCTATCCCCGGAGTTCGGGCATCGGCGGCTGCACGTCGCATCACGCGATGATCATCATCCGTCCGAATGACCGCGACTGGGAACACATCGCCGACGTGACGAACGACGATTCGTGGCGTGCGAAGAACATGCAGCCTTACTTCGCAAAATTGGAGCAATGCCTCTATGTGGACGAATACCGCGGCTTCCTGGCGAATATCCTCGGGATCGTGTCGAGAGTCTGGGCTCGCCTTCTGGCTTACCTCAATCCCAAGGCGGTCCTGGATCAGGGCGGTCATGGCAGTGATGGCTGGCAGCCCACGAGCTTCATCGCTCCGGAACTAATCAAAAGGATCACCTCGAATGACAACCAGTTTGCGACGGTCCTGGTGAAGTCGGCGTTTGAAGTCATCGAGAAAAGCAACGGTCTTACCGCCACGATCAAGCGCTTGCTCATCCGCATCGGCTTGGTCCGCCTTTTTGATCCGAACGATCTTTCCACGCGCGCGGCAGGCGCGGACGGCGGAGTCTATCTCATCCCGACCGGCATCGGCGGCGCGCAAAATCGCGATGAACAGGGCGAGTCGCTCAAAGGCCGCCGGGCCGGGCTGCGGGAATTCATCCTCAAGACCCAGGCCGCGCACCCGGTCAGCCTAGTGATCGCAAAGGGAATCCATGTGAAGCGCGTGCTCTTCGACGACTCCGTCACTCCGCCGCGCGCGATCGGCGTTGTCGGCGTCAAAGGCGATCACCTTTACAAGGCTAGTCCGCTGCATCGGCAGGCGACTGGGCTGGATGTCGAATTCTATGTCCGCGAAAATGGCGGCGAAGTAGTTCTGTCCGGAGGGGCGTTTAACACACCGCAGTTACTCAAGCTCAGCGGCATCGGAGAAACAGATGAATTAAGGAAGCTCGGGATCAAACCGCGCGTGCATCTTCCCGGCGTCGGCAAAAACTTGCAGGACCGCTATGAGGTCTGCGTCGTGAGCGAATTGCGCGACGACTTAACGACGCTGAAGACCGCGAGCTTCATTCCGGGCGATCCGAATGACCAAGCCCGCGCGGAATGGCTTCAAAAAAAGGAGGGACTCTATGCGACCAATGGCGGCACGCTCGCGATCCTCAAGCGCTCGGCAGCCGCCGACGGGAATGAGCCCGACCTCTTCACGTTTGGCGCGCCGGCGGCGTTCCGCGGCTATTATTGGAAATGGTCGCAGGAACTCTTCCGACCCACGAAAGGCGCGGCGAACGATCAGCATAACCTCTGGACGTGGGTCATCCTGAAAGCCTACACGCGCAACGGCGGCGGCACGGTGCGACTGCGCAGCGCGGACCCGTTTGCAACGCCTGCGATTTGCTTTCACTCATTCGACGAAGGGGAAGCCGGCGCCTCCGAAAAGGACGTCGATGCACTGGTGGAAGCAATCGCGGCGGTTCGCGAAATCAATGCCGTCGCGGGTTCGCCATTCGTCCGGGAGTTGCAGCCCGCGGGATTCCTCACGGGGAGAAATGCGGAGCGCAGCGCGAAGGATCTGCCCGACTGGTCGCTGCGAGATTGGATCAAGAATGAAGCCTGGGGCCACCATGCGTGCGGCACGTGCCGGATCGGGAGTGATGCGTGGACGGTGAAGACGACGGAGCTAAAGGACAAGGACGCGGTCCTCGACAGCCATTTCAAGGTGCATGGCGTGCAGGGGCTGCGCGTCGTGGACGCATCCATTTTTCCGAAAATCCCCGGCTATTTCATCCTCGCGCCCATTTTCATGGTCAGTGAAAAGGCCGCGGAAACGATCCTCAAGGAAACGCGCGATGAGAACTATCCGGATGCGGTCCGTACTTTCGAGGAGGATGCCATCCGCGCACGACGAGCAGTCGCGTTAGTCCCGGAAGATAACATGCGACCGTTAGTTCCAGCGAAGCCGGCTGCGTCGCTGGCAAGTCAGCCGCCTGCCAATGTTCCTTTAGTCAAAACAAATGGCGGGCAGACTAAGAATCGAGTTGGCCTGGCCCTCTCCGGCGGAGGCGTGCGGAGCGCCACGTTTTCGCTCGGCGTGCTGCAGGCGCTCGCGAAGAAGAATCTCCTGCGGCATGTGGACTATCTCTCCACCGTGTCGGGCGGTGGATTCGCCGGCAGTTTCCTGGGCCGCCTTTTCACGCGCGAACGGGTCTCAGTAGCGGGTGATCCCGTCGGCCGTGCGCAGGATATCCTGAAAGACAACAGCAGCGGTCCGATGCGCTGGCTGCGCACGCAGGCTAACTATCTTTTTGCAAGTGGCACCGACGACTGGCTGATCATGCTGGGCATCTTTTTTCGGAACCTCTTCACGATTCACCTCGTCATCGCCGCGCTCCTGCTCACGATTTTCGGCACACTCGCCGGCATCGGGCCGCGGCTGAATGTCGCGCTGGGACTGGCACCGGTGGAGACGGTCGCAGAGGTGCGCGCGCAGGAGGTGGCGAGCGCCAAAGGAACGAAGCAGCCGGGTGATGCGAAACGTCGGGAACTGCGGGAGGAAAAGAGCCGCGTCAAACTTCAGCGGAATGACGAATCTCTGTCGCGGGATGCCGCGCAGACTAACTCAAGCGCGCGTCGTCGATTGCCGGATTGGATCGATCCTTCGCCCTGGTGGTGGCTGCCGGTGGCGGTGTTGGGCTTAGTCATTCTGCCCATGAAACTCGGCTATTGGCTTGCGCCGAAAAACCAGTCTTACCGGCCACATCCGCCGCACTCATTGGCGGCATGGGTCATCCTGCTCGCTGGCGCAGCGGCCGGGCTTGCCTTGCCCGGCTATGCCAAATGGGCGGGCGGCGCTCTGCTCGTGCTCGCAGTCGCGTGGGCGTGGCAGGAGATCGCACGGTCTGGACTGTCGGAGGAAAATGTCCGCCAGTGCCGCATGGAAGGCTCCACGGTGCGCAATCGCCTCACGCGGGGAGTGGGCGAGGCGCTCGTGATCTTCGCCGTCCTGCTTCTCTGGGTCGTGCTCGACTCCCTCGCAGGAAGCATCGCGAGCAGGCGTCACCTTCCGCAGATGGTCGCGGGCCTGGTCGCACTCTCGCCGGCACTCCAGCTCTTGCGATCGTGGGCGATGAAAGTGCTGCCGCAGGGACGTGAAGCCAGCACTTTTACTGTCATGCAGATAAGTGGGATAGTTATCGCGCTGGGATTAGTGTTCTTAGTCGATGTGATCGCGCACAGCCTTTTCATCGGAGGCGACACAGGCTACGCATGGGGAGTTATCGTCCTGGCCCTGCTATTTTCGCTAGCCATCGGAAGGGCTTTTGACTTTCTGAATCTTACCTCATTGCAAGGAACCTATGGCGCGCGCATTACTCGCACTTTCCTCGGTGCTTCCAATGAAGCGCGCACGGCGGGCGCCAATAACATCGCAGCCGATGTCTCGGTCGCAGATCCCAAGGACGACGTTCCGCATTATAACTACCGGCCGGAACAGCAAGGCGGCCCGCTGCACTTGATTTCCGTCTGCGTGAACGAGACGGTGGATCACGCCTCGCAGCGCGAAATCCGCGAGAGCAAGGGATTGCTTATGACGATTGGTTCGTTCGGCGTGAGCGTCGGCCGGCGCTACTTCGCACGCTGGACGCATGCGGGCATCCGCATGCCGGGCTGGCTCCGCCGGCGACGCTGGCTCGAAGGCCTCGATGGCGAGGAATCCGCGCCGCCTGCGCTCGAGGCGATCCGGCTGAACTCCGATCCGAACACCTTCCATCCCCTCGCGCGGCGGGATAAGAGCCCGGCTGTCGTGCAATCGCTTTCCCTGGGTGACTGGACTGCGGTGTCCGGCGCGGCGTTTTCAACGGGACGCGGCCGCGCCACGAATCCGCTCGCTGCGCTGTTCATGGGCCTGGTGAATTTGCGCCTCGGATACTGGTGGCATTCCGGCATCCGCGCGACGGAACGGCCCGGAAGGTTTCCCGCGAACGCGTGGCGCCGACTCAAGGAGATTCCCGGCGGACTTTTCCGCATGCATCAGTTATTGCTCCGCGAATGGCGGGCGCGCTTCGACGGACCGTCCATGGAATTTTGGAATCTTACCGACGGTGGTCACATGGATAATAGCGCGGCGTATGAACTCATCCGTCGCAAGCTGCCGTTCATTATCTGCACCGATGCGACCCGGGACGTGGGTTACTCGTATGAAGATGTGGCCTCGCTCGTGCGGAATGCGCGCGTGGATTTCGACGTCGAGATCGTCTGGCTGGATCCGAAGGGGATCACCCTGCCGCCGCTGGTGGCGGACTGGGTGGACGCCGATCACCTCGGCAGGCTCGATGAGATCAAAGGCAACAAGACACAGGGCGGACCGGGTGGAAAGTATGCAGCCATCGCACGCATCGCCTATGCGGACGGGACGGAGGGATGGCTGTTACTAATCAAGGCGAGCCTCTGCGGCATTGAGTCGCTCGACGTCGCCCAATATGCCGCGGCAAATCCGGACTTTCCAAACGATGCGACTTCGGATCAGATCTATGATGATGCGCAGTGGGAGAGTTACCGCAAGCTGGGATACTCCGCGGGCTGCACCGTTTTCCGGGATAAGTAGTTACCCTCCTTAAACCTATTACCTATGAAACGTCATAACTCCACGCTGGGCGCCGTCCTTCTGGGATTCGCCGCTCTCTGTCTCACCGCGCTCGCATCGGATCATGCGGACCCGATGAGCCTGAACGCATTCAAGCCGCAGGACGATCCGGTGGCGAACATCACGGATTTGCACGCCTTTGCCGTGGACAAGGATCGGCGGCCGATCCTGGACGCCGCCGGGATGAAGGATGCGGATCAACTGGTCATCAGCCTATGCGTGCGGAGGCGGCTGCTGCCCTGGCAGATCGAGGGGATCGGCAAGGACGTGCCCAAGTATTCCTTTCGCGTGCATCTCGATCTCAATCCGGAGGTGCGTTTTTTTGAGCCGACGAAGACGCGCGACGGCAAGGACTATCAGGCCGCGCTGGCGGAGGCGGGGAAGGAAATCCCGGCAGCGAGCGAGGCACGTGATGCCGCGCGAAAGGCTTTCCCCGGCGAGCCCAGCCTGCGCGAGAAGATGGCGCAAGCCAGACTCGAACAATTGCTGACGGCGCGGGGTGCATTAGTCGCGCAGCATCAGGCGGACGAATCCGCGCAGCGGCTCTATGGCGGAATCATCGGAAATCCGAACGCCATCGCGGAGGAGGCGGTGCTCGACTTTCAACTTACATTTTCGCCCGACGGCGAGAACTCGGAGGCGTCGCTGGCGGATGCGCGCTTTGACGGCATCCCCGGTAAAGTGAACATGGTGAGCGAGGCCCGCCGCTCGCGCGACGGCATGCGCGATGTCTCGGCGGCCAAGCTGTGGAAACCGGGCGCGATCAACGTGCAGATCGGGATCTTCGACGACCCATTTATTTTCCCGCGATTTTTCCGGAGCAATGTCGTCGGGCTCGTCACGAGTATCCCGCTCAAAAACATCCGCCGACCCGACGGCACGGCAGCGAGCGGCGGACCCATTTTGATCTGGGCCACCACGCATGGACCGGATGGGAAGCAGAGCGATCACGTCGGCCGTTCATTGCGTTCGCAGTTGCCGCGCTTTGGCTATCTGAATGGGCTGCATCCTTCGCAGCACGTCGCCGCGATCACGCGGATGCATGCTTCGCCGACTTTGTTTGAAAATGTGCTGACGACATTCCTCGCGCCGCTGGAGGCGCACCGCCACTATGATGGCGCGCCGGATGTGATGATCTACGATCTCAGGAAGCCGGCTAAGTTTCCCAATGGCCGCTGGCTGGAGGACGATGTGGTGAAGATCTTAGCTGACGCGGGCGAGACGCTCTTACTGGAGTTATCTTACTCCGAGTCCCGGCAGTTCCCGCGCGCGGAGACTAATGACAAGCCATTCCGCAAGGACTTCCCCTATCTCGCGCCGCGCTGGACGGCGCTGGAGAGCAGCGAACATGCGGCACCGGGGACGACCTTCGCCGATGGATTCGCGGTGCCGAATGCGCCGGACAGCGCAGCGGTCGGGTTGCCAAATTTCGTGCCAGACGTCTGGCGGAGCCTTTGGCTCGGGCTGACGATTCTGGTGATCTTATTCGGCTTCCTCGCGTGGCTCGCCGTGCCCGGGTTTTTGATGAAGGGAGTCATCGTCTTCCTTACGATCATCGGCGTGATGATGCTGGCGCCGATCAAGGCTCCGCAACTAATGCCGATGGAAAAGGGCTCATCGGATCAGCCGCAGAGGAAACTAATCCTCGCGCTCTTAGGTGGGGGACTTATTGGTGCTTTCGGGTTAGTGGCGTTGTATGCCTTGGGCATCCGCCGGGGCATCGGCATCGCGGCGCGGGAAGGTGTGCGACCGCTGGGCGAACAAGGCGAGGTGCTCGAAGATCGGCAATATACGGGTTCCACATTTAAGGAGGTGCAGGATGCGGTGATGGCGGAACCTTACCAAGGCAGCACATGGGGTGAACCGGGGCAGAAGCCGCTCCCACTTTACCCGACGACGTTTGGGATGGTCTCTCAGGGATTTTTCGCGCTCTCGAAGCGGTTTCTTTTCATGGATGCGGCGGCGCGCACGATCGCCAGCCATGCGGATCTGCGTTGGGGCGGGCCGGAGAAAATGGGCGTGCGGAGGCTGGTGCATCCGAATGGGATTTGCCTGTCCGGCATCTGGGAGATTCATGAGGAGAGTAGTTACACGGGTTTCTTTGCCAAAGGCGCACGCGGGCTGGTGATCGGCCGATATTCCTCCGGACTTGCCGCGCACCGCGGGGCGGCACGGACGCTTTCCATGGTGGGCAAACTCTATGCAACGACGGACCCGGCGGAGAAGCAGCGGCCCGCGAGTTTCATCACGCAGGAGGACTTGGGCGGGACTTTTAGTCCGAGCATCCACGATGCATTACTCCGCAATGCACCGAGCATCTCGCCGTTGAATCGCGGCTTTGGCCTCGGCACGCTGCTGCTGACGGCTTTCGCCTTCATGCGCGTGGACCTGAGAAATACGGTGCGGCAGGTTTATGAGATTGCTGAACTCAACAAGCCGCCGGGGACGCCGACGCGCTGCCCGCAATTCATGCAGCTCAGAATCATCAGCGACAAGGTGGGCGGTGATGACGAGACGGCGGATTTTCGCGATGAAGTGCTCACGCAGATCTACGACCGCGGGAATCCGAGGAAGCAGCGCGACTTGGTCTTTCAGATCGAGGTCTCCGACGCGGGCGAAATCCGCGGGTTGCTCAACAAACGGCTCGCAGGTGCGGATTGGAAGCCGATCGGCACGATCACTTTTGACGCGGCGGCGGCGTCTTACAACGGTGACTTTGTCATTCACTTTCACCATCCGAAATGGCGCTCGAACCGGAATGATCCGGCTTCGGAACCGGGACCGGGAAAACTGGGCAGGCTCGTCAATTGGATCGCTGGAAAAACGTCCGCGCTCGCGGGGTTCTTCGCGAAAAGGCCCCGGACCGATTAGGCAAAAGGAAGCATCTGCCTTTCTGCTGCTACTTTTGGACGGGCTCGGTCGTCGTCGTGTCCTGGCCTTTGACCGATCCCGTCATCACCGCCCATTCGTTGAATTTGTCCCGGTACACCCGCGCCTCGCGGCTTCTGCGCAGGACTTGGGTTTCATTCGTGTAGTAATCTCGCACGCTGAAATCCACGATGGCGGGAGTGAGGGTCGCGCCCTCGGGGAATCCTTCGACTTGCACTTCCTGCGCGGTGGCCTTGTAGCTGGTGCCGAATTTCACGGAGTTCAGCGTGAGCGCACTCCGCGGATTCAGGGAGGTCGCGGCTTTGTCCCAACTGGCTTTGAGGACTTTCTCGACAATGGCCGCCGTGGGGGCTTCGTCGCCGGCGCGGGTGCAATTCGCGAGGAGCAAGGTGAAGGACAGAATGCCGCCCAGCAAAAGGAGGGTGCTGGCGATGCGAGAAGGGCAGGTGAAGTTCATTTCTCCGGAGGATGCGGCGACGCGGACTTTCCGCAATGCAAAGCGTCGTGCCTTTTGTTCGCGCGGCCCGGCAGTTTGGGGTCGCGAAATAGTTGATGCGTTACCCGTGTTCGGGAGGTAGATTTTTCTCCGTGGTGAAGAAGGCCGGGCAACCACTGAATCTCCCCCAAGATGAAAAAAATCCTCCGTTCCACCGTCATCGCCGCCGCGTCGATGGCGTCCATGTTCTCGATCCCGCACGGGAAGGAGGAAAATGGCCGCCAAAAGAAGCAGCGCTCGCAGGCGCATTCCAAGCGCAGTCCGAAGACTGCCAGCCCGGCGGGGCTCGCAGCGTCGGATGGTCTCGGAGGAAATGTGCCACCCGCGCCTTTACCGGAACCTGCGGTTTTGCCGGAGCCGGCGGTCGCGCCGACAGCCGAGGTGTCTGCGTCCGTGCCGACGTGCCCTGCGGAACCGGCGGCGGTCGCGGATCGCTTTCCGTGGAAAAAGGAGATCGTGACGACGACTTTTTGGATCGGCGAGAAGCCGTCGAAAAACAATCCGACGCCCAATCGCACGAGTTCGTGGGATATGGATTGGGCGGCACATTACGGAGGCACCGATACGCCGGTGCGCATGGAGCGCACGGACTTCCGGCCGGCGGCATTTTTGCCGGGGCAGAACCCATTTTACGTCGCGCTGCCGTATAACGATATGCAAGCGGGTGGCCACAAGCCGGAGGCGGAGAAAATCATCCCGTGGTTTCGCGATGAGTATCGCGGGCCCAGTCAGTCGGTGTGCAAAGGGCGCTGGCTCGCGATCCGGTTCAAGGGCCGCACGGTGTATGCGCAGTGGGAGGACTGCGGTCCGTTTCGCACGGACCACTCGGGCTACGTCTTCGGCGACGAGCGGCCGAAGAAAAATATCAACAAGGGTGCGGGCCTCGATGTCTCGCCCGCGGTGCGCGATTGCCTGGGCATGGACGACACGGACGTGACGGACTGGAAGTTTGTGGATTTCGACGAGGTGCCGGAAGGCCCGTGGGCGAAGTATGGTGCGAACAACACATTCGTAATCGCGCGCCGGCTGAATGAACTGCGTCTCGCCGCGCTGGCGACGGACCGCCGGAGGCACGAGTGACGCTGCCCGGCGCCGTGAGCGCGTGAAATGGAGAAGGCGTGGCGGACAGAGTTTCGCGCGACATTTGCGCGAAAGTGATTCGCATTTTCCGAGGGAAAATCTCTCGCCCGGTCGTTTGGTTCAGTCTTTGTCCCGCCGTTTCTCGCGCTGCGGCCTCCGGGAGCAGGAGCGGAGCGGAACGAAGAAAAATCCCGAGTGGGCAGCGCGTCACGAGCGTTCCGCGAAGGTGGATGAGCCGGGCACCACATTTTTCGGAAGATGTTTCCTAACGAAGAATCCGAGCGCCCCTTTACAATGATGAATTCGCAGTTAAGTAACCTCCATACACCCATGAACCTCTCCGAACATCGCCCCAGCCAAGCCGACCTTTGCTTCACTCGTCGCCAGTTCCTGAACCGCTTCGGCATGGGTTTCGGTGCCCTGAGCCTCGCCGGTCTCCTCGGCGAGACCCTCGGCGGTGCCGCGAGCGCCGCCAGCCTCTCGCCGCTCGCCGCGCGCGCGCCGCACTTCCCCGGCAAGGCGAAGCGCGTCATCCACATTTTCTCGCAGGGCGGACCTTCCCACATCGACACGTGGGATCCGAAGCCGGGCATGGCGAAATATGCCGGTCAGGACGTGCCGCTCATCGGCGGGCTGCCACTGCCGTCGGTTTTTAATTTCAGCAAGATGGGCAAGAGCGGCGTGGAAGTGAGCGAGATTTTCCCGAACATCGGGAAGAGCATCGATGACATCGCGGTGATTCGCTCGATGACGACGGATGTGCCGGCGCACGAGTTTGCGACGCTGATGATGAACACCGGATCGGGCCGGCTCGTGAAGCCCTCGATGGGCTCGTGGGCGCTCTACGGTCTGGGCACGGTGAATGAAAACCTGCCGGGCTTCATCGCGCTCGGCGGCGGACTCGGCGGCGCGACGAACTGGCGTTCCGCATTTCTCCCCGGCGCGTATCAGGGCACGGTGGTGAGCAGCGTGAGCGCGCCCGCGGATAAGATCATTGAGAACATCCGCAGCCATTACGCGACGCTCGATCAGCAGCGCAAGCAGCTCGACGTTTTGCAAAAGCTGAACGCGATGCACGCCGAGCAGATGAAGCGCGAGTCGGCGCTCGAAGCGCGCATCCAGTCGTTCGAGCTGGCGTTCAAGATGCAGACTGAGGCGACGGAAGTCTTCGACGTGACGAAGGAGCCGCAGCACATCCGCGACATGTACGGTGATTCGGAAATCGGACGCCGCATGCTCATCTCGCGGCGTCTCGTGGAGAATGGGGTGCGCTTTGTGCAAGTCTGGGCGGGCGGCTGGGACCATCACACGGACGTGAAGGGCAACCTCCGCAAGCAGGCAGAACTCATTGACCAGCCGGTCGGCGCGCTCCTGCAGGATCTCAAGCAGCGCGACATGCTCAAGGACACGCTCGTCGTGTGGGGCGGCGAATTCGGCCGCACCCCGCGCCACGACAAGGGCGCGCGCGGCGAACCGGGACGCGACCATCATCACCGCGCATTCTGCTCGTGGATGGCGGGCGGCGGCATCAAGGGCGGACAGGCGTACGGCCAGACCGATGAATTCGGCTACGATGTCGCGGAAAACAAAGTCCACGTCCACGACTTGCACGCAACGATCCTGCAACTCCTCGGCTTCGATCACGAGAAGCTCACGTATCGCTACAACGGCCGCGATTTCCGCCTCACGGATGTCTTCGGCAATGTCGTGAAAGACCTCATCGCCTAATTTTTCCCCATGAGCAAAAGCACCACGCGCATCTGCATCGCCACCGCCGTGGCGGCGCTGCAATTCCCGAATTTTGCCGGCGCGGCCGCCGTTTCCGATCTCACGCAGCTTGATTTTTTCGAGAAAAAAATCCGGCCCGTGCTCTCGAAGGAATGCTACGAGTGCCACAGTGCGGATGCGAAGAAACTGAAGGGTGGCCTCTACCTCGACACCGCTGAGTCTCTGCTCAAAGGCGGCGACAGCGGCCCGGCGATCGTCCCCGGCAAGCCGGAGAAGAGCCTGCTGCTGATCTCCATGCGCCACGAGGACAAGGATCCCGACATGGCCATGCCGCCGAAGAAGGACAAGCTCTCCGACGCAGTCATCGCGGACTTCACGCAGTGGATCAAGATGGGCGCGCCCGATCCACGCGACGGCAAATCCTCGCGCAAGCTCGCGTGGGATGCGGACACCGCGAAGAAGCACTGGGCCTTCCAAAAAATCTCGAACCCGCCCGTGCCGAAAATCGCGGACGAAAAACATTTCGTGCAGAATCCGATCGACAACTTTGTCCTCGCGAAACTGGCCGAGAAAAAACTCTCCCCCTCGCAGAAGGCCGACAAGCACACGCTCATCCGCCGCGTGACGTATGATCTCATCGGCCTCCCGCCGACGCCCGAGGAAGTCGATGCCTTCGTCGCCGACAACTCGACAAACGCCTTTGAAAAAATCGTGGACCGTCTCCTCGCTTCGCCGCGCTACGGCGAGCGCTGGGGCCGCCACTGGCTCGACATCGCGCGCTATGCGGACACGAGTGGCGACCGGCAGAACGGCGGCAAGCGCGTGCCGCTCTACCCGCATGCGTGGACCTTCCGCGATTACGTGATTGACGCGTTCAACAAGGATCTGCCGTACGATCAATTCGTCATCGAGCAGATCGCCGCGGACAAACTTCCGGAATCGAAAACCGAAAAATCCAAGCTCGCCGCGCTCGGCTTCCTCACTGTCGGCAAGCGTTTCATGGGAAATGATAATGACGTGATCGACGATCGGATTGACGTCGTCACGAAGGGCATCATGGGACTCACCGGCTCGTGCGCGCGCTGCCACGATCACAAATTTGATCCCATCCCGACGAAGGACTACTACTCGCTCTACGGCGTCTTCACGAGCAGCCAGGATGTCGCCGAGGGGGTCGCGATAAACGACCCGGAAAAAAATCCGCACTACAAGGAATTCCAGGAAGCGGTCGCAAATGTGGACAAGGAACTCGAGCGCTACCGCGAGACCGAGGCGGTGCGCCTGCTCTCCGGCATGCTCGAAAAAGCGGGCGACTACATGCTCGTCGCGCACGAGGCAAAAACCTCATCGTCCAAGGGCGGGAAGAAGAACGACAATTTCCGCATCCTCGCCCGTGACAAGGGACTGAAAGCCGAGATCGCCGCGATCTGGCTCGACCGATTGAAGAGCATCGAGGCTGGAAAAAAGGACGACGCCATTTTTGCGCCGTGGGCAAAATTCGCGGAGCTGCCCGCGGAGAAATTCGCGGAAGGCGCGCCCGCGCTCGCGAAGGAAATCGCCGAATCCAAGACGGTCACGCCCGCGCTTGCGAAGGCGTTCGCCGCGAAGACGCCGGCGTCGCTCAAGGATGTCGCGGCGATTTACACCGCGGCATTTGGCACGCTGCACGAGCAGCTCAAGCTCGATGAATTCCTCGGCTACAAGACCGGTGGACGCGGACGCTTCGACATCGCGAAGACGCAAGTCACGCTGCCCGACGCCGACATGGACGCGCTGCGCCAGCAGATCTACGGAGGCGGCTCCGCGATCCTGCCCGACGAGGCAAACATGACGCGCGCGCTCGGCAACCAGTTCACCACGCAGCAGGGCGCCATCCGCGCGAAGATCGTGACGCTCGAACTCGTCCATCCCGGCGCGCCCGTGAAAGCGATGTCCGTGACGGACAAGGACAAACCGCGCGACGCCGCCGTGCTCGTGCGCGGCGAACCGCAGAACCGCGGCGACATCGTGCCGCGCCAGTTCCCCGCGCTCCTCGCGCCGGATCGCAAGCCCTTCACCGACGGCAGCGGGCGGCTCGAAATGGCGAAGCTCATCGCGAGCCGCGACAATCCCCTCACCGCCCGCGTCATCGTGAATCGCGTTTGGCAGTGGCATTTCGGCCAAGCCATCGTCCGCACCGTCAGCGATTTTGGCACGCGCTCCGAACCGCCCACGCATCCCGAGATGCTCGACTACCTCGCGACGTGGCTCATGGACAACGGCTGGTCGTTGAAAAAGCTGAACAAGCTCATCGTCATGTCCGCCG
>JBBSEI010000011.1:0-71772 GCA_038239865.1 Chthoniobacterales bacterium
ATTAGCCGCGCAAAACAGACCTCCGCAAACGGTCGGGGCGCGAGGACATCCGCGCCAGACTCCCGCTCGGATCCAGCTTTTTCCACCCGCCGCACCACACCCCCCCTCGTCGGCCATCAAGTCCGACAGGCTGCTAGAAACACGGAGGTCGAGCGTCGCCTCACCTTTCGCTCTCACCTTTTCCAAAATCGGAATGGCTTCATTGCGTCGGACAAGTATGTCGTAGGCGTCCAGATAGCGCGATACTGCTGGCCCCGTTGGTTGGCCATCCCACATTGTTTGTATGCTGCACGGCCCGTTGTAGTCTCGCTCCCACAAGAAATACGAGATGCCGCCGCGAATTTTTACCCCTGGAAAACCTTCGTAGAGTTTCGGGTAGTCGACGATATTCTTGATACGCCTATCCGACAACATGGATGCGCGGAACTCTGTCAGCCCCATTCCTCCGGAGAACCATCGAGCTGGTGTCACCATTACCAGATAGCGAGGTTCAAGTTGCTTGGCTTGCTGGATGAAGTGGTGATAGATGGGGCGTGCCTGATTACCGTGCCCGTCTGTCTCAAGCTGGTATGGTGGGTTCCCGATGATTACGTCGAATTGCATATTGCCTCCAAATAGCTCGGCCAGCCGAGCTTTGATGTTGTCTGTGTGAATGAACGCGTAGGCGTGGGTTTCCAAGCCGTCCGCACGATCAAAAACTGATTTTCCCGCCCCGCAGAACTTGCACTTTTCCCCGGCCCAAGTGTGCTTGAGACGCTTGAACCAGATGTTCCCGTCGTCGGTGGCGAAGCCCTTGGCAATGGAGTGCTCGCCTTTGGCGTGCTTCGAGCAATAGACGCTCCGGCGCGCCAGCAGGCTGGTGATTTGCGTGATGCCGATGCCAAAGACCTGCTTGGTCAGGATATGATTCACGCGCTTCTCCAGGTTCGGAATCTCCTGCTCCAATCCCTGGGTGAGGCGGCTGGTGATCTCGCGTAGAAACACGCCGGACTTCGTGCAGGGGTCGAGGAACTTCACCGTCTGGTCGGCCCAGAGGTTCGCGCCCTTGTGGTTCGCCGCCCACGCCGCGGCCAGCGTGTCGAGCATCCGGCCCGCAAACTCCGGCGGGGTGAAGACCTCGTCGTTGGAGAGGTTCGCGATGCACGTGAGCACGTCCGGATTGCGCCCGCGCAAGGCAAAGGTGGCCTGTGCGCTCATGCCGAAGCGTATTTGCGGTAAATGTCCTGAACAATCCTCCACCCGGTTTTGTTCGGTCCGGCGAAAATCAAGTAATAGACCACTGCATTCCTCGAGTTCCGCATGGCCAGCGGTTCAGCGACAAAACCAAAGCCAGCAACTTCCTTCAGGCGATGGCAGTAAGCATTTACCAAATCCCGATTCTCAGTCTTGTCCAACTCCTCGTCGCCGAAAAGATTTGCTTGGGCGCTCGGTCGAAACATTGCGGAATGCCACGAACGGTCACCCCAGAAGCGGTCCATGGCCTGAAGCTCGCCCGGCAAGATTTCCGATATGTCTTCCTTCTTGCAGTTGCGATTCATCTGCATGACCGGGAAGTTGATGAAAACTTCGACCGCCTGACTGCCGCCCGCCGCACCCACCACGCGCCAATCCAAGGTGAGCGCATACGGGTCTAACACGCACAGTGCCCGAGTTCGTTTGGCGTAGGTGAAGCGTGGCAGGACGGATTCAAGCATCACCTGATTGCTGTCCGCTGTGTAGAACGTCACGTCCGGCCGGTCGCCGACCTGGCCTCGCAGAAAATCCACCTTCTCACCATCGAGGTCGATGAAATGGTATTCGTCAAATGGCGGATCAACTCGAAGGGCCACCAATGGGCTGCCCAAGACCTCTTCGCCACCCGCCTTTCTGACGTGAAGTCCCGGTCCAGAGAACGCGTCGATGTAGCCGTGGCGAAAGCCGTGGCTTTTGAGAATCCTGGAATACGGGGCGGCGTAATCGCGCAGAATATCCAATTTGATTTCCGACCACGGGCCGATTTCATCCAGGTTCATGGAAGATTCCCTGCTCCTTGTGCGCTAGGCGTAAACCAGTTTCTCCAGCAAATCAGCCCGGCTTGAGGACGATGGCACGGCATTCGGAACGATGTCGGGGTACTCGTCGTAAGTTCGGCCATCCAGTTCTCGCCCGGTGCTGGCCTTACGCACGCCCCCCCATTGCTTGAAGAAGAACGAGACTTCTTGCGCGTTGCATTGTGTCCGCATGCTTCTCACCCACTCCGGCAACATGGGACGTGCGCCCGGCCCGCTCTCGCCGCCGACAATGACCCAATCAATGCCGCACAAGTCCACTTTGCCTAAATCTTCCAGTAACGGCTCGACTGAAAGAAACGCGACCGCTGGTTTTGCGCTGCGCACCTTGGCAATGCGCGGCAGACCATGCTTCCGATTCTCCACGCTCACGCCCCACCAAATGTGGGAAGCCTTCGCAGCCGTGCGCAGCTTGCCTTGCAGAAGTGCCGCCATGCGGTCGGCTCGCTTGGTCAAAACTTGGTAGGTGTGCCAGTTCGCCGCCAGCATCACGCGAGAGACCTTCTCGATGTATTCGTCAGGTACACCTTCGTGGAAAAGGTCACTCATCGAATTGACGAAGATTTTCTTTGGCTTCGACCAGCGGATTGGATCGCCCAGCTTCTCCGGCACGACGCGGAGGTCGAAGCCGAACTCGAACGGATGTCCCGCCACGCCACGAAAGCGCTCCGCGAAGGTTTCGGCGTAGCAATGGACGCAGCCGGGGCTGATTTTCGTGCAGCCACGCACAGGATTCCAAGTCGCGTCGGTCCACTCGATTTTTGAATTGTCGCTCATGTTAGCTAGGCCATTTGTAACGCCAACGAATCACTGAAGCTAGGACAAAGACCGGGTGAGTTCGCGATGCACGTCAGCACGTCCGGGTTCCGCCCGCGCAGGGAAAAGCTGCCTTGGGTGCTCATAGGATGGGCTCCTGCGAAGAAGCGACCAGCTCACCCACGGTCATGGGCGGGTAGGTCTTGGTCGGCGTGAAGATGTCGTGTTTGCCGAGCTGGGCAAAGAGTTCACCCTCGGTGCTGAAAGCCGAGGACTGGGTAAGGGCTTTGAAGCTGAAATCCCGCCGCTGGAACCGGCCCTTCCAAAGATAGCCCCACTCGGCAAAGGTGATCGGGGAGCCGTCCCAGGCCCGCATGGTCAGGGCGTCGCCATGGATAAGGTTCTGCGAAAGCACGCAGACGGCGGCACAATAGAAATCGTCCGACGGATCAAGCCGCAAATACTCGGCGAATACTCGCAGCAGGTTCGCGCGGCACTCGCGGATATTGTCCTGCAGCAGTTCGATTCCATAAACGCACATGAGCGCGAGCAGCGCATAGTTCCGCCGCTCGAAGTCGGACTGCCCGTATTTGAGTTCCACGGCGGCGAGCTTGCGCCGCAGGACCGGCACCAGGAAGTTGCCGTCCCCACACGCCGGCTCCAGGAAGCGCGAGTCAATGCGCTCGGTCTCGCCCTTCACGAGGTCGAGCATCGCCTCGACCATCCACGCCGGGGTGAAGACCTCCCCGTGGTCAGCGACGCGTTGTTTGGATTTGACGAGGCTCATGAGTAACTCACGCGAAGCATAGCCCGCCGCGATCAGCGTGGAAGCGGCTTGGCAGGACGCGATCCTCGGCGTTGAAGGCAAAGTGGCGGGCGATGTTGTTGGCGAAGTAGTAGGTGCTGTCGCGATTGCTGACGATGAAAAGCTGGAGGAGGCAGAGGATGGTTTTGGTGCAGCCGTTGCCGGAATCGTTCTTCTCCTCCAGGGTTGCGCGGTCGCGGATGCCCCCGCGGTCAGCGTACCTGAGCCTGAGGAACTTCTCGATGAAGCATTCCTCAAGATGGTGTTCGGGTGTCGGCATGGAGTTTTGAAATAGATCATCCCGCTCTTGTTCCACGCGGCAGCGGGCGTTCTGGACGACAAACTCGGTGAAGCAAATGAAAAACTCCGTCACGCGTACGGGAAATTCCAGTTGGCGGACGGAGAATTCCAATTGGCGGACGGCGATTTCCAGTTGGCGGACGGCGATTTCCAGTAGGCGGAAAACGATTTCCAGTTGGCGGATGGGGAATTCCAGTAGGCGGGCGGCGATTTCCTTTTGCCGAACGACGTTCTCCTCTTGCCGGAAAGTGTTTTCCTCTCGCCGGACGAGGTTTTCCTTCAGGCAAAGATGGTTTTCCCATAGCCCGTGGTGGCTCCTCATTTCGCCAGGCGGCGAAAATCGTGGGCACCGCTTTTCTCCGTTTCCCAAATGCCGCGAGTCCGCCCTTGCCGCATCCTCGTGGCACGGCTATGGACGCGCGACATGAAACTACTCGCCACCCTCGCCTGCGCCCTTTTTCTCGCGACCGCGTTTGCCGAAGACGCTGCGAAATTCGCCGTCGGCGCGTACGAATTCTCCAAGCCCGCCGAATGGAAAACGGTGCAGCCCACTTCGCCGATGCGGAAGGCGCAGCTCAAGGTGCCGAACAAGGAGGGCGCGCGGGATGCGGATGTGACGTTCTTCTTTTTCGGGGAGCAAAATGGCGGGGGCGTGGAGCCGAATGTGCAGCGGTGGTTTGGCCAGTTCGCCGGCAAGCCGGAGGCGCAGAAAGTCGAGGAGGAAAAGATCAACGGGATGAAGGTGACCATCGTCACGACCGAGGGAACGATGAAGGCAAGCCCGATGGCGGGCATCACCGATGAACTCCCGCACGCCGCGCTGCTCGGCGCGATCATCGAGCATCCGGAGGGCGCGGTGTTTGTGAAAATGACCGGGCCGGCTGCGCTGGTGAAGGCGAGCCGGGAGCAGTTCATGGCGCTGGTGAAATCCGCGACCGCGAAGAAGTAGCCATGGCCGAACTTCCGACGAGCTACTACGTCCATTCGCTCATCGAGATCCTCCACTACATCAGCGATGATCTGCTGCAGTGCGATGCCGGGACGACGATCAGCGAGCTGTTCAACGACGACTTCGACGATCTCGATTTTGAACTCGCGCTGACGTGCTTTGAAGGCACGCACCGGCTCGCGTTTAAGGAGCATGTGTGGAAGGACGAGCTGGAGAGCTTTGAGGAAAAGACGATCGAGGAATTCGTCGAGGAATACCTCGATCCCCGCGAGCAAAAGGACCCGCTCTTCGTGACGAAACGGTTCCTCTTTTATGAGAAGTCCCTCGCCGAGGCGCTGCGCGAAGAATACGAGGCGCCGCCGCCAAACGAGTATTGATCGGGCGCGCTCCGGGCGGCGCACTTTCGCTGCTGGCAAAAACTCATTGGCGGTCGCGTGCGGGCGGCGGCATGATGCGGCATGAAACTCAGCATCCGCAAATCCGGGGATCGCGGGCAGGCCGACCACGGCTGGCTCCAGTCGCACCACACCTTCAGTTTTGCCGAATATTACGACCCCTCGCACACGGGCTTTCACTCGCTGCGCGTGATCAATGAGGACTTCATCGCCCCTGCCGGCGGCTTCCCCACGCACCCGCATCGCGACATGGAGATTTTCAGCTACATCGTCGAGGGCTCGCTCGCGCACGAGGACAGCATGGGCAACGGACGCGTGCTCCAGCCCGGAGAAATCCAGATGATGAGCGCCGGGCGCGGCGTGACGCACAGCGAAGCCAACCCCTCGCAAACCGAGCGCGTGCATCTCCTGCAAATCTGGATCCAGCCCAGCGAACGCGGCCTGAAACCCGGCTATGCGGAATGGCATCCCGACGCCGCCAGTGAGAGCGGCGCGAAGGTCCTCGTCATTTCCGCCGACGGTCGCGACGGCTCGGCGATCATCCACCAGGATGCCGACATCTATCGCGTCCGGCTGCGTGCCGGCGAGTCCGCTTCGCATGGCGTGATCACCGGTCGCGGCGTGTGGTTTCAACTCATCAAGGGAAGCGTCCGCGTGAACGACACGCCGCTGACCGCCGGCGATGCGGCGAGCACCGAGGAAAGTGGAGTGTTCAATGTGACCGCGGAGTCGGACGCAGAAGGGCTGCTCTTCGACCTCGCGTAGCGGGCACGCAAAAGAAATGAGTGCTTAGTCGGCGACAATCGTCGCGCAGTGGAAGTGCGCCGGAAAAAAACTGAGCACTAATCACTCGCTTCACCTCCCCGCCCCGCGCGCCTCGTACACGCGGATCGTCGTGATGAAATCGAGCGCGCGCTGCAGCGCCTCATCCCGCGGGAGCTTCGGCGGCTCTTCGCCCTTCGCCCGCAGGCGATGGATTTCCTGCATCTCGTCGAGTTCGGGATTCGTCCCTCCGATCAGCGCGGCTTCGTTCATGCGCGCGCGCGGCTTGTCGATCACGAGAGCCGTCACGCCGCCGGGATTCATCGCGAGTTGCAGCACTTCGTCCGTCTTTTCCTGCGGCACATTCAGCACGAGATCCGGCGTGAGGCCTTCGGGGAAAACGGGCGTCGCGCCCGGCAGCGTGACCTCGCCGACCGCCACGCGCAGCACGCGTCCGCCGGAGAGCGGAATCTCTTCAAACTGCGCCGCCTCGCCCTTCGTCTGCTGCCCGATCACGTACGCGCTCACGTGCGTGCGGAGCACGGCAGCGATCACCTCGCCAGCGCCCGCGGTGTCGCCATCCACGAGCACCGTCAGCAGTCCGCGCCACTTCGCGTCTTCGCGCGAAGTCACGATTTCCTCGTCGTTCGCCTTCGTCCGCTTGATGGAAAAAAGCACGCGTCCCTTCGGCGAAAATCTCCGGCAGCACTCCGCGGCGAGTTCAAAGTCCGTGCTGGGCGGAGTCGCCCGCAGATCGAGGACCATCGCGGGTACCGGCTTCGCGGCAAATCCCTCCAGCGCCAAATCCAGCGCGGCCATATTTTCCGGAGCGAGCGCGCCGAGACGCAGGTAGCCGACGCTCCCGCCGATGCTCTCGGAGTGAAATTGCGCCGGACGATGTTCGGGCGATTTTTCCGCGGAGAAAATGCGCGCGCCCGCGCCGAGGCGTTCGAGCAAGCCCTGCAGGCCGGCCCGCGCGAGCGCGGTTTCGCCCAGTGCATCGGGATGCACGTAATTGTCGCGCAGGATTTCCACGATTTGCCGCAACTCCGGCTCGCTCACCGCGTCCGCTGCTTCCTGCGCCGGAATCTGCCTCGGCCCCGGATCGGCCGCGGCGGGTTTTGCCGGCTCAGCGCCCGCGCCTTTCGCCGGCGCACTCTCCTCCGCCTGCGCGATGGCCACGATGCAGAGGGCGGCGAAGCAGGCGGGAATCTTCATGCGGCGCGACCGTAGCGTCACAGTCCCTTCGCCGCAATGTCCGAACGAAATTGCATCCCCTCAAAGTGGATTTCCGCGACCGCCGCATACGCGCGCGCCTGCGCCTCCGCGAGCGTCGGCGCGAGCGCGGTGACTCCGAGCACGCGTCCGCCCGCGGTGAAAAAATCTCCGCCGTCCCCTTCCCGCTTCGTGCCCGCGTGAAAAATGGTGGCCGCACTTTTCTCCAAGCCCGTGATGCGCTTCCCGGCCGCATAGCTGCCGGGGTAGCCGCCGCTCGCGAGGATCACGCACACCGCCGCCTCGCTGCGCCATCGCGCCGTCGCTGCATCGAGCCGCTGATCGATCGTCGCTTCGAGCAGTTCGATGAGATCACTTTCCAGCCGCGTGAGCAGCACCTGCGTCTCGGGATCGCCGAAGCGGCAATTGAACTCAAGCACCTTCGGCCCGTCCTTCGTGATCATGAGACCGGGAAAAAGCATCCCGCGAAAATCGAGCCCGTCGGCTTTCACGCCCTCGATGAAACGGTCGAGCACCTCGGTCCGCACGCGCTGATCGAGCGCCGGCGGCAGCACTTTGTCCGCCGGCGAAAATGTGCCCATGCCGCCCGTGTTCAGCCCGCGATCGCCGTCGAGCGCGCGCTTGTGATCCTGCGCGCTCGGAAAAAGCAGATAGCTGCGCCCGTCCACGAGCGCGTGGATGCTGCACTCCTCGCCCTCGAGAAATTCCTCGATCACCACCTCCGCGCCCGCGTCGCCGAATTTCCGCTCCTCCATGATTTCACGGATTGCGGCATCCGCCTCCGCGTGCGTCTGCGCGATGATCACGCCCTTGCCGAGCGCGAGCCCGCTCGCCTTCACCACGATCGGCGTGCCCATCTTCGCGGCAAATGCGCGCGCCTCATCCGCGCTGGAAAATTGCCCGCTCGCCGCCGCCGGGATGCCATGGCGCAGCATGAATTCCTTCGCAAAAACCTTCGACGATTCCAGCCGTGCCGCACTCTGCGTCGGGCCGAAAATGCGCAGCCCCTCGGCTTGGAAACGATCCACGATGCCCGCGGCCAGCGCATCGTCCGGCCCCACGATCGTGAGTCCGATTTCGCGCTCCTTCGCAAATCTCACGAGCGCGTCGTGGTCGGAAACTTTCAGCGGCACGCACTCGGCCATCTGCGAAATGCCGCCATTTCCCGGCGCGCAAAAAACGTCCGACACGCGCGGCGACTGCCGGAGTTTCCAGACCAGCGCGTGCTCGCGTCCGCCGCTGCCGATGACGAGGATCTTCATCGCAAACGATCGCCGCGGTCAGACTGCGGGCTGCTGCTGCGTGAGACAGTGAAACGCGCCGAGCCCCCAGATGAGATCGCGGCAGTCGATGCCGATCACCTTCCGCCCCGGAAATGCCTTCTCGAGGATCGCCGCCGCCCAGCGATCATTCGTGTCGGCGAAAGTCGGCAGGAGCACCACTTTGTTGCCGATGTAAAAATTCGCGTAGCTCGCCGGCAGGCGCTGTCCGTCGCGGGCGATTTTGCGCGGCATCGGCAGCTTCACGACTTGGAAGCGCGGCAGCTTCCCATCGCTCCCGCCCGCGTCCTCGTCCTCATCGGCATCGGGCTCAGCGGGAGCGGCGTCGGTCATGAGAGCCGCGAGGAAATCGTGATTCGCCTTCAGCGGTTCAAAGTTCGTGTCGTTCTCATCTTCCTCGATCGCGCAGACGATCGTGTCCGCGCTGACGAAGCGCGCGATGTCATCCACATGCCCGTCCGTGTCGTCGCCCTCGATGCCGTCGCCCAGCCACAGGACCTCGCGCACGCCGAGTTGATCGCGGAGGCGCCGCTCGATCTCCGCCTGCTTCAGATCGGGATTGCGATTGGGATTCAGCAGGCAGCTTCGCGTCGTGAGCAGCAGGCCTTCGCCATTCACATCGATCGAGCCGCCCTCGAGCACCATGCCGGGATACTCCACGGGCAGGCCGAGCTTTTCCGCGACCGCGGTCGGCACGTAATCATCGTCGTCGAACGGCGGATACTTGAAGCCCCACGCATTGTAGCCCCAGTCGAGCACGAGCGCCGCCGGGCTCTCTTTGCGCGTGACAAAAATCGGGCCGTGATCGCGGCACCACGGCTCATTCGTCGGGATGTGAAAAAACGAAACGTGCGCGTGGCGCGCGCCGGTTTGCGTCAGCGTCCTCACGACATCGGCCTGATGCTCGGCGTCGCAGACGTTGATGTTCACCGGTTCCGAATCCGCGAGCGCGTGGACCATTTTCGCGAGCGCGAGCACCGCCTTGTCGTACGCGCCTTTGCCGGGAAAGCTGATGCCTTTGCGCCGCGGCCACGAGAGCCAAGTCGCCGCGTGCGGCTCCCATTCCGCCGGCATCCGGTATCCGCGGGCAGCCGGGCCCGCCAGAACGGTCTCCTGCGCGGCCGGAACCACCGCCGTTTCCTTTTTCGTTTTGGCGCGTCCCATTAGTCCAGATAGCGTTGCGTGATTTGTGCGTACGCGTCAATGCGTCGGTCGCGAAGGAACGGCCAGTGCGTGCGCTGCGTGTCCACCGCATCGAGATCCACCTCGACAAGAATGTTCTCCTCCGCATCCACGCTCGCGCGCTTCAAAATCTGCCCGGAAGGATCGGCGACAAAGCTCTGGCCCCAAAATTCCAGCCCCGGACCACCGTCCGGCGCTTCGTGTCCGACGCGATTCACCGCGGCGACATAGCAGCCATTTGCGATCGCATGGCCGCGCTGGATCGTCTCCCACGACGAATGCTGCCGCTCGCCGTACTGCGCCTTTTCCGAGGGATGCCAGCCGATCGCCGTCGGGTAAAAAAGAATCTGCGCACCCTGCATCGCCGTGAGCCGCGCGGCCTCGGGATACCACTGATCCCAGCACACGCAGACGCCGATTTTTCCAAAGCGCGTCTGCCACGCGCGGAAGCCGAGGTCGCCCGGCGTGAAGTAGAATTTCTCGTAAAAGAGCGGGTCGTCCGGGATGTGCATCTTCCGGTATTTGCCGAGGTAGGTGCCGTCCGCGTCGATGATCGCCGCGGTGTTGTGATACAGCCCCGCCGCGCGTTTCTCGAAAAGCGACGCCACGATCACGATGCCGTGCTCGCGCGCGACTTTGCAGAGCGCCTCCGTGCTCGGCCCGGGAATCTCCTCGGCCAGCGCGAAGTATTTGTGATCCTCGACCTGGCAGAAATATTGGCTGCGGAAAAGCTCCTGCAGGCAGACGATCTGCGCGCCGGCATTGGCGGCTTCAATCGTCTTCGCGATTGCCTTTTCGAGGTTCGCCTTCGGATCGGCGCTGACGGCGGTCTGGATGAGGCCGAGCGTGACTTTCGACATGATCGGGACGGGTGGCAGGGACAGTTTGACGGGATGGAAAATCGCGCCGGCGGTTTGCTCGCGCCGGCGCTGGATGGCTGTGCGGGCCGCGTTACTTCACTTCGCTGCGCGGGACGATCTTCACGCTCTCGATCGTCACTTTCTTCGCGGGCCGATCGTTCGGGCCGGTCTCGGCCGTCGCGATTTTTTCGAGCACGTCGTCGCCTTTGATCAGCTTGCCAAACGCCGTGTATTTGTGATCGAGGCTCGCGGCCTTGTCGTGGCAGATGAAGAACTGGCTGCCCGCCGAATCCGGATCGGCCGAGCGCGCCATACTGAGCACGCCGCGCACATGCGGCTTGTCGTTGAACTCCGCCTTGATCTTGTAGCCCGGATCGCCCGTGCCCCAGCGCGCCATGTTTGCATCGTCCTTCGTGAGCGGGTCGCCACCCTGGATCATGAAGCCGCGGATGACGCGGTGAAATGCGGTGCCGTCGTAGAATCCCTTCTTCGCGAGCGTGATGAAATTCTCGACATGCTTCGGCGCGACGTCGCGGTAAAACTCGAGCACCATCGTGCCTTGGTTCGTCGTGATCACGGCGACTTCGTCGGCGGCCTTTTTCTCATCCGCCGCAAACGTGCGAAGGCTGACGGTGGCTGCGAGAGTGAGAGCGAGCAGAGTGGAGGAGAAAATTTTCATCGCGCCGAGCAATACACGCGACGCGATGGGTGTCACGCGGAGAAATGGCAGCGGTAAAAAATCCGCGCGCAGATTCTGCGAACGTTCGCCAGCGCGGATTTTTTGTGTCGCAAAAAATCGCCCACCGATCGCCGCGCACCGCTTTGTTTCACGCGCGCCGCGCCCGCTATTTCACGATCGCGCCCGCCGCGAGTTCGAGGAATTTGTCGCGCAGCTCGCCGCCCTTCGGCACGAGGACATTTTGCACCATGAAGACGACGACCATTTTTTTCTCCGGGTCCACCCAGCCATGCGTGCCGAAGGCTCCGCCGTGACCGAATGATTTGTCGGACATGTGCGGCGTCGTCTTTTTCTCCGCGGCATTGTTGAACCACCCGAGCCCGTACTGAATCGTCTTCCCGGCCACCGTGTGCGCCTTCGTCATTTCCGCGACGCCCTTCGCGCTCACGATGCGCTTGCCGTCGAGTTCACCGCCGTTGAGCACCATTTGGTAAAATCGCGCCATGTCCGCGGCGGTGGAGAAAAGTCCGCCGCTCGGTTCCGCCTCGCGCCTGATTTCCGGCTCGGACGTGAGGAAGGCATTGTGCGCCGGCACGAGCGCATCGCCGCTGAGTTTGTAGGTGCGCGCGATGCGCTCGCGCTGCGCGGCATCCGGATGCCACGTCGTGTCCTTCATCGCGAGCGGTGCGATGATGCGCTCGCCGAGGAACTGCTCGAACGATTTTCCACTCGCGATTTCCACGATGCGGCCCGCGACCGTGAGGCCGAAACTGTACTGAAATTCGCTGCCCGGCTGGAACTGGAACGGCGCCTTCAGCAGGTCGAGCGCGTACTGCGCGATCGGCACGTTGCCGTCGGTCGGCTTGCGCTCGGGGTCCGCGATGCCGCTCGTGTGCGAGAGCAGATCGCGCAGCGTGATCGGGCGGAAAAGTGCGCGGCCATTCGCGACTTTCACCTTCGCAAGTTCCGGCAGCCATTTCGATGCAGGCTCGTCGAGCGAGAGCTTGCCCTCATCCACGAGGATCATCACGGCGGTCGAGGTGAGGCTCTTCGTCATCGAGGCGATCCAGAAAATCGTGTCCGGCGTCATCGGCTTTTTCTTTTCGAGGTTCGCCATGCCCGCCGCCTCCACATGCACCGTGCGCCCGTCGCGCACCACCAGCGTCACCACGCCCGCGGCGCGCTTTTGCTTCAGCAATTCCTCCATCGCCGGTTTGATCAACGCGAGTTTTGCGGCATCCATCCCGACTTCCTCGGGCTTCGCTGCGGCGAGTGCCGCGGGTTTTGCGGGAGCCGCGACTTTCGGCGGCTCCGGTTTTGGCTGCGGCGGTTTCGGCGGCTCGACTTTCGCCGGCGGTGCCGCGGGCGCGGGCGGGGCGGCGACCGCGACAGTGGGCGGCGGGAGCTTCGTATCCCAGCCACGCTCGACGCGCACCGTCGGCAGCGCCTTCGCAAACGCTGCCGCACCGGCGTCCGTCACCTTGGTTTCAAAAATGTAGAGGCGCTTCAAATTCTTGAGCCCGGCGAGCTGCTGCACGCCCGCATCCGTGACCTCAGTGTGAAAAAGATTGAGCGACTCGAGTTGCGCGAGCCCCTTGATGTGCGCGATCACCGCGTCGTTCGCATTGCTGCGCGAGAGGTTCAGCTTTTTCAGATTCTTCAAAGCCGCGATGCCCGCGAGATCCGCGGGCTGGAACTGCAGCCCGGACAGATCGAGTTCCACGATGGATGGGATTTTCCCGATGAGGGCAAACGCCGCCGCGTCCGGTTTTTCGAGGCCGCGAAAATTCACGTAGCTCCAGTTCACGCCCGCCGCGAGCGTCTGCACGAGCGCGCCGCGTTTCGTGAGCGCCTCGGCGGCCTGCTTTTCCTCGGGCGTCGGAGCGGGCCCGGCGTCCGCCTTTTCCTCCGCGCGGACGGCGAATGGCGCGAGGAGCAAGGCGGCGGCAAAGATCGGCGGGAAGAAGGGTCGGAGGATTTTCATGGCTGGAGTTTGAGACTTGGATGAATGGCTGACACGCACATTTCCTCGGACAGAACTCCGTTCGTCCCCCGCATGTTAGGCCGCATATTTTTTCCCGCACCCTGGCTGGCATCCTTCTCGCTTTCTCAGCAGGCATGGCCCGCATTGATCAGTACTTCAAATTCATGAAAGAGCAGGGCGCATCCGACCTGCACCTTTCCACCGGCAACCCGCCCATCCTCCGCATCCACGGCGAAATGGTGCGCATCGATGCGCCGCCCTTTGGCAGCGATGATCTGAAGGCGCTCGTCTATGAGATCGCGCCGGAGCACAAGATCAAGCAGTTCGAGGAAACGGGCGATGTGGACTTCGGCTACGAGTATCCGGGCTTCGCGCGGTACCGGGCGAATTTCTTCAATCAAAAGTACGGCATCGGCGCGGTGTTCCGACTCATCCCGAGCAAGATTCTCACCGCGGATGAACTCGGCCTGCCGTCGGTGGTCAAAAAATTCGCGATGCTCAAGAAGGGCCTCGTGCTCGTGACGGGGCCGACGGGCTCGGGGAAATCCACCACGCTCGCGGCGATGGTGGACTTTGCGAACCTCCAGCGGAAGGACCACATCCTGACGGTCGAGGACCCGATCGAATTCGTCCACAAGAGCCAGCAGTCGCTCATCAATCACCGGGAGGTCGGCATCCACACGAAGTCATTTGCCTCTGCACTGCGCGGCGCGCTGCGCGAGGATCCGGACATCATCCTCGTCGGCGAATTGCGCGACTTGGAAACCATCGAGCTCGCGCTCACTGCCGCACAGACCGGCCATCTTGTCTTCGGCACGCTGCACACGCCGAGCGCGCCGAAGACGATTGACCGCATCATTGATGTGTTCCCGGCGGGGCAGCAGAATCAGGTTCGCTCGGGCCTCGCCGAATCGCTCAAGGGCATCGTCGCGCAAAATCTTTTCAAGCGGATAGACAAGCCGGGCCGCTGCGCCGCGCTCGAAATCCTCGTAGTGGACAGCCCGATCGCGAACCTCATTCGCGAAGGCAAGACGCACCAAATCACCGGCATGATGCAGGTCGGAAAAAAGAAGGGCAACCAGCCGCTCGACGACGCCATCATGGAGCTGCTGCGCGCCTCGAAAATCGCGCCGGAGGAGGCTTACGAAAAGGCGATGGACAAGAAAAAATTCCGCGCGTTCATCAAGGACGCCGGCGAGTGGGAGGACTAGCCGATGAAACGCGCAGAACTCGACGCCCTGCTGACCTCGATGCTCGAGGTCGCACCCGGAATCTCGGACCTCAATTTCACCTGCGGACGCCCGCCGCAGGTCGAGGCCTTCGGCATCCTGAAGACCGCGGACGTGCCGCCGCATGTCGCGAAGCTCACGCCTTTCCAGACCGAGCGCATCGCGCTGAACATCATCGGCGGCGAGAAGCGCCTGCTGCGTGAACTCGCCACGCGCGGCTCGTGCGACTGCGCCTACATGGTCAGCGATCGGCTGCGTTTCCGCGTGAATATTTTCCGCCAGCGCGGCCATCTCGCCATCGTGATGCGGAAGGCGCAGACGGAAGTGCCGACGATCCAGGGCCTGAATCTCTCGCCGGTTTTCAAGGAGGTCGCGAAGGAAAAGACCGGGCTCATCCTCGTGACGGGCGCGACCGGCAGCGGCAAGACGACGACGCTCGCGGCGCTGCTCGACGAGATCAACAAGACGCAGGCGGTGCATGTCGTGACGCTCGAAGACCCGATCGAGTATTTGCATCCGCACAAAAAGGCGACCTTCAACCAGCGCGAACTCGGGCCGGACTTTGACGATTTTCCGAACGGGCTGCGCGCGGCGCTCCGGCAGGCGCCGAAGGTCATTTTCGTCGGTGAAATGCGCGATCGCGCGACGGTGGAAATCGCCCTCAGCGCGGCGGAGACGGGCCACCTCGTCCTCTCGACCATCCACACGATCAACGCCGGGCAGAGCATCAACCGCATCCTCGGCATGTTCGAGCGCGAGGAGGAGGAGCAGCTCCGCATCCGGCTCTCGGACACGCTGCGCTGGATCATTTCGCAGCGCCTGCTGCCCCGCGTGAGCGGTGGCCGGCAGCTCGTGCAGGAGGTCATGGGCAACAGCATGCGCACGCGCGAAGCGATCCAGATGGGTGAGGATGACGGACGCTCATTTTACGAAATCATCGAGCAGAACCAGACGTTTGGCTGGGGCACTTTCGATCAGGGAATCGTGAAGGCGTACGAGACCGGAAAAATCACCGACGAAACCGCGATGCTCTACTCGACGAACAAGGCCAAGATGAGCCGCTACGTGGACGACGCGAAGAAACGCATGAACCTCGAATCCGTGGACACCTCCGGCATGAAACTCGATCTCCCCACTTTCTCGCGCGCAAAATGAGCACTCTCACGGACAACGATTTTCATCACAGGATCGATCTCTTCGAACCCGGCGACACGACCTCGCTCGTCTGCGTGGATGTCCCGGAAGTGCAGCGGCTCGTGGTGGAAAATCTCACGGAACTCGGCTGCAAACTGCACACAGGGCTCTTCGTCGAGGACATCATGGTGAAGCTCCAGACGCACGCCTACGACGTGGTCGTGATCGCCGAGCATTTCGCGGACTCGAATCTGCAGAGCAATCCGATCCTCCACGCCACCCTCGAGATCCCGCCGAATCAGCGGCGCCGGCAGATCATCGTGCTCGTCGGCAGCAGCGTGCATACGGACAGCGACATGGAGGCGTGGGCGAACAGCGTGGACCTCGTGGTGAATCTCGGCGACGTGCCGAATATCAAGCACGTACTCCGGCGCTGCATGCAGCGCAACCGCGCCTTTTACACGCCGTACAGCGAGGCGCTCCTCGCCGCGAATCTGAGCTGACCCGACACGGATTCGCGCGCGCTATTTCGAGCGCCGAACATCCGCGATCAGCAGCAAGTCGTCCCCGATTTTCCGACGGGAAACATTCTCCAGCCGCACCGCTTCGCGCGTGCTGCCCGCGCCGCGACCACCGAGCACATCCGGCCCGCCGCAGAGCATCGGTGCGAGGTAAAAGTGGATGCGATCGACGAGCTGCGCATCGAACGCCGAGCCGAGCAGCGCGCTCCCGCCCTCGATCATCACGCTCGTGCAGCCGCGCACAGCGAGCGCACGCAGCACGGCGCGCAGCGACTTGCCGCGGAAGACCAGCGTGCGTTCGCGGTGCTCGTCGGAAAAAAGATGCGCACGCTTCGGGAGACGTCCGCTGCGTGTGAGCACGACGCGCCACGGCTGCCGCACCACGCCGCGAATGCCGCGCACGGTGAGCCGTGGATTATCCGCGCGCACGGTGCCCGCACCGACGAGGATCGCATCCACCCGCGCACGCCATCGCATCGCATCCGCGCGCGATTTTTCACCCGTGAGCCAAGCCCCCTCGCCCGGCGGACGCGTGAGCCGCCCATCGAGCGAGAGGCCCGCTTTGGCAATGACGAGCGGCAGGCCCGTCGTGATCCATTGGTTGAAAGCCGCATTCAGCGCCGTGCACTTCGCCTCGAGGATGCCGTGCGTCACCGTGATGCCGGCCTTTTGCAAAACGGCAAACCCGCGGCCCGCGTGGCGCGGATTCGGATCCGTCGCGCCGACGACCACGCGTGCGAATCCCGCCCGCACGATCGCCCCGGTGCATGGCGGCGTGCGCCCGTGCGTACAGCACGGCTCGAGCGTCACGTAAAGCGTCGCGCCCTTCGCGAGACTCGCCGTGCGCAACGCCCGCAGCGCCTCGATCTCCGCGTGCGGTCCGCCCGCGCCCCGGTGCCAGCCTTTCGCGAGCACGCGACCGCGTTTCACGATCACCGCACCGACCGCGGGATTCGGCGAAGTGCGGCCGACTCCCCTCGCCGCTTCCCGCAGCGCGAGGCGCATGAATTTTTCATCCTCCGCGCGGCTCATCGCCCTGTGATAGCCCGCACGCAATCCCGCCGCAAGCGCCGCAAAAATGGCGCACCCGGGGAGGCTCGAACTCCCAACCTGCGGTTTAGAAGACCGCTGCTCTATCCAGTTGAGCTACAGGTGCGTTTCCTCTGTCAGCGAAGCACTCATCACCGTTTCACAATTGGTTTTTCCCGGTCGTTTTCTGCGGTGTCGGCCTGAAGGCAGGCAAAACCGTGAAACCGTGGGAAAAAGCAAGGCGTCAAAGTCTGTGGCGTCATCGCCATGGCGGCTATTATGCCTGACTCTTCCACGCAGGCAAAGAGATATGGCGATCACTGAAGACGAAACACTTCGGCGTCGCCGAGGCCAGCCTCGACACGCAGCTCGCCGAGCACCTCACCCGCCGCGAATCAGCCATGCTGGAAAGACCGGCCACATGACCTTCGGTGATGCCCTCGTCATTGCGCAAAGACAACTCAGCGCAGATCCGGAACTGAAGCCGGCCACCCACAAGTTCCACGATGAGGCGAGAGTGCCGCCCGGCTATCGGTAGAGCAGGCAGGACTCTCGCCGCGGACGGAAGCGCTCGCGATCTTTCGCCCAGAGCGCCTTGATCTCGGACAACGTTTTGCCCCCGCGGATCGCTTCCAGCGTCGCCGGGTGCGCGAGCAGTTTCGCCAGCCGCTCTATTTTCAACTCCTCGGGATGGAGCCGCTGCAAGGTCACTGCGAGCACTATGCCGAGATCGAGCGCGTTGAACGATTCCCGGTTCGTCAGGATGATCTGCACGCCGCCGCAGTCCTCGCCCTTGAAGACGCTCGCCTGCGGGGTGAAGCGCACCGACATGAAGCGCACGCCGGGCAGATCGGCAGCGTTCAACGCGGCGCTGAGCTGGCGGTCGTCGATGTAAGGTGCGCCGAAGATTTCGAAGGGCCGGTCCGTTCCGCGACCGACACTCACGCGGCAGGTCTCGAGCAGACCGACCCCCGGATAAAGCGTCGCCGCAGTCAGGGTGCGCATGTTCGGCGACGGATTGATCCACGGCAGACTCGTTTCATCGAACCACATGTCGCGCGTCCAGCCTTCGCACGGCACCACGGTGAGATCGGCGCCCGGCGCGCGCTCTGCCGCGAACAATTTCGCCAGCTCTCCGACGGTCATGCCGTGGCGCACCGGCAGCTCATGCCACGCGGTGAAGCTGCGTTCACCGGCGAGCATCGGTCCTTCCACGCGGACGCCGCCAATCGGATTCGGACGGTCGAGCACGATGAATCTTTTGCCCGCGCCCGCCGCCGCGGTGAGACATTCTCCGAGCGTCGAAATGTAGGTGTAGAATCGGCACCCGATGTCCTGGATATCGAACACGAGCGCATCCACGCCGGCGAGCTGTGCCGCGGAGGGCGCGCGGCTTGCGCCGTAGAGGCTGGAAATCGGCAGGCCGGTGCGCTCGTCGCGGCTGTCGCCGATTTTTTCATCGAGCTCGCCACGAATCCCGTGCTCGGGGCTGAAGAGCGCGACGAGCTGAACTCCGGGCGCCGCATGCAGCAGGTCGATCGTGCTGCGGCGCTGACGATCGATGCCGGTCTGGTTCGTGATGAGGCCGATCTTCAGGCCGCGCAGGGCGGCGAAGTGGTCGCGAGCGAGCACGTCGATCCCCGTCAGTACCGGCGGCGCCGGATCGCGCTGCCTGCCGACGATCGAGAGGGATGCACCGCCGCGTTTCCATGGGAGTGCGCCGGGGACGTGGAGGAAATTGAAGTGGCGCACCGCCTCCGCTGCGAGCGTGCCGAGCGTGCGGCGCAACTGGATGACGTTGCCGGCCTCGGTGGGATGATTCCGGTTCGAGAGGAAAATGAGGAAGGTGCGCGAGAACGGATCGATCCAGAGCGAACCGCCCGTCCAGCCGGTGTGGCCGTAGCTCCCGATCGGGAACCACTGCCCGCGCGGCCCCGCATACGGCGAGTCGATGTCCCAGCCGAGTCCGCGGCGCGCGACGGCGGCCGGGGTCTGCACACGGGTCATCAGCGCGACCGTCTCCGGCTGGAGAATGCGCGCTCCATCGAGCTCGCCACCTCCGAGCAGCATGCGGGCGAAGCGCGCGAGATCCGCCGCCGTGGTGAACAGTCCCGCGTGCCCAGCCACGCCGCCCATGCGCCGCGCGGTCGGATCATGCACGATCCCGCGCAGCACTTCGCCCGCGACTCGCTCCGTTGGCGCGATGCGCGGGCGCAATGCTTCCCTCGGCAAAAACATCGTGTCGGCCATCTTCAGCGGTGCGAAAATTTCCGCGGCACAGAAGTTGTTCAACGGCTGTCCGCTCGCGCGCCGCACCACTTCTCCGAGCAGGATGAGATTGATGTCGCTGTAGCGCAGGACGCTTCCCGGCGGGTCTGGCAGAGGCTCCGCGGCGGCGAGGGTGATTGCCGCCTCGATGCCGCTCCACGCCGGAGTGGCGGGAAGGCCGGGCCGCAATCCCGAAGTGTGCGTGAGCAGTTGCCGGATGGTGATCGCTTCCTTGCCGGCGCCGCGAAATTCCGGAATGAAATCGCTCGCACGCGCGTCGAGCGTCAGCTTCCCGCGCTCCACCAACATCATCACCGCCGTGGTGGTGGCGATCACCTTCGTCAACGATGCCGCATCGAAGATCGTCTCCTCGGCCATCGGCTCGCGTTGCGGCTCCACCGCGCGTGCGCCGAATGCGTGATGGTACGCGCGCCCGTTACGTTCGAGCCACAAGACGCCCCCCGGACAACGTCCATCGCTGATCGCCAGCGAAATCGTTGCCTCGATCTCCGCGACTTTGTCCGCGTGAAAATCCGACTCCCATTCACGCGCGGCACTTTCCCCCTCCGCGCGAAAAATCGTGCTCGCAAAAAGGAACGCGGCAACGGTCGCGATGAATGGAATTTTCAGGCGCATCTGGGGAAAGACTTTCGCGAGCATCCCGCACGGTGCCGACTCGACCGGCGCTCGTCTCTCGCAAACTGCAGATCCAGTTTGTCCGCGAGGCGCTTCCTGGCATCGGTGAGATCGCGTAATTCGCGACGGAAGCGTGACCTCGCGGATTGTCGAAGATACTGAACGTAATTGCATGAGACTCACCCTTCTACTCCCGGTCTTCATTTTCTCCAACGTGGTGCTGGCCGCGGATCAGCCGCAGTGGGGAGAAGCGTGGACGCGCAATCTGGTTTCATCCGAGAAGGGATTGCCGGATTCTTGGGACATCGAAACAGGCCGCAACGTGCAGTGGGTCGCGCCGCTCGGCACGCAGTCCTATGCCACGCCGATCGTGTCCGGCGGGCGCGTTTACATCGGCACGAATAACGAGACACCTCGCGACCCCGCCCACGTTGGAGATCGCGGGGTCTTGCTCTGCCTTGATGAAAAGGACGGACACCTCCTGTGGCAGCTACTCGTCCCGAAGCGCAATGAGGATCAATACTACGACTGGCCGAAGACGGGCATGGCTTCGCCGGTCACGGTGGAAGGCGACCGCGCCTACCTCGTGGACAATCGCGGCGAGGTGGTGTGCCTTGACGTGCATGGCATGGCCGGCGGCAACAAAGGCCCGTATCAGGACGAAGCCGCGCATCTCACGCCCGACGCGATCCCCTCGGCCTTCACCGGCGGCGTGACAGGACCGGCCACGCCCGCGACTCCCCCGCCCGCGGAAGCGCTGAGACCGACGGATGCCGACATCATCTGGCTGCTGGATCTCCCTTCGCAGGCGGGCATCTGGCCGCACGATGGCGCGCACAGTTCCATTCTCATCCACGGTGATTTCCTCTACCTCAATACGGGCACGGGCGTGGATAACACGCATCGCGCCATCCGCCGGGATGACGCACCAAGCCTTATAGTCTTGGAAAAGAAAACCGGCCGACTCATCGCCCGCGACGACGAGCACATCTCGCCGAATATTTTCCACGCCTCATGGTCCTCGCCGTCACTCGCTGAGGTGAACGGACGCCCGCTCATTTTCTTCGCAGGCGGAGATGGCATCGTGCGTGCATTCGAGCCCATCACCAAACTTCCGGCAGATGGGGAAGTGGCGAAGCTGAGAAAGGTCTGGCAATTTGACATCGATCCCGCGGCACCCAAGACCGACATCCATCGTTACGTGAGCAACCGGAAGGAAGGCCCGAGCGACATCTACGGCATGCCGGTATTCGCGAACAAACACCTCTACGTGGCCGGCGGTGGCGACATCTTCTGGGGCAAGAACGAGGCATGGCTCAAATGCATCGACCCGACGAAAACCGGTGACATCACCAGCAGCGGCGTGACTTGGTCCTACCCGCTCGACAAGCACACCATGTCCACCCCGGCCGTCGCCAACGGCCTCGTCTTCATCGCGGATTCCGGACGGAAGGTGCACTGTGTGGATGCCGAGACGGGCAAGCCTTACTGGACGCAGGAAACGAAAGGAGACTTTTGGGCCTCCCCGCTCGTCGCCGACGGGAAAGTGTATATCGGCTCAAAGAAGGGGGACTTCTGGGTGTTCGCGGCCAGCAAGGAAAAGCAGGTTCTGGCGACGATGGACATTAAGAAAGGCATCAGCGGCACCGCGACTGCCGCCAACGGTGTGCTTTACGTCGCCACGATGACCGATCTCTTCGCCCTCAAGAAAGGCGCGCAACGCGATGGCCATGCGCTCCCAAAATAATTGACCAAATCCGGACAGGATTACGTTTCGCACAGGCGTCGGACGAAGGCGCGACGAATGTCACGTGCGGGTTCAGCGTCAACGGCCAATCCGTCGTAATCTGGGATTTGCTCGTTTTCAGTTGTGAGCGGCAGACTTCTTCACCGCCTCGACGATCGCCCGGTGGTCGTCGCCCCTATCCCGGACGAGTTGCAGAAACTGCGGCAGCGTCATGCCATGCTCGCGCAGAAACGGCCTGTCGCCGGCGCAGCCGTACATGAGATCCGGATTCATCTCGCCACGCAGTTTGCTACGCGCCTTGGCGATTAGCCGGGGCAGCCACGCGATGCCATCCACGGCGGCGGCTTTCGCAGGGAGTTCGCTCATCGGCACGACACGCCCGGTGGATTTGCCGTGCATCACGTTCAGAAAATATTCCCGGCGAATCGCTGTGACTTCGAGGACGGTTTCAAAATCGAAGTCGTGGTAGCTGAGGAAATCATCGACGAAATCAAAAAGCTCCTGCGCCGTGCAACCGATGCTCGCGAGGAATGTCACATCCTTGGGCTCGAACATCGTCGCTGCCGATTTGCGTCTTGCTTTCCATGCGGCGATTCCACGATCCCACACGTTTCTGAATTCTGATTTCCAGTCTTCGTTCATTTCTTCGGCACAATATCGGGGGAGCGATCCAGCGCAACCGTCCCGAACTGCTACGCGAGCGCCTTCGCCACGACCGCCTTCATTTTTTCGAGACCTGTCCGCGCGACCGTCTCTGCATCCTGTTTCCAATAATCCCGGTTGAACAACTCGAGCGAGAGCACCGTGTGGCCGCCGTTTTCATGCAGCGCCCGAAGAATCTGCGTGAATGGCGCGACGCCGTCGCCGGGGAACACACGATAGCTGTCATCGATCTTATCCGGTCCCGGCTCGGCCGGATAATCATTCATGTGGATGACCTGCAGGGCCTCGCCGCTGAGCAGCCGCAATCCATTAAAGTCCGATCCGCCTTTGTGGAGATGAAATACGTCCGGGAGGACACACGCCTTCGGATGCCGAGTTTCGAGCGCGACAAACATCGCGTCGCTCAATCGTCGGATGTTTTGTGAAAAGCCCCACACCTCCAGTTCGGGCACGATACCCATTTGGTCGCCAAGTTCCAGCAGCGCCCGGTAGCGCTCCGCGGCCTTGTGAAGATCGAGCCCCGGTTCCTTTGTTGCGCCGGCGGGCGGTGCGGCCAGGCGCTTGCCACCGATTTGCGCGACCACGTCCATGTCCGTCTTTGCCTGTTCCATGCCTTTGGCACGCACGGCATCGTCATCCACGATGAATTGCGGAAAGCCGATGGCGCTCTCCACCGTGAGACCGAGATCACGGATGCGCTTGCCGAGGTCTTTGAGTGATCCGCCCTCCTTCGCATAATGGTGAATCGATTCCACCCATGGCTCGACGGCGTTGTATCCCACCTTTGCGGCCAGTTCCAATTCCGCCACGAGCGTGAGTTTGTGGCCGCGGAGCGTTGCGGCATTGAGGCAGAAAATGAAACCGGTACCTCGCGCTGCCGGGGCCTCTGCTGTTGCGGCTAAAGCATGCGTTGCTCCACTTGCGAGCGCTGTGCCTGCGAGGATGGCACCACGGGAAAGCGCCGCACGGCGGGAGAGTTCTTCGGATTTGCTGTTCATGGGAAAATATCGTGTGGGTGCGGGAATCATCCAGAAGATGACCGCTCGGTGCGAACGTTTTTGCGGGCCTTTGGAGGCGGTGACCAACTGGCGATCTCGGCTTCGAGTTGCCTCAACCGCCATTCGTGCCAGTGCAGCATGGACTTGAGGCTGTCCCTTACGCGCTTTTCCAACGCCGAGCGATTCCGCAGACCCCAAAAATTCCAAGCCGGATGCTGTTTGGCAGCCCGCAAGTTCCGCTGGATGGCGTTGAATGAGCGGCGCAATTCGGCCACCACCGAACGCATCTGAAACAGGCTCGTGTGCTCGCCGGTCTGGTTGGATTGAAGTTCGGTCAGGGCGAGCAGCATTTCGAGACGCTCGACGTTGCCCGTGCTGTAAGCCTCCTGCACTTCATGCCACAGCGCCGAAATTTCCTCGTCACTCTCAGCACGGGTGTCGGGATGAAGGCGGCGCACGAGCACCCGGTAGCTCTCCTTAATCCGGATATCGTCGGGCTTCGGCGCTGCCGGGGCCATTTCCTCTTCCGTCCGCTCCTTTTTGCCATGCGCGCGGGCCTTGAAGTCAGCGAACATTTTTTCATACCGCGCATCGCTCATCCGGTCGGGATTCATGCCCAGGATGCTGCTCAAAAAGTTCTCGAAGACCAGTTCCTGCTCTAACTCCGACATGTCCTCGAAGCTGGGGCCTTCAAAATCTTCATCCTCCTCCCGAGGCGGAGACGGTGCATCAGCTTCCGGATTATCGCGCCGATGCAGAACGCTGGCGTAGGCGGAGCGAGGGGTTCTGCTTCTGCCGGCGAGCATCTCCATTTCCACCTCCCGGATCAGCGCCTCCTTCTCACGGACGAGGGTCTCGATCTCCCGCAACCGGGTGAGGAACCCGCCGAAGGTCGCCGCCTTCCATCGCTCAAAGCCAATCTTGTCCTGCTGTTCGAAGCGCTTCCATTCTGCCTTTGCTTTTTCCAGCCGCGCCATCTGCCGGCTGCATTCCGACGCCGCCTCTTGGCGCAAGCGTCCTCCATCCAGCAATACCAGTTGCCGACCTGCGGGGCGTTTGCGCCCGGTCCCGGTGATGCCCGCCGCGAGAGACTTGCCCTTTCTGGTTTTCATTCGGTTGAGCAAGACGGCGAAAATAGAGAGAAGCCAGCGGAGCGACACGGACCGCCCGGTCACGATCTCGCCCTGAGCGAAAAAGCGCCGGCGTAACCGCTAGATTTGGGAATACGGAGCCGGCACGAGCATGATATTCGTGATGTGGGAGACAATCTCCTCGTCCGAAAATCCCGGTGTGGTCTTCAGTTTGATCCACTCGGGATCTTTTCCAAAGGCCGACCATGCCTGAACCTTCGCCTCCAGATCGCGGAACGTGAGCATGTAGGTCAGATTCGGCATGCGCGGACCAAGAATGGTCTCGCCGAAAAATACCGGGGTCAGGCCGACCCGTCTGAAAATTGCGATCTCTCCCGTGTTGAACATCTCCACCTTTTTCTTCCCGGCTTTTTCGCCGTGGCTTTCGTAAATGCGCAGTTGGTAAACTTGATTCCCTTTCGCGGGCACTTCCATCTTCGGCATGCCGTCGAAGGCTTGCGTCAGCCAGCTTTCGATCCGCTCGAAAACCGGATCCGTCGCCGGTGCGCCGAGATAATCCGCGCCGGCTTTTTGCAATGCCTCATCGGACACCAATCGCGAGGCTGCAGCAATCTGATCGAGTGAGGTATACGGCAGTACCATTGAGACGACCGGATGGGGTCCTGGCTTCTCCTCGGAGAAAACGCCGACCGCTTTGATGCCGAGACGGTTCAATGCTGGAATCGCAGCGTCACGAAGATATGCGTCGATGAGCGCTTTCTTCTCCGGCGTCTTCAGCGTGTAGATGCGGATTTCGTAATAGCTCCGGTTTGAAACTGCGGCTTTGTCCGCTGCCGTGGCGTGTTGAATTGCGGCTCCGGCACTGGCCAACCCTGCGGTGGTCGCAGCTGTTTTGAGAAATGCTCTGCGTTTCATGGCAAAGGTTTTCGTTCCGCGGGAATCACATGTCGAGGAGCTTGATGGCTCAATGCTTCGGCTCCCCAAGGTGCTTTTTGAAAAAGGCGGCGGCGATCTCGACGGTTCCGTGGCCCCACGGCTTGCTCACCCTGAACGGATGAGGCGCATCCTCATGTGTGTGCAGTGCGGTCTCGATCCCGAGTGCCCGCAATTTCTCCTGCATTTCGGCTCGGCCAATCTTGGGCTTAACCGGATGAATTGACGCGTCCGCATCCCGATTCATTTTGCAGAGCCGTTGCGTACGTGGAGAATCGGCGGCGTGTCCTCACTCGCTGAATTTCTCAAGCAGGCCCGTCACTACGCGGAGTTCGCCATGCGGAAATTCGGCAATGTCGCGCCGATGATCATCGCCGTGGCGCCGAAGGGGCCGATCCATTTCGTGCCGCACAATCTCACGGACGAACGTGCGAAGGACAATTTCGCAAATACCGCGCGGCTCATCCCCCTGCACGGTTTTCGACCATGGCGGAAGCTGCGTCACGGTGTCCTCCGGGGGCGTTGATCACGATTTCCTCGCTGAGTCTGGTTTTCCGCTTCGACATTCAGCGTGCATCGCCGGGCGAGATGCAGCCACACTGCGCGACCTTTTTGCATGAAGCTCCTCATCCCTGCCCTCGCCCTTGCCATGATTGTCCCCGCACGTTCCGCCGAAGAAAATCCCGCGCTGGTTTCCGGCGTTCCGTTTGTCCGGAAGGTCGGGAAAATTTCCGAATACCGGCTCGAAGCGAATGGCCTGCAGATCCTCCTGCTGCCGGAAAAATCCGCGCCGGTGGTGACTTTCATGGTGACGTATCGCGTGGGCTCGCGAAACGAGGTCACGGGCACGACGGGTGCGACGCATCTGCTCGAACACCTCATGTTTAAAGGCACGGAGAAATTCAACCGCAGCATGGGCACGGGCTTTGACCAGGTGCTCGAGCGCGTGGGCGCAGAGACGAACGCGACGACGTGGCTGGATCGCACGAACTACTTCGCCACCGTGCCCGCGAACGCGCTGCCGCTGCTCGTCGAGGTGGAGGCGGACCGGATGCGCAATCTTTCGCTGCGCGAAGAGGACCGCCGGCCGGAGATGGTCGTGGTGCGGAATGAATTTGAGCGCGGGGAAAATGAGCCGCGCAATGCGCTGGAAAAAGAGCTGTGGAGCGCGGCGTTTTTCGCGCATCCGTACCACCACGACACGATCGGCTGGCGCAGTGACATCGAGCGCGTGCCGATCGCGAAGCTGCGGGAATTTTACGACACGTTTTACTGGCCGGATAATGCGACGGTGACGGTCATCGGCGAGTTCGAGCCGGCCGCGGCGCTCGCGGAAATCCGGAAACGCTACGGCGCGATCCCGCAGGCACCGCATCCCATCCCGCAACTCTACACGGAGGAGCCCGAGCAGACCGGGCCGCGGCGCGTGATGGTGCAGCGCGGCGGCGAGCTCGGCGTGGTCGCGCTCGCGCACAAAATCCCCGCGGCGACGCACGCCGACTGGCCGGCGGTGCAGATCTTCAGCGCGATCCTCACGCATGGAAAAACGAGCCGCTGCTACCGCGCGCTCACGGACAAAAATATCGCCGCGGAAGTGACGGGCCAGGCGAGCTTCACCCACGATCCGTCGCTGCACGTGACGACGGCGGAACTCACGCCGGGCACGAAGCACGACGACGCGGAGCGCAAGCTCGTCGCGGAAATCGATCGGATCAAAAAGGACGGCGTGACGGACGCGGAAGTGCAAATGGCGATCGCCAAGCTGCTCGCCGAACGCGCATTCGCAGGCGACGGATCTTTCGCGCAGGCGGAGCAGATCAATGAGTGCATCGCGGTCGGCGACTGGACGCTGTACGATTCGCTCGAACGGAAATTCAAGGCAGTCACCGCGGACGATGTGAAGCGCGTCGCGAATGCCTACTTCATCGAGCGGCACGGCGTGACAGGGTGGTTCGTGCCTTCGACCATTGGCGGCTCGATCGTGGAGAAAAAGCAGGCCGACGAAAAACCGCCGCTCAAGGAAGTCGTCGCCGCCAAAGCGCCCGAGCACGCCCTCGCGCCGCCTGCGGTGACAAACTACGCCGCGACCGTGGTGCGCGGGAAAATCGCCGGCATCGACGTGCTCGTGCGCCGCACGGATGTGAAGGATGTCGTGACGATGCGCGGCAGCCTCGGCGCGGGCGCAAACGCATCGGCAAATCCCGCGCTCGCGCATCTCGCGGCCTCGATGATTCAGCGCGGCACGAAGACGCACGATCAATTTGCGATCGCGGACCTGCTCGAAAAGGCGGGCGTGACGATCGAGTTCAAAGTGAACACCGACACCGTGGAATTTGAAGCGAAGCTGCTGCGCAAGGACGTGCCGCTCGTGGTGTCGCTCCTCGCGGAGCAACTGCGCACGCCGGCCTTCGCCGCGGCGGAACTCGCGAAGGCGAAAAAGCAACTGATCGCCGAGGCGCGGCAGACGCTCGACGACACGAACGAGCAGGCGGCGATCGCGTTTTCGCAGGCGATTTTTCCGCCGGGGCATCCCTCGCGCCACGCGACGATCGCCGAGATCATCGCGGCCACCGAAAAGGCGAAGCTCGCGGAGGTGCGGGATTTTCACGCATCCATGTACGGTCCGGAAGGCATGCACCTCGCAGCCGCGGGCGACGTCGATCCGGCGGCGTTCAATGCGGAAGTGGCGAAGGCTTTCGCGGGATGGACGGGCGGCCATGCACCGGCGACGGGCGACATTCCGCCGAACGTGCGCGCCGAGACGACGGTGGAACTTCCGGACAAATCAAGCGTGAGCGTGATGATCGGCCAGCCAAGCGGGCTGCGCGCGAGCGATCCGGATTGGCTCGCGATGAATGTCGCGACGGGGATTCTCGGGCGCGGCTTCACGAGCCGGCTGATCGGCAATGTGCGCGATCGCGAAGGCCTCACGTACGGCATCGGTGCGGCGCTCGCGGGCGACGCCTTCCGCCCCGGCGCGTGGCTCACGAAGGCGACCTTTTCGCCGGCGCTGCTCGAGCGCGGATTGGCGAGCACGCGGCGGGAAATCGACGGCTGGTGGCGCGACGGCATCACCGCGGATGAACTCGAATATCGCAAGAGCGCGGCGGCGGGACAGTTCACCGTGACGCTCGAAACCTCGCACGGACTCGCGGAGCAACTGCTGCGCTGCTCCGAGCGCGGGCTCGACGTTTCGTGGCTCGATGAATTTCCCGCGAAGGTCCGCGCGCTCACCCTCGAGCAGGTGAACGCCGCGTTGAAAAAGCATCTCGATCCGGCGAAGATGGTAACGGTGAAAGCGGGCACGCTGCGCTGAGCCGATTTCTTCGGATTGACGCAAGGCACGGCCAAGCGAGCGGCATGCATCGGGTAGGGTAGGCGTCCCGCCTGCCGTATTCCGCGTCCCGCGGAATACATCCAGACACCGCTTGCGCAAGGAACGCCAGTGAGCCTCCGCCGTATGCCGCGCGAGACGCGCGGCACGGCAGGCGGGACGCCCACCCTACCCGATGCACGCCTTCCTGCTTCATCGCGCATCGGGCAGGTTGTTCTCCTGTGCAGAAGCACAGGGCTATTTTCAGAATTCCCTAAAACGGCATCCAGCCGAGCGCGAACACGCGGTCGAGAAACCACGCGAGGCCCAGCAGCGCGACGACGAGGCTGATCGCATTTTTCGCACGCGGACCGTGCTTCCATTTTGCGAGCGCCAGCGAGAGAGGCAGCAGCAAGAGCACGACAGCGAGCTGGCCGGCCTCGACGCCGAGATTGAAAACCAGCAGGCATTTCGCCTTGGCCTGCGCGGGGAGTTCCTGCGGGTTGAGCGTGTTTGCGAAGCCGAAGCCGTGGATGAGGCCAAAGAAAAATGTGAGCATCCAGCGATGCGCGAAATTGGCGCGCCAGAGATTTTCCAGCGCGACGTAAACGATCGTGAGCGCGATGGCGCACTCGATGAATCGCGTGGGCAGCGTGACGACACCGAATGCCGCGAGCAGCAGCGTGATGCTGTGCGCGATGGTGAATGACGTAACGACGGCGAACAGCGCACGCAGTCGGCTGACGACGAACAGCGCGAGCAGGAAGCAGAGGTGATCGTAGCCGGTGAGGATGTGCTCGACGCCGAGTTTGAAAAAACGCCACGCGGGCGAGTCATCGCCATTCGAGCGATGCACGGGAGCCGCAGCCGAGGCCGGCGATCCATCGGACGGCGCAGCGAAAGCGACATCGAAAAGGTAGTCCGGCTCGACTTGCGTAAAGACAACCTCAGTCGTCCGCCCGCGATACTCGAAGACGCCGAGCACGCTGTGCCGCTCGCCGAGTGTCGTGAAGACATCGAACATCAGCGTCACCGTTTTCGGTGCAGCAGCGAGCGCCTTGTCGAAGCCGAATGAAACGAGCGCTTCATTCGTGTGCCACGCGCTCGCGGGAATCGGATCGGGCGCATCGAGCGGCCATAGGGGATCCTTTTCCGCGCCGAGATCGGCGGCACGTTCGTCGATTTCGATGCCGACATGCGCGCGGAGGAATTTTTGGATGGCCGGCGTCGCGCGGCGGAGTTCGTCGCGGCTCAGCGCGGCATCGTGATTCGCATCGAGGTCCGGGACGATTCGCTGGAGCGTGAAGATGTCGAGCGTGAGCCGGACTTCGAGCCGGTCGTCGAAAATGCGAACGCGGGCGTAGCTGGTGTCGGTCGTGTGGGCGCGCGCCGGGACCGCGAGGAACAATGCCGCCAGCGCGAAGAACAAAATGCGCGCGCAGAATCCCGCGCTGCATTTGTCGCATGCACGCTCCGGGTCGATCATTTCGCGGCTGGGCGCGTGATCCACATCGGCGAGGCCCAGACGAGTTCGCCATTCTGCTGCTCGCCACGCACATAGTAGTAGCTCGTGCCGGGCTTGGAGTCAGGGTCTGTCCATTTCACATCACATTTCGCCTCGCCGGGCGTGGCGGTGAAGACTTCGACGTCGTTCTTCACAAAGACGACTTTCGCGAATGGCGCGGTGCCTTCGAGGTGGATGCGGAAGGCGGGCGCTTCGCTCGTGCTGAATTCGTCGCCCATCATGTGCTCGGTGCCGCCGGCGGTGCAGCGGTAGTCGGCGACGATGTTGTCCGTCGCGGCGAAAGTGTGGCGCTTTTTCATCGCGGCGACGATCGCCTCGCGCGTGTTTTCGTCGGCGTACACGAGCGCGTAGCTGATGTGCGTGCTGCCGTGATCGCTGCTGCTCTCGAACGCAAATTTGCAGCCCTTCAGCAGCGCGAGATTCACGAAGCCCTTCGGCCTCCAGCCGCCGATGGAATCGTTTTCCGTCGGGCAGCGCGGCGCGCCGGGGCGCTCGTAATTTTGCCGCGCGCCCTGGTAAATCTCGACCATCGGCTCGCGCTCGGCGTCCCAGTCGCGCCAGTCGGTGCCCATGTCGGTCGCGCTCGTGTGCGAGGCGCAGACGCCGTCGAAAAGGCGCAGGTATTTGTAGAGCATCTGCGTGTCGGGCGCGTGGCCGGGCGTCGCTTCCTCGGTCTTCGGCAGGCGCGGCAGCGTGCGGATGCCGCGGCGCGCGAAGACGACGTTGCGATGGCCCTCCGGATAGCGCACGGAGCGCTCGTAGGTGTACATCGGGTCGAATGCTCCCGGCAGGAAAAATGCGTCGGTCGTTTTTTGCGTGAGCCACCACGGGTATTCGCGGCCGCCGCCATTGTCGTGATCGCCGCAGCCGAGCCAGTCCATCGCGGCGACATCCACGGCGTAGCGCCACATGTCTTCGAGCGGGCCGTCGTTGCCGCCGTCGCCGGAGATTTCGGTGTGCCGGTGAAATTCACCGCGCAGAATTTGCAATTCCTTGCCGCCGATTTTCGCGCGGTACTCGCGGCAGCGCGCGATGTCCGCGCGCTCGCTCGCGGTGGCGGGGGAAGGCTCGGATTTTTCGGCCGGCGGATTTTTCGAGGCGATCAATTTCGCGGCCTGTGTCGGCGCAGGCGCGCTGAGGCGGCTGATGTAAAGATCGTTGTCGAAAGGATCGTTGTCCGACTCGAGCGACACATTTCCCGCTGCGCCTTTCCGCACGATGTGCCGATCCTGCCGGTGGTCCGTGCTGTGCAAAATGACGAGCCCGCCCTGCGGCGACGCGACGACGGCGGGCGTGTTGTAGAGCAGGTTGTCCGAGTGCGGGACGAGGATCGGGCCGACCCATTTGTCGCCATCATAGTACGTCGCCCAATTCAGCCACAACGAGCCGAGCGGCGAGCGGAAATCATTTTGCCGCGAGCGCGCGAAGAGCCATACGCGACCGGAATTGTCGGCGACGATGCGCGCGAGATTGTTGTGGGCGAAATTTTTCGCAGCCTCGGCTTCCTCGCCGGCTTTGCGACTTTCGCCGCCGGGCTCGAGCGCGGGCACGCGCACGTTTTTCTGATTCTTGCGCTTCACCGCGCCTGGCAGCGCGGACTCAAATCCCGCCGCGGGCTGCATCCATTTTCCGTCCTTCAAAATCGCGAGGCCGATCTGCCGATCACGATAAAGCCCGATGCCTTTGTCCTTCACGAGAGCGCCCCAATCCTTGCCCCAGGTCGGCCCGCTCTTTTCCCACGAGATCCACAGCGCGCCTTCGCGGTCATAGGTCAGCGCCGGACGCGCCTCGTAGTCGGCGGAGTTTGCGACGGGACGGCTTGGTCCAATCAAGGAATCGCTCGTGTCGAGAAAGTAAGGCCCCAACTCGCGCACCCACACATCATAGTCACCTTTGTCGTAAGTGTCCCATGCGATGGCGACCTTCCCAAAAGTCCGTCCGCGAATCGTGACCAACTTTGGATTCGCTGCGATCGCGGGAGCCCAACAATTCCCATTTTGTCTGCTGATCTGGCTCGGAAGACTCCAGCCGTCAACGCCCCTGCGCGCATCCTGATGGCGTTCAAAAATTCGGAACGTTTTTTCCTTCGCCCCTTGCCACGCGAGCCAAACATTTCCCGAAGCGTCTGTCGCAGCAACGGGCCAGATATTACTTTCTGGCGACTCGCTCATTTTCATAGGCTCGCTGAGTTTGCCGCCCGTGAGCGAGCGCGCCCAGATGTCGAAGTTTGGTTTTCCGTTTTCGGGAAATGCCTTGTAGCCGGAGTTCTCGGACCAGAAAATCCACACGGTCCCCTTCCCGTCCACGGCGACGGCGCTCTTGTAAATGTCGCGGCCGGGCGCGGTGATCGCCATCCCCTCGCCTGCTGCGCCGTCCTTCACGCTGCGCAGCCAGAGTTGATCGCCGCCGGGAGCCTTCGCGAGAAAGGCCATGTCGGCGGGCTCCTTGTCGTAGCTCTTCGCGCGCTCGGCGCGGTCGAGGCCGGGCGTGTAGCTTTGCCATGCGGCCCACACGGTGCCGTCGGGCGCGATGGCGGCGCTCGGGAAATCGTCGTCCGTTTTTGCGTCGGTCACGAGCGGCATCGTGGCGGCAGTGCGCTCGATCTCGACGGCTCCCGCGAGCTGCTCGGAGATTTTTCCGAAAGGCACATCGGCGATTTTGAAAACGATCTCGCCCGTCGCGAGCTTCACGGTGATTTGCGAATCTTCGGTCACGTCGGCGAGCGAGAGGAGAACGCCGTTGTCGGACATCGGGAGCGCGGTGGCGGCGGCGCGTTTTTGCTGCTGCTGCGGATTGTTCGAGCGCACTTTGTCGAGCGCGGTGGGGCGCGTGCGGCAGCTCCAGCCGGCGGTGCCGTCGGGCTTGTCCGTCTGCGCGAAACGCCAGCCGCTGATGAGCGTCACTTTTCCCGGCGCGACGGCGATGGTGCCGCTCCAGTCGGTGGCCTCCTTGTCGTGGACGCCGAGGCGCAGGCGCAGGCCAATGTCATCAGCGAAGGCGGAGGTGAATAAGACGAGAACGCAGAGCGGGAGGAGGAACGCTTTCATGGAACGCAGGCGTAGTCAGTGGCGTGCGGACGCGAAAGAAAAATAGGTTTCCGCGCGATGGAAAAAGTCGCGCAGCAGCGGTCTCGAATCCCGCGCGGAATGCTGTGCGGGCATCGGCGCAGGAAGCCGATGCAGGACTTTTCCTGAACGTCATTTTACGCTTCGCGAACGCAAAAACCCGACGCAGAGGCACGGAGAAAAGGTGAGAGGACCGCGGAGGAGTTTCCATTTTCTCCACGTCCCTGCCACGGCTGCGGCGCGTTGGGACGCTTACTTAATTACTCCCCGGCTCGGGCAGCGGGAGCGTGACGCGGATCACGCCGGGGCCTTTGTCGGGATGCGGGATCTCGATGCTGCCGCGGTGGCTCTCGATGATCTTGCGCGAGACGGTGAGGCCGAGGCCGAGGCCGACGCTGCGCGTGCTTTGAAAAGGTTCGCCGATGCGGTTGGCCACGTCTTGCGAGAAGCCGACGCCGGTGTCCTGAAATTCCACGGACACGCCGGGTTTTCCGGCGCTCGGCGATTCGGAAATGCGGACGGTGATCGTCGGGTTGTCGGGGTTGGCCTGGAGGGCGTTGAGCAGGAGTTCCGAAAACGCGTGGCGCAGCGCCTTCGTGTCGCCGACGACGCTCCACGGAGTTTTGCCGCGGTCCATGTTGAGGGCGATTTTGGTTTTCGTGGGCTGGTAGTTGTTCGCGTCGAGGTACGCGCCGTCGATGAGGTCGGTGAGCTTCGCGCTGTCGCTGGATTTTCCATCCCAATCGCGGCTGAGGAAAGTCATCTGCTGCGTGAGGCGCGTGATGCGGCGCACGCTGCTGGCCAGGACGCCGCTGAGTTCCTTGCGCACTTCGGCGTCGTCGCCCTGGATCTCGAGAAGCTGCTGCATCGTGGAGACGGGCGTGACGGCGTTGCCGATCTCGTGGGCGAGGTGCCAGGACATCTGCCGCACGAGGCGGAGCTTGCCGGCCTCCATTTCGAGGCGCGTCGCGCGCTCGTGTTCGGTGATGTCATCGAGGACGAGGAGCGCGGCGTTGGGCCGTTCATTGTCGCCGACGGTGAAGGGCAAAATCGTGACGCGGCACGACACGTCCGTGCGCGCCGGCGGGATCCATTTGAAGGGCGTGGCGGGCGCGCCATTTTGAATGACCTGAAAAATGAGGCTGCCGATCTGCTGCGGGATCTCGGCAAAATCGATCTGCCGCGTGGAGGTGCGATCGGGGACGAGGAGGCGGAGCGCGGCGGGGTTTGCGTGGAGGATGCCGCAGTTTGATCCGACCACGATGCAGCCGCTGCCGAGGCCGCCGAGGATGTCGTCGATGAGGCCGTGCGTGGCGGCGAGCTGCTCGTGGCGCCAGCAATTGCGGATGGCGACGCCGAGCTCCTCGAGCCAGTGGAAAAGCTGCGCGAGTTCCTCGTCGGAAAAGGTGCCGCCGGTGATGCGTTCGTCGAGCAGCAGCGCACCGACGAGGGCTTCGCGGTCGTTGATCGGGAGTGCGATGGCGCTGCCGAGCGTGTGGAATTCGCGGCTGATTTCGCGGCTGTTGCGGACCTCGGCGCTTTCGGCGCGGAGGATGCGGCCATGTTTCGAAAGATGATGGCCGAGGCCGGTGGAGAGGCTCAGCGGAAAGTGTTCGATGAGCGCGGGGTCGTGACCGATCGTGTGCGCGGGCCGCAGCCACTGGTCGTCGGGCGAAGGCGCGCCATCCGTCGGGAGCGCGCTGGCCTTGCGGAGAAAGACGGCGACGCGGTTCACGCCGAGTGCTTCGCGGAGCTGCTGGACGGCATCGCGCACGAGCTGGCCGACGTTCAGGCTGTGGACGAGGAGCGAGGAGAAGTGCCGGAGTTCATCAAGCCCTCGCCGGGGCGCAAATGTGTTCGCATGCGAAGCTGGCGAGGCGGTCTCCGCGGACTTCGCAGGGTCGCTGAAGCTCGGCCTTCCTGTGAGGGCGCGCCCGAGAAGATATTGCAGGAGGCGCGCACGCACGGGCTTTTCCAGGACATGCGCCGTGCCGAGGAGGTAGGCCTCCTCCTCCCATCCGGACTGCCCCGGGCCGGCGAAGACAATCAGCGGGCAATCCGGATCGAGCGAGCGGACTTCGACGATCGGCCGGGTGCTGATGCCGTTCGTACTTTCCAGATCGAGGATGATCGCATCCACCGCTCCCCGCCCGAGCAGCGAGGCGGCGCCGATGGCGTCCTCTTTTGCGATGACCCGATATGCGCCCGGGTTCAGCGCTGCCTCGATGGATGCAGCGAATGATGGCTGGCTCGTGATGACCAAAAGGGTGTGCATAAAAGTTAAGCTTCGCTGGCGACGAGGGCGGGGGAATTCGGGTTCTTCAGCACCTTGTGGCGGTTCGGGAGATCGAGGTTTACGACGGTGCCCCTGCCCATTTCGCTCGAGAGCACGAGGCTGCCGCCGTGCAGTGCGGCGATCTTGCGGCAGATCGCGAGGCCGAGGCCAAAGCCGCGGTCCTCGTCGCCGGTTTTTTTTGTCGTGAAGTAGGGCTGGAAGACGCGCTGGAGATTTTCCAGCCCGATGCCACTGCCGTGATCGGTCACGCGAATGCGGAACCAATCCCGCTCCGGATCAGTTTTGACGAGCCGGATGATTTCGATTTCGATCCGGCCCTGCGACTTCGATGCGTCCACGGCGTTTGCGAGGACGTTGGTGAGCAATCTGCGGAGCAGGACGCTGTCCATTTCCACGGAGACTTCGCCGGAAAGGCGGAGCAGGTAGTCAATGTTTTTCCCCTTCCGCCGATTCTGCCGGGCGAGCTCGACGACCTCGCGCACGAGCGTGTCGAGCCTGCCGATTTGGAAATCCGGGCGGAGGTTTTCGGAGAAAAAAAGCGCCTCGCGGATGTATTCGCGCATCGTCTGGATGTTGCGGATGGCGACCGGGGCGAGGTCGGCGCGAAGCGTCTCGGAGGAGACGCCTTCGGTCAAAAGCTGGAGCAGGGTCCAGACGGGAGTGGTGAGGTTGTTGAGATCGTGAGCCATGCCTTGTGACATGCGTCCGAGGAGATCGAGTTCCTTGGCTTGCAGGAGTTGGTTCTTAAGAGAAACTTGATTTATTACAAGGGCTATATTTGTCGTAAGTTTACACAATAGCTGGATGTCCGTTTTGGTAAAAGTGCTCGCTCCTGCCTTTTCATCCACAATCAGCAGCCCGAGCGGCCGTTGCGCGACCAGAAAGGGAAACGCAAGGACTCCGGCGAGGGATTGAAGCTGGGTGCGCGCCGCCGTTTCCGCAGGATCGTTCGCATGGATGTATCCCGTTCCCAGCGGGAGAAATTCGCGCTTTCCGCTGGCGAAAAACTGAAAGACCGGCGAGTCGCTGGCGAGTTCGGGAAGCACCGCCGCGACATCCGGGGGGTGAGATCGGACCAAGGCGAAAGCGCGGTGGATTTCGTCGCGGAGGATGAGCGAGAAGCCGCGAACATTCAGCGTATTGACAAGGATGCCATGGAGATCGGTGAGTAATTCCTCCAGTTCCGTATGCCACCGGCAGCGCTCAATGAAGGCCCGAATCCGGTCTTGGTATTCAAATTGATCGCCGAGGAGCCTCTTTTCCAACCGCTCGGAGGCAGCTCCGATGAGCTTCGGGAAAAGGATGGAGGTGAGGAAGGTCGCGGCGACGATGACCGCTAGGGAACTGACCAGCGCATACCCGGAAAATGAGCCGTGCGGGGCGAAAACGGCGACGGTCAATTCGAGCAACCCGGCGATGAGAAAGAGAAAAAAGAACCGGACGAAATAGGCCGACGAGCGACCGAGGCCGAGGCGGATATCCAGGAGCTGATGCTGAAAAACCGAGTAGGCGACCATCACGCCGTAGCCCGCGGCGGCGAGGCTGCCCCACGGAAAAATCGGGATGTCGGTGCGCGGATACGTGTCGTAGCCGAGGATGGGAAGAATGTCGTTGCACCCGAGGATGAGGATGCCCGTCTGCGCGGCGACGATGCCATTGAATCTCGCGCGACTGCGCGGAGGGAGCGAGGCGCGTTTTTTCCACAAAATGAAGAGGGAGACCCACGTCTGCAGGAAAAAAATGCTGTAGATTTTGAACCCGATGCCGGCATCCGAGTAGTAGGCGTAGCCGACCCAGTGCACGCCCGTGATGAAGTAGCCTGCGGCATTCAGCACGACGAATCCGGCGTGGCAGGTGTAGAGGAAAATGAGTGTGCGCCGCGCCTGGATGCCGCACAGTTCCAAAGTCATGTGGAGCATCGTGACGGGGAGAAAAATGACCCCGTACTGCATCAGGCGCGCGACAAGATTCGCGTCTGCTTCGCTGACCGCGCGGAAGAGTCCGAACGTGCCTGCATTCCAAATCGTGATGCAGATGCCCCACGCGAAGAAGACCTGATTGAGCCGCGCGCGCCGGTCGTTGCTGAGGACGAAAATCGACAGTGCGAGATTGATGATCGCGCCGAGCAGCGGGGCGTACTCGAAAAATCTCATGGCTCCCTCGAGGGCCAGCGCCGGAGGGCGAGGCAGGAGTTTTTTCCTCCGAAACCGCTGCTCAGATTCAGCGCCAGCCGGATCGGATACGGCCGCGCAGCGTGCGGCACAAAATCAAGATCGAACTCGGGATCGGGGACCTGGAGGTTCGCGGTCGGCGGGATGATCTGATGATAGACTGAAAGGGCCGTGACGATCGTTTCCACCGCGCCGGCGGCGGCCATGAGGTGCCCGGTGACGGGCTTGGTGGAAGAGCACGCGAGGCGACGCGCGTATTTTCCGAAGACGCTTTTGATCCCCCGTGCCTCGGCGAGATCGCCCGACTCGGTGGCGGTGCCGTGGCAATTGATGTAGTCCACATCGGAAATCTCGCGTCGTCCTTTTTTCAACGAGGTCTGAATCGCGCGGATGACGCCCGCGCCGTGGGGTTCTGGCGCGACGGGATGGTACGCTTCGCAGGCCCGTCCGTGGCTCGCGACTTCGGCGTAGATGCGCGCGTTGCGCGAAAGCGCGTGGCCAAGCTCCTCCATGACCACGAAGCCGGCACCCTCGCCGAGGAGAAACCCGCTGCGCGCGACATCGAACGGCTTCATCGCGGGGGCGCGAGTCATGACTTTGCTCTGGCAAAATGCGCCCCACACGAGCGGCTGGATCGGGGCTTCGGCGCCGCCGACGACCATCACATCCGCCTCGTCCTCGCGGATCATCATCGCCGCGTATCCCATCACATCGTTGCCGCTCGCGCTGCCGCTGCTGAGCGTCACGGCGTGGCCTTTGATGCCGAGTTCCGTGGCCACTTCGCTGCTGCCGCCGCCGGTGTAGCCGTTGAGCATTTGAAACATGCTGATGCCTTTGAATCCGCGAAGCTGGTACGCGGATTCCGCCTTCGCGGCGGCGGAGAGATGCGCGACCGAGGTGCCTTCGACGGAGCCGACGCGCGTGGGATCGATGTCGCCGATTTTTGCGCCGGAATCCTTCAGCGCCATCATCGCGGCGGCGACGGAAAAGTGGATCGAGCGATCGAGCCGCTTGGCCGATTTTGCATCGATAAAATCGGTGGCGCTAAAATCCTTCACCTCGCAGGCGATCTGCACGGGGGAATCCAGCGCATCAAAGCGCGTGAGCGGCCCTGCCGAACTTTTCCCGGCGACAACGGACTGCCAAAAGTCGCCGATGTTCGATCCGTTCGGGGCGATGACTCCGAGGCCCGTGATGACCACTCGCCTGAAGCCGTCAGCGCTCATGGAGTGGTCCCCGCCCGGATGCGGGGGATGATCGCCGGAGTCCGCTGCATGTATTCCTTGTAGGCATCGCCGAACTGCGCAAGCAAGGCACGTTCCTCGATTCGCACGCGCGCAAAAAGAGTCGGCGCGAAGATCGCAAACACCATCGCGAGCGTGATCCAGGCATTCACGATGAGGCCGATGCCGAGCAGCTCGAGAATCATGGAAAAATAAACCGGGTGCCGCGCGAACGCGAAGGGCCCGGTGGTCACGAATTCGTGTCCCTCGCGCATCTCCACGTGCAGGCTCCAGAATTTCCCGAGCGACCGAATCGCCGCGCGGCGGATCGCAAACGACGCCAGCGAGCAGATGATGCCGGCGAGGAAAGTCGGCCACCACAGCACGAGATGGCGGAGGAAAAATTCCGCGATGCCGCCCACGACGATCAGGATGCCGCAGAGCATGAAGAGGCGGAAGGTGACGCTTTCAAACCGCTTCCCGGCGACGACGTCGCGCTTGGCAAAAACCTCCGACATGCGGGCGAGATAAACGATCCCCACGGCGAGGAGGGGCACGAGATGGGCCGAGTCGGCGATCATAAATTTCGAAACGGTGCGACGCGGGAAAGTACCACTCGAAAACCAAACCGCCGCGACTTTTCGCCATGGGCGCAAGCCGGCCGATCCGCGACGCGGGACGGGTCCGGGAGAAGTGGCGCGGCGATCATCCCGGAGGCCATGTGAGTGCCCGGCCGGCGAGCAGGTGAAGGTGGAGGTGCGGCACGCTCTCGCCCGCGTCGCGACCATTGTTGATCACCACCCGGTAGCCGCTTTCGAGCACGCCGAGTTTCGCCGCGATTTCGCGCGTCGCGAGCAGCATCCGGCCGAGCAGGTCGGCATCCGCGGGCGCGGCGGAGGCGAGGCGCGGGATGCATGTTCGCGGCACGATGAGGACATGCACCGGGGCCTGCGCATTCACATCGTGAAACGCGATGAAGTCCGCGGCCTCGTGCACGATTTTCGCGGGGATTTGCCCGGCGGCGATCTTTTCAAAAATGGTCATGCGACGTGGAGGAAAAGTTCGCGCGACGACTGCGTGCCGAAGTCCGCGAGCGACTGCGCGGTGTAGTCGCGGGCAAAGGCGACGATCTCCGCGCGCAGCACATCGCACGAGTGGCTCCACCGCCGGCGCTGGCGGAGGATTTTCACGCAATGCCCGAGGCTGTGCAGTTCGCAATAGCTGCCACCCGCCTGGAAAACTTCGCGCAGCCGTGCATCGAGCGCGGCGAAGAACGCGAGTTCGAATCCATTGCCGGCCTGCTGCGCGATTTCCACGAGCGAGATGCGCGCGAAGGGCGAGGCCGCCTCAAAACACGCGCCGATTTCCGCAAAGCCGATCGCCTTCAGCGCCTCGCGCACTGCGCGCATGAAGGACGCCGCGGGCATGGTCGTGCGATCAGTGAGCGTGCCCATCCACGCATGCACGCTCTCCGCCACGTGCGGCGCGAGCGCCCATCCCGGATGGCCGGCGCGGTGCGCCGCGAGCGCGAGCACGCGCGCGAGCCACTCGCGGTCGAAGGCGATCACACGGCGATTGCGCAGCACGATGAGCGGCATGGAATCGCGCAGCGCGATCATTTGAAAAGCTCCGGCTGCCCCGCTCCCTTGCGCGGCTGCTTCTCCAGTTTTTGGATTTCGTGGATGAACTCCCCGATGTCCTGAAAATGCCGGTACACGCTCGCGTAGCGCACGTAGGCGACTTCGTCCGTCTCGTGCAAAGCCAGCATCACTTTCGCGCCGATGACATGGCTCGGCACCTCGCGACGGAATTCCATCTGCAATTCGTGCATGATTTCATCCGCCACTTTTTCCAGCGCCTCGGTGCCGACCGGTCGCTTTTCGCAAGCCTTCAACATGCCGGCGAGCAGCTTCTCCTTGTCAAAGGGCTCGCTCCTCCCGTCCCGTTTCGCTACGCGCAATTCGGAGCGCTCGATCTCCTCGTAGGTCGTGAAGCGTTGCGAACATTGCAGGCATTCGCGCCGGCGGCGGATGCTGCGGCCGTCCTTTGAGAGCCGCGAATCAATCACTTTATCTTCCAGACTAGCGCATTTCGGACAATACATGGGGTTGTGTCCGCATGGCGCGGAGCGGCACTTTTAACACAAGGTATGGAGGGGTCAACGGCAAAGCCATCGCGGGATTCACCTTTAAAAATCAAGCGTCGCTCCGAGGAGGGACGCGCCTGCGGCGGGCTCAACGTCCAACGCCCAACGCTCAACTTCCAAGGTAAAATCCGCTGATCTGACGGCGATGCTTGGTCCTTGATTTTCTGCATCCGCCCAGGCACTTGTTGCGCGAGTTTCATGTCGAAAGCAGACGCCATCCGCACTGAAGCGATCGTGAAGGACGTGCTGCCTGGGACGATGTTCCGGGTGCAGCTCGCCAACGGCCACACCCTCCTCGCACATATCTCTGGCAAAATGCGGAAGAACTTCATACGCATCGTGCCCGGCGACAAAGTGGAGTTGGAAATGTCGCCCTACGATCTCACCAAAGCCCGAATCATCTTCCGCGAACAATGAGCGACCCCAAATCCGGCAACGGGAATCACGATCACTTTGAAGCGTCCAAGGCGCATGCACGCGCGGCTGCGACGGAAATGCACGACGCCGCCACGGAAGCTGCGCGCGAATTTCGCGAGCGGGCCGGCGGCGTCGCGGGTGAATGGCAGAAAAAGGCGCGCGGCGTGCAGGACGAGATCGAGGACTACGTCCGCAAAAATCCCGCGAAGGGCCTCCTCGCCGCCCTCGGCGTGGGCATCGTGATCGGGCTCACTTTCCGCCGCTAGCGCGAAAGCACGTGATGCCTGAAACGCAGCCAGCGCCCGGCAATGGGACATCGGGCATGGCGAAAAACGTGCGGGCATTTCTCGCCTCGTGCGCGCAGTACGCCTCGGCGCGACTGCGCCTCGCGTCGGTGGAAGGCCGCGAGGCCGCCGCGCACGTTTTCAAGCTGCTGCTCATCGTGGGCACCGCCGTCGTGCTCGGCGCATTCGGCTGGCTCTTCGCGTGTCTCGCCGCGGTGTTTGTGATCGCGCGGGCGTTCACCGGACCGAACGCCTTTGTCTGGGCTTCGCTCATCATGCTGGCCGCGCATTTGGCCGGGGTCGCCGCGCTCCTCCTGATGCTGAAATCAAGACTCGGCACGACGCTCTTCGCGATGACGGTGGACGAACTTAAAAAAGACCAAAAATGGCTGGACCAGCAGAACTGAAGAAACGGGAAATCATCGCCGACCTCGCTGCGGCGCGTGCGCGGATTTCCGCAGCGGGTGATGCGCTGCACCACAGCCTCGATGTCCCGGCGCGGGCGACGGAAAGTTTCCAGCATCACCGGCCTGCGTGGCTCAGCGGCGCGGCGATCGTCGGGTTCGTGCTTTCAAAATTGCCTTCGCGCAAAAAGACCGTCTTCGTCGAACGCGCGACCGGAAAAATCCTCGGTGCCGCGGGAAAGCTCGGCGGCGTCGGCAAAATCGGCGCGATTTTTTCCGCCGCAAAAATCGCCATCGACGTCGCCCGCCCGCTCCTCGCTGAACTCAAAAGCGGAACCTTCGCCGAACTGCTGAAGCGCTTCCGCCGCCCGGCGAAAACGGAAAGATCCGCAAAGCCGTGAGCCGTCCGACCGGCGCTGCCCTCGCGAAAGTGGGATTATTTTCAGCGCAATTTCAAACTGCTCAAATCCACGCGGACGCCGCCTGACCTTTTGCGACATCCGCCGCATGCCGACCGCCGCCCGATGAAAATTCCAAATCGATCCGCTCCGCAAAGTTTGGATTGATTTCGATCGCAGCCGCTCTAGCTCTCTCGCCTCTTTCTCCAAAATGGAACCGAACCAACCCCAGGTCCCTGTGCCAAAAGCGGTCGCCGTCCCGCAGCCGACGGTCGTCGTCGCCACCGAAGCCCCCACGCAAACGCTCACTCACGTGGACGAATATTTGCGCAAAGGCCAGGAATCCGGCGCGTCGGACATTCATCTCCCCGTCAATTGCCAGCCGACGTGGCGGCGCTTCGGCAACCTCGAGCCGATCTGGCTGCAAGCCCCGATGCTCACCGCCGCGGACACGGAGCGGTTGGCGGTCGGATTTCTCGATGAAGCGCAGCGCACGCTCCTCTTCGAGCGCGGCGATGTGGACTTTGCCTACGCAAATCATCTCGGCCGTTTTCGCGCATCCGTCGTCCGCCATCGCCTCGGGATCGACATGGTTTTCCGCATCATCAACACGAAAATCAAAACGATGGACGAGCTCGGCCTCCCATCGAGTTTGAAGATGCTCACGCAATATCAGAACGGCCTCATCCTCGTCACCGGCTCCGTCGGCTCGGGCAAAAGCACGACGCTCAGCGCGATGGTGGACTACGTGAATGAGACGCGACACGACCACATCATCACGCTGGAGGATCCCATCGAATACGTGATCCCGTCGAAGAACTGCCACGTCACGCAGCGCGAAGTCCACACGCACACGAAGGGATTTTCCCACGCCCTGCGCGGCGCGCTCCGCGAAGACCCGGATGTGATCATGGTCGGTGAAATGCGCGACCTTGAGACGATCCAGCTCGCCATCACCGCATCGGAAACGGGACATCTCGTGCTCGCGACGCTCCACACCGGCAGCGCCTCACGAACGCTCGATCGCGTGCTCGATGTCTTCCCCACCGACCAGCGCGATCAGATCCGCGTGATGGTCGCCGAATCGCTCCGTGGCATCATTTCCCAACAGCTCGTCCCGCGCGCCGACGGCAAAGGCCGCGTGCTCGCCCTCGAAGTCCTCCTGCGCACCGAGGCCGTCGCCTCGTGCATCCGCGACGGCAAGACTTTCATGCTCCCCGGCGTGATGCAGACCGGCGGCCGAATGGGCATGCGGCTGATGGATGATTCCCTGCTCGAACTCTACACCGAGGGCCTCATCTCCAAGGAAGAATGCTACCAGCGCTCCGAGCAGAAGGCCGTGATGCGGCAGCATCTGCTCAACGCGCACTAACCGACTCCCGACATGGCCTACATTGATCAATTCTTCGAAGTGCTCGTCACCGCGGGCGCATCCGATCTCCACCTCGGCGAAGGCAACCCGCCGAAAATCCGGCAGCACGGGCACATCCTCCCCATCCGCAACGAAGTGCTCACGCACGAGGAAATGTCCTACATGATGAGCGAGATCGCAGGCGCCGAAAGGTGGTCGCGTTTCATCGAAACGGGCGACCTCGACTTCGCGTATGAAATGAACGCGGACTCGCGCTTCCGCTGCAATTTCCTCAAGCAGACGAACGGTCTCGGCTGCGTCTTCCGTCTCATCCCGACGAAGATCATGACGCTCGAGCAGCTCGGCATTCCGCCCGTCGTGAAAAGCTTCGGCCACATGCGCGGCGGCATGGTGCTCGTCACCGGCCCGACCGGCTCGGGGAAATCCACGACGCTCGCGGCGCTGATTGACTACATCAATGCGAACTTCACGCGGCACATCATCACCGTCGAGGAGCCGATCGAATTCGTGCACGTGAACAAAAAGAGCATCATCACGCAGCGCGAAGTGCCCGAGCACACGCCGACCTTCGCGCAGGGCCTGAAGGCTTCGCTGCGCGAGGACAGCGACATCGTGCTCGTCGGCGAAATGCGCGATCTCGAAACGATCCAGCTCGCACTCACCGCCGCCGAAACGGGCCTGCTCGTCTTCGGCACGCTGCACACGAACAACGCGCGCAAAACCGTGGACCGCCTCGTGGACGTCTTCCCCGCCGACCAGCAGTCGCAAGTCCGCACCATGCTCGCAAATTCCCTGCGCGGCGTCGTCGCGCAACTTCTGCTCAAGCGCTGCGACACCGGAGGCCGGCTCGCCGTGAATGAAATCCTCGTCGTCAACACCGCCGCCGCATCCATCATCCGCGAAGGCGCGACGCAGAAACTTCAGGACGTGCTCATTTCCGGAAAAGGCGAGGGCATGCAGTTTATGGACGACGCCATTTGGACCGTCATGCAGCAGGGCATGGTCAGTCCCGTCGAGGCTTACATGAAGGCGATCGACAAAAATCGCTTCCGCGCCTTCCTCGGCGACGACGCGGACAAAGTGCTCTGAGATCGCGCGCGTCCGCGGCTACTTGCCGCCGCCGCTCGTCGGTCCGCCGTTGAGCTGCAAATACGTGTAGCCCTTCAGCGCGCGCTCGTAGCTGTTCAGCATGCGGATGGCTTCTGCGGGCTTGAGCCGATCGCCACGGATCGCCGCATCCACCTGCGCTTTCATTTTTCGGTTCAGCTCCGCCTCGTCCCATTGCGTCATGTTCAGCACGCTCGCGATGGTGCTGCCCTCGATCGTTTCCTCAATGTACCAGCCGCACTCCTCGTCGTCATCGAGGTAAATGTGCGCCTCGTTCACGCGACCGAAGAGATTGTGAAAGTCGCCCATGATATCCTGGTACGCGCCCATGAGAAAGAAACCGATGTAGTACGGCACGCCCGGCTCCGCGCGGTGCAGCGGCAGCGTCTCGCGCACATCCTGCAGATCAATGAATTTGCTCACCTTGCCGTCCGAGTCGCACGTGATGTCCACGAGCGTCGCTTCCCGGTCCGGTGCCCGATCGAGGTGATGCACGGGCATGATCGGGAAAAGCTGACCGAGCGCCCAGTGGTCGAGCATGCTTTGGAAGACGGAAAAATTGCAGAGGTACTGATCCGCGATCGCCGTCCCGAGGTCCTTGATTTCATCCGGCACGTACTTCATCCCCGCGCTGAGCTGCACGATCTTCCGCGCTATCTGCCAGAAGACCGTCTCGATGCGCGCCTTTGCATCCAGCTCCATAAGGCCGAGGTCGAACATGGACTGCGCCTTCTCCTTCAGTTCCTGCGCGTCGTGCAGCGTCTCGCGACAGTTCTTTTTCACGAGCCCGCTTTTCAGTTCGAGAATATTCTGCACGAGCTTCGGATCGCCAGTCTTCGCCTCCACGACGCCGCTCTGATCTTTTTCAATCGAGCCGAACGCCTCGACGACCAGCACGCTGTGATGCGCGACAATCGCGCGCCCGCTCTCGCTCACGATCGTCGGGTGCGCGACTTTCTCGTCGTCGCAAATTTCCATGATGTTCCAAACGACATCGCGCGCATATTCCTGCAGGGAGTAATTCGTCGAGCTGTCGAATGCACTGCGCGATCCGTCGTAATCCACGCCGAGTCCGCCGCCGACATCAAGGTAATCGATCTGATGCCCGAGCTTCAGCATCTTCGCATAAAATCGCGCGGCCTCGCGGACCGCGCGCTTGATCGTGCCGATATCCGGCACCTGCGAGCCGACGTGGAAATGCACGAGCTTCAGGCAATGCGCGAGACCCGCGGCCTTCAGCGTCTCGCTCGCGATGAGCAGGTCCGCGGTGCTCAGTCCGAACTTCGCATTCTCGCCGCCGCTCAGCGCCCACTTGCCCGCGCCCTTCGCATTCAGGCGCACGCGCACGCCGATCCACGGCTCGGTCCCCACTTCGCGCGACACCGCGAGGATCTGCTGAAGCTCCTCGATTTTCTCCACGACCAAAATCACGCGCTTGCCGAGCTTCGTGCCGAGCAGCGATTTTTGGATCAGCTACGCGTCCTTGTAGCCGTTGCATTTGATTAGCGACTCGGGATCCTCATGCACGGAAAGCGCCGCGAGGAGTTCCGGCTTGCTGCCTGCCTCGATCCCGAAATGGAACGGCGCACCCGCCGACATGATCTCCTCCACGACTTCCTGAAGCTGGTTCACCTTGATCGGAAACACACCGCGATACACGCCCTGGTACTTGAACTCCTCGATCGCCCCGGCGAACGCGCGATTGATCGTCTCCACCCGGTTGCGCAGCAGATCGTGAAAGCGCAGCACCATCGGAAAAGTCAGCCCCTGCTCCTGCGCCTCGGCGACCGCTGCCATGATGTCCACCGGCGTCTTTTCATCCAGCGTCGGGAACACCTGCACATGCCCCTTTTCATTGATCCCGAAGTATCCCCCGCCCCACCGATCGACGTTGTAGAGTGAAGTTGCCGCTGCGATGTCCCAGTGTTGCTGCATGTGAGTGCGCGCGAATAGGTCATTCATCGCGCGCACGCAATACGCGTCGTGAAAAAAGTGGGGTCGGCGAAGCGTCGGCAAAAATCATGCGTGCGGAAAGATGTCCATGGTCTCGCTGATCTCTCGTCCCGCGCCCACCGCGCTGCACCTTCCCACCGCGCGAAAACCCCACGCCACGCAAAGCACCAAACCGAAATTCCACGCACCGTTCCTCACCGCTCGCGCACTGCCGACGAGTCGTCGGCGCTCCATTTTCACCGCTGGTAGATCGGCAGGAAATGATTCTTCACCGACAGCGCGAGCACCGCGAGCGAAGTCGCATACACCTTCCCGCCCTGCCGCTCCTCGCCCCCCACGCCATCCCACCAGCCCTCGCGCGACTGGATCGGGATCAGCAAATCCGCCATCAGCTTCCGCGCCGCCGCCGCGTGCTTGTCGCCGCGCTGATACATCCCCTGCGCATAGTAGTACGCCGTGTAAAAAAACCACCGGTCACCGACCCGCAGACCACTTTTCAGCAGCCGGTCCGACGACACTTTCACCTCCTCGCTGTCGTAGTCGCCGCACACCTGCAGCGCGAGGAGTCCCTCCGCCGTCGTCGAAGGCTCGCTCCCGCGGCTGCTGTATCCGAAGCCGCCGTAGCCGCGCCCATGATTGCCGGAATCGTAGAGCCCCTTGATGTAGCGCACCGCGAGATCGATCGACTCCTTCGGCACATCGAGACCCGCGTTCCGCGCCGCGCGCAGCGCCATCGTCTGCCAGCACGTGATCGACATGTCGCTGTCGCTCGCATCCGGCGTGTAGCGCCAGCCGCCGCGGTTCGATTCGTTTTTCGGCACGCGCTGCGCGCGCAAAATCAGATCGATCGCCTTGCGGCAGCGCGCGCGGATGAGCGAGTCCTGCGCCTCGCTCGTCCCCATGCCGAGCATCTCGGAGAGCATCAGCGTGGTGATGCCGTGCCCATACATGCGCGACCCGTCCGCTTTTCCAAAGTAGCCCGTCGCGTCCTGATTTTCCGGCAGCAGCACAAACGCGAGCGCGCGCTGCATCGAGCGTCCCTCGGGCGTCGGGTCGGACGGCTGATGTCCCATCGCCGCAAACGAAAGCACCGCGAGCGAAGTCATCGTCGTCTCATTGCGCAACCGGTTGTGAATCGCGCCCGTCTGCGGATCCTGGCACGTGATCAAAAACTGTCCCGCGCGCTTAAACGCCTCGTTCACCCGCGCGCTGTCCTCATTTTCCTGCGCGGCAAGCCCGCACGTCATGGCGATGAAAATCACGGCGGCCCATTTTCTCGCGCGAGCGCGCAAAGTGGCGATGGCAGCCGGACTGAGCCCGCCGCTTTGCGCCTTTGCGCCTTTGCGTGAGAACATTTTTTTGAACGCTGTCTCGATCATGGCCGCTTCTTCGTCTTCTCCGCGATCACGCGGTAATAGGTTTCCACCGCCTGCCGGTACTCGCCGGGGATGGACTCCTGCGATCCCTTCGTGAGCTGGTCCGCGAGCTTCTTCGGCAGCTTGCCCCAGTCGCCGCGCTTGAGTCCGTTTGCGTTCGGCAAATCTTTGGCATTCATCGCCGTCCCCGCGGCCTTCGCGCCGCCGAGCGATTTGTCACTCTGATTTCCACCCACGAGTGAGTCCGCTCGGCTCTCGCGCATGGAATCCGCCGCCGCCTGCGCCGCCTGCGCCATCGCGGATTTCGAAGCGGACTTCGCATCGCCCTGCTGGCCCTGCTGGCCTTTCTGTCCCGGCTGCGGCTGCCCCGCTTGATTTCCCTGCGCCTGCTGCTGCCCGTCCTGCGGCGCACCGGGCTTCTGCTGCCCCTGCTGCCCTTCCTTTCCTTCCTGACCTTCGGCATTCGCCGCCTGCTGCGCAGTCCCGGGATTCAATTGCTGATCGAGCGCATCGAGCGCCCGCGCCATCGCCTGCTGCTCGGCGGCCGAAGCCGGCGCACCCTGCGCCGCTGGATCGCTCTGCGGACTCTGCGCCGCCTGTGCACCTTTCGCCGCCGCCTGACCATCCTTCGATTCCGCCGCCTGCACTGACGCCTGTTCGGAAGTGGACGGCTGCTGCGCTTGCGGACTTTGCGCTTGCGGACTTTGCGCCTGCGCATTCTGCGCCGATTTTCCCGCCGGTGCCTGCGCCTGCGGCTGTCCGTTCGCGGCATTTTGCAAAGCCTTCAATTCCTGCGCGAGCTGCTCGCTCGCTGCGTTCACCGGAGCCTGCGCCTGCGCCGCCGTCTTCGCATTCGTGAGCGCCTGCTGCGCGGCGGGCACCTGCTTCGTCGCGGTGTCGCGCACCGCATTCGAGAGTTGCTGAAGCTGCTCGCCGGCCTGCTGATTTCCAAGTCGCGCCTCATGCCGTCCCGCGCGATCCGTTCCGTCCGCCGCCTCGCCCGCGTTCGCTGCGACCGGCTGCTGCTGCTTCGCCGCATTCGCGAGCTGCGGGTTTTGCGGCTGCGCCATCGCCTGATCCTGCGCAGTCGCAGGCGCGTTCGGCGCTGGCGCATTCGGCTGCGCGTTCTGCGGCTGCGCGTTCGCCATTTGCGCTTTCGCCTGCGCCTCCGCGGCCGCCTGCTGCGCGAGACTCTGCGCCTGCTTCGCAGCGTCCGCCGCCTTCTGCGCCTGCTGCGCCGCCTCGGCGGAACGCTGGTTCGCATTTTGATTTTCCGCCTGATGCTCGCCGCCCTTCTGCGCCGCCTGCTGCGCGGAAGCCGCCGCCTGCTTCGCCGCATCCGTTGCGTTCTGCGCGGACTGCGCGGCCTCGCCCGCCTTCTGCGCCGTCTGCTTCGCGGCGTCCGCAGCCTGAGCGTTGTCCGCGGCCTTCGCCATTTTGTCCGCCGCCTCCACCGCCTGCTGCGCACTTTGCGCGGCCTTGTTCGCCTCGGCTCCGGCTTTCGCGGCCTGCTGCTCGGCCTCCGCGTTGCCCGCGGTCTTCGCCTGCTGTTGCGCCTGCTGCGCCGCTTGCTGCGCCGCTTCCGCCGCTTGCTTCGCCTGCTTCGCGGCCTCGGCAGCGCCCTGCGTTTGCGGCTGTTTTTGCTGCTGTGTTTGCTGAGTGGCAGCCGCGTCCTGCTTCGCCTGCGCGTCAAGTTGCTTCACCACATTGTCCTCACGCCCGCGCGCGTCGGCGAGCTTCTGCTCCGCATCGGCGAGCGCGTCTTTTGTAATCGTGCTCAGCTCCTTCTTCATCGCGGGATTCTCCGGCAGCTTCGCCTCGAGTTCCTTCAGGAGCTGCGCCGGATCCTTCTGCGACATCTCCGCGAGCATCTGCGCATGCGCCTGCTGCGCGTCGAGTTCGTCCTTGATGCCCAGTTCCTTCTCCATTTCGCGGAGCGCCGTGCGGGTGTCATCTGCCGGTTTCCCCTGCTCCATTTTTTCAAAATGCTCCGCGATTTGCTTCAGAGCATCGGCGAGTTTTTGCTGCTGCTCCGCGGCGCGCGCGAGGTCCGCCTTTCGCTGGTCGGGCGCACTTGCCGCCGCGTCCTGCAATGCCTGTGCCGCCTTCGGTGGCGGTTCCTTCAGCATCGCGAGCGCGTCATCCGCATCGCGCATCCGCTCGCGCTCGTCCTGTTTTAAAATGTCCTGCTTATTTGCATCCGCACGCACGAGGTCTTTGAGCGTCTCGACTTTCTGATTGAGCCGCTGCTGCTGCGCGATCTGCTTTTCCGCATCGCCCTTCGCATCGTCGGGATTTTTCTGCGGCTCGCTCGCCGCGCGCTTCTCCGTCTCCTTCTTCACCTCCGCCTGCTCCTTCGCGAGCGCCGCCGCGAGCTGGCTCACCGTCGGCGAAAGTTTCGCCAGCTCCTGGCGCGCATCCGCCATCGGCTTGCGCAGAAGATCCAGCGCCAGCTTCACGCGACCGGCGAGCTGCTCGGCATGTGGCCGCGCGCTCAGCGGCGCATAGTCGAAATTCCCCCGCCCGCCCATCTCGCGCTCCATCGCGTGCCACGATTCGATCTGCTGCGTCTTCCACAAAATCTCCTGCGCGCCGGCGAAAGCCTTCGCCAGTTCCTCCGCGGCTTTCACCGGTTTCGCGCGACCGAGTTCGTCGGGGATCAGCCGCATCCGCGCCTCCAGCCAGCGCCAGTCGCGCGGCGCATCGGTGCGGGCGGAAAGGTCGCGCACTTCCCAGCGCTCGCTCGACGCGAGCTGCGTGAAACCATCCATCGTTTCCTGCAAATTATGCCCGCTCTCCAGCACGCGAAACACCGCGTCGAGCGCGTCCCGTTTTTCCCGAACCTGCGCCGCCTCCGTGCCCGCCGCGACCGCCGAGAGCGCCTCGATCGCCGCGGACGCCTGCCGCACGTCGGATACAAACTGATTGTCCGCATGATGCCGGATTTCCTCGAGGTCGCCGCTCGTCTTGAAAAATTCGCCGCACATTTTCCACCGCGCCCTCGCGAGCGCCGCTTGCGCGTCCGCCGGCACCGTTGCGTCCTTCGCGATCGCTTCGAGCGCCTCCGCAAGTTTGCCGAGGCTTGCAAACACGGGCTTCGCGTCCTGCGCCGCTTCGCGCATGAGCGCTGAGGGACGGTTCCCAAACTCCCGGCTCCAGTCGGAAAATCCACGCGCCGCGCCTTCGATGCCGCGGTTGAATTCGGTGAGCTTCGCGACCATGCGCTTGTCCGGCTTGTCGTCCGGCGCCAGCGATTTCGTCAGTCCTTCGCGATGCCGCTGAAGCTGGAGTTCAAAAACTTTTGCCCGTTCCTTGCCCTGGCTGCCGGTGCGTGTCGTCATCGGCGCGAGCACTTCCTCGATCACCTTCACCTGCGAGGCGGCGACGCGCAGCCTGCTCGTCAGCGCCGCCCACTGCGCGGCGTCGTTGCCCGCGGCACTGGCCATTTCCATCAGCCGCTTTTGCTCGCGATGCAGGATCAGTCCGTTCTCCGCGAGGATCGCTGATTCCTCGGAAAGGGTGATCGCCTCCGTTGCCATGCCCGCCAGCTTCGTGCGGCGCGCGATGTCCGCGCAGGTCTCGACGACGCCGGTCATCAGTTTCCGCGACGACGGCACCGCCGCGACATCGGAGCGCGCCGCCGCCGCGAGCCCGAATCCCACACGAGCCAGCGAACGCCCGAGCATCACGAGTTCCGCTCCCGCGTGAGTCGTCTTCGCCTCGCGCAGCGCCGCGCCGAGCGCCGTCCACGACTCGGTAAATTTCGCATCGAATTCCGTCAGCGCGCCGCCGATCGCCAACGCCGCCTGCCGCGACGCCGCATCCTTGTCCGCCGCCGCGATGCCGTCATTCGCCTTGCGCGCCGCGGTGGCGAGCTGCGTCGCATTCTCGGAAAGAACGCGCACCGTTTCATTCAGCGCGCGCAGTGCCTCGAGCCCCTGCAGCCGGCGCATTTCAAATCCCGACGCCGTGATCGTCACTTGCAGCGGACGCGACTCCGCCCTGCTGCCTTTCAGATCCGTCGCCACGAGTTTCATCGTGAGCAGATCGCCCGGCTTCACGCCCGCCTGGAAAAGATCCCAGCGATCCGCGAGGCGCGTCTGCTTGCCCGGCTTCGTCACGAGCACGGTTTCCTTCCACCCGCGATCGTTGATGCGCACGAGCCGCGCGACTTTTGCGAGACCGAGATCGTCCGATGCGTTTCCGGCGATGTCCACGAGTTCATTCGCGGGCAAAATGAGATCGTTCTTCGGCTGCTCCAGTTCCACCGCGGGCAGGAGATCCGGCACCGCGCGGATTTCGTTTTCCGGGCTGAACTTGTTTTCAAATCCCGTCTCCGCGCCCGTGAGATGCACGCGGTAGCTGCCGCTTGCGCTCATCGTGATTTTCCCCGCGAGCCATCCGTCCGCGCCCGCGGTGAGCGCCACGCTGCTGCTCGCTTTGCCCTGCTCGATGAGCAACTCGGCGTGCTTCACCGGCTGGTTGGTTTTCAGCTTCAGATCGACCTCCGTGCCTTCGAGCGCGATGAGCGCGCCGTCCTTTTCCGCCACGCTGCGATCGGGCAGCTCGCTGTATTTCGGAAAATGAAACGTCTTCGCGAATTCGGTCACGAACGGCCGTTCGCGCGCGTCGAGCAGATACTTCCGCGTGAGCGCGTCGCCGGCCTTGATGCGGTACCGCACGCTCGCGCGGCTCACCTGCACGGTCGCGGCGAAACGGTTTTCCCCGAGCGGCTCCATGTTCATCACCTGCCAGCCGCCGCCGTCCTTTCCATCGCCCATCGTCTCGATGCGCGCGCGGTTCGCCGGCTCGCCCTTGAGTTCGATCACCACGCGCACAGTGTCGCCCTGCGGCACGATGCGATCGCCGCCCTCGGGCTCCTGAACGATCACCTTGGTGCGCGAGACGCGCTCGAGATTTGCGCCGGGGAAAAGTGCGCGCAGCAAGAGCGTGTGAAAGCGCCAGCCGCTCGCGGCCATCATCACGATCACCGCGATGGCAATCGCCGCTGCGCCGCCGATCGTGCGCCGGATCAGCTTCACGGGCAGCAGCGCGCCCACTTCCACCCCGCCCATGCGCCGCGCCACATCCGCCTGCAGCAGCGCGCGAAATTGCTCCGAATCAAAAACCTCGCCGGGCGTGCGGCCGAGTTCCACCGCCGAGAGCAGATCCTCGCGGAGGCCCGGCTCCGCGTGTTCGATCAGCCGCGCGAGTTCCCGCTCATCCGGCGCGTGCAGAAGTTGCCGCAGGCATTGCCGCCACACGATCACCAGCACCGCGGCATACGCGACGCCGCTCAGCGTCCAGCGCAGCCAGTCGGGCAGCATCCATTGCAGATCCACCACGGCCACCGCGAGCATCGTGAGCAACAGCATCCCGACCGCCGCGAGCACGCCCCGGATGATGATCAGCCTGCGGCGTCGCTGCGCAAAGGCGCGAAGCTTTTCTTGAATCTGCGGGTCCAGTGATGCGCTCATGAGTGGGTCAAAGTCGGGAAATCGTATCCGGTGACAACCCGCAGACCAGCCCCGGCTTTGAGCATCCCGCGCTCAGTGCCGCCGCACTTTTTTCGGCGCGCTGGAGGGCAGCATGAAAAGGATGAGCACCACGACCAGCCCGATGCCGAGTCCGATCCACACCTTCGGATTATTCAGGAAGGGATTCTCCCGGTTGACGACATCCGACACCGCGCCAAACGGCGGCGTCACCGCGTTCTTCCGCGGCGCGGGCGTTTCCTTGATCTCCTTCACTGAATCGCCCAGCACCGCGGCGACCGGCACCTCCTCGGCCTTGCCCTTGATGCCCTTGCGGTCGCGATCGAGTTCAGCGCGTGCCTTCGCCGCCGCTGCGATCAAGTCCGACTGCGCCGTCGCGCTTTCCTTTTCGAAGTCTGCATTTTCGATGCGCCGCTTCGCTTTCTCTTCCCCGGCCCGTTTGTCCTCCTCGGCTTTCTTCTTCGCCGCCTCCTCCATCGCTTTGCGCTTCGGTGCCTCCTCGATCATTTTTTCCTCGTCGGCGATGCGCTTGACCTCGGCTTCCTTCGCCGCTTTCCGCGCGGCGGATTTTTCCGGCGTCCAGCCGTACTCCGCCTGCATCGCCGGCGGCAGGAGATCAAAGTCCACCATCGCGCTGCCTTCGCTGTGCATGATGCGCACCGCAAATTCCTTTTCCTCGACCTTGGTCACCTTCACGTCCTTGAAGGTCGCGTCGGGAGTCACGATATCGAGCGCACGGCCGGCGGCGGAAAATGCGAGGAGCAGCGAAAGGCAGAGGAGGGTCACTTTCATGCCGGAGAAAATACAAACCCCGCGGCGATAAGCACACGCAATTTTTGCCGAAGTGCCCACGGTGCCTGCCGCGGCAGTTGATTTCCCGGCGCGGCTCCCTACGGTGCGCGCCGATGTCGTGTTCCAAAATCGATCCCGCGCTGCACCAGGCCCGCAAGCCGGACTGGATCAAAGTGCGCCTGCCGAACAACCCGGTCTTTTTCTCCACGAAGGCGCTCATCACCGACCTGCGGCTGAACACCGTCTGCGAAAGCGCGCAGTGCCCGAACCGCTGGGAATGCTGGAGCAGCGGCACGGCGACCTTCATGATCGCCGGCGATCGTTGCACGCGCGCGTGCGGATTTTGCGCGGTCACCACGGCAAAGCCCTTCGCACTCGAGGATGACGAACCGCAGCGCGTGGCCGAGGCGATCCTGCGCCTGAAGCTCAAGCACGTCGTGATCACCGCCGTCGCGCGAGATGATCTGAAGGACGGCGGCGCGCTGCATTTCGCCCGCACGATCGAGGCCGTGCGCGCGGCGGACCCGAAGATCGTGATCGAAGTGCTCACGCCGGATTTCCACGCGAAGGAGGAATGCCTGAAGCTCATCGCCGCGGCGCGACCGCACATTTTCAATCACAACATCGAGACCATCGAGCGCCTCACGCCGATGGTCCGCTCGCGCGCAAAGTACGCCGTGAGCATGCGCGTGCTGCGCTGGATGAAGCAGCACGCGCCGGAAATCGTGACGAAGAGCGGCCTCATGCTCGGCCTCGGCGAGATGGAGGCGGAGATTTTCCAGGCGATGGATGACCTCCGCGAAAATGGCGTGCAGTTGCTCACCATCGGCCAGTATCTCCGCCCGAGCGCGCAGCATCTGCCGGTGGTCGAATACGTCCACCCCGACGCGTTCAAACTCTACGAGCGCATCGCATATGACAAAGGATTCGAGTTCGTCGCCAGCGGGCCGCTCGTGCGCAGTTCATACCACGCCGCCGACTACGATCCGCGCACGCGGCACGGGCTGAAGTAACGCGGCGCGGGGTCTGCTATTCCACGCTGCATGACAGCCCAGCCCACTGCCACCCGCGCAAACGTCGCCGCCCTCGTCCCGTGCTATTTCGAGGAAAAACGCATCCGCGAGGTGGCCGCGGCCACACGCGAGCAACTCGATCTCGTGCTCGTCGTGGATGACGGCTCGACGGATCGCACGAGCGACGAGGCCCGCACCGCGGGCGGCGAAGTGATCCGCCACGGGAAAAACGCGGGCAAGGGCGCCGCGATCAAAACCGGCCTGCACGCGCTGCTCGATCGCGCGGGCGTGGAATTCATCCTCATCCTCGACGGCGACGGCCAGCATTTGCCGTCGGAGATCCCCCATTTTCTCGCGGAGGCCAACGCCTCCGGCGCGCCGATGATCGTCGGCAACCGCATGGGCGACGTGCGCGACATGCCGTTCGTCCGCAAATGCACGAACCGCTTCATGAGCTGGCTCATCAGCCGCGTGATCGGCCAGCGCGTGCCGGATTCGCAGTGCGGCTTCCGCATGTTCCACCGTTCGCTCGCCGCGGAACTTCTCACGACGGAAAGCAGCAACTTCGATTTTGAAACCGAGATGCTCGCGCTCGCTGCGCGCCGTGGCTGCAAGATCGGCGCGGCGAAAGTCAGTACGATCTACGGCGACGAAGTGAGCAAGATTCACCCTGTCCGCGACACGCTGCGCTTTTTCAAACTGCTCAAGCGCCTCAAGCGCGAGGCCGCGAAAGCCGCCGAATAGCACGCGACGCCAATGCGGGATAGGCATCCTGCCTGTCCGAGACGGATGTGCGGATACAGGACATCCTTGCAGAATCTCGAAGTCTCCCGGCAACAGAACCCCGGCGGACAGGCTGGAAGCCTATCCTACATTTGCCGCGCCGCCATCCACGCGGCGATCAGTCCGGCGACGGTCACGGTGCCGCACACCGTCTGTGCCCACCGCGCCGCACCGCGCCGCAGCCCTGCTGCGAAAAAAATCGCCCCGAGGAAAACCCCCGCGACGAGTCCGAAGAGGTGCGCCATCACATCCACGCTGCCCGCGTCCATGATCGGAGTGCCGTCGCGATTCGAACCCGCGCCGCCGTAGAGCGCGAGGAATGCCAGTCCCGCGCCGACCGGCACGAGCAACTGCCAGCCCGTGCGCGTCGCGCGGTGCATCAGCCGCGCCGCCAATTCCGCACCGGCGAGCAGCCCGAGGCTCGCGAAGAGCGCCGTCGAGGATCCGATGCTTTGGTGCGGCTTTGCAGCGTGCGCGAATGCATTCATGAAATTCCCCAGCGCGCCGCCGAGCACCGTGCCGAGCAGCCCCGCGCCCGCGCCGAATCGTGAAAAGACAAACGCGAACGCGAACACCGCGAGGCCGAGATTCGACACGAGATGCTCCAGACCGCCGTGCAGCGTGAGCGCCGTGAAGATGCGCCACCATTCGCCGTGCAAAATCCGCGCATCCGCCGCGACGCCGCGTTCGACGAGCGCGGGCGGCGCGGCGATTTGCAGTCGGTAGAAAATCACCATCGCCGCAAGTGTGAGGATCAGCGCGAGCTTCGGGATCGCCAGCGGTTCCGGTCGCTGCGCGCGGGGGCGCGTTCTTTCCTCCTCCTCAAATTCCGCGACCGCCGCTGCCGCCGAATCGCTCGCAGGCTCCTCGACGAAAAGCACCCACTCGTTTTTCTCCCGCACGATCCAGTGCGGCAATTCCATCGCCGCGACGACGAGCCCGCGCTCGCGCGCCGCCTTCAGCCGGCGGTAGCGGCCGATCGCCGCGAGCGGTGCGCTGGATTCGTCTTCGGATGCCATTGGTTCATCGTCGTAATCGGATTCGCCTCGCGCGACTAGCCGACGGATCGGAAAATTCGGATCGCATCCCTCTTCCTCTTTGTCTTGCTCGTGCTCTTGCTCTCGATCGGGCGGGCTTCGCGACGAGAGCACGAGCAAGACAAAGAGAAAGATGATCCGGGCTGCGCCGAACGGGCAGCCGCGCGGTCGAAGGCGGGAGTGGCGCAATTTTTCCGCAACCGCTAGCGTGTCGCGGATGAAGGAGCGCCCGCTGACCTATTTCGCACGCATCTCAGTCGTGGCGGCGGTGGTGACTTTCGTGCTGAAGCTCGCGGCGTGGCGGCTCACCGGATCAGTCGGGCTGCTCTCGGATGCGCTGGAATCGCTTGTGAATCTCGCCGCCGCATTCGTCGCGCTCGGCTCGCTCGCCGTCGCCGTGCGGCCGGCGGATGATGATCACGCATTCGGCCACTCGAAGGCGGAATATTTCGCCGCAGGCACGGAGGGCGCGCTCATTCTCGTCGCGGCAGCGGCGATCGGCTGGAGCGCGGTTGAGCGATTTTTCTCGCCGCAGGCGATCAGCCAAGCGACTGCCGGGCTCGCGATTTCCGCCGTTGCATCGTGCGTGAATTTCGCCGTCGCGCGCGTGCTGCTGCGCGTCGGGCGGCTGCGAAATTCCATCGCTCTCCAAGCGGACGCGAAACATCTGCTCACGGATGTGTGGACCTCCGTCGCGGTGATCCCGGCGGTCGCGCTCGTCGCGCTTACGGGCTGGCTGTGGCTCGATCCGCTCATCGGAATCCTGATCGCTCTGCACATCGTGGCGACGGGCGTGGACCTCGTCCGCGAGTCCATGCTCGGGCTGATGGACACGGGGCTGCCCGCCGCGCAGCTCGAGATCATCCGCGCGACGCTCTCGAAGTACGCGGATGAAGGCGTGCAGTATCACGCGCTGCTCACCCGCCGCGCGGCGGCGCGGCAATTCATGAGCGTCCACCTGCTCATGCCGGGAGCGTGGTCGATCACCCGCGGACACGATCTGGCGGAGCGGATCGAAGCGGAACTTCGCAAGAGTGTTCCGGGCCTCATCGTCCTCACGCATCTCGAGCCGGATGACGATCCCGTGTCGTGGCATGATGTGGAATTGGAGCGGAAGGATTCGGCGGACTGACGCATCGCGCGACAGGGCGCGGAGGGATTGTTCGCCGGCGCGGGCGGGAGGCTGCGACCCGCGCACTTCCGAGCGCGGCTACAGATGCTCGCCGGCGAGCACGTCGGTTTCCTTGAGCGCGAGGGAAAATGGTTCGAGCGGCATTCGTTCGTCGTGATCGAGGAATGTCTCGCAGGCGCGGAAAAACTCCGCGCGCGTCGTCACGCGCCGGATGTCGTGCAGGAATTTGCCGGACGGCTCCACGCCGAGCCCGATGAAGTTCAGATACTTCTTCATTTTCTGCACCTGCAAGCGCTCGGGGACCTCCGGCGTGCAGGCAGCATCGTACAGCGCGCGGATGTAGTCGAGCACATCGCGTCCGGTCGGCAGCGTGATTTCCGCGCCGCGCTGATGCTGGCGGATTTGCTCGAACATCCACGGATTCCGGATCGCGCCGCGGCCGATCATGAGGCCGTGCGCGCCGGTGAGCGCGAGGATTTCGGCGGCCTTTCGTGCGGAAGAGACGTTGCCATTTGCGAGCACGGGACAGGGCATGGCTGCGACGGCGCGCGCGATGAAATCGTAGTGGACTTCGCTGCGGTACATTTCCGAAACGGTGCGGCCATGCACGGTGAGGAGATCGAGCGAGTGGCGCGCGAAGATGGGCAGGAATTCGTCGAAGACCGCGGGGTCGTCGAAGCCGATGCGCGTCTTCACGGTGAACTTCACGCGCACCGCGTCGCGCAGCGCGCCGAGGATCGCATCCACGCGCTGCGGCTCGCGGAGCAGTCCGCCGCCGGCGCATTTTTTGTACACGATGGGCGCGGGGCAGCCGAGGTTCAGATCGATTGCGGCGACCGGATATTCCTGCAGCTTGCGCGCGGTGCGGATGAGCGAAGGGATGTCATTGCCGATCATCTGCGCAACGACCGGGCGACCGGTGGGATTCGCGGTGATCGATTCGAGGATCCATTTTTCCAAATTCGAGTCGGCGTGGACGCGGAAGTATTCGGTGAAGTACACGTCCGCGCCGCCGTAGCGTGTCATCAGCCGCCAGAACGGGAGGTCCGTGACTTCCTGCATCGGCGCGAGCGCGAGGATGGGCTCGGGGCGAGCGAGGAGCGTTTGCAGTGAGGCGGCGGGATCCAAGGGCGTGCCATAGCGTCAGACGGCGGTGGCCGCAAGGGAGTGGAAGCCTGCGAGCCGAGCGCTTCCGAGCGCGCCTGCAAAAAACTGGGTGTCGCTCCATGCGCGTTGCAAAGCAACTCATGCTCGCGCACCGTCGAGGAACACGACGTGCCGCTCACTGATCTTACTTTTCAAAAAACAAACACCGACGGCGACGGATGCCGTCGTGCGCTTTTTGATCTCACATTTCCCGAACTCGAAAGCCTGCTCGTCGCCGATGGCCTGAACGCGATCCACACGCGCGCACTGTGGAAGACGATGTATCGCGGCGGCGGGATTTCGCGAGAACGGACGGAAAAGTTTTCGCCGCCTTTGCGCCGCTGGATCGAGGCGAGGCAAAGCGACGATGCGGAGTTTTTCTCCGCTGCGCCGGAGGTGGCGGACGACCTCCGCAGCAGCGACGGGCTCACGCGGAAATTCCTCCTGCGCCTCGGCGACGGGCAGACCATCGAGACCGTCGCGATGGTCTATCCGGGGCGCTTCACGGTGTGCGTGAGCACGCAGGCGGGCTGCGCGATGGGCTGCGTGTTTTGCGCGACGGGGCAGATGGGATTTTCACGCCACCTGCGGCCCGGCGAAATCGTCGCGCAGGTGCTGCACGCGCGCGATGCACTCGCGAGCGACGGCAAGTCGGGCCTGCGCAATCTCGTGCTCATGGGCATGGGCGAGCCGCTGCACAATTACGACTCCGTCCTCACCGCGCTGGAGATTATCAGCGACACGCGCGGACTGAACATCGGTCCCGCAAAAATCACGATCAGCACCGTCGGCGTGGTGCCGGGCATCCTGCGTCTCGCGGAGGAAAAGCGCGGCTACGGACTCGCCGTGAGCCTGCATGGCGCGACGGACGCGGAACGCTCCGCGCTCGTGCCCGCCGGCAAGCGCTGGCCGCTCGATGAACTCATCGCCGCGTGCCGCACGTACTGCGCGCGCACGGGACGCCGCATCTTTTTTGAATGGACGCTCATCGCGGGCACGAACGACACGCCGACGCACGCGCGGCAAATCGGCGAGTTGCTCGCGGGAATTGATGCGCATGTGAATCTCATTCCGCTCAATCCGACGGGCGGCTTCGCGGGCAGCGCGACCTCGTCGCCGGCGGCGGCGGAATTTCAGCGCGTGCTGAAAGCGGCGGGCATCCCGAGCACGGTGCGGCAGCGGCGCGGGATCGATGTGGCGGCGGGTTGCGGACAGTTGCGGACGGAACGGGAACGTTCCGGCGCGCAGGGCCGCGGGCTTCCGCCCGCGCCTGCGGAAGAAGAAGTGCGCGTCGGATCGTAGGCGCGCTCGGCAGAGCGCGGCGTGTCCTTTGCGACCCACGATCTGCGCGGCGCTGCAATATGCGACACGACGAACGTCGCGGCGCTACTTCGCAAATTCCTTGTAACGCTCCTCCTGTTTCACGGACGACTCGTCGCCCTGCGTGATCAGAAAACGGTACTTGAAAGTGATGCTCTGCCCCGCCTTCAGCGTGTAGTCGCCCGCGCCTTTCGCCTGAGTCTTGTCCATGTCTGCCTCGCAAAATGGATTCGCGGCGAAGAGACCGTAGTCCCGCGCGTGCCAGCGTGTGGGATGCCGGAGATTCGAGGGATGATCCATGAAAGTGATCGCGTACGGCTTGCCGGCGATCGGTCCGCTCATCGTCACCCACTTCGCGTGCTGGCCCCACACTTTGTCGTCCTTCACTCCGGAGTCGTTCACGATGTGCCCCTCGCCCGGACCCTTCGGCTGCTTGAGGCGCATGCTTTCGGCGATGCGGATCGCGGCACTGCCTTCCTTCGTGTCGCCGAAGACGGCGTCCTTGTCGCCCGCGGTCAGCGTCACTTCAAAATCAAACATGCGCTCCGTCTCCGGGCCCGGGTGGACGCGCAGGACTTGCACGGAGGTGAGCGGCACGGAGCCATCGGGCGCGGTCCACTTTTGCGAAGTTTTCAGCGTGCCGACTTTGCCCGCTTCCATCGAGAGCACCTTCACATGTTCGATCGCGCCGAGCGGCTGCTTCGAGGGCTTGCCGCCGGAGGACGCGGCCTCGGCCCAGAAATCCACGCCGTTCACATTCCCGTGCGAAAACCACAGCGAGCGGTGGTGCGGATGATCGTGCGCCTCCCCGTCGAGCGTTTCCATCGGGAAGCTGCGCGTCATTTTCGCACCGCCGGGCCCGAGCACCGGCCAGTAGTACACGTGCGACGCATCGCCGTGGCGGTATTCGGTGAAAATTGCTCCGTCGATTTTCACCGACACGCGGTCGGCGGATTCCACAAAAGTCACGTCGGCACGCGAAGTCGCGAGCACGGCGGCGAGCACACACAGCAGGGAACAAATGGGGCGGAGCATAGGGCAGCGAGTGTCCCGAGCGGCGGAAAAGGCGCAAGCGAAATGCCGCATCCCCGGATGCGAGGGAAATGGATTCACGCAAAGACGCAAAGGCGCAAGGAAGCATGAACAGAGAGAGAAAAACTTTGCGCCTTTGCGTCTTTGCGTGAACCGCTCCGCCCGGATTTTTTCAAAGTCTGGCGATGCACATTCATCTCGCCGTAGTCAGCGCAGGCAGGATAGGAAATCCCGGCATGTGGGCATTTCTCTCTCGTAACCGCGACGCCGGCCTCCTCTTCCTGCGCCTCACGCTCGGTGCGCTTTTTCTCTGGGCGCACGGCTGGGAGAAACTCGCCGGCGGCACCAAAAAATGGCACGATCTCGGGATGGCTATGGGGCATCTCGGCATCACGTTCTGGCCGACGTTCTGGGGTTTCATGGCCGCGATGGCGGAGACTGTCGGCGTCGCGCTATTCATCATCGGTCTCGCATTCCGGCCCGCGTGCCTGCTCATCGCCCTTACGATGGCAATCGAGGGAATCCACGCCGGACACCTGGCGGCAAAGGGCGTGAGCGCGCTGCAAAGTGCCTCCCATGCGTGGGAACTCGGGCTGGTTTTCCTCTCGATGATTTTCATCGGGCCGGGAAAATACAGCGTGGACAAAAACTGAGGCGCGGGCCGCGGTCGCGGGTTGGCGATTTTCCGTCTGCGGCCGCGCATTTCCCTCCGGCGATCTCCCGCCGAGAATCCGGTTGCCTTTCCGCGATCGCCCCCTAGAGTCCCCGCCCCTTTCTCCTGATGTCTTACCGACCGCCCACAGAGCTGAAAATCTTCAGTGGTTCCGCGCACAATGAACTCGCGCAACGCATCGCGGCGTATTGCAAAATCCCGCTCGGCAACGCGACGGTCGCGTCCTTTCCCGACGGCGAGACGATGGTGAAGATCAACGAGAACATCCGCGGACGCGACGTGTTCATCGTGCAGCCGACCTGCCCGCCGACGAATCAGAACCTGATGGAACTGCTCATCATGGTGGACGCCGCGCGGCGGGCGAGCGCGTCACGCATCACGGCGGTCATCCCGTTTTTCGGCTATGCCCGGCAGGATCGAAAAGATCAGCCGCGCGTGCCCATCACCGCGAAGCTCGTCGCGAATCTTCTCACCGCGGCCGGCGTGAACCGCGTGCTCACGGTGGATCTTCACGCACAGCAGGTCGCGGGATTTTTCGACATCCCGGTGGATCATCTTTTCGCCGCGCCTGTCATCCTCCAGTATCTCAAGTCGAAAAACCTGAACGATCCCGTGGTCGTCTCGCCGGATGTCGGCGGCTTGAAAATGGCGAATGCCTACGCGCAGGCGCTCGACACGAGCCTCGCCATCGTCGCCAAGCGTCGCAAGAGCCCGACGGAAGTCTCCGCGACCACCCTCATCGGCGAAGTCGAAGGTCGCTCGGTGATCCTCGTGGACGATCTCACCGAGACCGCAGGCACCCTGACTGCGGCGGCGAAATTGCTGAAGGAGAATGGTGCGAAGGAGATCATGGCTTGCGTGAGTCACGCGGTCCTGAGCGACCTCGGCCATCAGCGCCTGAAGGAATCCGAAATCACCGAGCTCGTCTGCACGAACAGCGTGCCCGTGCGCACCTGCGACGGCATCAGGATCACTTCGCTCTGCATCGCTTCGCTCCTCGGTGAAGGCATCAACCGTATCTACGGCAACGAATCCGTTTCCTCCCTTTTCCAAATCCCCAGCACGTAACCAAAACAACCAACCACAGCAGTAGCTGCACACAGCAATGGCCAAAGCAATCCAACTCAAAGCACAGCCCCGCACGGGCGCAGGCACCGTCGAATCCAAGAAGGCACGCAAGGCGGGCCTCGTCCCGGCCGTCATCTACGGACGCCACCTCGACAAGCCGCAGAACCTCCAGCTCGACGCCCGCGAACTCAAGGCGGCGCTCGGCAAGACGACCGGCGAGCACGTCCTCGTGGACCTCGAAATCGTCGGCGGCGAAAAGACGCTCGCCCTCATCCAGGACGTGCAGCACCACGCGCTGAAGCGGCACATCATGCACCTCGATTTCCACGCGCTGCGTGCCGATGAGAAAATGCACACCACGATCCCCGTCGTCATCTTTGGCGAAGCGAGCGGCGTGAAAAATCTCGGCGGCATTCTCGAACAGCTCCTCCGTTCCATCGAGGTCGAGTGCCTGCCCAAGGATCTTCCCGATTCCATCGTCATCGACGTCACCCCGCTCGAAATCGGCGATGCTGTCCACATCAAGGATCTCCCGCTCCCCGAAGGCGTCACCGCGCTCGGCCATCCCGACATCAGCGTGCTGCACATCACCGCGCCGACCGTCGAGGAAGTCGTCGCGCCTGCCGCCGAAGGCACCGCCGCGAAGGAGCCCGAAGTCATCAAGGAAAAGAAACCCGAAGCCGGCGAAGCCGCGGCCGCGGGCGACAAGGGCAAGGACGCGAAACCCGCGAAGAAGTAATTTTTCCGGCCCGGATGAATGGCTCCCGACGGACCCACATTCCGGCTGCTCGTCGGCTTGGGAAATCCGGGCCGGGAGTATTCGGGCACGCGTCACAACGTCGGCTTCATGGTCCTCGACCGTCTCGCCGCCGCGATGGGCGCTGCCTTCCGGGCTGAAAAAAAATGGCAGGCGGACGCCGTGCAAACGCACGGCGTCTGGCTCCTGAAACCGCAGACCTACATGAACCTCAGCGGCGAAAGCGTGAGCGCACTGGCGCGATTTTACCAAATCGATCCTGCCCGCGTCCTCGTCGTGCTCGACGACATGGCGCTCCCGCTGGGACGCCTGCGCCTCCGGGAACGCGGAAGCCACGGCGGCCACAACGGCCTCCGCAGCCTCCTCGATCATCTCGGCACGCAGGACGTCCCGCGGCTGCGCGTCGGCATCGGCTCTTCGGAGCCGGGTGCCGCCGTCGGCCACGTGCTCGGGAGATTTGCCTTGGATGAGCGCCCGCTCGTCGAGCAATCTCTCGACCGCGCCGTCGAGGCCGTGCGGTTTGCGCAGGAGAACGACTTGCCTTCCGCCATGAACAAATTCAACATCAACACACCCACCGCATCACCATGACACACCGTTACGAGGGACTCCTCGTCCTCAACATCAAAGGCAAGGAAGACAACGCGCAGAAGATCATCGAGCGCATCGAGAAGGATTTCGCCACCGACGGCGCGAAGGTCGAATCCGTCCAAAAGATGGAGCAGCGCCATTTCACCTACGTCAAAGGCAAGCTCGACAGCGGCTACTTCGTGAACTTCGTCTTCAGTGCCGAGTCCTCCGCGCTCGACAAGCTGAAGGCCCGCTTCACGCTCGACGACGAAGTCTATCGCCAGCAGTACGCCCGCCTCCCCGAGAAGAAAAAGGCCGCCTAAAAAGCGCGCGTCATTTTTCCCCGGAAACCCAAACGCCCAGCACCGTCGCGCACATGCCAAACCTCAATAAAGTCATGCTCATGGGAAACCTCACGAGGGATCCCGAGATCAAGTACACGCCGAAGGGCACCGCGATCGCCAACTTCGGCATCGCCGTGAACCGCACCTACACCCCCGAGGGCGGTGAAAAGCGCGAGGAGGTGACCTTTATCGACCTCGAAGCATTCGGCCGCACGGCGGAAGTCATCGGCGAGTATTTCAAAAAAGGCCGCCCGATTTTCATCGAGGGCCGGCTGAAGCTCGATCAATGGGACGACAAGACGACCGGCAAAAAAATGAGCAAACTGCGCGTCGTCGTGGACAGCTTTGAATTCCTCGGCAGCCGCGAAGGCGGCGGCGGTGGCGAGGAAGGCGGCGGCTCCCACTCTGCTGCACCCGCTCGCAGCAGCGCTCCGCCGCAACGCCGCGCTCCCGCCAGCCCGCCCCGCCCGCCCGCGGATCCGGACCTCGACGTGCAGGCGGACGACGTGCCGTTTTAGCGGCGCCGCTCCCGCAAAACGCCGAACTCGTTCACGCAATGGCCTTGATCCGCTTGCCCGCGCTCAGGCACGCGAGGCGGAACGAGCGCGCCACAGCACGGCGCGCCGTGTCCGACGGCAGCGAGTAAACCACGATACTGGGGGAGCACGCACATCTGCGCGGATGAGTCATGGATGTGCGCGCTGCGGTCTGTCCGAATCTCCGCATGCCGTTCGTCATTCGCTTTCACGCTGACAGCCGCGCGCGCCCTCGCTATTCCCACGCCCCATGCAAACGCTCACCCTCGGCACCAGCTCCCTCACTTCCACCCGCCTCGCATACGGCTGCTGGCGGCTCGCCGGCAGTGAAAATGGGCCGCGCCTCGATGATGCGATCGGCATCGCCGCCGTGCGCGCGGCGTACGACGCAGGCTTCACACTTTTCGACAACGCCGACATCTACGGGCGCGGCGAGTGCGAGCGCATTTTTGGCAAAGTGCTGCGCGACACTCCGGGGATGCGGCAGCGCATCGTACTCGCGACGAAGTGCGGCATCTGCCCGCCGTGGGACGGCCGCACGCATTGCTACGATTCGTCGGCCGCGCACATCGTCGCATCCGTGGAAAGTTCGCTCACACGGATCGGCACGGACTTCGTGGACCTCCTGATGATCCACCGCCCCGACTTCCTCGGCGACCCGGCGGAAATCGCGGGCGCCTTCTCGCAACTCCGCGCGGATGGCAAAGTCCGCGAGTTTGGCGTGAGCAATTTCCGCCCCTCGCAACTCACCGCGCTGCAAAAACACTGCGCGATGCCGCTCATCGTGAACCAGGTCGAAGTCAGCCTCGCCGCACTCGAGTGCCTCGGCGACGGCACACTCGATCAATGCCTCACCGAGCGCATCACGCCGATGGCCTGGAGCCCGCTCGCGAAAGGCCTCCTGCTCGATCCCGCGCGCGACGAGCACACGGAAAAACTGCACGCGCTCCTTTCCAAAATCGCCGCGGAGAAAAGCGTGACCCCCGCCGCCATCGCGCTCGCATGGCTGCTGCGGCATCCCTCGCGCATGCAGCCGGTGATCGGCTCCGTAAATCCCGCACACATCCGCGAAGCCGCGCAAGCCGACGCCATCGAACTCTCGCGCGCCGATTGGTACTCGCTGCTCACTGCCGCGCGCGGGACCGCGTTGCCGTAGCGCAAGCTCTCCAGCGCTCCGCTACCGCGCGCTGCCTGCTGGCTTCGGCGGCACCGCGCGGAGTTCCTTCGCGAGCGCGCGTGCCTCCTCATCGTCCGCGCAGATCGCCTCGGCTTTCGCGAGTTCCGCAAGCGCCTCCTCGCGGCGATTTTGCTCGGCCAGCGAACGCGCCAGTTGCACCCGTGCGCGAGCGCGCTCGATGGACGCCTCGACCACCGCGCGGAATTGTTTCAGGTCGCCCCGCCCCGGCTCCGATTCCAGTCCTTTGTCGAGCGCACCCAGCGCGGCGAGCAGTTGCTTCACATCAAAGCGAAGCCGTGCGCGCGCCAGCGAATCGCTCGCGAAATTGATCCGTCGCGTGACTTCAGCCCGCTCGAAAGGCTCCGCCTCCGCCGACTGCCGATCAGGCGAAAGTTGCTTCCTCGCGAACGAAGTGACCGCGTCCCACATCGGCAGTCCCACCGAGAGCGATCCGCTTTCGATCAGCGATCTCGCATAGCCCCGCGCCGACTCGACCGTGTTCCCCAGCGCATCCATTGCGCTCGCCACCGCGGCCTCCGATTTCGCGCGCAGTGCGGCAGCCTTCGCGCGGATTTCCTCCGCGCGGACTTGGTTCGAATTGTCGCCGGGAGTCAGCGACGGATGATCCGCCGTCTGCGCATTCCGGTTCAGCCGCGCGACCTCGCCGAGGTCCCTCTGCAAATTAAACCGCGCCGCCGCCAGGTCCGCCGCGGACTTGCGCATCGTCTCGGCATGCAGCGCGAGATTCATCGCCAGCTTGTCCACATTTTCCCCGGTCGAGGCGCGGACGAATCGCGCGCGCGCGCCCGCGATGTCGCCCTGCTGCATCGTACGGATGCCCTCCTGCACCAGCGCCCAATGATCCTTCGGTGCCGGCTCCAGCGCGGCATCCGCGCAGTGCAGCGCAAACGGTTTTCCATCGCTGCCAAACGCCAGCAAATACACGCGCCCCGCCGCGCGATCGTAGCGCATCACCTTGAAAGTCTCGCCCGCCTTCCCATCGCGAAACACGCCGTCCTTGAACCGCAGCGGCTCATCGCGCCGCAGCCGCACCTCATCCTCCGCCGCAAATTGCGCGAGCGAAATCCCGCCCGCGCAAATCGGCACGATGACCGCGAAAAAGATCGCCCGCGCGACGGACGAAGCCGGTCCGCGGAGCAGTCGTGTTCTCATGCGATCCAATGCTGCACGACCAAGCCCGTGACCGCACGCACGAAAAGGAACGCGAACGAATTGCGCAGCGCCGCCCTAGATTTTCAACGCCTTGATCCGCCGTCCCACTTCCTCCGCATTCGCGCGGCTGTTGAACGCGCTGATCCGGAAATATCCTTCGCCACCGGCACCGAATCCCGCGCCGGGCGTGATCACGACATTCGCCTCATTCAGCATCTTGTCGAATATCTCCCACGAGCCGAGCGCGCCGGGGCACTTCACCCAAATGTAGGGCGCATTCACGCCGCCCCACGTCTTCCAGCCCGCCGCCTGCGCGGCATCCAGCAGGACGCGCGCATTGCCCATGTAGTGCTCGACGAGCGCGCGCACCTGCGCCTTGCCCTCGCTCGAATAAACCGCCTCCGCCGCTCGCTGAATGATGTACGCGACGCCGTTGAATTTCGTCGTCTGCCGCCGCAGCCAGAGCGGATGCAGCGGCTTCTTTTCGCCGGATGCCGTCGTGAGCATGAGCGTCTTCGGCACGACGACGAAGGCGCAGCGCACGCCGGTGAAGCCGCCGCTTTTTGAAAAACTGCGGAACTCGATCGCACACTCGCGCGCGCCGGGAATCTCGTAGATCGAATGCGGAATCCCGGGCTCGCTGATGTACGCCTCGTATGCGGCATCGAAGAGGATCACCGTGCCGTTCGCGCGCGCGTACGCCACCCACGCCTCGAGCTGCGCGCGTGTCGCGGCGGCGCCGGTCGGGTTGTTCGGCGAGCAGAGGTAAATGACATCCACGTGCTGCTTCGGCGGCGCGGGGACGAAGCCGTTCGCCTCATTGCCCTCGAGATACACGAGGCCCGCGTACGCGCCGCGCGCATCCGCGTCGCCGGTGTTGCCGGCCATCACGTTGGTGTCCACGTACACGGGATAGACGGGATCGGTCACGGCGATGACATTCTTCGCGCCGAGCACATCGAGGATGTTGCCCGTGTCGCATTTCGATCCGTCGCTCACGATGATCTCATCGTCCGCGATCTCGATGCCGTGCGCGCGGTAATCGTTTTCCGCGATCGCCTTCCGCAACCACTCGTAGCCCTGCTCCGGGCCGTAGCCCTTGAACGTCTCGGGCACGCCCATTTCATCCACGGCCTTGTGCAGCGCAGTGCGCACCGCCTCGGGCAGCGGCTCGGTCACATCGCCGATGCCGCATCGGATCAGGCGCTTCGCCGCGTCGGGATTCGCGTCCGTGAACGTCTTCACGCGCCGCGCGATTTCGGGAAAAAGGTAGCCGGCCTTGAGCTTGGAGTAGTAATCGTTGAGGAGTGCCATGGTGCGGGAATGCGGAGTGATTTTCGGGGCGAGTCGTGTAGTGGCGGAACGCGCGCCGGTCAACCGCGCTGGCGAACTCCGCTGCCTCCTCGTTTGAAGTTTGAAGTTGAACGTTGAATGTTTGGCGTTGAGCCCCGCGCAGCGGATCGATCGGATTCTGAACCCGTGTCCTCAGTCAGGAGGCGCCGTCGACGGGATCAACCTCAAACAGCAAACGCTCAACGCTCAACTTTAAATTGGGGACACCACAGCGAAATCCCCGCTCATGTTTTCCGTTTGTCCGCCACCCGCCGCGGCGAATAGCCTGCGCCTCACATGACACCGACATCCCGATGGCAGCACCGCTAGCCTCGCCGCGCACGCGACGCCTTTCGCCGTGGGCCATCGTGATCGCGCTGTGGATCGCGCTCATCGCCGGCGTACTCATTCGCTCCCTGCTGAAGCCCGGCAGCGGCACCGTCTTCCCGATTTTCCATACCGCCGGCGCACGCTGGCTGCACGGCGAAAATCTTTACTCCGGCCGCACCGATTTCCTCTACAGCCCGCTCGCCGCCGCGCTGTTTTCGCCCTTCGCGCTCATGCCGCTCTGGCTCGCGAACATCGTCTGGCGACTCAGCGTCGTCGCCGTCTTCCTCGCCGCAGTGCGCGCATGGCTTCGCGACGGCACTGCGCGGATTCCGGAGAAAAATCACCCGCTCGTCTTCCTCGTGCTGCTCCCGCTTTCCATCGGCAGCATCAACAACGCGCAGGCGAATCCGCTTGTCGTCGCGCTCGTCATGTTCGCACTCATCGCCGCGCGTTCCGCGCGCTGGGCCGTGGCCGCGGTGTGCATCGGCCTCGTCGCGTATTTGAAAATCTACCCGCTCGCCGCGGGCCTGCTGCTCTGCGTGATTTTCCCGCGGAAGTTTTCGTGGCGTCTCGTCGTCGCGCTGATCGCGCTCGGCGCGCTTTCGTTCCTTTTGCAAAAGCCCGCCTACGTCGCCGAGCAGTACCACAACTGGAAGGAGAACCGCACCGTGGACGAGCGGCACTACGACATCATGAACCGCCCGCGCGATCTCTGGACGCTGCTCTACGCCTGCGGCCTCGAGCTGAATCTGCGGTTCTACTTCATCCTGCAAATCCTCGGCGGCGCGGTGATCGCCGTGCTGTGTCTCGTCGGCCGCGTGAAAAAATGGAGCACCGATCGCCTGCTCACGCTCATCTTCACGCTCGTCTGCTCGTGGATGCTCCTGCTCGGCCCCGCGACGGAATCCTCGACGTACACCCTGCTCGCGCCCGCCGTATCGCTCGCCGCCGTGGAGGCATTCAGCCGTCCCTTTCCCCGCTGGATGCGCGGGCTCATCGTTACCGTGCTCACGATCCTCATCGGCGGTGCGGCCTTCATCGCCTTCGCGGGTCGGCGGCGCGATCTGTGGTCCATGTCCGTGCAGCAAATCGGCACCGTACTCTTCGTCGGCTTCGCGCTCGCGTGGGTCTTCCGCGACGCGCTCTGGCAAAAATCCGAGCCTCGCGAGACGGGCACCGCAGCATGATGTCGCGCGAAGGATCGCGATCCCGCGCGACGCCACGCGACTAGAAAAGTTCGCCCTGCTTCTCGCTCTGCGGCTGCGCAATTTGCGGGACTGAAATCGGCACCGCCAGCGGGACTCCGAGCGCGGCGGCATCCGCCTTCACCTCAGCGAGCAGTCCTTTGAAATCGCACTTCTCCAGCGCGACGATGAGTTCCGGCCAGCGCGGTGCGATCGCCATTTTTGCCAGCGGCACCGGCAGCGCGAGGTCATCATCGAGCCGCACCATCTCGCGATTTTCCCGCACGCGCTGCGAGGCCTCGCGCAGCTTTTCGCGGATGCGCTCATTCTTCACGGCATCGAG